>JBMSEL010000034.1:0-19976 GCA_049412325.1 Candidatus Poseidonia sp.
TAAGGAATGGGACCTAAACCCACCGCCGTTGACCAAGCTGGGCGACCCCCGCGCAGGCTGTGGGCAGGAACGGGTGGATTTCAAACCGCCGATGAAAACGATGTCAAGCGGAAACACCGAAGCCGGTGGCGGCAACGATGGCAATCACATCGTCGGTGGACAGCGCGTCGGTGGTGAGCACCGCTCCTTGAGGCGACTCGAACGAGATCATGGTCTCAATGACCTCAGGGTTGGCTTGCAGGGCGCGATTCACTCGGCCGGAGCAGCATCCACAGGTCATGCCGGTGATGGTCAGATAGTGGGTTTTGGTTCCCATGGCATGGGCAGAACGGTGTGGGATTTCAACCCTTTCTTGAGAGGACGAAGCGATGGCATGCTCTGTTCATGCCGTGGGCAACACGTGGTAGGTCCTCAGATTTCACCCGACCGGAGGCTGGCCGCCGGCTTCCAACCTCGTAAAATGAGGGAATTGCCCACAACGCTGACCGAAGACAACGACATTGCAGCAGCGGCAAAGGCCGGCGGGAGGAGCCATCCTGTCCATGGGAACAGCACCCCCATCGCCAAGGGCAAACCGATGAGGTTGTAGACGAAGGCCCAGCCCAGGTTGGTGCGAATGCGGGCCATGGTCGCCCGGCCCAGTTCGAGGGCGGCCACGGCGTCAGCCAAATCGTTGCGAACCAACACCATGTCGGCGCTTTCGAGCGCGATTTCGCTGCCGGCCCCCATGGCGATACCGACGTTGGCCACCGTCAAGGCGGCGGCGTCGTTGATGCCGTCGCCGATCATCGCGACCACGCCGTTTTCCTGCAAGCGACGAACATGGTCGGCCTTCTCGTCCGGTTTGACACCGGCCACGACCTCGGTGATGCCGACCGTTTCGGCCACCGTTTGAGCCACTTCTTCTCGGTCGCCGGTCAGCATGACCACCTTGATGCCCGCTTGCTTGAGTCGCCGAATCGCTGCTTCAGACGTCTCACGAATACGGTCACTGAACTCCAACCAGCCGAGCAAGCGTTGGCCTTTGGCCACCAGCACGACCGTGGTCCCTCGGCGTGCGCGAACGGCGATCTGTTCCTCCACGTTCTCGGGGAGTTCGCTGAGCAATTCTTCCATCAGCTCGAGGTTGCCTACGGCGACCGCCTCTCCCTGAAGACTTCCGACAAGGCCCAGGCCAGGGAAGGTCCGAACGTCCTCTACCTCGGGGCGTGGGTAACCGAGGTTTTCCCATGCGGCGTGAACGGCCCCAGCAATGGGGTGAGTGGATTCGGCCTCCAGCGATGACGCCAAGCAAAGCAACTCTTCCACGTCGCTGTCGAGCAACTCGATGTGGCTGACACGAGGCGAACCTGAGGTGATGGTCCCCGTCTTGTCGAGCACGACCGTGGTGGTCCCGTGGGCTTGCTCGAGGGCTTCGATGCCCTTGATGAGGAGGCCGTAGCGGGCCCCACGCCCGGTTCCCACAACGAGGGCCGTGGGTGTGGCGAGGCCCAAAGCACACGGGCATGCGATGACCAACGTGGACACGAGCACCATGACGGACATCTCGACCGGTGTCATGCTGCTGTTCGGGGCCAGGCTGTCGGCCATGAACCACCAGACGGCGGCGGCCAGCACGGCGGCCACGACGACGACAGGAACGAACACCGCCGAGATACGATCGACCAGACGCTGAATCGGCGCTTTGCCCATTTGTGCTTCGTCGACCAGTCGAATGACCTTGGCCAACATGGTGTCGCCGACGAGCGCCGTGGTGCGCACGAGCAGGGTACTGTCGAGCACCACGGTACCGGCCGACACAGCGTCGCCCGGTGTTTTGCGAACAGGAAAGGATTCGCCCGACATCATGGATTCGTCCATCGTGGCGTCGCCCTCTTCGACCACGGCGTCCAGGGGGACCGTCTCTCCAGCACGGACTTTGAGCAAGGTCTCGCGTGGAATCTCGTCCACCGGTGTTGCCACCGTACCTTCGTCCACGACCACCCATGCCTCCTTGGGTTGCAGACGCATCAGCCCGTGAACGGCGTCGGTGGCCTTCAGTTTCGCCCGCGCTTCGAGGTAGTTACCGAGGAGAACAAAGGCGATGATGAAGGCTGCACCGTCGAAGAAGACATGGTCGGCCTCACCGACAAACTCGGGCAGGAAGTTCAGCAGCGGAGCGAGGGTCACCAGTGAAGACCACAGCATGGCCACGGTGGTGCCGAGGTGAACCAGCACGTCCATGTTGGCCGTTCCTCGTCGCAGCGAGGCCCAGGCGTTTCGGTGGAAATCAGCACCCGACAAGGCGTAGACCGGGAGAGCAGCGAGCATCGCCAAACTCAGGCGAAGGTCGAGCGGTCCCAGCGAACCCATGTCGTCCAACAGCATGGAGAGCACAAACACGGGAACGGCAAGGGCAAAGGCCAGCCCCACCTTTCGCCGTTGAGCAGCCACGCGCTCCTCGTTGATGCGCCGGGCTTTGAGGGCTGGAATGAGTTCACTTGCACCGAAGCCGGCGCCTTCCACGGTGTTGATGCAGGTTTTTCGCAGGGCGTCCGAACTCGGTGTGTCAAGGGTGATGATCGCTTTCTCAAGGGGGAGATTCACGCTTACGCTCGTCACGCCGTCCACGCCAGACAGCACCCGTTCCACCGAAGCCACACACGCCGCACAGGACATGCCGGTCACGCTCAGCGAGAGTTGGCGTTCATCCATGATGCTCACCTCAGTTGCTGCAGCATTCTCCTTCCTGCCAAGCCTCGTCCATGCTCACGCAGCCGCAGCCGCAGGTGCACAACCAGCCAACGCTTTCCCACCCTTTTCCGCCTTCAGCACGGGTGTAGAGGCGTTTCATCTTGCAGCCGCAGGTGCACTTCTCAGCGACGACTCGGGCCATGTTTCTCGGGTTAATGTAGTCAATATAAAGGCGTCGTTTTGACTACAAAATTTGAGTAATGGTTAGATAGCGGAAAGTCTTCATATCGGCATGAACGATGAACGTCCGAAGATAGATCCGCTTTGGGAGCAACCATCCACACAGCCTGAAGTTGGTCATCCCCCACCGGCCCAGCACATCGCTCAACCCGCTATGCCTGCGACGGGCCAAGCCCCCTCACCCATTCCTACCACGCCGCCACCAACGCAATACATCCAAGGCCAAATGCAGCCGATGATGGCTGGAACAACCATGGTTCCCCAGCAAGTCATGTACATCCCACTGACTTACAAGCCAACCACGAATTATCGCACGATCTCCTACATCGTCCTTGCCTTCGGTATTATTGGCGCCATTATTGCAAGCTTCTTGGCAGAAGCCAGTGGTTCTTACCTCCTGATGGATCTTTCATCGCTGGTTTGCTGCGGTTCATTCACCGCCGTGCTATTCCTTGACGCCGCCTACTACAAAGGCAAGGCGGACTGGCAAATGGCCAACGGCATGCCGAACACAGGCTCAACTGCCAGTTTGGTGATCGAATCCATTTTTGGCATCCTCTGTGCCATTTTCTTTGTCCTGATGCTCATTGGCACGTTTGTTCCCGTTTGAGGGGTTATTGCGGCGCCAAGTCGAGACTACCCGACCAGATGTCAAGTCCACGAAGCCGACACGGGAAACGCTGGCCCAGTCGCAGGATGGTCGGATGCTCACCGTTGTGGTCGGGCTCAGCGACGGTTACCTCCAACCCGTGGTCGTCCACCACCAAGCGACGCTTCCCATCGAGTTGACGCAGGTGCATGCGGCCTGAAACGGCCCCGTCGTCGGCCAAATCGAGGAAGACCCACACGCCTCGCATCCCGGTGACTCGAGCGTTGTAGGAGGTGGCGACCGAAACGTCCGAAGGGCCTTCGTCGCCCAAGCGTCCGCCATTCATCAGGTGGACGTGATAGGCGTTGGCCACCAGTTCCCACTCCATGCGTTTGGCCGCCAGGCCTTGTTCGCTGCAGTGTTCGGCCAACCTTGCGGTTTCGGCCGTGTCATGGACCCAGTCCCGGCCATGGATGTAGGCCTTGAGTTGACGGTGCGTCATCAGGTCGGGGTAGCGACGAATCGGGGAGGTGAAGTGGACGTAAGCGTCCAGATTGAGACCGAAATGACCGCCATTTCGCTCGTCGTACCGGGCGCGTTGCATCAGTTGGAACAGCCCCTGGTCGACGATGCGTCGCGTGGTTTCCGTGAGCGTGCTGGCGGCGGCTTGCGCCTCTTCGAGGGAGGCCAAGATGCCGTTGCGAGCCTCGGGGTCGATGACGCTTGACAGGTAGTCCGGGACCTGCTCCGACGGGTCATCATCGGACGTGGTCTCATCCATGCCCGAGAGGTCGATGCCTCCGCCGCCCAAATCAGCCCAGTCCCCCAGAAGGTTGGCGAGTTCATCGGTCTCGGTCTGCCCGTGCTTGCGCTGGCTGGGCATGGGCAATTGGATGCCAATGTCCAAGGCTGCGAGTTTGGCGTTCAACCCCTCCACTTCGGGACGGTCGGGTGGGGCGTGGCAGCGCCAGGGAAGCGGTGCACCTGCAGCCCCCAACAGGTGGCCGACGGCTGCGTTGGTGGCGACCATGAACGACTCGATCATTCGGGTTGCTTCATTGGGCCATTTGACCTCCACGCGCAGCTCATCCTCGCCGTGGAGGCGCGGGCGAAGTTCGGGGTTGTTGAGGTTGAGGCGAACCTCTCGGTCCTGCCATGTCGCTGCCAGGGCGAGCATGTCGTCGTAGGCATCGGTCTCGAGCACGTCGCCGTAGGCGATGTTGTCCTTGACGTGAATCACGGCCTCGTAGGCGTGGGTGTTCACGACGTTGTTTCCGTCATCAAGGTCCATGCCGACGACCATGGCCAAACGGTCGACATTGGCTCGAAGCGAACACAGGTCATCGGCCAGTTTGGGTGGCAGCATCGGAAGCACCGTGTGAGGCAAATAGACCGAAGTTGCACGGGCGGCGGCCGACCGGTCGAGCGCCGTGCCGGCCTGCACGTAATGGGCCACGTCAGCGATGGCCACCCAGAGGGTTCGCTGTCCATTTTCTTCCACCAAGCAAACGGCATCGTCGAAATCCTTGGCGTCGGGCGGGTCGATGGTCACCAGCGGGAGATGGCGCAGGTCGGTGCGTCCACCTGTGACTTCCGCGTCGCCTGCCACTTCACCCAAGGCGTCAGCGTGGTCCACCAACGTCACATCGTAGGTGCGTGGGAAGGGGTTTCGGTTTTCACGACGGCGACCTTCCAAGCGAGCGTCCAGCAGTTCTCGGGTTGTCCAGCGGCCGGCCTGCATCAGCAAGAGGGCCATCGCCGGCTCGTCGTCTCGGAAGCGAAGACCGGAACGGACGGCGGCGCACTTGCGGGCTTCGCGGATGAGGTCAAAACCCTGCATCGTGGTGCATCCTTGGTCGTCGAGTGCATAGGCCTCGGGGAGCGGCTCGCCCAGCAGCATGGCCTCCCAGACATCCTCGAGCAGATGGTACATCGCAACGTCGTCTTCGTTGGCGTCCTGCGCGGTCAGCGGTGGTCGTCCATGTAGCGGCGTTTCCCCTTTCCCGGCGTGGCGACTGAAGAAATTCTTCCATTGGTTGACGGCTGCTTCGAGCGTATCGAGGGAGGCTTTGGTACGAAAGCGGACGGCCTTGTCCTCGTCGGGCAGAATGTAGGTGGCCTCCTTCCGACCGTGAGCAAGGGCTTCGTTGACCTTGCTCAGCAGAGCTCGTTCGGCTTTGGGGTCGGCACGAAATTGACCCGCGAGGTGCTCTTTTTCGGTGATCCACGAAGCGATGGTTTCACCGGTCCACACCTGCCCCCACTGGTCTTCGCCGAAGTGTTGGGTGACACGGCGCCACAGGCGTTCATCCGGCGGTGTTTGCGGCCCCTTGTTCTGCTTGCGCTGACGGTTGTTGTTGCGCCCACGTCCACGGTGCCGTCCTCCCGCCATGGGCCGAGGGTTCGGTTGAGATTAGATGAAGTCAACGATTCACAAGCCGGCCGACCCGAGGTCCTCCAGCGCTTGGCGTTGGGCGTCGGTGAGGGCTTCAGGTTCGGCGAGGACGAATTCAAGGGTCAAATCGCCGCCGTTGTAGCCGGCCTTGGCCATGCGTCGGCGGTCGCCCACTTGCGTCATGGCGTCCACCGAGAGCTTCCCGGTCTTGCCTGAGAGCAGTTTCACGCTGACCTTGCCGCCCAGCATCATGACCGAGTACGGCACGGGCACTTCCTGCACCAACTGGTCGCCCTCCCATCGGTAGGCTTCACCGGCATCGATGCGAACGGTGACCACGACGTCGCCACGTTCGCCCTCTGGGTGGTCGTGACCCTGGCCCTTGAGCGTCCGGGTCGTGCCGTGCGAGACACCGGCGTCGAGGCGAAGTTTGAGCGTGGTTCGCTTGGTTTCCATGCTCGTGCCTTGGCGTTTGAAGCGCTTGTAGGAGAAGGTGAATTCACCACCCTCTGCGGCCTGTTCCATCGTGATGTCAAGGCCGACGTTGATGGTCGCCGCCTTGGGTTGCTGGCGAGGTGCAGAACGTGGTGGTTGCCGAGGCATGCCACCCATGCCGCCTCCGCCACCAAACATCTGGCCGAGAATGTCTTCGAGGCCGCCACCGCCCATGCCGCCGAAATTCATTGACGGGCCACCACGACCGCGGCCGCCGGCGAACATATTTCGCATCTGTTCTTGTTGGTCAAATTCACGGCGATCTTCGGAGGTGCCGATGGCGTCGTAGGCGGCCTGAACTTCCTTGAATTTGGCTTCCGCACCGGCGTCGCCTTGGTTGCGGTCGGGGTGGTATTGGCGGGCCAATTTGCGGAACGCACGCTTGATTTCGCCGTCGCTGGCCTGACGACTGACGCCCAAGACCTCGTACGGGTTTCGTTCCGCCATCGGCTGTGCTGGCCCGCTCGTCCCAAATCAACCCTCCCCTGCCAACACGCGTGCTGAGGGCCCGTCAATGGATGCGGAGCCGTTATAATGAGGGGGTTGGTGGCTCGGTAGGCTGAGGTTAGACCATGTCTGACGAATCGACCGCCAACAAGTCCTTCGAGATGAGGGTCCAAGAGCAGCAGGATAAGATTGAGGCCCAGTTCCGCAAGATTACCCGTGGCTCCTGGGCTCGGATCATTCGCATGGCGCGCAAGCCATCGAAACAGGAATTCCGCCAAACGGCGATCATCTGTGGCATCGGTTTGTTCGTGCTGGGCGCCATCGGCTTTGCCATTCTGGTGCTCATGGACAACTTTTTCCCATGGTTGATTCAGGATGTCTTTGGCATCGGCAACTGAATTGGAGCGTGATTGAACATGACTGAAGCATTTGTAGCCTTTGTTCGCTTTGAAGAGAAATTGTTGTTGCTCAAGCGCAACAGCAGCACCGAGCACTTCCCCGACCTTTGGGACGGTGTTTGGGGCGTCGCTGACACCCCTGAGGAAGTTCTCGATCGCGTGGCCCAGTCCACCGGCATTCCCTTGGAAGACCTGTACTACCACGGCACCGGCCCCGAGCGTGGTATCGACATGGGCCGCAACCTCGTGGATGTCATGCCCATTCTCGTCGTCTCCAAGAGCGACGAGGTCACCCCCTCCGGCATCTACACCCGAGCCGAATGGGTCGACCCCGGGACCATCAAGGACTACAACTGCATCTTCTCCGACCTTGACATGGAGAACGCTCACGGCCTCTTCCGTGAGATGTACGGCAGCGTCGGCTCGTTCCTCTACATCGTGAAGACGGCCATCAACTCCGAGCAGCGAGTCGCTGACGAAATGTACGCTCGTCTTCACGGCAGCGGTTCGATGGTGGCACTGCAGAGCGAGATCATGTCCATCCTCCATCCGCCCGCCATGCGCGGCTACGTCTTCGTTGAATCCAGTGCGCTGCACCACGTGGAGAAGCTCATCGGTCGTTCCGGTGGCCGAGACCCATCGGCTCGTCGTGGTATCAACCAGTCTCCACTCAAGAACGCCAAGAGCGTGCTTCCCGGTGAAGCCCCACTCGAGGACATCTTGCCCTACTTGGAGCCCAAGGCCGTCACCAGCGGCATCGAAGTCGGCTGTATTGTCGAAATCGTCACGGGCGCCTTCAAGGGCGAGAAGGCTCGTATCACCAGCGTGTCCGAATCGAAGGAAGAGGTCAGCATGGAACTCTACGAGCAAATCATCCCGATGACGCTCAACATGCGCGGCGACCACGTCCGTGTCATCGAGCGTGTCGGCGAGTGAAGGCCAATCAACGGTCATCACGTCGCTCGAGTTCCAATTTTGCTTGGGCCAACACTTGTTCCTGAGATTTCTTTTTGTTCTGGGTGGTTCCCAGTGATGCAACCACCACTCCAGCACCAACCATGATCAATCCAATCAGGAACAGGTCGGGGACATTAATCAACAGAATCAAACCAATGAGAATCAACGACACTGCGATGCCAACGTGGGAATACGTTGTCGGAGGTGTCCGAACATTGGCCTCCGCTTTGACCGTATCATAGGCAAGGCGAACTTCTTTCTGATACGCGCTCGTTTGGGCTGCAGAAATCAATGCCAACACAAGACCGATGATGATTCCACCACAACAGGTGTTGAAGGCTTCTTCAAGATCCATCGAACCTTCCAAGCCCATAAATGCCAGAATCGGTCCTCCGAGCAAAAAGACGACGGCAATGTACGAGAGAGCCCTTCCGGGGTCGGTCTGCGCATTGAGGGTCTCGAATCGCTTGATGGCACTCTCGAGTCCGTCAGGGGTGCTCTTCACCTCTTGAGCAGAAGCCGAGTCATCGGTTTGAACAACCGTGCTTTCCTCGACGGATAGCACCGAGCCCGATTGAATGAGGATGGGTTGAGGGGGTCCGTCGTCGTTGGGCTTGTCATCCATGAGAGGAAAACGAGGGTGGGGGGTATAGCCCTTCTTCCGGTTGGATGTTTGAAGAGGCATTTAGAACAGCGTTTGCTGGACGGCGGCCGGTTTGGGTTGGAGGTGTTGGCTGCACTGCCAGGCGATGCTGGCGGCCGCCCACGCTCCTGAGCGAAGCGCTGCTCCTCCACTTCCTACGGGCTCACCCCACGCATCACCGGCTTCCACCAGTCGTGGCAAGTTGGCGCGAACACCCGGGCTGGCGGACCGTCCGTAGCGCCACCGGTGAGCCTGGCTGCTCGCAGCGGTCAGCCATGCTGAGTGGACTTTGTTCAAACCCCCCGTGAGGCCGATGAAGGCTTGCAGGACGTCGGTACGCTCCATCTCGAGGTGTTCTTGGCTCCAATCGGTCGGCAGGTGCACAACGAGGCCCAGGCCATCATCACCGGTGTCAGTCGTCATGCCAAGGCCGTGGAGTGCCTCAGCGAGGCCTTCAGGCGCAGGTGTTTGGTGAGCGAGCACCACCGTCCACGTCGCTTCGTAGGGATGACTCGACCACGCTTCCGGGGCCTCGGCCATCATCCGGTGCAGTTGGGGCAGTGGGGCGGTGACGACCACGCCCGAGGCCTGCCAGCGGTTGCCCTCCTCGTCGTGAATGCTCCACACTTCGCCGTCCTGTTCAATGCGGGTGACCGTTGTGCTGGTCAGCACGTCAATGCCTTCCAGCCAGCCAGCGATGGTTTCCGGACCGTTGAGCAGACGGTGCCCATCGCCAGTGACGGCCCGCCCCTTGTCCTGTTCCACTTCAGCCCACGCGTTCATCCAAGCGGGCCACTCGTGAAGGTGAGCGGCGCCGTGGGTGATGACCACATCATCGAGACGGCGGCGCGAGCTGCGACCGCCCACGCGCTGTCCTTTGTCGAGGACGACCACGTCAAAGCCGTGGTCGGCGAGCAGACGAGCAGCCGTAGCGCCGGCAAGACCCGCGCCGACCACGACGATGGGATGGTCGGTGGAGGAGGCTGGCTGGTCGGTGAAGGCCCGGTATCGGTCCATATCCAGCCGACTCATGTGGGTCCGAGGGTCACGCTGCCGAACCAAACCAAGGATGGGAGCAGGTGGATGGAACGGCCGGTCAAACAAGCCATGGCACCACTGGACACCGACCACCGAGGACGGGTCGCGACCGTCCAGGGCGTACATGTCGTTGAGGGCTTGACCGTAGGCCATCGATTGCTCCACGTCGTCAGTCCAGCCGGTCAAGGCCTTGCCCCAGGTCATGCGGACATTGTTGTGCAGCTCACCGTGGCGCAGGAGTGAGCGCTGACAGGCCGCCCAGAGCGGGTCGTGAACGTCGGCCCGTTGGAGTTGACGGAGCGAGTATCTGGTGGTTCGTGGGTCGTCGGCGGTGGAGCGCCACGAGAGGCGAGCCCATTCGGGAAGGTTGTGCACGCCGTAAGGTTCGTCGGCGGCGTAGACGTGGTGCCAGGCATGCTCGCGGAACACGAGCAGTTCGTCGAGGTACTTGTCGGCAGATTTGGTCCCGACTTCAGCCGCTTCGCGTGCGATGCGCATCGGGGAGATCATGCCGTAGTGGATGTAGGCCGACATACGGGACACGCCGTCGGTGTCGGCGGCGTTGTTTCGGCGTCGTGCGTAGCCGTTGAGCCCCTTGTCCTTGAAGACCTGCCAGCGAGCGAGGGCGGCCTGCTCGCCGCCCTTGAATCGCCACACGGGGTGAACCGTGGGGTCAATGTTGCACTGTTGGAGCAAGGCCCAGCGCTGGTCGAGGTCGGCCAGTTGATGTTCCACCAGCACGGGCTCAAACGGCAGGTCACCGCCGTAGGCTTCCGCCTCGAGCTCGAGTTCGGGCCATCGCCGTTGGAGGCGCTGCTTGCGCAGTTTCTTGGTGCCGTCTCGGAACTTGAACGGCCGGTCGACCGAGCGGCCGTAAAGCGGCATAGGAATCACGCAGTGGCCGTCCACTTCGACCACGGGTCCTTCGGTTAGGTCGGCCACGGTGGAAACCCAATCGGTCCAGGGCGGCAACGGGAACAGGTCGGTGACGACCATGCTCGCTTGCTGGGCCAATTCTTTCATGACCGAAGGGCGATGTCCTTCTCGGGCGAGATGAAACACATAGCGCAGGCCTTGTTTGGTGAAGCCCCGATGCAGGTCCACGGCAGCGTCCATGACGACGTTGTGATGGCGCAGCGAGGCGTGCGGGTAGCGTTCGTCGAGCCCGTGGTAAATCAGCAGCGGGCGGTTGTGGTGGTGGGCCATCCATCGGCCCACGTCCACCACGGGGTTCTCATGGACGCGAAACAGCGACTTGAGCCAGACCACGACGGGTCCTTCACCCACCGGTTCACGGTGGTCGTTGGACCAGCGACAGCGCTCGGCGAGGTGCTCGGGCAGGCCCATGCACCGTTGTTCATTTTGGCGCTCATATACTCCTGTTCAACACCGGCTGAACAGGGTGCTCGGTGGCTGTCGATCACGCTTCAGCAGTGTGTTCTGCAGCAGCCTCGGCTTTTGCTTCTCGCTTTTTGCGGTTCTGGCGCTTTTTGTACCAGGGATAGATGGGCCATTTGGCCAGGCCGGTCCACATCACCAAGAAAATGAAGGTGGTTGAGATGAACTTGTCCGTCTCTGGGGACCACAGTGTGGTCACGCCGAACATGCCTTGGTGGTAGTAAGCAATGCGTGCGTGGTAAACGACCAAGATCAAGCCGAGTGAAAGGTGAATGTAGCGCCAAATGGTGTTCCAATTTCGTGTCATTCCCCGGCCTTTTCCTTTTCGGATATATTCGTTCCTATTGTTGCAGCCGCATTGTGGTAGAATGACTGCTTGCGCTTGATGAGGCAGAGCGGTCTTTTCCTTCTCCAATGGTACGGAACCGTTTGTGCATGAGAAACACCATCGAGGTCGATGGTGAACCTTGTTGCATCTTCAAACCGTTGTCTCAGACCTTTTGCCAGTCGTTGCCGTTCATTTTTCCTTGACGCCCTCCCAAAAATTCGGTTTGTCTGTGCTCATCTCCTCTTCCCGATTGTCTCCTTGTTCGTTGTCCGCAGGTCCGCTGATTCGATGAAGGTACGACCTCACCGTGTTCATCATGGACAGCCCTTCTGACTTGTCAAGGTTGAATTCTGCCTTTCTGACTTCTTCCTCGCCGTCCATCTCAACCAACGTCATTATGTCGTCGGCTCCGAGTGTGATTTGAAAAGTGAAGTGGCGCCCTCCTGGCCCCTCTTGTTCGCACCAAATCGTTCCGGCATGGTCATCGGCCCAAAAATCAACGTCCCGATACGTTTTCACTCCAACCGTCCGCTCACCAGCTTCCGTTTTGAGGACAAAGTTGCGTGTTTCGCCACCAAAGATGTCCTCGTTCAATTCCTTCAGCATCTTTCCGAATTCCGTGAGTTCACCAAACTCGCCTGAGGAGATTGCCCTCCAAATACGGTAGGCCACAAACATCAGCAGGAACGCTACGGGGAGAAGGTCCCACATGCTGCTTAATCCTCTCTCTTCCGCATGAGGTTATCGGCGAGATTGAGGTCGCCAGACGGTGAATGTCTCAGACCTTTTGCCAGTCGTTGCCGTTCCACCATCGGTGCGAACCGTCGCTCATGATACGCCACGTGTGGCCGGTTTCGTCGGTCCACTGGTTCACCACGGTTGGTTCGGCCAGAGGGGCAGCGGGTTGCTCCACCACAGCAGGCTGAGCAGCCACGGGTTGGGCAACAACGGCTGGCTCGGCAGCGGGAAGGGCTACGGCCGCAGCGGGCTGGGCTTGCGCCACGGGTTCGGCCACGGTGACGGGCTGAGCGGCAACAGGTTGTGCAGCGGCTGGCTCGGGCTCGTAGAACGCACTGAGCGCACTGTCATCGAGAACTTGAGCGGCAGCAGGTTGTGCAGCGGCTGCCTGGTAGGTCTGCTGTTGGTAGGCCTGTTGCTGGTAGGTCTGCTGAGTGGCTTGTTGCACATAGGCCGGTTGGGCGGCAGCCGGTTGGGCCGTCATGTCGGGCATGGCCGTGCTGGCGGCGGTTGAAGCGAATTGGGTCGAGACCACGTCGGTCTTGCCAAGGGCTTGGATGGATTCCAATCCTTCAGGCGTTTTACGAATCAAGCGAACGACGACCAAGCCGACCACGCTGGCGATGACCAGGGCAAGTCCAAGGTAGAGGATCCAATCGCTGCTTTCGCCGTCCGATGTGCCCGAAGTACCTGCACCGGTATCGGTTTCTTCTGCGGGGGGCGTGAGCACCGCATCGATGACGTGAATCACGCCGTTCGAGGTTTGCACGTCCACCATCGTGATGTTGGCTCCCTCGATGATACCCGGGGAGAACACCGCATCGTCGCCGTTGACCATGCGGAGTTTCTTGCCCTCGGTGATGTCGCTGGAGGCGAGCGTACCGGCGTACACGTGGAACAGCAGAATGTTGGAAAGGGTCTCTTTCCCTTCCTCGGTGTCAAGCTCAGCGAGGTCAATACCAGCCGCAGCAAAGGCTTCGTCAGTGGGGGCGAAGACCGTGTACGGTCCTTCACCCTGCAAGGTTTCAACCAACTCGGCCTGAATCAAGGCGGCGACGAGCGAGGTGTGAACACCGGTGCATCCTGCGGTTGCGGGGATGTCGTTGTAGGCGTCGGTTGGGGTCAGCACGGTGTCAATGACGTGGATGATGCCATTGCTGGTCATCACATCAGCCGAGGTCACCGTGGCGCCGTTGACCATGACGGTGTCGCCGACCGTGAAGGAAAGGCTGTGGCCGCTCACGGTCGCTGCCGTCATGCAGTTGGATACATTGGCGGCTGGAACGGCTCCGGCGACCACGTGGGACAGCAGGATGTCCGTGAGTTGTGCCTTGCCCTCAACGGTGTCAAGAGCAGCGAGGTCAATTCCAGCGTCGGCAAAGGCCTGGTCGGTGGGAGCGAAGAGCGTAAACGGTCCATCACCCTGCAGGGTCTCGAGCAGTTCTGCCTGAATCACCGCAGCAACCAGCGAATTGTGCACGCCGGTGCATTGAGCCGTGCGTGGAAGGTCGTTGGGCGTGTCCGTGGGCACGAGCACCTTGTCGATGACGTGAATGATGCCGTTGCTGGTCATCACGTCGGCGGTGGTCACTGTGGCGCCGTTGACCATCACGGTGTCGCCAACAGTGAACGCAAGGCTGTGGCCGTTGGCGGATTGCGCCGTCATGCAGTCCGAGACATCGGCAGCAGGCACCGAGGCAGCGACCACGTGAGCGAGGAGGATGTCACTCAGCGTGGCCACGCCGTCAGGGGTGTCAAGAGCAGCCAGGTCGATGCCAGCGTCGGCAAAGGCTTGGTCGGTCGGTGCGAAGAGTGTGAACGGCCCTTCGCCCTGGAGGGTTGTGAGGAGATCGGCCTGAATGACGGCGGCGACCAGCGAATCGTGCACGCCCGTGCATCCGGCGGTGGATGGGATGTTGCGGGGTGTGTCGGTGGGCGTGAGCACCTTGTCAATAACGTGAATCAGCCCGTTGCTGGCCGGAACGTCGGTGGCGGTGATCGTAGCACCGTTGATGGTAACAGAGGCACCAACATTGAACGCCAGCGGGTGGCCATTGATGGACGTGGTGGTCATGCAGTCCGAGACGTTGGCGGCGGGCACGGCGCTGTCGAGGACGTGGTAAAGCAGGATGTCCGAGAGGGTGGCTTTGCCTTCAGGGGTGTCGAGGGCGGCGAGGTCGATGCCCGCGTCGGCAAAGGCCTGGTCGGTCGGAGCGAAGACCGTGAACGGTCCGGTGCCCTGGAGCGTTTCGAGCAGTTCGGCTTGAACGACTGCGCTCACCAAGGAGTTGTGAACCCCGGTGCATTGGGCGGTTCGTGGAATATCGTTGGGCGTGTCAGTGGGCATGAGCACCGTGTCGATGACGTGGATGACACCGTTGCTGGTGTTGACATCGGCGATGGACACGGTGGCGTCATTGACCATCACGCTGTCGCCGACCGTGAAGGAGAGCGACTGCCCGTTGACCGCTTCAGCCGTCATGCACTCCGAGAGGGCCGTGGAGGGGACGTTGCCGGCCACGACGTGGTACAGCAAGATGTCGGTGAGGGTTTCCTTGCCTTCTGGGGTGTCGAGGGCAGCGAGGTCAATGCCGGCGTCAGCGAAGGCTTGGTCGGTTGGGGCAAACAACGTGAACGGCCCGGTGCCCTGAAGCGTTTCAAGCAGTTCGGCTTGGACCACGGCGCTGACCAGCGAGTTGTGAACACCGGTGCACTGCGCCGTTCGTGGGAGGTCGTTGGGCGTATCGGTTGGCGTGAGTACTTTGTCGATGACGTGGATGATGCCGTTGCTGGTGTTGACATCAGCCAAGCTGACGTTGGCGCCGTTCACCATCACACCATCACCAACGGTGAAGGCGAGCGGGTGGCCGTTGACGGCGGTGGCGGTCATGCAGTCCGAGACGTTGGCGGCGGGAACAGCGCCGGCCACAACGTGGTAGAGGAGAATGTCCGAAAGCGTTTCTTTGCCTTCAGGGGTGTCGAGGGATGCGAGATCAATACCGGCATCGGTGAACGCCTGGTCGGTCGGTGCGAAGACCGTGAATGGACCGGGACCCTGCAGTGTTTCGAGGAGCTCGGCTTGGATCACACCGGCGACGAGTGAATCGTGAATGCCGGTGCACTGCGCTGTGCGCGGGATGTTGTTGGGGGTGTCGGTTGGCATGAGCACCTTGTCAATGACGTGAATGAGGCCGTTGGAGGTGATGACGTCGGCAGTGGACACGTTGGCGTCGTTGACCATCACGCTGTCGCCGACAGTGAACGAGAGCGGTTGACCGTTGGCGGCGTCGGCGCTCATGCAGTCGGTCACATTGGCGGCTGGGACCTCAGCGCCAACGACGTGGTAGAGGAGAATGTCAGCGAGGGTTTCTTTGCCTTCAGGGGTGTCAAGGGCGCCCAAATCAATGCCTGCATCGGTGAAGGCTTGGTCGGTAGGAGCGAAGACCGTGAAGGGGCCTGGGCCCTGAAGGGTGGGGAGAAGGTCGGCTTGGATGACGGCGGCCACGAGTGAGCCATGAACGCCGGTCGTTTGGGCCGTGGTGGGGATATCAACGGGTGGGGTGAGCACTTGGTCGATGACGTGGATGATGCCGTTGGAGGCTTGGACGTCGGCCAAGGTGACGGTGGCGCTACCGACGAGGACATCACCACTGCCGGTGATGCTGAACTTCACCTTGTCGCCGTTAGCGGTGGTCGTCATCATGCCATCTTTGATGTCGCTGGCGCCGACTTCGCCCGCCACGACGTGGTGGAGCAGAATGGCGGTGAGCGTCTCGTTTTCTTCCGGCGTGTCGAAGTCGTTGAGATCAATCCCAGCATCGGTGAACGCTTGGTCGGTGGGAGCAAACACGGTGAACGGGCCGGGTTGCTGGAGTGTAGCCACCAAGTTGGCGTGGGTCAGGGCAGCAACAAGTGAGTCGTGAATACCGGTCCCAGCAGCGTTGGTTGGGATATCCTGGGAGGCATCGGCCGTGGCAGTGAGCGGAAGGGCAGATGCGGTCAAGAGGGTGACGATCAGAAAGGCGAGCGATTTGTTCATGGGTGTTAGAAATTTACATTTGAGATATAAACGGCTGTTTTTCCTTAACACCATTTTTTGAAATCGGCAAAACAACGAATTTCCGGGGGCAGGAAAGAATATCCCGAATAGGGTCAATATTGCTTGGTTTTTGACCGACTTATGGAAAACTGGAACTATTTATTGATAGAATAATGGACGAGAATTTATATGGGAAAGCCAAGAGGGACCATCATGTCGTTTGCACCACAAGAATATGATTTTGGCGAAGAATCCAATTATGCATTTGCAACCACCGTGACCTGCGCCAACGATGAAGCCCGCAAAATGTTCGTCGAAGCCTACGGACATTACCTGAACTACAACCACGAGCAAGCCATCGCTTGCTTCGCTGCGTGTGCCGAACTTGACCCCAACTGCGCCATGGCCCACTGGGGCATTGCCTACTGCTTGTCCTCCAACTACAACTGGGCGCCCGGTCTTGGCTCCGGCTACGACGCTATCCAGCAGGCCATCGCCGTGATGGACCACTGCACCGAACTTGAGAAGGACCTCATCATGGCCCTCTCCAAGCGCCACACCCAGGAAGCCCGAGACGGTGCTGACCCCACCGTGCTCAACATGGGCAACCTGCCTGAACTCAATGTGGCCTTTGCCGAGGCCATGGCGCCGCTGTACGAAAAGTACGCTGGCAACCTCGCCGTCACCGCCCTCTATGTGGAGGCGCTCATGAACCTCAAGGCTTGGCAACTGTGGGACAAGAACACCGCCACCGGTGAGATCACCCCTGCCGATGACAACACCCTTCTGTTGGTAAAGATCATGGAGGACGCCTTCGAAAGTGACCCTGCTGCGCGTGTTGACCCTGCGTTGTGCCACCTCTACTGCCACGCCCTCGAACTCTCGCCCTTCCCCGAGCGAGCCCTGTTTGCCGCCGATGTCCTGCGCACCCGCATGCCCGGCTTGGGTCACCTGGTCCACATGCCCTCTCACATCGACGCTTGGGTCGGTCAGTGGAAGGAAGCCATCGAGTGCAACATCGCTGCTGTTGAAGCCGACGACCATTACGTCGCCACCACCGGCAACGAGTCGCAGTTCTACAAGTTCTACCGCATGCACAACCACCACTTCGTCGTGTGGTGTGCCATGTTTGACGGCCAGTACCAGACAGCTCTGAAATACGCTCGAAAGGCCGTTGCGACCCTCCCAGCAGGGGACGAAAACCACGGTGTTCAGTTCATGCTCGCCGGCATCATTCCCATGGGGGCCATCTTCCTCGAATCCTATGTCACCATGCCCTGGCACGTGATGATTCGATTCGGTAAGTGGGACGAAATCCTCGCCGAGCCCATGTACACCGACAAGGACGTCTTCCCCGCCACGATCGCCACCCAGCACTACGCTCGTGGTGTGGCCTATGCCTCCAAGGGCATGGTGCCCGAGGCCGAAGCCGAGCAGGTCCTGTTCAAGGAAGCCCTCCAGAACCCAGCCCTCGCCGGGCGCGTGTTGCACAACAACGTGATGTACCAAGATCCGGCTGACGGCCCATCCATCCTCAACGTCAACGCCTCCATCTTGGAAGCTGAAATCGAATACCGCCGCCAGTTCCTCGCCAAGGAAGCCGGCGAGCCCAGCGATTTCACCGCCGCCTTCGACGAACTGCGCCGCGGCGTCGACCTGTCGCTCAACCTGGCCTACAACGAACCGTGGGGTCAGATGCAACCCGTCCGCCACATCCTCGGGGCCCTGCTCTTTGAACAAGGCCACATCGAGGAAGCCGAGGAGGTCTACCGCGCTGACATCAAGTTGTGGAAGGACAACATGTGGGGTCTCTTGGGCCTCAAACTCTGTCTCGAAGCCCGTGGCGACGCCCCCGAGGAACTCGCTGAGGTCACCGCCCTGTTCGAAGAACGCAGCGCCCGTGCCGACATCGTGCCGGCCAAGACCTGCTTCTGCGCTCAGGATGCGCTGGCCAAGAGCTGCTGCGACTGAAGCAGTCCTCAATCCGCAGGAATACCGCAGGTTGCTATCACGAGGAGAGGAACCCGCGAAAAATGAGTGGAGTTGTGTCTCAAGTTGAGACCTTGGTCGCCGGTTTCGATTCAGTCTTCGGTGCGCAGAAGCATGGTCACGGATTTGTGTTGCCCGTGGTCAAGGGTTCCCACTTTAATGAAGTTGAACCGGTCGTGAAATCGCATGGAACCTGGGTTCGGCGGAAGGCGGTTGACCTCGGCGGCCACCGGTACGGATTGCTTGCTGGCGTTGGCGATCACCTGTTCGTAGAGGATTGAGCCAACGCCCCGGTTCCGTTGATGTTCTGCCACGGCAATACGGTCGACGTAGAGGAAGGCGTCGTAGCGCTGGTTGAACCAAGCGTAATTCAAACTGCCATAGGTGGTTTGAGGGGGCAGACAAATCACGAAGCCAAGCATGTGACCGTCTTTGTAGGCCCCCACGGCAAAGGAGGCAAGGTCAAGCAAAGCAACGAGTTCGGCTTGGGAAACCTGACCGGTCCCCGGCAAGCCTTCCTCGTTGATGGCCCACATGGCCTCAACGTCGGCGTGCGTCAAGTCTCTGATGTTCATGCTCGTTCGCTCAGACCTTTTGCCAGTCGTTGCCGTTCCACCAGCGGTTCGTGCCGTCGCTCATCACGCGCCAGGTGTGACCGTTTTCGTCGGTCCACTGATTGACCATGGTAGGCTCAGCCGGCGCAGTCTCAGGCTCGGGCTGAACCGCAGCGGGTGCAGCGACGGGTTCGGGCTCGACAAGCGAGTTGAGTGCGCTGTCGTCCACGGGTTGCGTGGCTGCTGGCTGAGCCATCAAATCGGGCATGGTCGATGCAGCGGTGGCGTAGGATGGGGTAGGTTGAGCGTTCATGTCGGGCATGGAAGTGGTGGTTGCGGCGTAGGTTTGTGCGGGTTGAGCGTTCATGTCGGGCATGCCAGCTGGCAGGCTGCTGGCGCCGAAATCCTTGACCTCGGCTTCGCCTTCCTCAGCCATGCGCTTGCGGAGCACGACGACCACGGCGGCGGTGATGATGATCATCACGAGGCCAATGCCGATGAGCATGTTTCGTTGGGCAGCCGCAGCGGCTTCTTCCTCTTCCTTGGCGAGTTGCGCTTCAAGGACAGCCTGTTCGTTGTCGCCCATGCCGTCGCCGTCGGTATCGAGGGTCTCGCTTGCATCGTTGGGGAAGGCGTCAGCGTTGTCGCCCACACCATCGCCGTCGCTGTCAGCCCATTCGGTGGGGTCCTCGGGGAACATGTCGGCGTTCACGCCGTCGGGATTGTCGCCGTAGCCATCGTTGTCAGCATCGGCCCACTGGGTGGCTTCGTTGACGAACAAGTCGGGGTTCGTCCCCTGAATGTTGTCGCCGTAGCCATCCCCGTCGGCGTCCGTGGTTTGGGTGGCGTCGTTGGCGAAGGCATCGCCGTTGTCGCCTACACCATCACCGTCGGTGTCAATCCATTCGTTCTCGTCTTCTGGGAAGGCATCGGGGTTGTTGCCGGTGGCGTTGTCGCCGTAGCCGTCGCCATCACCGTCGGTGGTTTGGGTGCCATCATCTGGGAACACGTCAGCGTTGTCGCCCACGCCGTCCATGTCGGTGTCAGCGGTTTCG
>JBMSEL010000067.1:0-4227 GCA_049412325.1 Candidatus Poseidonia sp.
TCCCGGTTATCAGCCGGGTGCTCTAACCGACTAAGCCACCCGCGCAAGGGTAAACTCGCCGACTTGACCCCCCGTCATAAGCATGACGGCTCGCGAAACAGTGCCTCGTACTGAACCGGCTCACTCTTCTTCCATGCTGTTGATCGTGATGTACGACGGCAACTGCATGACCTTCTCGAAGGTGCGAGAAAGGACGACTTCGTCCAGGCGCTCTCGAGTGCGAGCAAGGGCGGAAATCGGAATGCGGATTTGTTCATCCACACCGAATTCCATCTGCATGCGCATCCGGGTCGTCACGATGACGCCCTTGTAGGTGCGCTTGACACGGAACAAACCGGTGATGACGCCGATTTCTTCGCCTTGGTTGTCAAGTACGGCTCGATCCAACATCTCATCGGGAGCGTAGAGCTTCTCATCGATGCGGACGGTGTTTCGCCAGCGACGCTGGAGTTCTCGCATTGATTTTGACAGCTTTACGGTGCCGTCGCCGCGGATGCTGTGAACCAGTTCTTTCGGTAGCGGTGCCAGTTCAGCAGGTTTTCGCATGTATTCGTCAGCAACGTCAGGAGACACTTGAATCCGCATGGACTTCACGCGTGCCTCGTTTGGGTGATGTCGCTCACCCACAATCGTTCCTACTTTGGTATCGTTGACGTAGACATCTCGTTGGAGCAACTCCTGGATGTCGTAATCTGTGTTTTTCATTTCCCATCTCTCCTTGCCGATTTTTGTTCGGCTTACTTTATGGTCGACCTCGGCACCTAATATATTCTTCCCCTTTGAAAATATCATTTCCAATTGTATTTGACGCATAATTTCAACCTCAACCAATTGAAATATAGAAAAAAATTTGATTTTTGAATGTCGCATAACGCGTCAATTTTCAATATAAATCTCCCCTCAATTTCGCATGAGTGTGAATCGCTTTTGAATTGGAACTCACCATGGCTACGATCATTCACGGTGTCGAACCTGTAGAGTTCGAAAATTTTCGATATTTCATATATTTCCAATTGAAAATTGAAAAAAATAACGGTTTTCCAAGCCATGAACGGCACCGCTCCGATCTGAGTTGCGGCCCCGGGAGCCTTGATGAATCACCAACCCCTGCTCAGCCCATGAGCGCCTGGTGTGTCTTGACCCACCCCATGCATCATCTGTCACAAGCCATCTTTGCGAAAGCCGCGCTCGAAGGCGTGAAGTTCCTGGCAGCACCTGAAGCATGCGTTGAACTGCGCGAACGGCATGCTGCTGTATTAGCTGCCTTTCCGGAGGCATTGGTCGCGTTGAACAATGAGGGTCTCGCTTTTGTGAACCGAGACGACCAACACGTCGTCCAACTCCTCATTGGCGAAGCCGACGAACCCCTGTCCTTGCCTTCTGCACGTCTGATACGGGTGGTGGATGGTCAACGACACGGCATCGCCAATTCGACAGGAATCAGCCTCTGCTTGCACGACGTCCTCCCCCCGGCACGTGACAGTCGTGGTGAACAGATGTTTCGCGTTTGGATGCAAGCCAGTCGGTCACAAACGACCCCGGACCTCACTGAACAGCACCATTATTGGTGTGATCTGAACGATGTTTCTGCCATCGTTGCCACCATCCTCCGCCACCCCTGTGATGACGGCGCCTACCATGTTTCAGGTCGCCGCGGATGGACCACGGCTGAGACGTGGCGTGAATTCGACGCCCTCGTTCAGCGCACCATCGCAGGCCAGACGGGGGAGTTTGGAACCGAACACCTTGCGGCGAAGGGTGTACCTGTCGTTGAAGCCGTCGCCATTGATGAACACGAAACACAGCGAGCCCGCCCGGATTTGGGTCCGCTTCATGCGATGTTGACCGAGGTGAATGGAGAAGGTTGGCGGCCAAAAACATCGTTGCGGCAAAGTTTGATGATGGTCATCGCACAACTTTCAGAGCTTCAATCCACGTGAGGTTCGCTGAACAGGTCAGCGCCCAGCAACGGAAGCAGCAGGCTCGCATCACCTTCTACACAGACATGGGGGGCTTCGGGGCGCATTTTTCCCCAGGAAATGGCTTCGCGCAATCGAGCACCGGACAGGCT
This sequence comes from Candidatus Poseidonia sp., assembly GCA_049412325.1. GTDB lineage: Archaea > Thermoplasmatota > Poseidoniia > Poseidoniales > Poseidoniaceae > Poseidonia. The sequence goes on from JBMSEL010000067.1 coordinate 2,072, forward strand.
TCCGTCGTGTTCGGGGGCTGTGGTGATGTAGACCGCACTGTCGAGGCCACCTCGGTACTGATTCCACCAGATGACATGGTGCTTGGAAATACCACCGCCGACCATGAGGGCGTTGGACGTTTCAACGTCCCAGGTCAAATCGCTCATGATTTGCTCGTCGGCCAGTGTATCGAGGTGGAAATCGCGATGTTGTTGCCGGAACATGAACAGCTGCGCCCCAATCGAACCGTCCGTGATACCCGGAATGCACACTGGAATACGGTGCTTTGCCGCCCAATGGATGAAGGTATCCGGGGTGCCGATGCGCTTTCCAAGTTCCCACACGAGGTGAATGGAGCCAAAACCGATCCATGCATCAGCCCCCGTCTTACCGGTTTCCTTCAAACGGTCGTTGTAGATGTCTTCGAGCACAGGCATGACCATGGCTTCGATGATTTCACCGTACGAAGCGTTGGGGACGATGACGTTACCGAGCCGCATCAAAGCGTGCTCGCCCAACTCCACATCATCAAGGTCAAAGGACCCGTGATAGTAGTGCTTGTACGCTCGTGCAATGTCATGGTCGAGCGTTCCGCAGGTGGTTGAGACCACGTTGAACATCTTGCGCTTGATGGCTTCAACAAAGAAACCACGGGTCCCGGTCGCGCACAGGCACGCAGGAAATGAGAGCCAGTTGGTGACCCTTGCAGGGTCGGCATCAACGGCATCAATGGTGGACCGCATGTCAGCGAGAATGGCCCGGGCCTCAGCAAATTTTGTTGCCGTAAATCCGCCCGCCTGAGCCATTTGCTCGATCAGCGCACGAGGCGTGGTCGCTTTGGAGAAATCGTAGTCCACCACGGGGACGTCGAAGGCTTCGGGGTCAACTGCCATGGCCCAACCTCGCGGCCTTGCTTCATGAAGGTCGCCCTTGCAAGGTCTGCTCAGCCATTCCATCGTTCGAGCTCGTGCAAACGGTCCCGCAGGCGGGCAGCCTCTTCGAAATCAAGGTCCTTGGCCGCTTCGTTCATCGCCCTGCGAAGTTCTTCCATGAGGGTGGCTCGCTCATCGGCGGATAAATTCGCCACCAGGTCATCAGGTTCGTCATATGTCAATTGAGAAGTTGAATTTTCAATTGAAATTTCTTGTTGTTCAGTCGAACTCCATGAACCGGCCCCCAAACGAAGCCGTTGCGCCCAGTCCCCATCTCGACGTCCGCCCTTTTTGGCGATGAGGCGGCGTTTTCCATCGCTCCCGGTGGTCGTGCCCGTAATGGTGGCATCCTCCGTATCGCCCATCACCGGCAAGGCCTTGACGATGGTTCGAGGCGTGATGCCCAGGGCTTCGTTGTTGGCCTGTTGGCGTTGGCGACGTTCGAGCGTTTGGCGAATGGCGGCCTCCATGGCGGGCGAGAACCCGTCGGCGTAGAGCAACACCTTCCCGTGTTGATTGCGAGCCGCCCGACCAATGGTCTGGAGGAGGCTGCGCTCGTTTCGAAGGAAGCCCTGCCGGTCGGCGTCAAAAATAGCCACCAGGCTGACTTCAGGGATGTCCAGACCCTCACGAAGGAGGTTGATACCGACGATGACGTCAATATGACCATGACGGAGGGCGTTGATGATCTCGGTTCGCTCAATGGTGTCGATTTCTGAATGAAGGTGGTGCGCCTTCACACCCATGCGGTTGAGGTAAGCCGCCACTTCTTCAGCGAACTTGATGGTCATGACGGTGACCAAACACCGCTCCCCTTGTTCAATGCGCAGGTTGATCTCCGTGAGCAGGTCGTTGATTTGACCAGCTGTTGGACGAACCTCAATTTCAGGGTCGAGCAACCCCGTGGGACGAAGTTCCATTTTTGCGATGCCCTGGATGCTTTGCAGCATGTCGTACATCGATTCCGCCTCAGGGTGCTTTTTGGCCAAGTCCGGCTCGCCTGCTCCACCACCGCTGGGTGAATGAAGCAGGCCGTTGGGGACGGTTTGTCCGGTGATCTCACAGAGGTGACGAAGTTCTCGCTCCCCTGGTGTGGCTGAAACATACACCATCTGGGGAACCAGGCTTTGGAATTCAGGGAGTTTGAGCGGGCGGTTGTCCGCTGCGGTGGGAAGACGGAAGCCGTGGGTGATGAGGCTCTCTTTGCGCGATCGATCGCCGTGGTACATGCCACCGACCTGCGG
>JBMSEL010000009.1:0-59606 GCA_049412325.1 Candidatus Poseidonia sp.
AGGAAGACGGTTCTGCTTCAGACGTAAAAACCGCCGTGGGTTTCCGAGGCGACAACATGGGCACGGAAGATGTAACGATCAGGTACAATTTGATGAACGACCAACCCAAACTGTACGGTTGGAAACGTTGGTTCCCTGTCCGCATGACCGATGAAATACGGCTCGAAGGTCAGGAAGATCCACAATTTCGGGCGTCAATCTTCCAACTCGATTCAGCTGGCGTCAGGCTGTTTCATGATCAAATTCAAGAATTCTTCCAACAACACTCCGCCAACCTTCAGTACCATACGAGCCCAAATGTACGAGATGCCACGTTTGGCCCTGAAGATCGACGATTGCAGTTCACAGAAATGGCACACTTTGCAGAGGGAGAACCAGTCGATTATTCTGAGGGCCTGAACAACATTGATCCTGATCACAGACCACAATTTCGTCAGTACTGTTCCTGTGAAGTATGCAGAATTGAGTTCTAAGGGCCACGAGTTGGATTGAAAGATGATTCAAGCCGTCTCAAGTTTCCCACGACTTCCGCATGACAAGCCCAGCGGCTTCACCCGCATCCATCGGGTCGTAATCGTGCTCGAAAATGAGGTGCTTCACCAGGTTGTGTTGCGCCACGCTCTCGTTGCAGACGGGGCAATCATGACGATCCGGCTCACGATAGCCTTGGAAGGCGGCTCGTCCACGAGGCGTAGCAAGTCCCGACACGGTTCGAAGCAACGTTGACATGAACACCAGCCCGAAGAGCACCAAACAGCACCCAAGCCCACCAAAGAAGCCCGAGCCGGAACTGTCCTGAGAGAGCCGAAGGTTCTGCGTCATCTTGCCTTCGCTGGTGTTGCGGAAGGTGTCGAGGTCGATGACATGGGTGAAGTTCTCACCGCGCAACTGGAGGTAGATCTCCGTGCCGTCCTCGTCTTCGTCCACCTCGATGGCGATGAGGAACACACCTTGGGCATCGGTGATGGCGCTGGCGCCGCGGTACTGGTAGCAGTCCACGTTGCCCGGACGGCATTCAACGTAGACATCCCGAAGCATGACAGGCGTGTTGTCGCTGTAGGTGGCCTGGCCCGAAATCCGGTAGGTTTCGGCACTGGCAAGCGGAAGAGCGAGCACCGCCACGAGGAGGACGAGCGTGACGGTGCGCATGGCCAAAGGTGCTCACCTCAACTTATGAAGGGTTGATTTCGCCCAATCGTTCTTTGACCGCAGGGAAAAGCCGTGCACATGGGCACCCTTGTAACCGGAACCGCCGCCACCTACGTGGAAGAACTGCACATCAACACCGAAAAGCGCTACGAAATCCTCTGCATCACCCGAGACGTCGAACGCATCGTCGCTGAAAGTGGGATTGCCGACGGCCTTGTCTTGGTCAACCCGATGCACATCACCGCCTCGTGTTATGTCAACGACTTGGAGTATGGTTTGCACCACGACATCATGACGTGGCTCGAGAAGCTGGCACCCTTCTACGGCAGCGACGGTCGCCAAGGAGAGGAATACCACCACCACCGCACGGGGGAGGACAACGGAGATGCTCATCTGAAGCGGCAATTGCTGGGTCAGCAGGTCACGATGCCGGTGCGCGACGGACGCTTGCATTTGGGGACGTGGGAACAGATTCACTACGCCGAATTTGACGGTCAGCGAAATAAACGCATTCTGGTAAAAGTCGTCGGGGTGATGGCCCAGTGACGCTCTCTTCACCGCCGGAGATGATCGGGTACATGGCGGATTTGGGCGTGGAGCGCACCCTGTGGAAACCTGGGGCCTCTCGACTGGAACTCACCCTGAGTGAGGACCACCTCAACAAAGGCGGTGTGGCTCACGGCGGCATTCACATGATGTTACTCGATTCGGCTCTTGGCAGTGCCCTCGTGGCGTCCCTGAAGGTGGAGGAATGGTGTGCAACGGCGCAACTCTCCACGAGTTTCCTCGCGGCCGCCCGGCCCGGGGAACGCATGGTGGCGGAAGGGCGCGTCGTGCGTCGTGGAAAGAACGTGGCGCACCTGGCTGGGGAGGTCAAGGTTGGCGAGCGATTGGTGGCCAGCGCGACGGGCACATGGGCGATTTGGTCGAGCCGGCCGCCTTCACTGTCGAAGGAGTAGCCGCTTTTGCGGTTACCAGAACTTCTCTTCCTCCGGGGCTTCGTCTCCAGCGGGTTTTTCCACCTTCTTTTGACGGGGGGCTTCAATTCCGGAGATGCGTTGAATTTTGGCGTAGACAAACCATATCGGAACAACTACGAACAGATAGCCGCCAAGAATGATCCCTGTGAAGAAAAAGAGAACAAACGCACCCTCGAGGACGCCGTCCCATCCATGGACGTGAATAGCCTGAGAAGGCTGGTCCGGATTGACATAGACTGAGACAGACGCCTTGTTCAGCCAGTGCTCTGCCGTGTTGTGCCAATCATCGGACAATGCGCTGTAGTCTTGCGTTGTGTAATTTTCACCCTCGTAAGTGTACGCCACGGTGACCGTCGTGTACGATGAACAGCTCGTGGTCCCATCGGAATCCGTTGAGCAGTCTTGACCTTCGTAAGCCTCCACCACGTCGCCTTGAACTTCCTCCCAGTTCCCTGAATCGATTTGCGTCAGGATGTCGCCGAACGAAATGAGAGTGATGAAAATCCCAATGGCCAAAACAAAACCAACGATTTTGCCTGCAGTGAGGCCGATGTCACGCAAGGTTGGGTCGGCCACTGGGGCCCAGTTCGACTTCGCCTCACGTGGTTTTTCCCGGAACGTTCCCCCACCCAAGGGCTCGTAACGCTCGTTCAACTCATCCATCCGCTTCTCTGGGTCCAAAAAAACAGCACTGAAGGGGCCAGTGAGTTCTTGTCCATCCTCCGTGCGGACGGTGAACTGGTCGGTGCTGTCATCGATGCTGATGATGGTGGCGATGTACATGAGGTCGCCAGTTTGGAAACCAACAACTCTGCCGATGTCCCGGTCCACCTCTTCGTCCATACGAGGCAGGTCGGTGGGTTCCTCCTTAGCCCTTTCTCCAGCAAAGGCCTCCGCCGGTGTCTTTTCATTGCGTGTTCATGCTTTGAGGGTGGAACGTACAGTTGGGAGAAGGGCCTGAACGAATTCATCAGAGGATACCTTGTAACCAAGGGCGCGTAGTGAAGTTGTGGTGTCCGCTTCGAGTCCGCACCCGGCCACGCCTTCCACCCGTCCTGCAGGTGTGTTGAGGTTGACGGAAAACCCGTGGCGTGAAACCCAACGTAGGAAGGAGAGGCCGATGCTGCAGACTTTGCGCCCATCGACCCATACGCCCTGCATACGGTCGTCTCGCTCTCCCTTGACACCAAAGGTCGCCAGCGTGTCGATGAGCCAACCCTCGATGATATGGATGATGTCTGCTACCGATGCCTCACCTTCACGCTCACCCCATTTCACGATGGGGTAACCTACCACTTGACCGGGCCCGTGCCAGGTCAAACCACCGCCTCGGTCCACGGCGATCGTGGTGTAATCGGACGGCGGGTGAATGCCGTCGTTGCGGGCGCGAGGTCCTACGGTGACCACTTCGGGGTGAGACAGAACGAGCAGTGTATCGGGAATGGCTCCCTCAATGCGTTGTTGTTGCAGGTCTTTCATCAGGGCCTGCGCTTCCTCGTAAGGGACTTCGCCAAGGATGCGAACGTCCAGCATGGCGCCACGCTCTCAGAATTTTCCCGACGAGCCAAAGCCGCCTTCGCCTCGGTCGGTTTGATCCAGTCCGTCCATGGTGGTCTCTCGAAGCGTCACAAGAGGAACAGGAGCAAACAACAGTTGGGCTACGCGCTCACCGGCTGCCACGGTGAACGAATCACCCTCGCCAATCCACGTGGCTAACACCTTGAGTTCGCCACGGTAGTCCGAATCGATGGTGCCAAGGCCGTTGGGCATGATCATGCCTTTCTTTCCGAGGGAGGAGCGACATCGAATCTGACCTTCCCAGCCTTCGGGGATGGCGGCTGCCCAGCCCGTGGAGATGAGCACGCTCTTGCCTTTGGGCACGACCGTTTCTTGGATGGCATAGAGGTCCCAGCCCGCCGCTTGAACCGAACCTTGGGTCGGAAGCACGGCGCGTTCGTCCAGTCGGGCAAATGGAATTTCCAATGAAATCCGGTCCATGGAGCCACTCATCATACATCCCTTTTTGACTGTTGGGATAATGTAAGATTCCACCGACATTCGGTTCCACTGGAAAAGAAGGTGATTTTGATATGAAAAATGTAATTATGAACAGAAAAATAACATCGAGAATCTCACACTTAAATCGTTGTACTGCGTCCATGCGTGAACACTCCCGCACGCTTGGAAAACCGTTCAGTTTAATCTCGCCGAGGGGGGATAGATTATAGGCGTCCTACGATGGAAGAGAAATTCCAGCGCGTCTGCAATTCACGGAGGGAACACGAATGGTTATTGAGCACAGCAAAGACGACGGCCTCAACATTGACTTGACGAAAGAGCACGTTGAACCCATGCTTCAAGAGAACCTTGACCGTTTCGTCTTGTTCCCCATTGAGCACGATGACATCTGGGCCATGTACAAGCAAGAGCAAGCCTCGTTCTGGACCGCTGAAGAGATCGACTTGGCCGAGGACCTCAAAGACTGGAAGAACCTCAACAAGGACGAGAAGCACTTCATCAAGCACATCCTGGCCTTCTTTGCTGCCAGCGACGGTATCGTCAACGAGAACCTTGTCATGAACTTCTCCAATGAAGTCTGCTGGCCAGAAGCCCGCGCCTTCTACGGATTCCAGATCATGATGGAGAACATCCACGCCGAAACCTACTCGCTTCTCATCGATACCTACATCGATGACGAGAAGGAAAAGGACCACCTGTTCAAGGCGCTTGAGACCGTTCCATCGGTTCAGAAGAAGGGCGACTGGGCCATGAAGTGGCTCTCTCGAAAGCGAGGTTCCTTCGCCGAGCGCTTGGTGGCCTTCGCTGCCGTGGAAGGCATCTTCTTCTCCGGTTCGTTCTGTGCTATCTTTTGGCTGAAGAAGCGAGGCCTGATGCCCGGTTTGACCTTCTCGAACGAACTGATTTCTCGCGATGAAGGCCTCCACTGCGACTTCGCCTGTTTGCTCCACAACAAGCTGCTTCGTGGTGCCGGTGAGAACGTTATCCGCCGCATTATTGCGGAAGCTGTGGACATCGAGATTGAATTCGTCACCAAGGCTCTGCCAGTGAACCTCATCGGCATGAACGCTGACTTGATGACTCAGTACATCCAGTTCGTTGCTGACCGTCTCTTGATTCAGCTGAACTGTTCCAAGATCTACAACGTTGGCAATCCGTTCCCGTGGATGGAGATGATCTCCATGCAGGGGAAGACCAATTTCTTTGAGAAGCGCGTTGCCGAATACCAGAAGGCCGGCGTCATGGACAGCGCCTCTCTCGGAAGCGTCCAACAGCGCTTCTCTGTGGACGAAGACTTTTGAACCGTACGCGGGCAAGGAAAAATATCACGCACTCAAATGAACATCGGAGGAGGAAGGAATCATGGCTATGCAAGTTGTTAACCGAAAAGGCGAGCGAGAGGATGTGCGATTTGACGCCATCCATGAAAAATTAGTGAAATTGGCTGAAGGCCTGGATCCTACTTGGGTTGACCCAGGCCACGTTACCAAGTTGACCATTGAAGGTCTGTACGACGGTGTCACCACCCGTGAACTCGACCAACTCGCTGCCGAAACCGCTGCCTCTTTGGCTTCTCACCACCCTGACTACAGCCGCCTTGCAGCTCGTATTTGCGTGGACGACCTCCACCGGTCCACCAAAACCTCCTTCACGGAGGTGATTACCGATCTGCGTGAGTACATCGACCCCGAGTCCAACAAGCATGCACCGCTCATCTCTGAGGAAGTGTACGAGATCATCATGGCCAACGCCGATCTCCTCAACAACCACATCGACTACAGTCGAGACCACAACTACGACTATTTCGGCTTCAAGACCCTTGAGCGCTCCTACTTGCTCAAACTCAACGGTGAAGTGGCTGAGCGACCCCAGCACATGCTGATGCGTGTGGCCGTGGGGATTCACCACGCAAACCTCGAGAAAGCCCTCCACACCTACGACCTGATGAGTCAGGGCTACTTCACCCACGCCACCCCTACGCTGTTCAATTCTGGCACCCCGATGCCTCAGATGTCTTCGTGCTTCCTGCTCACCATGCAGGACGATTCCCTCGACGGCATCTACGACACCCTGAAGCAGTGTGCGTTGATTTCGAAATCGGCCGGTGGCATCGGTCTTTCCATCCACCACGTTCGCTCCAAAGGTTCCTACATCAAGGGGACCAACGGGACTTCCAACGGCATCGTCCCCATGCTCCGTGTCTTCAACGACACCGCTCGTTATGTCGACCAGGGTGGCGGCAAGCGCAAGGGTTCCATCGCCGTTTACCTCGAACCTTGGCACCCGGACATCCTTCAGTTCCTCGACCTCAAGAAGAACCACGGCAAGGAGGAGATGCGAGCTCGCGACCTGTTCTACGCCATGTGGACGCCCGACCTGTTCATGCAGCGTGTTGAAGACAACGCCGACTGGTCCTTCTTCTGCCCCAACGAGTGCCCCGGTCTCCAGGATGTCTACGGTGCTGAATTCAAGGCCATGTACGAGGACTACGAACGCCGAGGTATGGCCCGTGAGACGGTGCCTGCCCGTGTGGTCTGGGACAAGATCGTCGAAGCCCAGATTGAAACCGGTACGCCCTACATGCTCTACAAGGATGCTGCTAACGAGAAGTCCAACCAGAAGAACCTCGGTACCATTCGCTCCTCGAACCTCTGCACGGAGATCATGGAATACACCGCCAAAGACGAAGTGGCCGTCTGCAACCTGGCCTCCATCGCCCTGCCCAAGTTCGTCAACATGAGCGACGGTGTGTTTGACCACCAACTCCTCTACGACGTCACCTATCACGCCACGGGCAACTTGAACCGTGTCATCGACGTGAACTACTACCCCGTGGAAGAAGCTCGCAACTCCAACATGCGCCACCGCCCCATCGGGCTCGGTGTGCAGGGCTTGGCCGACGTCTTTGCCATGCTCAAGCTCCCGTTCGAGAGCCCGGCTGCCCGTGCCCTCAACAAGGAAATCTTCGAGACCATCTACTTCGCTGCCTGCACCGCCTCCAAGGACGCTGCCATCGCCGAAGGACCCTACTCCACCTTCGAGGGTTCACCCGCGAGTGAAGGTCTGCTGCAGTTCGACCTGTGGGGCATGGACGCACACAGCGGTCGCTGGGACTGGGATTCACTCAAGGCAGAAATCATGGACAAGGGCATGCGCAACTCGCTCCTGCTCGCCCCCATGCCGACCGCTTCGACCTCCCAAATCTTGGGCAACAACGAGTGCTTTGAGGCCTTCACCTCCAACCTCTATGTGCGCCGCACCCTATCGGGTGAGTTCGTCGTGTTGAACAAGCATCTCGTCCGAGACCTCATCGCTGAAGACATGTGGAGCCTTGAGATGAAGGACGACATCCTGCGCCACAAGGGTTCCATTCAGGCCATCCAGCGTATTCCCGAGTACATCCGAGATCTCTACAAGACCACGTGGGAAATCAAGCAACGCCACGTGCTCGACATGGCCGCCGACCGAGGCGCCTACATCGATCAGAGCCAATCGCTCAACATCCACATGGTGGACGCCAATCCCGCCAAGGTCACTTCGATGCACTTCTACGGCTGGAAGCAGGGCCTCAAGACGGGCATGTACTACCTGCGAACCAAGGCTGCCGCCGACGCGATCCAGTTCACGGTTGAGGCTTCCACCAAGGAAGACCAAACCGTGGGCGGCCTCGCTGAGCGAGCAGACGATGCAGACAGCCTCGAAGCCATTGCATGCAGCCTCGACAGTCCTGACGACTGTTTGATGTGCGGTAGCTGATCGTTGCGAAATCGTCTTGCTGCCTCGACCATGGGGCCGTTGGCCTCACTACGATGAGGGGCCAGAGAACGAAGGCAACCAGCATCGTTGATTGGAACCGCCTTCTATCCACGGTTTGGGTTCAATGAACAGGCTACAAATGGTTGGAATCGGAGGAAACCTTAGATGCAAATTGAGCGAGGTATTGGTCATGGACGTGAACGCAAAGATTGGCATTGACTCCAAGCGAACCACAGCGGCCAGCGTGGCCATCGTTGGCGTGGTGGTCTACCTGGCGCTGGTCCACTTGAAACCGATTTTGATGCCGCTGGCCATGGCGGTCCTGCTCTATTTCCTCATCAAACCGCCCGAGCAGTACATCCACGCCAAGGTTGGCAACCGTTTCATGTCGTACGGAACAGTCATCCTGACGTTCATCATCACGATGTATTTCCTCTCCATTTTCCTCTACGAGCAACTCTCCCTGTTCGTTGATGAGGTGCCGGAGATCACCGCAGCGCTCGAGGAAAAGCGTGCCACCTATGCTGAGTCTGACCTTTACGGGCTGGAAATCATCTTTTCAGATTCAAGCTGGGTGGAGGTGTTGGCTTCGCCCAGCAACATCGAAACCTTCGTGCTGGCCATTCTGGGCTCACTTGGTTCGTTCGTCGGCACCATGGTGACCGTCCTGATTTTCCTGTTGTTCATCGTGCTCGAGGAGCACACCATCGCCAAGCGGTTCCGTGCCGCCTTCCCAGCATCCACCGGCCGCGCCAGCAACATTGTGCGAGACTCAACCGAATCCATCAGCGCCTACGTGGTCTCCAAGGTCACCTGCAGTGGCGGCCAAGCCATCGTGATGACCCTCATTCTTTCACCCGTTGGGTTTGATATCCCGGGCTGGTTCCTTTTCGGTGTGCTGTGTTTCCTGCTGGATTTCATTCCCATCTTGGGCGCCCTCTTCGCCACGATTCCACCGGTCCTCATCGGCTTCATCATGATGGAGCCGCTGACCGCCGTGTTCATGCTGGCCTTGCTCATTGGCAACCAGCAAATGTTTGGTTCGCTTGTTGAACCCAACCTGTCTGGAGCAAAAATTGGTATTTCACCGCTCGTTTTGTTGCTCACCGTCATGTTGTTTTCACAGGTGTGGGGCATTGCTGGTGCCATCATTGGAGCACCGATGATCATCATGATTCGACTCATTTTGGACGAGAATGAACGCACTCGACCCGTTGCCGTCATGATGGCCAACGATGTCGAGGAAGAGTGAACTGCTTGCAGGATTGGACCTTTGGCTCCGTAGGAGGAGTTATGTGAGACCCCTTCCATTGAATATCATGCGAGCCTCGCCAGCGGTGATCTGCTCGTTGTTGATGCTCAGTATGACGATGAGCGGTTGCCTTTCTGGTCCTTCAGTATCCACCTCTGATGGCACTTTGGAACCCCCTCCTGAGGACTTGCCTTCGTACTTTACGGATGGAGATTACACGTGCATCGTTCACGAAGAAAGGGACCGATGCTGGATCACCCATGTCCCTGACAATTTGGACCCCGAAATCGCCGTTCCCCTCATCGTTGACATGCACGGTTTTGCTTCAACCTCTGTGGAACAACGCCACTTTTCAGCGTTCAATGAAATCGCAGACGAGGAGGGCGCCATCGTCGTGTATCCCGACGGGGTTGGATACTACAACGAACTGGACGGGAGGACGAATCAGGCTTGGAATGCGGGATGGTGCTGCGCTGAATCCGTCACGGAGGGTGTGGATGACGTCGGTTTCATCGAAACGATGGTTGAGGTTGTCGTTGACCTCCATGCCATCGACGAAGATCGCATCTACGCTTCTGGATGGTCAAACGGGTGCGCCATGTCGCAACGTTTGGCCATGGTTTCGAGCGATGTATTTGCCGCGGTGGGTTGCATGTCGATGTACTTCCTCACCGAACCCGTTGACGATTATTCACCCATCCCCATCATGGAAGTGCATGGCTTCCTCGACCAAGTGGTTCTTTACGAATCAACGGCGTTGAGTGTTCCGTTCAATCCCAACTTGTGGACCGAGCCCGAAGCCTACGATACCGGAGCCATTGAGAACATCTACGAGTGGGCGGAGTACAACGGCTGCACGGGAGGTTTGGAGACGTATGAGACGAATGCATTGTACTCCATTGTAGGGTTCAGTTCGTGTGAAAATGATGCTCAGATTCGCCTCATGACGATCTACGCTGCCCAGCACAATCCGTACGCAAATGACCCGCTGGAAGGGGGTACCTCCCCGGTTTTCCAAGGTACCAAAGGCCTGGTCCAGTCCACTCGCGCAGTTTGGGATTTCATTGGCCAGTACAGCAAAGCAGACCTTTCCGGTGAGGAATGAGCCTCACATCTTGTGGATGGCGTGCCCCAATGTGTCAAGCACACCCTCGTGGGTCATCTCGGTCATCGTCGGGTGAGCGTGAATCGTGTGGGCGATGTCCTCAAGCACAGCCCCCATCTCAAGGGCAAGCGTCCACTCACCAACCAATTCGCTGATGTGCGTGCCGACGCCCTGAATCCCGAGGATGCGATGGTCATCTTCGCGAGCCACCACACGAACGAAGCCACCGGTTTTCTCCGCTTCTTGGGTGAGCGAACGACCGTTGGCCGCCAGTGGGAATTTGCCCGTGATGACGGGGTGGCCCGCTTCCTTGGCCTGCTCAGGCGAGAGGCCAACCGAGACGATTTCAGGTTCGGTGAACACGATGGCTGGCACGGCGACCGGGTCGTAGGCTCGCTTGTGTCCAGCGATGAGTTCAGCAACCATTTCTCCCTGGAAGGAAGCGACGTGAGCGAGCATTTCACCGGAATCACAGAGGTCGCCGATGGCATAGACACCCTTCATGTTCGTCTCGCAGCGTTCGTTCACCTTGACGAAACCACGCTCGTCCATGGCGACGCCGGTGGCTTCGAGTCCGGTTGAAGCAGGTTTTCGACCCACCGTGACCAGGACCTTGTCGGCGACGACGTGCTGCATCTTCTTCTCGTCCTGTTCGTTCTTGTCGATGAAGTTGAGTTTGACCTTGCCGCCTTTGGCGTCTTCAACGCCTTTGGCAAAGACACCGGTGTGAACGGTGATCTTGTTTTTCTTGAGGAAGAGTTCCAGCGGGCGTCGCAACTCCTTGTCAAAGAGCGGCAAAACCGAATCCATGGCTTCCACCACGGTGACTTCCGAGCCAAGCATGCGGAAGGTGATGCCGAGTTCAAGTCCGATGTAGCCGCCCCCGACCACGACAACATGGTCGGGAAGGTCTTCGAGAGAAAGTGCTTCACGAGAGGAGAGCACGTGTTCGCTGAAGGGCATGAACGGGAGTTCAATGGGCACGGAGCCTTGGGCCATGATGACATGCTCTGCTTGAATGAGCGTGGCGTCCTTGCCTTCACCGATCTTGACGGTCTTGGCATCTTGGAACACCGCCCAACCGCTTACGAGTTCGGCGCCGGCGTTTTTGAGCAAAGCTTCTACGCCTTTGTTCAGGCGGTCAACAATGCCTTCCTTCCAACCGACGAGGTTGCTCATCTCGAGTTCGGCTGGTCCGGGGATGGAGATGCCCATATGGCCGTCCTTGCTGGCGTGCTTGGCCAAGTTATGGAAGGTGTGTGCGGCGTGAATGAGGGCTTTGCTGGGAATGCAACCGCGAATCAAACAGGTGCCGCCGGCGCGTTCGCCTTCGACGATGATGGTCTTCAGTCCGAGTTGAGCGGCACGAATAGCAGCGACGTAGCCACCGGGGCCTGCGCCGATAACGAGAACTTGGCATTGTTTTGTCTTCATTCCTCGCACCTCACATGAAAATGGTGGCTGGGTGTTCGAGGTAAGATTTCACCAACTGGACCAAACTGGCGCCATCGTGACCGTCGACAACTCGATGATCCCACGACGAGGAGAGGTTCATGATGCGGCGAACCACCACATGCCCGTCTTTCACCACGGCTCGGTCCTTGGCGTTATGAACGCCGAGAATACCGACTTCTGGCTTGTTGATGATGGGGGTGGCCCCGAGGCCGCCGAGGCGGCCAAGGCTCGTGATGGTGAACGTGGAGCCGGTCAGGTCGTCCACACCGGCCTTGCCATCGCGGGTGGCTTGAGTGACACGTCCCATCTCGGCAGCGGACTGCCAGATGTCCATGGCTTCCACGTGCTTGACCACCGGGACGTAGAGGCCACGGTCGGTTTGAGTAGCGATGCCGAGGTTGATGGCTTCGTGGCGGGTGACAACACCGGCCTCGTCGTCGTAGAGGGCGTTGCACTCAGGGCGCTGGGACAGCGCCTTCACCAGGGCTTGCATGATGAAGGGCAGATAGGTCAACTTTGGCGCCCCTTCTGGACGGGTGGCGTTGAGGTGTTGGCGAAGGGATTCAAGTTCAGTCACATCAACCTCTTCGAAATACGAGAAGTGAGGAATCGTGCTGTAGGACGACATCATGCCGTCAGCAATCTTGCGTCGCAGGCCGATGACCTTGATGTCCTCGGTCCCGTTTCGAGCCACCTTCGCAACACCGCCCATGGGCATCGATGGGGTTGCTGAAGCAGCACCGCCTGCGATGTGTCGGTCAAGGTCGGCATGGCTGATGCGTCCTGCAGGGCCAGAGCCAGCGACCAGTTGAAGGTCAATGTTGGCTGCACGGGCTCGCTGACGAACGGCAGGTGAGGCGAGGGCCTTGGTGCCGGCGGCGCGGGCCACCGGTGCGGCGGCTGCAGGGGCAGCAGGAGCGGGGGTAGGTGGCGGCGATGGTGCCTTTTCTTCCACAACGGGCTCAGCCTTTTCTTCGACCGCAGGGGCCTCTTCGGCTACGGGCTCGGAGGATTCCGAAGCGTTGCCATCGCCCTCGACATCAAACACGATGCAGACGGCACCGACGGGCAGAATGTCGCCGGCTTCACCGACGATGCTGGCGACGGTTCCGTCGCAAGGAGCAGGGATTTCCACCGTCGCCTTGTCGGTCATGACGGAAAGAATCGGATCGTCTTCCTTGACCGTATCACCAACGGAAACCATCCATTCTACGATTTCACCTTCAACGACACCTTCGCCGATGTCGGGCAGTTTAAACTCAAATTTTCCCATGTTTATTCCTCCTGTGTTCTTTGTATGGCTTCAGCGATGCGAGATGGACTGGGCAGGTAATCCCATTCGGTGGTGTGAGGGAAGGGCGTATCCCATCCGGTCACACGCTGGATCGGCGCTTCAAGATGGTAGAAACAGCGCTCTTGGATGGAGGCGCTCATCTCGGCTCCAAATCCGCTGGTCTTGGGGGCCTCATGGACGATGACCACTCGCCCCGTTTTCTTGACGGAGTTCACGACGGTGTCGCGGTCCCACGGAACGAGGGTTTGCAGGTCGATGAGTTCGCAATCCACCCCTGAATCGTTGATGGCTTGTTCGCACACGTGGACCATGGCACCCCAGGCGATCACGGTGCAGGCTGAACCTTCTCGAACGATGTTGGCTTCTTCCAAAGGAATGGCGTAGTAGTCCTCAGGAACTTCACCATCGGGATGGTTGTTCCATGTTGGGACGTTGTGTGGGTCGCCGTAGAACGGGCCACGGTAGCACCGCTTGGGCTCAAAGAAGATGACGGGGTCGTTGGATTCGATGGCACTTGTCAACAGGCCCTTGGCGTTTCGAGGGTTGGAGCAGTAGACCACCTTGAGGCCGGGCGTGTGTGTAAATTGCGATTCCGGAGATTGGGAATGGTGGTGGCCGCCTTTGATGCCGCCACCGGCAGGGGTGCGGAAGGTGACTGGGGTTGAGAATTCTCCACCCGAACGGTGGCGGAGCTTGGCGATCTCGTTGACGATTTGGTCGTAGGCCGGGAAGATGTAGTCGGCGAACTGGATTTCAGCGACCGGGCGCAGGCCGTTCAGCCCCATGCCCATGGCGATGGCAGCGATGCCACCTTCGGCCAGCGGCGAATCGAAGACACGGTGCGGCCCAAACTTCTCCTGCAGGCCTGCTGTGACACGGAATACGCCGCCGAAGTAGCCGACGTCTTCGCCAAAAATGACGACGTTGGGGTCGCGCTCGAGTTGATGAGCGAGTGCAGAGTTGAGTGCAGCAATCATGTTCATTTTCGCCATGTTCTCACCTCACTTCCCAAGTTCCTCTCGTTGCTCTTGAATGTGCCAGGGCACGGTTTCGTAGACTTCGGTAAAGATGGTGGAGGCTGGGGGGTAGGGTCCTGTGGCCAAATCACCAAACTCACAGGCTTCCTTGTAGGCTGTCATAACATCGTTGTCAATTTTCTCCGCCAAGGCCTTGTCCTTCTCTTCGTCCCATTCTCCGATCTTCATCAGGTGGTCTCGGAGGCGATCGACGGGATCGCCGCCAGGCCAACATTCGAATTCATCACCCGGTCGATAGGCGGACGGGTCGTCGGAGGAGGAGTGAGCGCCTGCACGGTAGGTGTAAACTTCGATGTGCGTGGGGCCAAGCCCGGCTGAGGCACGCTCGCGAGCCCACTTCGTTACGCTGTAAAGGGCGAGGAAGTCATTGCCGTCCACACGGAAGGATGGGATGTCATAGGCCAGACCACGCTCGGCAAAGGTTCGTCCACCGGTGGCCAAGGAGACGTGGGTGGAGATGGCCCACTGGTTGTTGACCACGTTGAGGATCACGGGGGGCTTGAAGGTCGAGGCGAAATTCAAGGCATAGTGGTAGTCGCCTTGGGCGGAAGTTCCGTCGCCTAACCACGAAATGCAGACTTCATCGTCGCCTTTGTAGGCGCTGGCCATGGCCACACCGACGGCTTGGGAAAATTGTGTGCCGACCGGGGATGAAATGGAGATGAAGCGACCTTCTCGCCATGTGTAATGGACCGGCATTTGCCGCCCTCGGACGTTATCCTCGGTGTTGCCAATGCAGTGGCAAATCATGCTGACCATGTCGCGCCCTCGAACGAATTGAGCACCGGGCTGCCGGTAGGAGGGGAACAACCAGTCCTGTTCTTCCAAGGCCATGGTTTGGGCGATAGCGACGGCTTCTTCTCCAAAAGAGCGCATGTAGAAGGAGAGTTTTCCAGTACGCTGCATTTTGATCATGCGGTCGTCAAAGATTCGAAGGCGCATCATGTACTCCAGTCCCTCAATGAGCGTGGCAGCGTCAAGTTGCGGGTCCCACGCTCCGATGGCTTCACCGTCGTCATTGAGCACACGAATCAGTCCCTTGGCGTGGGGGGCCGTATCTTCGGCGCTGCAGGTGGCAGGGTCGGGGCGGTCCAAATCGCCGGGCTGCTCGACAAATGCACCTCCAAACGTGGGCTCGTCACCAGGGCGGAACGGAGCGACGCCGATGGTGTATGGCGAGGTGGTAACCGTGCTTCGCTCCGTCATTGTTTCACCTCAGGGCTCGTCCGTCTTAAGTGGTGTCGGTGTGGGTGGCTTGGCTTGTGCAACCCGAACATAGGCCCCAAGCATGGTTTCCTCGTTGTTGGGGTCCAGTGTTTTTCTCACCAGAAGACCGGCTTTGTAGGAAGAGCGAACCAACGGTCCACTGGCCACACCTGCAAAGCCGAGTTCCATGGCGGTTTGTGCCCACTCGTCGTAGCGCTCCGGTTCTGGGAAGCGGTCAACAGCAAGGTGCTTCTTGGAGGGTGCAAGGTATTGGCCGATGGTGACCAAATCAACGCCCGCTTCACGCAGGAGTCCGAGGGCTTCGTCAATCTCCTCGTCAGTTTCCCCAACACCGACCATTAACGAAGACTTCGTGATGATGTCGGGTCGCAACCGTTTGGCTTCTCGAAGGATGGAAATCGACTGCTCAAACGATGCTCGAGCATCTCGGACAGTTGCATCAAGGCGAGGGACGCATTCTACGTTGTGAGCAAACACTGACAAAGGACTTTGGTCCAGAAGATGGGCCAAAGCGTTGAGGTCGCCGGCGAGGTCTGAACAGAGCAGTTCGAGGGTGACCTCTGGGCTGGTTTGAGCCACGGCGTCGATGCACTGCTTGTAGTGGTCGGCGCCGCTGTCAGGAAGGTCGTCGCGATTGACGACCGTGATCACAGCGTGGCGGAGGTTCATCGAACCCACGGCTTGAGCGAGATGCGCCGGTTCTTCGGGGTCGAGGGGCGGCGGGCGCTTGATGGTGCCCACGGCGCAAAATCGGCAGCCTCGGGTGCACTCCTGCCCGGCGATCATGAAGGTTGCATCACCGCTGGCCCAGCACTCGTGGATGTTCGGGCAGCGAGCTTCCTCACAAACGGTGTGAAGCATGTTGTCCTTTACGGCCGCTTTGGTGCTGTTGAACGCCGCTTGTTGAGCACCGCTTGGCAGGCTGGTTCGAAACCATTCTGGTAAGCGACGTTTTGGTGCAGGTGCCGGGGTTGAACCGGCCATGGGGAGTTGTTTACCGGTCATGGCGCTCCCCTTGCAGTCCTTCGCAGTTGGTGGATGTCAAAAAGGTGTGTGGGCGGCGTGTTTGCCATGTTGGACCATGACCGCCATACGAGGCTTCATGAATCGGTCGGCGCTGGTCGGGCCATGAACGAACGCGTGGTGCTCATCACCGGGGCTGGTCAGCGGTTGGGTGCTGCGACTGCCGCCCGTTTGATGGACGAGGGAGTCCACGTGCTTGTCCATGTTCGCTCATCCATCGACGCAGCGAAGCAACTCATCGAGGAAGCCACCGAGCGAAACAACGAGGTTCGAGGCACCATTGTGCAAGGCGACCTGACGGTTGATGCAGAGGTGAACGACCTGATTGAGCGCGTCAAATCACACCCCCTGGTCCTGGCCAATGGCTTGTATGGTTTGGTTCACAATGCTTCGTTCTATAGCCAATCTCCGTTTGAAGATGTGAGCCTCGAAAACTTCCGTTCGCTCAACCGTTTGCACATGGAAGCGCCCTTCGTGCTCACCCAATCCTTGCTCGCTGATTTGGAACGGGGTGGCGGGTCGGTGGTGGCCATCGTTGATACTTCGTGGGGCCGCGCTTGGGAAGGTTTGGCTCACTACACTGCGAGCAAGGCAGGCCTTCGTCAATTGATGCTGAACCTCGCCGGCCAACTCGCAGGCCGTGTCCGAGTCAACTGTTTGGCTCCCGGCGCCATCATGGCGGCCGATTGGGAGGCTGAACACTTTGCAAGCGTGCTCGAAAAGGTGCCTCTTGGCCGGTCGGGCGAAGGCGAGGACATTGCTTCCGGCGTTCATTTTCTTCTGACCAACGGCACCATTACGGGCAACGTGCTCCACGTTGACGGTGGCTGGACACTGAACGAGTGAAGAGATGCTTTGAAGTGGGTCAGCGAAGCGTGTTTCAAACACGCAGGGGTGGCTGAGTTGGTCAAAGGCGCCGGGCTTAAGATCCGGTCTCGTATGAGTTCGTGGGTTCGGATCCCACCCCCTGCACCACTTTCGCTTACGTTGGCCGAAGGAAGGATGCGATGTTTGTCGCAC
Organism: Candidatus Poseidonia sp.; assembly: GCA_049412325.1. Lineage (GTDB taxonomy): Archaea > Thermoplasmatota > Poseidoniia > Poseidoniales > Poseidoniaceae > Poseidonia. The sequence continues at coordinate 17,318 of JBMSEL010000009.1, forward strand.
AAACCATGCAAAACCGTTTAACACCCCCTGCACCACGCCGATACGGTGGACTTGATGCTGTTGAGGCAATCCGATTCGGGCAACCGCACGGTCGCAGGTGCACTTGTGACCCTTTTTCTCTTCTCCATCCTCGGTGCGATGGCACCTCCGTCGCCGTTCAGTTCATCGGTTGAAACGCTCGAAGATGTTCGTGTCGTGGCCCCCGTCTCTGTCCCGGAACAAACCTACGAACTCTACCTTGATGCCGCCACCTCCGAAACGGGTGGGCAAGGTTCTATCACCACCATTGAGCCCAACGGCGGCCAGGAGGAAGGAAGCGCCATTGACGGGCTGGAATTCCGCAGCGCCGAAATGATCAGCGACCTCTACATCAACGGGAGCGGGGCATCCAACACTGCACGCCTTTCCGCCTACATTCAGTTCCGTGGCGCCGAAGGCTCAACGGCGGATGTCACCTTTTCGCTCAAGTCGGGAGATACACAAATTGTCTCTGAGAACCGTGAACTGGAAGATCCGTGTTCTCCCAACCCCCTCGGAGGCGGTTGTTCATGGACCGTCATCGAAGTTGAATTTGACATCGGCGCCAACGGCTTCATGGTGGCCAAGGGCAAGCAACTCAAGATTCGCATTGATGCACAAGCCACCTGTGAGGGCAACACCGGTGGTTTCGGTCAGTCCGACTGTGCGGTTGACATTGCGTTTGGGAAGATGGAAAATTCCGGAGGGTATTCACGTCTTCAAATCATGACCAACGCCCTCTCTGGTTCCAGTGTCCGTGTCCACAGTTGCAACGAGGTCTTCGGCTGCAACTGGAACGACGCCCAGAAATTCGAGTGGTCGCCCAACCACCGACCCTCATTCAGAGAAATGCAATTCTCGGTTGAAGTCCGAGACGCTTTCGGGCGAGAGGATATCGAGGAAGTCAACCTCGTCATGGACACCCCAAACGGTGCGAACGCCGTGTTTGAGAAGAACTTCGAAGACGATGATTTCAAACTTGACAACAACGGATTGGTCGGCAATTTCACCTACACCTACGAAGCAGGGATTGCGGCTGGCGAATACCCCATTCGCCTTGAGGTGGAGGATGTTCAGGGCCACTCGGTCATTTTCGAACACCCCGGCATTACGATGCTTGAAAACGACATTTACCTCTCGCTGCCCTCAAATCAGCCCGATGTGGTGCTCTTCGCCCCAGGGGCGGTGGTACAGGTGGAGTTCCTCGTAGAGCATACGGGTTCCTCTTCGAGTAGCATCGACGTGGTGTTCGACCTCGAAACCAACCTTCCCTCCTCTTGGGGTGAACCATTGTGGAGTGCCCCAAGCAATACCTATGCGCTCAATGGAGGCGGTTCCTCGGTCATTCCTGAACTTCAGTTGGAAGTCCCTGAAGGCGATTTGGACAGTGCGCCAGATTCCTTGGAAGTCGTGGCTCGTGTTTATGCGCAAAATGGTGATGGCCCGACCGAAGAAGTCGCCGTTCGTACGATTTCACTTGACTTTGAGGAAGTCGACACGCTCGCTGCTCCCCGCCTCTTTGTCTATGAGGACGACGAGCACCAGAAGCAAATCGCTGATTCGACACGACCTGAGGCCTACGACGAGACCCTCTCTCACTATGTAGACGCAGATGAAGTCGGTGATTTCTACATCGATGTCTTCAATTTGGGCTTCCAAACAGATTCCTTCAAAATGCGTGTCCTTGAACAACCGGATGACTGGCAGTACCGGTTCTACGACAACGACACCGGGCTCGAACTTGCGGAAGAAGGCATTTACTCGCTGACGCCCGACATCGGTTCAACATCAATCTTGACCATTCGCATGGAAGTCTACCCTCCCGCCGACCGAGACGGTGTTGACATTGGTCTGTTTGAGATCTCCGTCTCCAGCAAAGAAGATTCAGAACTCCGTACTGACATCGCTTTCACCGTTCACCGCACCTTTGGCATTTTGGTTGAGGTGATCTCCGACAGCGACGGTACCAGCGAAGACAATCCGCTGGGTCAAGTCGGCCCTGTCACTGGCGACGCCACGGTGTTCTTCAACCTCAGGATTACCGACTCCAGTGACAGTGGTTCGGGCTCCACAACCTGGAAAATCGTCAACCCTCGAGACGTTGAACAAAACGCCGAGAACAATCCGAAATATGCCGCATGGGACTACACCATCTCCAACGGGAGCAACGCCAACCTTGTGGCCGTCAACTTGGCGCCCGATGAGTACGTCGACATGAAGCTCGAAATCACCCTGCGTGGGCAGGTTGAGGCGGGCGTACATACGGTCTACACTCGCATCATTGAGGAAGGCGTGGAGATCGATGACGCTCGCTACTTTGACCTCCCTGTGAAGGTCGTCATCCGCGAAGAGGTCATTCCTCAGCGACTTGAAATCACGGACAAGACGGAGAAATCCCGCTTCTCTCCCAGCGAGGAGAAGAACCTCGAGTACCGCATTAGCAACCAAAACAACATCCCGCTTGACGTCGTGATTCGCCTTGACCAGCCCGACGGCTGGAACGGAGCCATAAGGGCCACATCAAGCCAACTCGGCAGCGATTTCCTCATCATCAATCTTCCAGCATATTCATCCAAGGATTTCAGCGTGACCATGATTGCTCCCGACGACCTGAAGGACAGCGAGGAAGTGGTGTTTGAATTCCGAGTTACGCCCATGAACAACGAGACGCCCTTTGCTGACGAATATGTTCAGAAGTTCTCCTTCCCCTACATGACGGAGTGCAGCGGCGCTACTTGCCTTGTGCAGGAACTCATCAACCCCGAGCCACAGACCATTGCGTTCTACGTGCTCATCGTCGCCTTGCTGTTCTACGCACGTGGACGAACCGGGCGGGCGCCCGATGCCTACGATAAGGATGATTTCCCTGAGCTGGGAGAGGATGCAGTGGCTTACAACGAGTTCGAAGACGAGGATGATTTGCCCGCTCCGGTTCTCGCTCAGGACGACGTGGACGACGATCTTGAACTCCTCGAAGAACTCGACGATTTGTGATTCACGAATCATCGACTCATGGCCTGTTTTTGGCCATCCAATTTGAGCGTTGTATGAACAGCGTACCATTTCCCTTATGAGGCATCAGACGCACCCAATCGCGTGAGACCCATGCTGACAGGCTCGAATTCCACGGCGGCCGCGATTCGACCAGCACTTGCGGAGCGCAAAAAAGCCCTCAAATCGCTGATGCTCACGATGCTCATGGTCACGTCAACACTGGCCGCTATTCAGTACACGGCAGTGGATGTCCAGGCCGCCTCTGATCAGGACGGTGACGGCCTGACCTACGGTTTGGAGTACCTCATGAACACCCAACCAAATGACCCCGATTCCGACAACGACGGTTTGCCTGACGGCTGGGAATGGAAATACGGCCTTGACCCGTTGTCCTCCAACGGGATGGACGGTGCTGTGGCTGACCCCGACGGCGACGGCATGTCCAACCTCCAGGAATATCTCTACCTTCAGCCATCTGGCTGGGACAACACCAACACCGCCTCGGTGCTCGACAACGGCGTATGGTGGAATGGCACCATTCCTGTGAACGATTGGAACGAAGAGGATGCCTTGCAGTTCAACCAACCTGCGTGTGGTGCTTCCGGTTCCGACGGTACCGGTTCCATCATCCTGTGCGATGAAGACCCCGTTGGCAACATCTGCGCCAATGGCTTTGACGATGACAAGGACGGGTTCGTGGACTCGGCCGACCCTGATAATGACGGCGACGCTGACTGTGCTTCTGACGATGACGACGGTGACGGCGACATCGATGAAGACCCAGCTGGCTGGGACACCGACGGCGACGGCATGCCCGACGGCTGGGAGGCCGCCAACGGCCTCAATGCGACCTCGCCCTCCAACGCTGACGGCCCGAACGGTGACCCCGACGGCGACGGTCTCAACAACCTCTTCGAATACGTCAACCCGACCTGGACCACGATGTGTGGCTCATCACCGTGTTTCCGCAACGGTCCGGATGGCATCGTCACCGAGACCACCTCGCCTTGCGACCCTGTTCAGGGCATTGGCCCCGGTGGATGTGCGACCTACACCGCCGAGGTGGACGGCATCACGTCAACCGATCCTCAGCGTGCAGACACCGATGGCGACGGCCTCAACGACTCCTACGAAGCCTTGACGCTGTTGACCGACCCGACCTCCTCGGACACTGACAGTGACGGCATCAGCGACGGCGTGGAAGTCAACGGCGCCTACGGCAACCCTGCCCAAGCCAGCGACCCACGAAACAACAACACCGACGGTGACGCCTTTGACGATGGTGAAGAAGACACCAACTTCAACGGTGTACTGGATGCCGGTGAGACCGACCCCACTCGACGCGAGGATTCGGGTGATGAGGACCAGGATGGTATTCAGAACTGGGAAGAGAACTTGACCTGCACCTTGTGGAACGTGGCCGATACGGATTTCGGTGGCATCAATGACGGGCAGGAGCGCAATATCAGTCACGGCACCGACCCTTGTGATTCGCTCGTGAATTTCGAAACCACCTTTGTTCAATCCTTGCCCGGTAGTCGACTCGAAGTCGGTAGCGGCTCTGGTTTCAATCCCGGAGGTGGCGTTGGGTGGTACAACGTATCGGGAACATGGGAATCGTTTGCCTATGCCACGGTCGTCAATAACATCCTCCAGGGCGTCTCGAACACGCCGTCAGGAACGGCGACGCAAGTGGCGAACCGTAACGGTTCGTTCTGTCATACGGACGCCGTGAACGCTGGCACCATCACCACCACGCAAAATTACTGTGATGATGATTACGAAGACAGTGATGGTGATGGCCTGGCCGACTGGCAGGAGTTGTTGGGCACCTTTGGTTGGTTCTCCAACCCGAGCATTGCTGACAGCGACGCCGACGGTGTCAACGACTTCGATGAGATCCAGGACAACACCGACCCGAACGAACCGTGCACCAACCTGCTTGACGACGACGGCGACGGTCTGAACAACTACTTTGAGAACACCACGGGGTGCGATTTGATCTACATCGGCATCAGCAACGGATCTCAGGACATCTGGGTCACGACCTCGACGGCCTACGACACCGATCAGGGCGGCGTGGACGACCGCAGTGAGTATTTCGACGGCACCAACCCGGAGAACGACCCGTCCGATGATATTCAACCCGACGACTTCGACGGTGACGGCATTCCCGACGCTGTGGAAAACCAAACCGGCACCGACTGGACCAACCCAGACACCGATGGTGGGGGTATGCTCGACGGCTTGGAATGCCCCGATATCTTCTGGTTCGTGAATTGTGCCGGTGCGCCCTTCGACCCGTTCGACCCCACCGATGACATCATGTCCACGGGCATTGTGTTCTACGCCAACAACACCTCGGGAACGGTCGACCTCAACCTTGACCACCGCTGGCGTACCATCACGAACGACTTCTACACGGGCACCAACTATGCCCATCTCGAAAGTGTCCACCCCGGCACGACATTGACCGTGCCCGTGAGCAATTTCACGCACTTGGCTCCGCTCTCTTTTGCTAACTCCACGGTCGAATGGAATGTCCAGTTCACTCAGCCATTCACCTCGGGACAAATTCCCGCCCCCTCGTGGTACTCCAATGTCTCGTTCTACTTCGAACCAACCGCAAATCTTTCCAGAACCAACGACACCCACATCCTGAACCTCGTTGAGGGTTCACTTGACCAAGTCGTCTATCAGCAACCTGAGTATTACTTTGATTGGGCCACGTTGGCTTCCACCACCGTGCCAGGCCAAGGGTTCCCCTACGAACTGTTGGTTGACTCTCGGTTCACGGATCCCTCTTCCGAATACTCCTATGTGAGGAACATCACCTTGGGTGTCATCAGCGATTCAGGCGCCACCGATGCCTACAGCACGGCGCTTGCGCTTGAGGATTTCATCATCAACGGCAACAGCACCACTGAGTTCAAGCGAAACTTCAACGGCTCGGGAACCACCAGCCCGATGGATGTTACGCTCAATGTCTTGGAAGCACTCAAGGAAGGTTCCTGCCGTGAATTCAACACGGCCTTCGTAACGATGGCTCGCTTGGCTGGTTTGCCTGCACGCCAAGTCACCGGATATGTTGGCGGTACATGGACAGGCGACGGTTACGCCGTGTACTCCACCGATGCCACCACCTGGTCTGAAGTTCGACTTCAACAAAACAGCGCCAACGGCAACACTGACCTTGGTTGGATTCCCTTTGACCCGTGCCCGCCTGCTGAGGAGATTGAAATCGTGAATCAGACCATCTCAACATTCACGATCGCACGCGACGGCACCGAGAACATCTCGGTCTCAGGGCAACTGCGCTACGTTGGCAACGGGACCCCCATTCAGGACATTCGTGTCTTTTCCTACCTGACTCCCGTGGCTGACGCTGAGTTCGTCCCCGGTCCTGGTGCTACTCCAGAAATTCTCTTGGACGAAAACCTCACCGATGCCAACGGGACCTTCACCCTCACGGGATTCCCCAGTGCTCCCTCTGCTCCCGGTATGCACAACATCGTCATCGAACATCGGCAGTCCGGTTATGTCTCTCATGACGGGGTCATTTTCGACGGCTTCGTCAACCTGACCGATAACGCCACGCTCAACCACACAGCACCCTTAGCCATCAACGCCCCCGTCGCCGGGGCCGGTGCCACCACTGTGCTGGAAGGCCGCCTTGTGCTTGCCAACCAACCCGTTGATGAAATTTTCAACATGCCAAATCAAACGGTGTGGCTTTCCTACACCTCCTCGGTCGATGGCGCTCAGAACTTCTCGACGCAGACCGATGCCAGCGGTTCGTGGAGCATTACGCTGAACCTCAGCGAAGCGGAAACTCGTGGAAATCTTTCGGCCACCATGGGCTTCTCCGGATGGCAAGACACGTCGGTCCCCGGTGCGACCCCTGCTACGTTCCACCTTAACCCCACCAGCACGAACATCGTTCTCAATGTGACCGATGCACCCAACCTCACGGCAACGATTGAAGGACCGTTGACCAACAACAGCATTTTCTTGCTCAACGACGATGTTTGGGTCAACGGAAGCGCCCTCTCACTGGGTGCCACGCCGACAGCGCTGGCCGGTGATTTGCAGCTGGCCATTCGAGCCAACGATTCCGGTGATGAATGGCTCGAGGTGTTCAACCTCAGTGTCAGCGGTACCTTTTCGATTCCGTACCAACTTCCACCCAACCTGATGGTGGCGGCTGGTGAAATCGAAACCCGTCTCCGTTTCTTCCCTTCCACGTTGCCCGCTACGGACGATGCAGACCTCTCCTCGGGAGCGCCGTATTTCCTGAGAGGCTTGTTGACCTTCCAAGTGCAAGAATCGGCTCAAGTGCGCGGACAAGATGCCTTGGTCACTGTGCAAATCAACGACCATCGTGGCGTGGCGGCAGGTGCAGAAATATTGGGCAATTACGATTTCAGTTTCAACAGCTCATGGTTCAACACGACGGTTGACCCAACGATTGACCTCTTGGAAGTAACCTTGCCACTCGATGCCAACCTCCGCTCAGGCGACTACCCCATTGACATCGGCTTCAACGGTTCCTCGTTCTACCAGCCTTCCACCGGCAACGGATCCATCCGTGTGATGGCCGACATCGGTTGGAACCTTTCCATCGCCCAAGATTGGACCTACATGGGCAATTCAACTCGTCTCTTTGGCGACGTTTTCGACTCAGTCTACCTCACGCCCGTGCTGAACAACACGACCCTCATCACCGTCTCGTTGTTCACGGAACAAGGCCCCATCGATGTGGCACAGTCCACGCTGAACAACTCCACGGGCGCGTTCGATATTCCCATCGTCATGCCGACCAATCTCCGCTCGGATGCTTACGAATTCGTCGTGGACTTTGATTTCCTCACGCAGGCCCCACCGGGCGGTGCATACTACGCCTTCGTCGATTCGGCAGTGCCGCCAGCCCCTCCAACACAAATTTCTCAGTTGGGTGGCATCATCACGGAAGTGGTGGTTGAGGCTGAACGGCCTGCCTATATCGTTGAAATGAACGATACTGTATCGTTCAACGCCAAGATCACCGATGTGGCGGACAATTCCAACATCAGCGGTGCCTCAGTTGACTATATTTGGGACTACGGTAACACGAACCAAAGTCTGGGCGTCTCAACCACCGACAGCGAGGGCAACGCCACGTTTGCCTTCACGCCCTCCGGTATTTCACCAGGTTTCTACGACATGGCCATCGTGGTTCAAGATGACCTCTCTGCGGCGCTTGCTGCAGGCAATGCCCGACGATATGGAAACGTCTCGGTGGTCAACGTCACGGTACAGGTCGTCAGCGACATCAACATCGTGTCCGTTCCAAGTACGGTAACTGCCGGTGTACCGTTCAACGTGGTTGGCCAGGTCGAGGATGGAGAAAATGCTAGCAGACCGTTGATCTCGGCCGTCCGTCTCAATGTCTTCTGGTTGGAAAACCCGGATGAACTGTTGCTGAGCAACTATGCTACAACGAACAATGGCAGTTTCAACATGACCGTGCCCACGGATTCCGCCGGCAACGGCACCACTCGAGGCCCGCACACGCTGGTCATCACCGTGGTCAACGAATCTTCGCCGTTTTACCTGACGGCCACGGCACAATCGCCCATTCAGGTCATGGGTGTTTCTCGCTTGGAGAATCTCCAACCGCTCAACGCCTTGGTCATCAACCGTGGCAATGACATCAACATGTCAGCGCAATTGGTTGAAGCCTCGGATTTGTTCACTCCACTCTCGAACTACGAGGTGGGCTTGCAGTTCCACGAAACATGGCTCGCTCCACAAACCACGAACGGCGAAGGCTTTGCGAACTTTACATTCAGCGTGCCGTACGATCACCCACTCGGTTTGATCGTCGTTCAGATGATCTTCAACGGTTCGACCGACCTCCTATCCACGAGTGCCAACCTCACCAGCATCACCGTTCGGTCGTTGACCTTCCTGGTGGTGGACCCCATCGCTGCCAATCCTGTGGCAGGTACGGACTTCAACATCAGTGGGCAAATCATCTCCGACAACGGCTCCGGCTTGGTGATTCGAGATGGCAGCGTGCTGCCCAACGCCAACGTCCTGTTTTCCATCAACGGACAACCCTCTGGCTTCACCGCTACGGGCGGTGCCATCGGTGTTGACGGCTACTGGAACGCCACCATCCGGTTGAGCGAAACCTTTGCAGCCGGAAACCACATCATGGAAGCCACCTACATCCCCACCGTCAACTACTACGTTGGTTCTCAAAACAACACCACCTTTGATTCACGTGGCTTCTCGGTGATGAATTTCATCGTGCCAACCCTTGACGGCATTGGCCAACCCTCCCTCAACGACCGTACTGAACGAGGCACGCAGGTTGACTTCACGGTCCTCTTGCGAGATAACCAGGGTCTGCCGTTGGCGAACCAGAGCATCGTGGTATCTTTGACATCGACCATGGCTGACGCCTCTCCTGTGCAAATCACCGTTTTGACCGCTGCCAACGGCACCGCTTGGGGGAACCTCACCGTCCCAGCAACCTATGATGTCGGTCCGGCTGGAGTCCACGCGGATTACGCAGGTATTGCGGGCACGACGGGCCTGATCGGAACGAACGCTACGACGCAGTTCGTGGTTCTCGCGCAAACCGAAGTCCTGATTCTTGAAGCCCCCACTGTCCTCGTGGCTGGGGACACACTCGTGGTCAACGGTACGCTCCTCGACGACCTCGGTATGGTCTTGCAGGCCAACGGCGTCAACGCCACCGGCATCGTGCACTTGCTCATCGACGGAGTGCCTGTGGCCAGCGTTGAAACCGACAACATGACCGGTGCGTACACCATCGCTTACACACTTCCCGAGGACACCGCTGCCGGCCCGCATCTCATCGGTGTGGAATTCCGTGGCGGACGAGAATGGGTGGACCCGGTTGGCTATGGTGACACCAACAATCCCGAGTACTACATGCCAAGCTCTGCCACGGTTGATTTCAATGTCAGTGTCCCGACCAAGATCCTCCTTCTCACGGCCACCGGCGATGCCGACCGTGAGACCACGATGACCATCCAGGGCCGTCTGCTCGACGTGGTGGACAACCCACTGTCCAACATGACCATTGAAATTTGGTTGGGTGGCCAGTGGCTTACCAACACGACCACCGATGAAACCGGGGAGTTCAGCGCCGTTCATCCGGTGCCTGCCGATGCTCAACTTGGTTCGGTCGTCCTTGAAACCCGCTTCACGGGCACGGTGGCTTACCTCCCCAGCAACGCCTCTGGTCTCTGGGAAATTTTCAGCCCTGTGCTGGTCACCGTGGACATCAGCTCGCCTGTAGCGGTCAACGAGACGGTGTCGATCACCGGTTCTGTGGTTGATAACCAATTGATGGGTATTCCAAACCACGAGGTCCAATTGGTGGTGGAAGGCATCGTCATCAACACCTTGTTCACCGACGAGAACGGCGATTTCACCTATGATTGGGTCGTCCCCGACATCTTTGACTTTGGAGACCGAACGCTGGTGGCCGAAGTGGCACCTCAAGGCTACTACCGCAGCGGTGAGGGCAATGTTTCCTTCTTCCTTTCGCATCGCTCGTGGGTGACCCTTCTCTTCGAAGATGGGATTGATGCTACTCGAGGTGATACCTGGGAGATCAACGGGCGCCTCTACGACTTCGATACGGTTGACCGAGACGGTCTGGTGGGCTTCGAGTTGCTGGTGCAACTTGACGGGAACACCCTGTTCACCACGACGACCGGTGCCGACGGCGCCTGGAGTGCGACGGTTCCAGCAACGATGGACCTCACGCGTGGTGACCATACCATCGCCGTGGTCTTTGAAGGAACACAGGCGCATCTGCCTGCTGAGGCCGAAAACAGCGTCAGGGTGTGGGCGGACCTCCTCATTCAGGTTGACCCTGCCACACGCTCCTCGGTCGTGACTCGCTCGGATGGTGTCTTTGATCCCATCTTCTACTCCGGCTCCGTACAGGAGGTCGGTGGTTCCGGCGAGGTCTTTGAAAACCTCCTCCTTTCCATCGGCAACGGCTCGGATTGTGTTAGCGGCCGTGAAGGTGCACGCTGCTTCCCCACCAGCACCGTTTCGTGGTCCAACGGTAACTTCTCGCTGGGAGCCACGGCTCCATATTGGCTTGAGGTCGGCTCGCAGTATTTCTTCCTCGACGTCGCTCGAAACGACACGCTCTATCTGAACGCTGCCAGCATCAGTCAGACCGTCTTTGTTCAGGTTGACGCTGTGATCACGGTGAACCTCCTTGACATCGTTGAAGATGAACAGGAAGAAGTCGGTGGTACTCTCACAGTTATTGCTGAAGACACCCAAGCCGGTCTCCCGGGCATCGATATCGTCGTGTACCTCTACGATGCCAACCAATCCCAACTGGCCAACCGTGGTGCTCAGACTGACGAGAACGGTCGTGCCACCTTCGTCTTCGAAGCCGATCCTCCGTATGGTGATGCAGATGTTTGGGGTCAACTCACGATGGATATCATCGTCAACGACCCACGGCTGTCCGCCCAGAGCATTCAGGCATTTGAGACCCTGCGCAGCGAAGGCTTTGCCCCGCAATACGAATTTGCCGAAGAACAAGCAGAGACACCATGGTGGTCCTATCTCTTGGTGTTGGTGTTGGCGGCCTTGGTGGCCGGTGGTGTCGTGCTTTACCGTCGTAAGAAGATCGCCGATGACCTGCTCAAGGACGCCGCCGAGGTCTTTGCCTACACCGCCGAACTCCTCGCCGCAGGTGATGCCATCCGTGAGGCCATCTTCACGTGCTACCAGGACTTGTGCGGTTTGTTGCAGCAGCGAGGCTTCCTGCGTCGAGATTTCGAGACCGTCCGTGAATTCGAGTTCGCTATCCGACAAGCCCTTCAGGGTGTTTCAGAAGATGCCTTGACGGCCTTGGACAACACGTTTGAGATGGCTCGGTACAGTCGTGAAGAGATGGGTGCTCAGCATCAGGACGTGGCGTTGCAAGCCCTCAACCGCATGGCGGGGGAAATCGCTCAGATGCAGGCCATCCCACAGCGCTGAAACTCACCGGCCAAGTGATGAGCGCAAGGGCCACGGTTGCCTTCGTGGCAGCGTCGTGGTTCACCAACGAAGGGTGAGGCGACCGTTGCTGTAGTTGGCAGCCAGGGTTGATGCCGCTTCGGTAGGGAGTGGTAATTCACGCACGAGGTTTGGGCCTTCCGTATCCTCGATGTCGAGGCGGACCAGCGTGGCCTCTTCCGTATGTTTCACGTGGAGCTGGATGGCGGCTTCGGTGGTCCCCAACAATGGAATGGTCAAGCCGTCAGGGTTGACTCGTCCATTGATCCCTTTGACCACCCATTCAAGCGCACGCTCGGGGAGACGTTCGGCCAGGCCACTCTCTGGCAGCATACCGGCCGTGACCAGCACTTCGGTGTGGCGTTGTCGAACATCAGCGAGGTGGTTGTTGGCCACTTCAAAGTGGGCCTGGAGGCTGGTTGCATCCGTTTCAAGACCTTCAGGAACGGATGGCGTCAAAGTCTCAAGGCTCATGTCCTCGGTGGTCAAGTCCAACGGCTTCCATTCGTCCATGCCGTTTTGGACCCGCCGAGCCCACATGAACCTTCGGACGTGATTCAATCGGACTCCAAGGACCGGTCTGGGTGAACTTTGGAGAAAAAGCGGCGAGCGAACCGGTGGGTGGAGTCGTGATCACTCGAGTCGTTCATTCGTAAATCTTGAGGGAAGCAGCCAGCATAGGTTCGGTCGGTCACGCGGCGGTCGAGCAGCAGGATGAGGGCCCGGTCCCCGATGGAACGGATGGGCCGTCCCATGGCCTGGAGGATGGCGTTGATGGCTGGCTGGGACACCGTGTAGCGCCATGCAAGATTGCGTCCAAAGCGTTCCTCTGCGTAGGTTTTGAGTGATTTCGAGAGGACTGAGGGGGGCGAATTTGGAATGCCGATGCAGGCGACAGCGTCCAAGGCTCCGCTGTGATAGTCGACGCCTTCGGAGAGTCGAGCGCCAAACACACCAGCGAGCAGGATCTTCCGCCCGTTTCGCTTCTCTTCCAACAATGTGTCCACCACCTGGTCAAGGTCCTGCTTGGTCCACTCTCGGCTTTCGGCCATGACGCGGGCACCTGTGAAATGGCCTTCCAACACGACTTCATTGAGCATGGCATAGGAGGGCGCAAAGACAGCGACGTTGCCGGGTGAGGCGTCGATGAGCGCTTGGATATGGGCTCGGATGGCCTCGGTGTTTTGCGGGCTTCGTTCGGTGTACTTCGTGGTGACATTGTTGGCAACCAACACGGGTCGACGCATGGCGGCAAACGGCGAGGGGTAAGCGACAGCGGTGGTTCTTGAGGAAGGCAGGGCGAGGATGTTGGCGTACATGCTTGGAGGGTACAGGGTTCCCGACATCAGAAGGGCGCCTGCCGATTGTTCAAACACCGGTTTAGAGACGAGTCCGGGGTCGAGCAAGTGGGTGGTGATGCGCCCGTCTTTGCCCTTGGTATCGTAGATCATCGTCAACGCCGGCGTTGAGCCAAATTTGAGGAGGCAATCCAAAATTTCAGCCACTTTGTGAGCGTTGGGCTCCATCGGGTTGCCATCGTCGCCGGCTTCCATGTCGACATCCACGCTGGACAGGATGTCCCGGAGTTGATGGATGCGAACCGCTACGTCAACGTCGGGGTGATTGGAGGATTTTGCCTCGAGTTGTTGTTGACCGGCCTTCCCCTCCACCACATCGCATGCTCGGTGAAAGACGTTCAGGACATCTTCGGTTTTGACTTCGGCTTCCTCATCACTCCCCGAGAGGCCTCGCATATAACTGCCAAACAGGGCGTCAAATCCGGCACGCGAGGCCTTCAAAACATCAAACGCCCATGCAGCAAGTCCGTGGGTGATGGAGAGGACTTCGCCACCGGGTGCTTTCATGGCTTGGGCGAGAACGCCGGCGTACTCTTCGAGTTCAATCTGCGTGTTGCGGATCATGGTTCTTGTCAACCTTTTTTCAAGCGTCATTCTGATGCGATCTGGCAGATTGTGGGCTTCGTCAACGACGATGATGATGTCTTCAAGTGACAAGTCCATCGCTTTGAGGCTGGATTCGCGCACACCGTCATCGAACAGATGGTTGTAATCGCCCACGAAAACATCAGCGCCGCTAACGGCCTCACGAGCAGCCTTCCACGGGCAGGTTTGAGCGGGCTCGCCATGAACCGTATGTGTGCGACTGATGTCAACGAGTTCGTCAACGTGGAGCGGGCTGGCGAGAATGCGCTCTTTGAGGCCGGGAGCGGCTGTGATCCATGGTTTACATGAACGGGTTTTCCTGGCTTGGCTGCACAACAGGGAAAACACGAGGGGTGATTCCTTAGCAAAAGGTTGGACGCACATCCCGGCCTGACCCACCATGTCCACAAGACGAACAGGCATCATGCCCTTTCGTCGCTGGTTAATTCGGCGAACGGTATCGACCACAATGCGATGTTGGGTTTGCCTGGATGTTAGGAAAAACACGGTCTTCTTTTGTGAAGACCGGCCGGCTACTTCGAGGGCGGCTGCCAACGATGCCGCCGTTTTTCCAATTCCCGTTGGTGCAGCAGCGAGGTGGAAGCCGCCCTCGGCGAGGGCGCTGATGCCGTCTTCGATCATCTCCAATTGGCCAGGTCGAGCAGTAGAGTGAGCGAGAAAGGGGGAGGTGGACGAATCGACGTTTGCCTCCCCTCCGTTCATATCGTTCATCCTACGGCGACCCTCCTAAAGGATTGGGATGGAGGTCACAGGTTTGACCGGTGCTCGTCAATGTGCCCAGAAGTGTGGGGGCCTGGGCACGGGGGAACCACCGCATCAACTGACGGGGGTGGAATCTGGGCCTCCCTGGCCGTCGTCCAGGGAAGCGTGTGGGGGTGTTTGGTTGTGGGAACCAAGGCCAAGGCGTGCACGACGGGCACGCTGACACAGCGAGACAAAGCTTTGCAGAACAGGCCGGTCCTGCATTGCTCCAAGGGTGGCATCACCAAGGTTGTAGCCCGAGTTTTGCCAATTCATCCCATCCCCTCCAGTCTCTCACCAATTCATTCTTGGTATTCGCTGCGTCGTATCGTTGAAGCTCTGGACGCCTCCACAGCTTCTTCGAGTGTACTGTCAATCGGGTCAATTTCTGCAACCGCCCGCCTGATGTAGAGGCTAAGCCCTTCTTGGGCTGCCTGTTCCGGCGAAACGCCGTTCAATTCGTAGAGGTGGGCAAGGCGGCGCTGATCGGCACGCCCCAAGGGGATTCGAATGGACTTCATGCCCGTGAGAAGGGGTTGATTGTGAAGGAATTCTTGGATGGCAAGTCGGACCACGTCCGAACGGTTTCGTGCGCCGTCCATGCCAACTCGTGCATCAAGGAGGGCGAGGTCTTCCTCCGTGATTCTGAGCGAAACGGCACTGGTGGGCTGACTCATCCGGGTTCCTCCTGCAAAGATAGACTGGAACAGGAAGTATATCAACATAACTCAAATAATGACAATCCGTCATTACCTGTATTACAGTTGAATTTCGGGTGACGTCGCCACGATTGGACAAGTTTCAAGGACGAGTCGCCGTCATCGGCCACCATGAGTCTCGTCCCAACTCGCGGCCTGTACCTGTACCTCGAAACCCTGCGTGTTGCCTTTGATGACGCCATTGTCACGGATGATGAAGCCCAAATCCTCCACATTCTCGCCCAGGCCTTGGGTGTAGCTCCAGCAGACACGGCTGAGTGCAGAGCTGTTGTGGCCGGTGAATCGCCCTCACCCTTTGTTGATGACAACGAGTTTGGTGGGCACCACATGGGTGACGCTACCACCTACCAATCCGCCCTGATCGCTGCCTTGGATGACGATGTCATCAGCGAAGACGAATGGGCGATGCTTGACCACCTGCGCCGGATCATTGGCCTCCAAGAGGATCAACACGCCCTGATTGAGGAGTCCATTCGCGCCATGAGCGAGGTCGACGAAGAAGGGCAACGTCGCATCGAACGGCTCGAGCGATACCTCACGGTGTGCACCTTCTGAGCCTCCATCTTTCTTTGGGAATCTTCGGTCACGGAGATGGAACAGGGGTAACCATTAGAAAGGGACTGTGTAAGGGCGGCGCAACACACCTATGGGTGTGAGAAGGTATGCCAATGAGCCCCAGTGATGCAATCTATGCAAAAGTCGTAGCCCGTGACCCCGACCAACCTGAATTCCACCAAGCGGTGAAAGAAGTTCTTGAATCGCTTGAGCCTGTGCTCGAGGCCAATCCAGAGTACATTTCGGTTGTTGAGCGTGTGGTTGAGCCCGAACGACTCATCCATTTCCGTGTGCCATGGACCGACGATTCAGGTGAAATTCACGTCAACCGTGGATTCCGAATTCAATTCAACGGTGCCATTGGCCCTTACAAGGGTGGGCTTCGCTTCCACCCCAGTGTGAACACCTCCATCCTCAAGTTCCTCGCCTTTGAGCAGATTTTCAAGAACTCCTTGACCGGCCTTCCCATGGGTGGCGGTAAAGGTGGTTCCGACTTTGACCCCAAGGGCAAGTCAGATGCTGAAGTCATGCGCTTCTGCCAGTCCTTCATGATGGAACTTTGGCGCCATATCGGCCACGACTGCGACGTTCCAGCTGGCGACATCGGTGTCGGCGGGCGTGAGATCGGTTACATGTTCGGTATGTACAAGCGTCTGCAGAACGAGTTCCAAGCCGGTGTCCTGACCGGAAAAGGCCTCGCTTACGGCGGTTCGCTGATTCGACCTGAGGCAACGGGCTACGGCCTGGTTTACTTCGCTCGTGAGATGTTGGCCACCAAGGGCAAGTCCTTCGAGGGCGCAACCGTCTCCATTTCCGGGTCCGGCAATGTCGCTCAGTTTGCTTGTGAAAAGGTCCTCGACCTCGGCGGCATACCCGTCACCTTCTCGGACTCCTCTGGTTTCATTCACGACCCTGACGGCATCGACCGTGAGAAGTTGGCTTGGGTCATGGACCTCAAGAACAACCGACGTGGACGAATCTCCGAGTATGCCAAGCAGTACCCCTCGGCTACCTTCACCGCCAGTGCCCCTGAGCCCTCTGTGAACGGCCTTTGGGACGTGAACGTTGACGTTGCCCTCCCTTGCGCAACCCAGAATGAACTCAACGGAGAAGAAGCCAAGATGCTGGTGGCCAACAACGTGATCGCTGTTGGAGAAGGTGCTAACATGCCGTGCACCCCCGAGGCCGTTGAGGTCTTCCAAAAGGCTGGCGTGCTGTTTGCTCCCGGTAAGGCCAGCAACGCCGGTGGTGTTGCCACCTCCGGTCTCGAAATGTCGCAGAACTCCCTTCGCTTGTCCTGGACCCGAGAAGAGGTTGACAGTCGACTCGAGGCCATCATGGTCGACATCCACAAGAACGCCTTTGAGACCGCCAAAAAGTACGGTCGTGAAGGCGACTATGTGTTTGGTGCCAACGTGGCAGGCTTCCTCAAGGTTGCCGAAGCCATGATCGCTCAAGGCGTTGTCTGATTCTGGTGGAATCAATTCTCGCCCTGCAGGTCTGCATTGAACAGGCGAGGCCATCGCTGTTTCAGCTTGCGAAAGAGCCAGCGTGAAAACACCATGGAACATCCAAGAAAGATGAGGGATGTCCACCACGGCGTAGAATCGTTGGTCGCCAAACCGTAGGTGACCACGAGAATGCCAATGCCGTAAACGGCACGAAACGCCGAAAACACCAGCAAACCCCGAACAACTGGGTTGTCCATCAACCGTTGCTGTTCACGTTCACTCAAGGCCATGTGCCCCCGTTCATCCTCGGAATTCTTGGAAATATTGCTGGGTGTACCGAACAGCGTCCTCGTGGGGGTAACCTTGAGCGAGTAAACCGTTGTAGTACTCTCGAGCAGGGTCGGGTTGAGCCACGACGGGCTGGGCGTTGAAATCAGGCATGGAAACCGGAGCGGCGTAACCTGCTTGGGCCACCGCCTGTCCTGCGGGTTGTGCAGCGAAGTTCGGTGTGGCTGCGGCGGCAGCGTAGCTTGGGTCAGGTGCAAAGCCTGCACCGGGCGGTGTCGTCCAATCCGTGTGCTCCTCCTTTCCACCTCGGCGACGCATGATCAGACCAATGAGAACCAACGCCAAGAGCAGCCCAACACCGCCACCGATGAGCGCATTGGTTGAAGCAAAGATCGTTTCGTCCTGCTTGGGCTCAAGAATCCAGCGTGTGGGGTCTTGTGGGTAGGCGTCTGCACCCTCCGCCACGCCGTATTCAGGCGTTGGGTCCGAGTAATTGTCGCCGTCGGTGTCGACACACCCGAGGCGGTCGGCGGTGGAGGTCCCGTAGGCCAGCGGGCAGGCGTCAGCCCCTTGGGCCAACGTCCAGGTGTCGGTTGCATCGGAAAGACCGTCGCCGTCGCTGTCTTCGCAACCCAATCGGTCGACGGTCGACGTTCCTCTCACGGTGGGACAGTCATCGGCACGGTCGCCGGCTGGGTTGTCGCCATAGAAGTCTTGGTCTTGGTCAGCCCATTGAGTGGGCTCGTTTGGGAAGGCATCGGCACCCTGCTCGGGCAACCAGTTTATGTTGGGGTCGGGGTCAGAATAACCGTCGCCGTCGCTGTCTTCGCAGCCGAGGCGGTCAACGGTTGAGGTGCCCGCAATTTCAGGGCACTGGTCGGCGTCAACTCCCGAGGCATTGTCGCCGTAGCCATCCCCGTCCATGTCCGACCACTGCGTCGGGTCGTTGGGGAAGGCGTCTTGGAGATTGTACCATCCATCGCCGTCTTGGTCTGGGCACCCGATGAGGCCGTTCTGCCACGATGTACCTTCCTGCGTGGGGCAGGCGTCCTGAAGGACAACGTCGGCTCGGTATTCGCCGGGCCATGAAGGGTTTCGGTCGGTCCACGTGTCGTTGGCGTAATTGTCGCCGTAGCCGTCGAAGTCAAAGTCCGACCATTGGGTCGGATCTTCGATGAAGGCATCGGCGCCCGATTCGGTGCTCCACATGCTGTCTGGGTCAGAGTAACCATCGCTATCGGTGTCCAAACAGCCGAGGCGGTCCAGTGTCGATGTGCCAGCGACTGTGGGGCAATCGTCGGGCGTGGTCCCTTCGCTGTTGTCGCCGTATCCATCGCCGTCAGCGTCCGACCACTGGGTCGGGTCCTCGGTGAAGGCATCATCAACGTCAGCCCATCCGTCCCCGTCCATGTCGGGGCAGGCATTCTTGCCGCCGAGGGTTGAGTTGCCCAACTCGTTGGGACAATCATCGAAGTTGTTCGACCAACCGTCGCCATCGTTGTCAAGGCATCCCTCTTCGCCAAGGGTTGAGTTGCCGACCACCGTTGGACAGTCGTCGCTCACGTCTTCGAAGCCATCCCCGTCATCATCGGTGTCTTCGTCGGCATCGCGGCAACCGTCACCGTCTACGTCGGTGATCTCATCCGAAACCCATGTTGGTCGTGGAGGTTGATAGCCAGAGCGAGGGCACAAATCAACGCCGTTTTCGATGCCATCGTTGTCCATGTCGGCGTCTTCGACGTCGTCCTTGCAACCATCTCGGTCCCAATCGGTGGAATTGGCTGGGTCATCGAAATTCTGGGTTGACCCCCAGTTGGCTGCACCTCCACGTGGGCAGTCGTCAGGGGAATTGTCCGTGATGCCGTCGTTGTCGTCGTCCGAGTCGCAGGCATCGCCTTGCGTGTCGCCGTCGGTGTTCCCCTGAAGGGGGTTGGAGGTGTTGGGGCAGTTGTCCGAAACGTCAGGTACGCCATCGTTGTCGGTATCGGCCTTCATGGACGGGTCGATCGCCCACACGAAGTTGTCCCATCCACCGGCCGTGGTTACACTGGTGCTCCCTTTGGTGATGGTGTCGCTGCCTTGAGGGCCAGCGTAGGATCCGATGCCCGCTGCGATGTCGCTGTCGTTGTAAGCCACGTCCCAGCCGATCTCAAGGGCTGCACTGGCCGTCACGTCAAGCCATGACCATCCACCTGTGTTGGTCAAACCACCCAGCATCATGTCTGCGTCGAGGGTTGAAATCCATCCGCTGCTGGTTCCAGTGGTGGATTTGGTGCCTGCACTAAAGGTCCCGTCGAGGAAGAACGAGGTGAACACCAGTTCTCCACGCGAGTTGACATCCATGCCTTGCAAGCTGTCGGCCGAGTTGGAACCGCCCGTCGCTGCCCATTGGTTGGAGGGCGTGGTTCCTTCCTTGATGAAAAACAGGTCTGCACCGCCCTTGTTGGCCGTGATGGACCAACCGTTCTTGGCCATGGTTCCCTCGTAGGAGCCTCCGACATACAGATCGCCGTTACCGTCCGTCGCCATGCCGGAGATTGTGACGGCTTGGTTGGCGATCCCGTAACCAGTGATGCCGAGGAACGAACCTGAGCTCGAGACCTTGACGACAAAGGAATCCTGTGTGCCGACAAGGCTGTAGCTGTTGGTGCCGAACAAGACGTTGTTTTGTGTGATTCCGGAGACCAGAACGTTGCCTGCATTGTCCACTGCTACATCGGTGACTTGCTGGCTGCCGATACCACCACCGCTCACGACCCACTTGAGGGCTCCGTTGGCCCCATCGAGTTTGGCGATGAAGATTTCAGCGTTGGACACGTTGATGGTCGTTCCACCAAAGTCGGTCTCCCCTGAAAAGTAGCCCGCCACGATGATGTCACCGACTTGGTCAACGGCGATGGCTTGAGGGATACTTGAATCAGTGGACGAATTTGGCAGGGTCTGGAATCCTTTGGCCCACATCCAATTACCCGCTGCATCCGCTTGCGCAACGAAGGCGTCAAATTGAACGGCCGTGTTCAGACTCGTCTGTCCGAAATCCACGGGGCCGTACATGTAGCCCGTGACGATGGCGTTGCCGGCGTGAGAGGTAACGTCGGACATGAACGAGACACCACCTTGTGTATGGTCAGCACCGGTTACGTAATTCCATGTGCCCGACGAATCCATCGATGCGATGAAGAAATCGTTGCCGTTGCTGTACGGTGAGGTGGGCACGTAAGTTTGGGTTCCAAAGATCAGATTTGTACCTCCTCTGCTAGCTGCCGCCGAGGAGTTGACATCCCCAGCGATGACCCATCCGTTATCGGTTGCGGTGATCGCTCCTGAGAACTCGTCGTGACTTCCCGAGCCTCCACCAGCGAGGAACACTTCGGGGGAAGTGCTCCGTGCGCCTGCGCTCATCGCGGGCCAATCTGTGTCGTTGAGCAGGGTTTGAGGTTTGACTTGAACGGCGGCTGTACCGACAATACTCAGCAGCAAGAGCGCGGTGAGCGCCATGGCGATGCCTGCGGGTGTTCTACGCATAGGTTGGCGTGGCCCCCAAAGGCCATCAAGGTGTTGTCCAAAAGGACAGGAACACTCACTCGAGGTTACTTTCAAGCGCCATCAAATCGCTGTCGCCGGCGTCAAGCACCGTGATGGTGGACACCGAGAAGGGCTTACCACAAGCGATGCCCAATTCTCGGTTCACCATGCGAGCGCGGTGCATGCTCACCTCGGGGTGAGCAGCACGCAGCGCTGTGGTGTAGTCTTCGGGGCAGTTGGCAGCCACGATGACAAGTTTGGCGTTGCCATTAGCGCAGGCGTCCTTGGCTTGTCGTTGTCCAAACAACAGGTTTCCTGTTGCGATTGCGTTCTTCAATTGTCGGCTTAGATCCATTTCTTTTCCTCCATTCTCCACATGTGTTTCTCATGGTTGGAATCTCACTCTTCCGGGATGTAGTACAGGGCCACACTGCCGGTTCCCAAGGAGATGGGTTGACCGACGATGATGTTCTCTGCAACACCGGTGAGGTAGTCTTTCTCGCCGATGATACCGGCCTTAAGCAGGTGGTTGACGGTGACTTCGAACGCTGCACGAGCAAGAATACTGTGCTTGGTACCCGATACACCGTGTCGGCCGATGGCACGAACTTCGCCCTCAGACGTCATCACGTCGGCGACCATGAGCAGGTGGCGGACGTCCACTTCGAGGCGAGCACCATCAAGGGTCATCTGCAATTCGTTGACAATGGCCTGACGAGCAGCCTCAATGCCGAGATAATCGTAGATTTCAATGATGTTGTTGGTGTAGGTGCGGGAACGGTCGATGTTTTCCAGCTCGCTGACCCGAGGAAGGTTGCTGCCGATCGTCGAGAGGTAGTATTCGCCAGTCTTGTCATCCAGTTGGGGGTTCGCACGTTCGATGCCGGGGATGCCCTTGAGACGCATGTCGCGAATCTTCTCTTCCAACTGCAGAAGCATGGTGTAGGAAGGTGGGTTTTCAGCAAGGTCGGCCAAGTCCTCTTCGGAGTGGACACCAGGAATCATCGTCAAGGTGGACGGGTTCTTTTCCTTGTCAACTTGGACATAGAGGCGGGTTGCACGCTCGAGTTTGTCCTTGACCTCCATGGCCGTCATTCGCTTCTGCTTGAGGTTGCCCTTGTTGAGGTTCAGCACCAAGCGTCGCTGGGCGACGTCGGTCTCCAAGGTGGCGATGTTGACGGTGGTGGTGACTTCAATGGCGGCCGCCAATTTCTTTGCGGCGTTGGCGTCGGTTTTCTCCTCACCTTTGAGACGGATGGTCATGGTTGGCGTTTGTGGCACCTTTCGGGCGTCCACGATCTCAATGATACGTGGCAAACCTTGAGTGACGTTGACGGTTGCAACACCTGCGTAGTGGAACGTACGCATGGTCATCTGGGTGCCAGGCTCACCGATGGATTGCGCCGTGATGATACCGGCTGCTTCGTAAGGGTCAATGCTGGCTCGGTCAAGAGCGACAATGGCCTCGTCGATGACTTTCTTGGCCTGTGGCTTGGTCAACTTCTTCTTGCCACGGCTGTGGCAAGCCACCGTCAAGTCAGCCAAGATTCGGTCCGTAAAGCGACCGGAGCCGGTGGCCTCAACGGCCTCTTCCAACTTCTGGTAAACCGGGTCGTTGGTCAGCTCGTTCTCCATGGCTTGCATCTTTCGATCGTAGTCGTAAGGCTCCATGTCCGCAACGGTCTTGGCACGGGTTCGGCGCTTGCTGGAGCGTCCTGCA
Source organism: Candidatus Poseidonia sp. (assembly GCA_049412325.1). GTDB lineage: Archaea > Thermoplasmatota > Poseidoniia > Poseidoniales > Poseidoniaceae > Poseidonia. The sequence continues at coordinate 40,344 of JBMSEL010000009.1, forward strand.
AGGCGAACCTTGGTCACTGGACCGGAGCTCTCTCCATCACCATCTCGGCCTTTTTGGGTGGCTGCAACGATGGTGCCGTGGATGTTTCCTGCCGTTTCGGAATCGGTTTCACAAATCTTTGCGATTTCGGCTTGGCTCATCACCTTGACGTCGTCCCACTTACGGTCGTCGGCCAAGGCGTGAGCGAAGTTTTCATCAATGCCCAAATCCATGAGCTTCTTCTTGGTTGCACTCTTGACGACCATCAGTCCTCACCTCCATCATGCTCAGCAGATTCTTCCCAGGCGCCCATGTCCTCTTCTTCAGCACTGAACTCGTAGGAATCGCGGTCGTCTTCAAGGCCGCCTTCGGTACCGAGAGCAGCGTCAACGATGACGTCGATGTTGAATGGCGAGCCGTGCACACCACGGGACGGGTCAATGCCGTCTTCACCGTAGCTGAACTGGATGATGCGGTTGGCGGTGTTTCGCACTGAAAGCATGTCATCGTCGAAGACCTTCAGGTCGTCCATGGCGTTGATCAGACGTCGCTGCATGTATCCGGACTTGGCCGTACGGACGGCGGTGTCAACCAACGATTCACGACCAGAGACGGAGAGCATGAAGAACTCCGTTGGTTCAAGCCCACGCTTGAAGGAAGAAGCGATGAACCCTCGGTCGAGAGCACCGCGACCGCCTCGCTTGAAGTGAGGCAGGACACGATCGTCGTAGCCACGCTCAAGTCGCTTACCACGAACCTTGGCTTGACCGATGGAGGCTGCCATCATGGTCAGGTTATCCATTGAACCACGAGCACCGGAAATGGCCATGTTGACGGCGGCGTTGGTCGAACCCGACTTGTTGAGTTCGTCCTTTGCGATATCACCGGCTTCTTGCTTTCCTTTGTCAAGCATTTGCATGATGTTCTCTTCGAGGGTTTCACGGGGTGTTCGACCCGGTCGAGCTTCGTACTTCTTTCCGTCCTTACCGAACTTCTCGAGTTCTTGGGTGACGCCTTCTTGAGCCAATGCATTGGCTGCGTTGATGGCGTCAACAGCTTCGTCGGAGAGGTCCTCGTCGTCAATACCGGTGGTGAAACCGAGCGACGTACAAGCGGCGATGGAAAGGCGAGTGAACTCGTCAAGGAAACGAGCGCCTTGTTCGGGGCCGTTGGTTTGGACGATGGCGTCGAGGAGACGCCCGTCTTCAGCACCGATGGCTCGCTTGTCCAGGGTTCCCTCAACTTGGCCGTTTTTGACATTGACCATGTCGTTGGAACGGCTTCGGAATCGCAAGTGGATGTTGTTGGGGATGATCAGCGAAATGATGTCCTGACCACGGTAGGCAGGTTCGCCGTTGGCGTCCTTGACCAATTCTGGCAGCGTACCGGTGTAGCCGATGTTCCCCAGCATCTCCAAGCCATGGGCTTGGCGAATCAGGGTGCCGGGTCGAGACAGCAGGTAGGCGCCGGAGATGTGGTCGTGGATTCCACCGATGACCGCACCGCCGTAGCGAGGGGTCAGGATGTGTTCCTGGACACGCATCAGAATCTTGGCCTCTGCACGCGCTTCTTCGGACTGGATGACGTGAAGGTTCATCTCGTCGCCGTCAAAGTCAGCGTTGTACGGGGTACAAACCGCCAGGTTGAAGCGGAAGGTGTGGCCCTTCATGACACGAACTTCGTGCACCATCATCGACATACGGTGAAGCGATGGTTGCCGGTTGAAGATGACAACATCGCCGTCGATCAGGTGGCGCTCGACCTGCAGGCCGGGCTTGGGGTTGCCGTAGCGGTCCAAGGTGGACAATCGGTCCTCAACACCGGTGCGCTCTTCGCCCCATTCGTCAAAGGGACTGCCACAGTGCGGGCAGGCCACTTCGAGGTGCTCGGGGAAAGGTTCGGGGTTGGGGTTGTCAGCCTGAGCCAGTTCGTGCATCCATCGGTAGTGGAGGATGGCACGGGGGTCGTCATCGGGGAGTTTCTTGCCGTTTTCGTCAAGTCCCTGCAAGTTGTTGAGGGTGGCGGTGTCGTTGACGACATAGCTGACTTCTTCTTCTCCCATGCCGGTCAGTGCAATTTGCTTTTGGATGACCAAACCGGGCAGGAAGTTGGGCGCTGGCATGACCGAGTGGAGGTCGGGTCGCGTGGTGGTCTCCTCGTTGCACTCGGGGTTGTGGCAGCGGAAACCAGCGTTGATGAGGCGGCTTCGTGCGTTGATCTTTACACGGCGACCATCGCCACGGACGATGTAATTCACACCGGGGTGGACATCAGGTCCGCGTAGAATCATCTGGCGCATCTGCTCTCGGTTTCGCGTGGTCACACGGATTGGAACGGTGAGTTCCTTGGCGATCTTGGTGGGCACACCGACCTCATTGACGCTGAGGTAGGGGTCGGGCGAAATCACGGAGCGAGCACAGAAGTTGACACGCTTACCGGAGAGGTTGCTTCGGAAGCGACCTTCCTTCCCCTTCAGGCGCTGTGTGAGGGTCTTGAGGGTTCGGCCGGAGCGGTGTCGAGCTGGTGGGATGCCCGATGTTTGGTTGTCAAAGTACGTGGTAATGTGGTATTGCAACAGTTCCCACAGGTCTTCAACGATGAGCTGAGGGGCACCTGAGTCACGGTTCTCTCGCAGACGCTGGTTGATGCGCAGCACATCGACGAGTTTGTGCGTCAGGTCGTCTTCTGAGCGGTCGCCACTGTCCAAGGTGATGGACGGACGAACGGTGATGGGTGGGACAGGGAGCACTTTGAGCACGACCCATTCGGGGCGGTTCTGCTTGTCCATACCGATGAAGATGAGGTGCTCGGGAGGGATGCTGCTGAGCCACTCACGGACGTCGCGCGGGTTGAGTTTGCGCTCGGTGTTGTCGTGCTTTTCCTTGAAGGTCGTGGGCTTGTCAAGGATGATCTTGCCTTGGGACGAACCACAGTGCATGCAGACCTTCCGCTTGGTACCGGAGGTGACCTTCTCGACTTCCTTGATGATCTTCGAGAACTCGGTCGAACCGACACCGTGCTTGGTGATGACATCGCGGATGCGGTTTCGGTAGTAGTCCTGTTCGCTCTGCTCGGGGTTGGAGCCAGGCGAGGTACCGGGTTCACTGTGGAGCAAGATGTTGCTGCAGTCGTTGCAGGTGGCCTTCAGCGCCGTCTTGATCAGGTTCACGAACCCGATGTGGATGACAGGAAGTTCCAGTTGGATGTGGCCGAAGTGACCGGGCGAGTCTTGGTACTGGCAGTTGTCGGTGGGACAGAGCAGACCGGGCTCGATGACACCCATGTGCGGGTCCATCAGACCTTGCTTGTAGGCATGACCGTCGTCCTTGTAGGTGTCAGCGGTCTTGACTTCGACAGCCGACATCTTTCGGATTTCGCTCGGGTCCATCAAACCAAATCGAATCTGGGCGATTCGCTTGGGGATCATTGTGCTCTTTCGACTCATCTTCGGTCCTCCAGTTCAAGACGCATGGCCACACCTAAACTCTTCATTTCGTCCAGAAGCAGCTTGAATGCATATGAAGTCTGCACCTTGTAGACTTCAGCGCCATCACCGTGGATGGGGCTGACATAGGTGCCACGCTTGGGGTCGTACCAGGCGATGTGTCCGGATTGGGCGCAGACGTACATGTCAATACCGTCCGACTCATCGAGCAAGCGGTCCTTGATGACCATCGAAGCACCGTGGGCGATGAGACAATCACGTTCCATCTCACCAAATCGCAGACCACCCTGACGAGCACGACCTTCCGTCGGCTGTCGGGTCAAAATCTGGACACGACCGCGTGAACGGGCGTGGATCTTCGAACTGACCAGGTGGTGAAGGCGCTGGTAGAAAATGCAGCCCACAAAGATCTCAGCGGGGTAGGATTCTCCGGTCTCGCCGTTGATCATGGTCTCACGGCCGGTGTGGGCCAAGCCGTTGCGGACGAGGCCGTCTCGCAGGCTGGACTCTTTCTCGCCGCGGAAGGCGGTCCCGTCAATGCGACGACCTTCCATGGCTCCGACCTTGCCACCGATCATTTCCAGAACGTGGGCGACGGTCATTCGGGAAGGAATGGCGTGCGGGTTGATGATCAGGTCGGGTACAACACCGTCCTCGGTAAAGGGCATGTCCTCGGGTTCAACAAGACGTCCGATGACACCCTTTTGACCGTGGCGAGAGGCAAACTTGTCTCCAACTTCAGGAACCTTGTGGCTTCGAACCATCACACGGACGAGACGACCTGAGTCGAGGGATTCAGTCACATAGACGTTGTCGACCCAGCCCTTTTCGCCGTGGCGAACGAGCATGGACGATTCACGTCGCTCCTGAGCCATCAAGAACGAGCCACCTGAGGATTCCTCAAGGAACCGGGGCGGGCTGGTCTTGCCGACGAGGACGTTGCCGCCCTCGAGGGAGGTTTCAGGCACTGGGAGGCCGTCAGCTTCCAGGTGAACGTAGGCATCGGGTGTCTTGAGGCCCTTGATTTCCTGCTTGGAGCTGCCGGGCTTCTCGATTTCTTCGACCTGTCCGCCAGGGAAGCGACGTCGCTCAGCGTTGTAGGTGCGGTTGAAGGTCGAGCGGCCGAGGGCTCGGTCGATGGACCCCTTGTTCATGATGACAGCGTCTTGCATGTTGTAGCCGTGAAGCGACATGATGGCCACGATGAAGTTCTGACCACCAGGGCGGTCGTCAAAGTGCGTGGTCTCCATGGCGCGAGTGCGCGTGATGGAGCGCTGAGGGTAGTGCAAGATGTGGGCTCGAGTGTCGGGGCGCAAGCGGTAGTTGGCACTTGGTAGGCCCAAGGATTGCTTGACCATCGCGGTACCACCCGTGACACGAGGGGTTGAGTTGTGCTCGGGGTAGGGGATGAGGGATGCACAGACACCGAGAACGAGTTGTGGGTCAATCTCACAGTGGGTGTGTTCAGGGGTGTAGAGCAACGACACGTCAAATTCGGTGGTTGCAATCTCGCCGTTGGGCATGGACACATTCGCCTTGAGGTGGGCGACTTCAGCACGCGGTTGGCCGAGGTTCATCCATTCCACATCTTCGTATTTGACGACACGGCCAGCGAGGCCAGCGCTGTCGCCTTCGGGGATGGTTTCTGGTAGCACGAACGGGCGAGGTGCGATGTAGAGGTCTTCCTCTTCTTCTGCGTCAACCCATTCCACGACACCCTCGATGATGAGGGAGCGGAAGTTGATTTCGCCGCTGGCCAGCTTGGTCAAGTGGTCCTGCGTCAAGCGTGGAGCGCCGTCGTAGAGGATGAGCAAGGGTCGCAAAATTCGTCCCTTGTCCGTGTTGATGAAGATGTCCTTGTTCTCCACGTCGTGGCGAATAGAGACCTCGGAAGGAATCACGCCACGGCGACGGGAGGACTTGAAGTGGTCCACAAGTTTCTTTCCACGCTTGTGGATGCCGTAGATGTCACCGTTCACGTGAACACGATCGCCGTCGGTCCAGTCGTCAGGCTGGTAGACGTCGAGTTCGTCGAGGCGCTCGCGAATCTCAGTTTCGTTGATGTCTTCAGAGATGTCAATCATCTGAGCAGCGTTCTTCACAAGGCCGCAGTTCTGACCTTCTGGCGTCTCGTTGGGGCACAATCGGCCCCACTGGGTGGGGTGAAGGTCACGAGCCTCGAAGTGGGGTTGGCTTCGAACCAGCGGAGAGGTGACACGGCGCATGTGGGACAGGGCAGCGAGGTACGTGGTCCGGTCGAGAAGTTGGCTCACACCGGAGCGGCCGCCGACCCAGTTCCCGGTGGCGAGTGCGTGCATGATTTTGCTCGTCAACACGTCGGGGCGAAGGCAAGAGGTGATCTTGAGTTCACGCTTGCGGTTGTGATGTCGCTCGAGTTGGTATTTCAGGTCACGAGCCAGTTGTCCAGCAGAGACGCGGAACAGGTCTTCAATGAGGTCGCCCGCCAAACGCACTCGCTTGTTGGCGTAGTGGTCCTTGTCGTTGGGGTCTCGGCCCTCGATGGCCATTTCCAAGACTTGGCGGACAATTCGGCCCATGTAGATGGCCTTCTTTTCCCGGTCCTCAGCTTGGTCGCCAAGGTGGGGGAGGAGTTCACGGTCGAGCAGTTGACTCACACGGGCCTCACGGTATTCCTTTTGTTGACCGGCTGCGAATTTCTTTTCAAGCCACTGATGGCTCTCTTCCATGGTTTCAACGCCGTATTCTTCGTTGTCCTTCACTTCGTTGATATTGGCGACGATGAACTTGAACGAGTCCGTGTTGCCAGCGATGGCTTGGAAGATGTGTTGGTCATTCTCAACGCCAAGGGCTCGCATGAGGAGCACAACAGGAATGGCGGTGGTGCCAGCTGTGGAGATTTTCACCATCAGCATACCGTCTCGTCGCTTTTCCACGGTGAGTGGCTTGCGCATACCGTCTTTCTGAGAGAAGATCTTGGCGACCTCGGTTTGCTTGGCGTAGCGCTTGTTGATTTCGACCGTGACGCGGTTGGGTGCGAGGTCTTCCATCGAGATGAGCACGCGCTCTGTGCCGTTGATGATGAAGTAGCCGCCGGGGTCGAGCGGGTCTTCGCCTTTCTTTCGCAACAAGTCGTGCCAGGTGGTTTTGTCCTCGGCGGAGGTGGTTGGGGTGAGAACGCGGTCCCCAGCGATGTGCTTGGGGTGCAGGTTGCAGCGCTCGGAGCGAACCATGATGGGCATGTTACCGACGGCGACGCCGGTTTCTGTCGGGGAAGGAACACCGTTGCGCTTGATGGTGAAATCGATGGTCACTGGGGACATGTAGGTCAACTTTCGCAGGCGGCATTCCATCGGAGTGGACGGGTTGAGCGCACCGTTGGCTTCCTTGACCGTGGGCTGACCGAGCTTGACGTTCTTCAAACGAATGACGATGTCTTGGTCGTGCACGTCGAGTTTGATGTAACCGCCCTCGTCGTCGTTGAAATCTTCATCCGTGCCGACACGGATGTTCCGAATGATGCGCTCCATGCGGGAAAGCGCGCTCTCGGTGGCGGGGATGCAGTCGTTGTACGAGGCCAGTTGATGGTTGACAAGGCTGCGTTCTTTGAAAAATGCTTGAATGATTTCCTGCATGATGTTCTCCTCCTTCAGTTCCCCTCCACGATGAGTCGGTACGCTACGGTCTGTCCAGCCGACGGGGATTGGCGGACGACCTTCAGCACACGGTCAGCAATCCATCCGGCCGCCAGAGGAGTGTGGTCTGGGTTGGCCATATGGGCTGCCGAATCTTCGGTTTCGGCGAGTTCTTTGATCACCTGAACAACAGGGTCGGTGATCAGGATTTTTGGAAGCAATTCCTTGGCGAGGCGGTCCTCGCCGGTTTCGGGGTCGGGCAGGACCATCTTCCACGGGGCGAGGGCTTCCATCTCGACGGCGAGTTGGTCGGCCTCGGAAATGTTCGCCTCTCCGACGAGTTCCTGGTGGGGAACCAGCTCGTGGTTGAGGGCGTTGAAGCGAGAAGTAATTTCTGGGCGGTCCATGTCGTCGACGGCCTTGGCACGGATGGTGATTTTCGTGCTTTTCTTGGCCGCACGTCGTCGAGAACCTTGCTCGGCGATGATTTGCATCGTGCTGATGAATTCCTCAGCGTCCTTGGAGATGCCGAGGGTGGACGCCACATCGTCGTGGGTCATGTTCTTGATGTCGGTCATGTTTCGATCGGTGGCGAGTTTGTGGGCGTATTCCTCAGAAACACCCAGTTCCATCAACCGTTTTTTCGTTGCACTCTTTACGACCATTTTCTTCACCCCGGATCGCCCCCCACACTGGGCCTGTAGCGCAATCAGGCGGGCCCGACGGGGTTCGAACCCGCGACCATCGGATTAAAAGTCCGACGCTCTACCTGACTGAGCTACAGGCCCAATGTAGCAACTTGGGCTTTTCTTCCGACCTACATGGCCTTCTTATACATTTCGGGTTGGCCGTGACCGACGCGGCCACACAGAAGGCTAAACGGACCATTCTGTCTCTCCTTCATAAATCTGCCCTTAAGTGAAAAAATCGGTGTTTTTCGCTCTGCTTGCTACGAATAGCCTCATCAAAGAGGGGTCCTTCGACGAAATCATGGGGGGGAATGAACCGTTCAATTTCTCCCATGCCGAGCGCGAAGTTCGGCGAATGCATTCGCAGCCCTTGAACATCGAATGGTCTTCCCCTTCTGGAGACCGGCTCACCTTCATGCTCCCACCGACGGTCTACCCGCCACGGGAAGATACCGCCCTCCTTCTCTCGGCTTTGAGCCAACGGCTTGTCCATCCGAAATCATCCTGGCTTGAAATCGGTTGTGGTTCGGGTGTGGTATCGTGGTGGGCTGCCACGCAGGGGTGCGAGGTCACAGCCTGTGACATTAATCCGTTGGCCGTGGCGTGCACTCGAGCCCTGTTTTCCAAGCACGGCCTCAAAGGCCAAATTTTCGAAGGGGGCCCCGGGCCGTCGGTAGACGGTGAATTGAGTCAATGGGGTGGTGATCGGCTGTACGATGTCGTGGTATGGAACATGCCCTACCTTTCGTCGGAAGTCCTCGATGAGGGTGCACTGGGGCCCATGGAAGAAGCCGCCTTGACCGACACCGACTCCAGCGGTTTACTGCAGCGTTTTCTCCTGATGGTCAAGGAAGGTCGCCTCCTCACCAAGAACGGTGTTGCCTTTCTGACGGTGTCTTCAAGCGGCGTCGGCGAAGATGCTGAGGCCATGGCATGGAGTCAAGGTTTGGCCGGGCGAACGGTGGCGAGCACCACGTTTGACGACGGTGAACGCCTTCACGTTCTCGCAGTGTGGAGGCCGTATGCGGATTCGCCCATCCACCGCTTGGAAGAGACGGCCAGTACCAACGACGAGCTTCTGGAAAAGGCGTCCTCTCCTGGCGCATCGGCGGTGGCTGAGCGACAAACCGGTGGAAGAGGACGTCACGGGCGGGTTTGGGAGACGCAACCAGGGGCCTTGCTGGCTTCTTGGCTTGTGGCCAACGGGCAGAATTTTTTTCATCGAACCGTGGACCAACTTCGGGTGGGGGAAGGTGTTGTACGTCTGTTGAGAAGGCTTGCTGGTGACGCTTCCGATCATGTCCTTCTCAAATGGCCAAACGATGTTTGGATTCGCCCCAAGGACGGTCAGTTTTCCAAAGCGGGAGGCGTGTTGTTTGAAGCCGTGAGCCAGGGCAAGAAAACGAAAGTGGTGCTGGGTCTTGGTTTGAACACGAAGGTCAACCTTGGGAGCGGCTGGGCCGGCACACATGACCTGGGTATCCACCTCGATGCGGAAGCGTTACACACTGCTCTTCACGCTCTCGTTGCCTCCCTGTTTGAGGAGGTCCCTGGCCTTCGTCCAATGAAGGATGGACACGCTCGAATTGAAGCAGCGGTGTTGCACGGCGCAAACAAGTTTAACCGTCTCCTCTATAGAGGTGAAACCACTTTTGTTGAGGGCGTTGAAACCACCGGAAAACTCGTCCTTTCTGGACGCCCAGATGGGATTGATGACCCAGACGATTTGGAGTGGTCAATCCTCTAATTTGGCGTCAAGAACATCGTCAACGTTTTCTCCGTTTTCATCCAAGGTTACAATGGCTGAGCGTTGGTAAAGCCCCATGGCCAAGAGCAGCGCTCCGATGGGAAACGGTAAAAGGTCGATCATGAGTTTCCGTTCAATCTCAACAGAAATGCTGGCGCCCGTGTTTTTCGTATCAATCTCGTAGCTGTAGTAGCCCCCCTCGGGCGCTTCGAGGGTCACTTTGAGGGACGTACCTGCTGCCTGGACCGCCGAATCAGCACTCAGCACCTTGCCTTCTTCGTCCATGAACACGATGCGGATCGTGGTCTCGTTGTCCACGATGACCTCAATGTTGAACGCATCACCCTTCATCATAGAGGAGCCGTTCGCAAGAGGAGGGTCACTGGCGCCGTGGTTCACGGGGGAGACCCAGGCATGCATGAACAGGCCGCCCAGAAGCAAGGTGAGGCCAGTGAGGATGAACGCATCGCTCATCTTCATTTTCGGTGCCGTTCCGCCTCCTCCCATGATGGTGCCTTCCTGCGATGGCACTTGAGGCCTGCGGCGAGGATGGTTGGTCCCTCCTCCAATGGGTGAGGGAGGTCATCGTTTGCGCTTGGGCTTTGGGAGGCCGAGTCGTTGCCGAACCAGCCGTATTTTTCCGCTTGTTGTTAGGCTGAGGAATCCATGTTCCCGCAGTGCGTCCTCTTCTCGGAGAAGGGACCGGAGCAACGGTGCGTCTTTGAGGTGGATGCGCAGGATGGCAAAGCCTCCCTTGCCAGCAACGGGTTCAGCCGGTGGGTCGAGTTCACGACGTTGGTCCTGATTGAAAAAATCCATCAAACGTATGTCCGGTGTTGGGTCGTGCGCTGATGTCAGTGCAGCCAAGCGTTCTTCGACGTCGCTGCGCGTTGAGCAGGCAGGCTCAACGAGCACGCCGAGCCAACGTCTCTTTTCTCGCAGGGCCTTGGTGAGCCGCTTGGCCATCGGCCTTGCGAGTGGTTTCTTCTTCATCATGTTTGATGTTGCGGAGGGGGAATAGCCTCAAAACAGGTCACGATTAGGCATCATCATGGATGAAGAGGCACCGGGAAACCCCGCCGGCTTGGAATCAACATCCCTTGAAGCCCTTCGTGAGGAGGAATCATCGCTCATCGGCCTCCTCCGTGTTCTCCTCAGTGGGAAGACACTGCCCCACCTCGTGCTGATCGGCGTGCTCTCGGCTACCTTCCAATTTCTCGCTTCAACCGGAAACGATGTCCAGAGCGCCTTGGGTTTCCTGTCCCTTTCGGGAGGTTATTTCCTCACCGGCCTCATGGCGGGCGTAGGTCCTGTCCAACGATGGATTCAGCTGCCGGAACAAGCAGAACCTTCCACTTCGGGCCGTGCGAAAGAGATGGTGCTTTCCTTCAGAATATGCGTGTTCCCTCTGGTGATGGCTGTTTTGGTGTATGCTGCGTTACAGGTCTTGGTTGGTAGGCAAGGTGCCTTGGGTGACCTTACCGGTGCATTACCGTTGGTCCTCTCCTCGTGTTTCGTCGTTTGGGCCATTGTGCAAGGGCGAGGTTTCGGTCGCTGGCTTGCCTCACTTTCCGCCTCCCGCCTCCCCGACAGCGAACCTCGTAACGAAGAACTCTCGCTGGTCTCAACCCTCGTCCCGTTGTCCATTCTCCTCTTTCTGGTATCGGTCCTCCTCATCGGCTTTGAGTGGTTGGCGGATTCAAGCACTTCGCCAGCCGATGGGCTGGTCAGCAACGCTGCGTTTTACGTCATCGTTCTCCTCGTGTTCGCTTTGGCTTGGCGTCGTTCACAGGCTGCACGACTTCGTGCGTCCTCAAGAGCCGACTTTCATCGGTTTTCGAACCGCTGGATGCTATTGACTCAACTCATGATTTCTTGGCACTTGCTCACCGTCTGGCGGCATTGGGCCATCGCCCCCGGCGGTGCTCTGCTGTTCGTTGAGGAATTCTTGTTGATGATTTTCACCGTCGTCATGGCCATTTGGGGTCTGACGTCGAAATCCTATCGTTCGTCCCTTCGATTGGTCAATGCACAAAATGCCCTGCCCATGGGTTTGGCTTTCGGTTATGCTTATGCTGGGAGTGTGGCCATGCTGACCACCGTTCTTGAAGATGTCAGGAACGTCATGATGGCGGGCCACCTGGTCGTCGTTTTGACCTTCTTGTGGATGCAACCACGGCTGCTCCTTGCCACCATGGGGGGCATGGAGGCCTCCGAGCGCATCAAGCAGGTGGTCAGCGAAGCGATTCCTGCACCCGAGGCGTCCACGCTCCCAGAGAGCGATGCGGATACGAACCCTGTTGTTGAGCAAGAAGCATCGGAAACGCCCGAGCAGGATCCTGTGGCTCATCCACCTGTGACGAGCGAGGACGAGACCTCTGCAGGGATGGATTCCAAAGGCGATGCTATCGGTGAAGACGTTTCATGGACGGAACCAGAGGTCCTCGCCAACGATGTGGCGTGGGATGATGATGAAATCGAATTGCTCGATTAACTCGGGCGAATGCCTGCGAGTAAGGTCACCACGCGGATGGTGTCCACCAAATCCTCGCTGACTCGGGCGCCTAGAATCACATTGGCATCTGCATCAAGGGCGCTTGTGAACAAATCTGCTACGGCATTGACCTGGCCAATGGTCATGCCCAAACCGCCTTCGACTTGGATTAAACAGCCTGTGGCCCCACCAACATCCATGGCGGCTAACGGGGCTTTGAGGGCAGCCTCCAAAATACTGCGGGGGTCATCGGGGCGGCCAACGCCCACCAACATCGTCGCCTCGCCGTCTTGGTCGACAATCGCTCGCAGATCCATCAGGTCCAGATTGAGCAGGCCCATTCGCATCAAGGTCCTGACGAGTCCGTCAACAAGGTCCTCAATCCACTCGGCCCCCATTTGCCAAAGCTGGCCACGTTCCCGTGCCTGACGTGCCAATCGGTCAAGGGAAAGGCGTACCGTTACATGTGCGGTTTTTTCAAGCCGCTCTAGCCCTTGCGTGGCGATCTCCATCCGCGTCGATTGGTGCTCAAACGGCATGGCCGCTACGGCGAGGACGATGGCCCCTGATTGCCGTGCTTGCCTTGCAAATTCGTGTGCGGCACCGGTGCCCACGCCTCCGCCAAGGCCGGTGAGGAGAATGACGAGCTCGGTTGAATTTAGCATTTGATTGGTGAGGGTACTGAGTCCCCGCATGCGCTGTTCGGCAAGTGGAGGCAACGCCGCACAACCGACGCTGTCGAGGGCGTGTCCGAGGCGAAGCACATGCACGTCCTCTCCGGTGGTAAAACTCGAATCATCGGCATCGATGAGCACCAAGTGGGCGCTACCTCGACATTTCACATGGGCTTGTTTGGCCCATGAACAACCCACGCCGCCGACTCCAGCCACGAGAATGTTGGAGGAGTCCATGTCATTGACCGAGTGTTGCATCTCCATGAACTTTGGTGTGGTTCAATCCTCAACATATCGGAGGTACCTGCGCCGAGCGTCGCGGGCCCATGCGTTATCGGGTTCAATGCACAACACCCTGTCGTAGTATTCCACAGCCGTTTTGAATTCTGAGAGATGACGGCCATAGAGGTGGCCGAGGTTGGACAGCACCGGGATGCACTCAGCGTCCTCTTCAAGCATGGCGAGGAGCATGGTTTCCGCCTTGCCAAGGGCGCCTTTCATCATCAAATCCTCGGCTTCATCCAAACGCTCCAGTTGGTCGCTTGTGAGGTTGTAGGTGTTCTCAAAGGCGTAATTTCCCATGGTGCTCGTCGGATGGAACCGGCCGAAATTGATGAATCCTTCTCCCCGTTGTTCAATCGAAAAACCGAGTGATAATTCAAGGGGTCAAAATCTCTCAAAAAACGCAACACTGCGCCGCACCTGAAGTGGCGTTTTGCTGGCAATGTTTAAGGAGTCCTTACAGGTCGGATTAATTGAAAGGGTGAGGCTATGCACAAATCTTCTCTTACATCCCGCACCGCGCTGTTGACGCTGGTCGGGGTTTTGCTGCTTCTCCCCGCCCTCGCCTCATCCTATCACGGTGGTATCGGCGGCCCCCAATCCCACCAAGGCTCCACCGGTCAAGTTGACATCGACGACGTGGCCAAATCCGGTTGCTTGTGCCACAATGAGGTGGCCGACAATGCCGTGCAGGTCATTCTCGACGACGTCCCCTTTGCTTATGTCGCCGGTGAAACGTACACGCTTCACTTGCAACTCATTGGCGGGCCACCCGCCACGGGCACGTACACGGCTGGCTTCTCCATGCGCGTTTCACTTGGCACCCTTGCCAGCGACATGGCCCAAAACTGGGAAATTGATGGCTCGCTTGACGAACAAACCCTGACGCACACCGAGGCCTCGTCCGCCACCGAAGACCGTGCATGGGCCTTCGAATGGACGGCTCCAGAAACCGGCTCGGGCGCGGTGAACTTCTGGATTGTCGGCAACTCGGTCAACGGCGACCAAATCCCCGGTGTCGAAGATCGCTGGAATCAACTCAACTTCGCCTTGAACGAAGGCGGGGATGCCTCGGCTGCCATGGGTACCCGAACCCTCTTTGCTGGCGACGGCAATGTTGCCCCGCCCGAGCCTGCCCACCACGGTATCGATCTCCACCACATGGGGGCTAAACTTCGTGCACACTGGCTGGGCCTCCTCGGATTTGGGGCCGTCATTGGTGTGGTGATTTTTGCTGGTCTCCTGCTGCGATACGGTTTCTCGACCTCCTACAAGGGGCGCAGCAATCAACTCAGGTTGCGATACAAACTCATGCGACGAGGTGATCAATGATGGACGACACCATCACGACCCTGCTTCGTGGCGTGGCGGACGGCAGCATCGCCGTTGCTGACGCTCGAACAGCCCTTGAGGGCGCTGAGTTAACCGAGGATGAAATGGCAAGCGCCATCGACCACGGTGTGTTCAACATCGCCGAACCGGGCACCATCGTCAGTGCTTCGCTCGCCCCATCCGGCGCCTCCTACCTGACCCTCTTCTTCTTGGCCTGGGGCTTGTTTTGGATTTGCTACTGGAGTTTCTCCATGATCTACGGCCTGGCCAACGGCTGGGATCAGCAACAGCTCTCCTTCCACCTCGCCATGACGATGACCACCGTCATCATGCTCGGCATCATCTACCTGAAGTTCATCCTGCCTGACACCATCATCGTCAAGCACGCTCAGAACAAATTCATTCCAGAACACGCCAAAGACTGGCGGGAGTACAAGTGGTGATGCATCATGGCACGTGAATACGACCTCAAACCTGCCCCATCTGATACGGCCGACACGCTCGCCGGCGGTGCGACCTCCATCAACCGCCGTCAATTCCTTCGCTACGGTTTCAACACCGCCGCTGGTGTCTTGACCGCCTCTCTGGGCATGCTCGGTTTTGCCGCCATCCTCCTCCCGCCCGGCGGTGGCAGTGGAGGCGACCTCGCTGTCCAGTTTTGGGCCAAGGGTCGCGAAGACGAGGCATGGTACGGTGCCAAGCACCTTCAGCCCATGACAAAGGCTGACTTTGAGGCCGAAGCAGCCGCCTCTTCGACCGGTACGGCCGGTGCAGCCGGTGTTTGGAACGGCGTCCCCGTCGTGGTCAACTACGTAGCGCATTCCAAGTACGCCGGTACGCCTGAATCCAACGGCAAGGCTCGATTCCAGTTCATGGAAGGCTACGACGAGACCGGCAAATACGTCGGCCACTTTGAAGATCTGGCTGAACTTGACCCTCGCTTGTTGCCCTCCGATGACCTTGTGATGGTGTTCGGCCGTTGCACGCACTTGTGCTGCATCCCTGGCTGGCAACTCGTGTCCAACTCCTTTACCGAAGACTCCTGGACGCCCGGTGGTGGCGATGACGGTGGCACCAAGATGTTCTGCATCTGCCATTCGTCTCGATTCGACCCGACGGCGCTCGAGATGAACACCAACCGCAACCGGTCAAACGGTGCCACGTTCAATTACGCTGGTATTCGCCGGGCTGGCGGTCCTGCCCCGGTGGGTCTTCCCATCATTCCCATTCAACTGAACGGCGGCGTCATCGAAGGTCTGCCAGATTACGTCGATTGGTACACGTATTGCGATTGAGGTGAACACATGACAACAATGTTCTGGATTCTTTGGTTCTTCATCGCCTTCCTCGTCTTGCTCGTAGCGTTCACGCTGCGCAAGGAGAACGAGGAAATGCCTCGGCGAGACATCCTTCGTGCGGTCGAATCGACCGGAAAGATGGGCGTCGCTGAACGTTCCTTCTTGTGGGTGTTCTCTTGGCTCGACACCCGTTTCCGTCTCCAGGACTACTGGAACATGTCGAAGGGTGCCTACTACAACATGCATCGTCAGATGCCACTCACCCACGCTGAGAAATACAAACTTCGAATCATTTGGTACTGGTATCCGCTCTACTGCCTCGGTGGCATTTCCTTCCTCTCGTTCATCATCCTCGTCATCACGGGGACAGTGCTCGGTATCTACTACGTCCCAGGTGGAGAAGGCGACCCTTCCCCTGCCTACGCCAGCATGCAGTACATCATGACGCAGCTGCCATTCGGCTACATCCTCCGTGCCGTTCACCACTGGACGACCCACTTCATGGTCGCCAGCGTGTTTTTGCACATGTGCCGAGTTTACTTTACCGGTGCTTACCGCAACCCCCGTGAGCTCAACTGGCTCATCGGCGTTGCACTGATGGCCTTGACCATCGTCTTCGGCTACTCCGGCTACCTCCTTCCTTGGGACAGCCTTGCTTACGGTGCAGCCATCATCGGCATCAATCTCGCCAATTCAAGCCCGTTGGTTGGCAAGTACATCGCAACCTTGCTGTTTTCTGGCTCAGAGTTAACACCGCTCACCGTCACTCGGATGTACTTCATTCACGTCTTCATTCTACCAGTGATCGTCACCACGCTCATCATCATACATCTGTTCATCGTTTGGGTACAAGGAATCGCGGAGCCGCATTGATACGGAGTGGAATAAATGGGACTGATTGACAATTTTGGACGAGTCGCCTCCATGTACATGGAGGAAAAAGAAAACCTGCAGAAGGCAGAGGAAAAGCGAAAGCGAACCCGGACCGGTCACGGCTTTTGGCCGCACGAAGTGTTGCGTGACAGCATCATTTTCGCTTCGATGCTCTCGATTCTTCTCTTCTACGCTTGGCTAATTCCACCTCCACTTCACGGTGCAGCCGACCCCTACGCTCAAGCAGGGTTCGTGTTCCCTGACTGGTATGTGTTGTTCTCCTACGGGTACCTGCGATGGGGCGAATACCTCCCGCAGTTTGTCGTACCGACAGGATTTATCGGCGATATCGTGGGCCAACCAATGTTCCCTTGGAACGCTGCTTGGTGGGGCGCTGCCCTCACTGGCATCCCCGTTGGCATCCTCGCCTTGCCTCCCTTCCTCGGTGGCCGTGAGAAGCGTCCTGTGGAAGACCCATGGTTCGCTGCAGCCGGAGCAGTGTATCTGGCGCACATCTGGTTCATCTCGGTGTTCTCCATCAACATCTTCTTGGAATTGTATGGGAAGAATCGGTCCGACTTCTGTAAGTTGGATTCGCACGGGGACCTCTTATGTGGTACCCGGGAGCCGTGGATTGCAGAGGTGTTCAATTCGATACCGTGGGTCATGACCGGGGTGCTGATGTGGATTTGTATCTACTTCATCGGCCGTGGATTGTTGATCAAAGCATGGGGTACAGGCTTCACCGTAGCGAAGAGCCGCCAACTCCTCGTTGGGGCATTGATTCTTTCATCGGCTGCTACCGTGGCGACCTTTGACACCTATGACAAAGGATTCTGGGACGCCAAAGGCTTGCTCACCATCAAAGACTACGGTGAACTTGAGGCCATGCGAACGCAACCCAGCGATGTTCATGTTCACGATGTGAACGAATTCACGGATGACCGTGGATGGTCAGAGAGCGGTGTCGTTCCAACGACGGCTTGGTTGGGATGGAACATCTATCAGCCAGCACGCTACATCATCACCGATTTCAACGATGCGAACGGACACCAAGACCCGGCCAATGGCATCAACGCAGCGGCGGGTGGTACCACCTTCAACGGCGGTGAAGGTTTCACCACCAGCGGTTCCTTCACCATCACTGAGGACACGACGTTGTTCCCCGATGGCCACCCTGAAGAGGTGACCAACGACGGCATAACAACCGACCTTGCCTGTGAATTCCGTTCCAGTGAGCGAAAGATCAACGATGTTTCCACCCAAACCATGGTCGCCACCACGCTGACGGTCACCGACGCCAGCGGTAAGGAAATCGTCTCCTTTGCCAACTGCGAGGGCGCCACCGTCGAGATGGCCGTTGGCACCTACGACTACACTTACGAAGTGGTCGCCAGCGGCGCTTTGGCGCTCAACGACAGCATCTCCACTGAGACCGCCTTCACCATCGCCAGCTACCAACCCTTGCTGGTGTGGGATGAGAACGCCCCTGCTGGTCTGGCTGGCCACACGGTCAACCTGAGCAACGCTGAGGAGATGGCACTGGGTGGTTCGGCCTTCTCGTACATCGAGAACCCGACCTACCACCAGAACCCCAAGTCGCTTGACGCCAAGTTGACCTACGCCATGTTCATCCCCTGTGTCACCTTTGGTGCCCTGGTCTTCGTCCTCCTGCGCTACATGGCCCGTGGATACGAGTTCGAGATGAACAAGTGCTATGGCTGCGACCTGTGCGATGACGCCTGTCCTGTCCGACTGTTCAACGGTGGAGACAAACTCAACATCATTTACAACTCGTGGAACAACGAGGACGACGGTGTCCCACTCTACTCGTGTTTGACCTGTACGGCGTGCACCAACGCTTGCCCGCAACTCGTGAACTATGACTCCTACGTCGACATCCGCCGTTCACTCATCGTGGGCGGCCCACAAGCCGAAATTCCTCACACCGTGCTTCAGGCGGTCCTGAACGCCGAAGCCGAAGAAGCGGCCGACGACGATTTCATCGCCACCGAGGACTACCCCATCACCTCCAACATCGGCTACTATCCCGGTTGTGTCGACTACCTCGACCAAGAGATGGTCTTCTCGCACGTCAACGAAGGCACCATGAACCTTGGTGACACCACGACGGCCGCCTTCACCCTCTTCGAGGAAATGGGCACCGATGTATCCTACCTTGGTCGAGACTTCCTCAAGTGCTGCGGCCACGACCAGAAGTGGCAGGGCTTGGACGAGGTCTTTGAGAAGTTGAAGGCCTACAACCAGCGCAAGATCAACGAATCCGGCATCGACACCCTCGTGTCCTCCTGTGCAGAGTGTTTCCGAACCTTTGCTCGAGATTACGAACTCGAGGACGTCAAGGTCATGCACACCACGGAGTTCCTCATCGAGCAGGGCTTTGACATGAACCTCAAGTCCGAAGAGACGACGGTCACCTACCACGACCCGTGTCGCCTTGGTCGCCAGATGGGCATCTATGATGAACCTCGTGAGCTCATCAACGCCGTTGAAGGTGTTGAGATCGTTGAGATGGAGCACAGCGGCGAGGACGCCATGTGCTGCGGTGTGTCCAGCATGATGTCGTGCAACGAGAACGCTCGCTCCCTCCGTGTCACCCGCATGGAAGAAGTGCGTGCCACCGGCGCCGACACGATGTTGACCTCCTGTCCCAAGTGTGTCTCTCACTTTGAGTGCCTGAAGTTCGAAGGCGACGAAGCCTATGCTGACATCGAGATCCTCGATGTGGTTTCCTTCCTCGCTCGCCAAGTCAACGAGCAGAAGGCCCAACTCGGTGCTGAAACCACCGTGGGCGAGACCGCTGAAGCTTGAAGCA
>JBMSEL010000068.1:0-4172 GCA_049412325.1 Candidatus Poseidonia sp.
CCGTCCATGTCGGTGTCAGCGGTTTCGGACGGGTCGTTGGGGAAGACGTCAGCGTTGTCGCCTACACCGTCGCTGTCGGAATCGGTGGTCTCGGTGCCGTCCTGAGGGAAGGCATCGGCGTTGTCGCCCACGCCATCGTTGTCCGAGTCGGCCGTTTCAGTGGCGTCGTTGGGGAAGGCGTCCTGGCCGTCGAGCACACCGTCGCCGTCGGAATCGATGTCGAGGATGGCGACCTCGTTGCTCATGACAGCGTTGCCGAATTCAAGCCCGTCATGGGGGGTGACCTCGGCTTTCCACTTCTGGCCGGCTTGAGTCAGCGAGGCTTCGATGGTGATCTTCCCGTTGTGAGCGGTGTTGTGTGTCCCGTCAACGTACCAGTGGATTTCGGTTTGACTGGACTCAGGATCGCTGTCGTTGTCAGCGTAGTTGTAGGTGAGGGTCAGCGACTCGTCAGCATCGGCCTCGGGTGAAGGGGCCACAGCCACGTTGGAGACGACGGGAGCGTCGTTGGGTGGTCCGCCTTCTGGAACGGTGACCGTGATGCTGCTCCAAGCGTCGCCGTTGTTGTTTCCACTGGCATCGGATTGCAGCACGGCCACGTTGACCGTGACGGCCCCGCTGCCACCGACCGGCGCCATCCAGTCAAAGGTCCAACCGAGTTGGCCTTGACTCGTGTGGGTGGCGCTATCCATGGCGGTGTTGATTTGGACGCCGGCACCGGCGTTGAGGAGGTCGCCCTTGTCCACCAGGACGTTGAAGCCACCGCTGAAAGCTTGGGTGCCGCCGGTGTGGCCGATGTTGATGGTGTACATCGCTCCAGCCATGTAGGTATTTGGGAAGTTATGAGTCGCCGTAATCCCGCCGTTATTGGTGTGACAGGTGCAACCTTGGTTGGCCTGGCTGTGCTTTCCGCTTGAAGACCCCTCGATGGGTGGCACAACGGCGACAAGAAGGGCGATGACGACCAGGGCAATCAGGCGAGTAAGCATGTTCATGGCCTTCGGATTGTTACATTACTCATAATAAAATTGGTATATCGTCCCGACAATGCTCTCCAGATGGTTGTCCAAAACCACCGCGGCGCGATTAAATAGGGGTGTTTGGTCGGATGCCTACCTACGTTTGTGAGGAAGGAGTCGATACGATGCCAAAGCCATGGACCTCAAAGCTGATTATCAAAGCGTTGGGAGTTCAGAAGTGCAACGGCAGTTTGGACGCCGCAACCGAGGACCTGCCCCTCGAAAAGGCCATGGAAGTGGCCCGTGAGAAAGCAGGCCTTGGGCATCTGACCGGAGCCGATTTGAAGGCGCAAACCCGCGAGGTCATTGGAACCTGCGTGTCGATGCGTGTGAAGATCGACGGTCATTGGGCAAATGAAGCCCTCGAAATCATTGCAAAAGGAGAATGGGACGAGCGTTTTAATTGAACAACTCACGAACCGCGGAAGAGGTTTCGGCCTCGCAGACCGCAGAGGTGAAGCAAGATGGAAGAAAAAATCAGTGAAGCAATCAAGGCGGCCATTGAAGCGGCCCCTGAGCGAAAGTTTGTCGAATCCGTGGACATCTCGTTCACCATCAAGGACGTTGACTTGAAGAACCCAACCAACCGGATCAAGGAAGAAATCCGTCTTCCTTCCGGCCGAGGTCGTGAACTCAAGGTCGCCATGTTCGCTGCCGGCGAAGCCGCTACCAAGGCCAAGGCTGCCGGCCTGGCCGTGTTCTCTCCTCAAGACATCGAAGACTTCGGTGGTCGCAAGGGCCATGCCAAGAAGGTCGCCAACCAGTTCGATTTCTTCCTCTCTGAAGTGCCTCACATGGGCCTCATCGGTCGTCATCTCGGTACCGTTCTCGGTCCCCGTGGCAAGATGCCTCGCCCCGTTCCACCCACCCTCGACCCTGCTGTTCTCGCCAACGGCCTGTCCAGCACCGTGGTCGTCAAGTCGGGCGACAAGATGACCTTCCACGCCTCCTTTGGCACGGTCAAGCAATCGCACGACGAACTTCTGGCGAACGCTATGGAAGTGTACAACCGTGTCACCGGCAAATTGGAGCGTGGCATCGGCAACGTTCGTTCCATGTTCATCAAGACCTCCATGGGTCCAGCACAACGCATTGAGGTGATCAATTGATTCCAAAGGTCATGTCCTGGAAGAAGGACACCGTGAGCGACCTTCACGCCCTGTTGACCAGCGGTGAAACCCTCGCCGTCATCGACATTCACGGCGTCCCCGCCTCGGCCATGTTCGGCATGCGTGCAGAACTGCGCAGTCATATGAACATTCAAGTCGCCAAGAAGCGCTTGATGAAAATCGCTTGGGAGCGAGCAGGGTTTGACCTTGCCGACCTCGAGAAACTCTACGAATCCGCCGTCCAACCCGCTTTGGTCTCGACCTCGAACCTGAACTCCTTTGAGTTGTTTACCGAGCTCAAGAAGACCGAAGCCGGCCGCGCTGCTAAGCCCGGTGATGTTGCACCCTACCAAATCGTGGTGGAGAAGCAAGACACCGGCATGCCCCCCGGTCCCATCGTTGGTGACCTCAACTCCGTTGGCATTCCTGCCAAGATCATGGGTGGCAGCGTTCAGATTCAGAAGCGCACCGTCGTGCTGGAAGAAGGCGAAGTCTTCGAAGGTGAACTCGGTATGATGCTCTCGAAGATTGGCATCAACCCCATGGTCACGGGTCTGCGCCTCTGCGGCACCCTTGAAGGTGGTACGCTCTTTGAGCCCGCTACCCTCGACATTGACTACGAACAATTCGAACAGGACCTCATCGGTATGGCTGCTGGCGCTTTCAACCTCGCCTGCAACATCACGTGGTTTACCCCGCAAACCATGCCGACTCTCCTGTCCAAGGCCAGCGGAGAAGCGCTGGCTGTTGCTATGGAAGCAGCGATCGCTACCGCCGAGACGCTGCCCCACCTGGTGGCTCGTGCCCACGCCAGCGCCCTTGGCGTGGCTGGCACGCTGAGCCCCGACGCACTCGACGACGAACTGGCTGCCATGATGGGTGCCGCTGCTGATGCAGCCGCCTCCGCTGCAGCCACCGTCGACACGAGCGCTTCTGATGCCCCAGCCGAGGCTGAAGAAGAGGAAGAAGAGGAAGAAGAGGCCGGATTTGACGGTCTTGGAAGCCTGTTCGGCTGAACAAAAACAAAAACACTGAGGTGAAAAAACATGGAATACGTATACGCTGCTATGCTGTTGCACGCTGCTGAAAAAGAGATCGACGAGAAGTCGGTGAAGGCTGTCCTGAAGGGCGCTGGCATCGACGCAGACGACGCTCGAGTGAAGGCTCTCGTGGCCTCCCTCGCTGGCGTTGACATCGCTGAAGCCATGACCCAAGCCGTTGCTGCACCCGCTGCAGCTGCTGCCCCTGCCGCCGCTGGCGGTGCTGACGCCCCTGCCCCTGTTGAAGAGGAAGAGGAAGAAGAAGAGGAAGCAGGCTTCGACGGTCTTGGCTCGCTCTTTGGTTGAGCAAGGTCCGATCGCTGCCGATTCGCACGCCGGTTGATGCCGGTTTTCGTGTGAGCGCGGCCTGTCCATCGGTCCTTGTCCACGGAACCACCTCGCCCAGTTGGGGCGAGGACCGTGAAAGCGCCGCCATCGCACGCACGAACATGCACAAACCCATGAGCGGGAGCCAGGCAACGAAAGGGTTCATCCCTTCCTGGCCGCTCGACCGTTCATGGTCAGAAAAGCGACGCTCGACCTTGAGGTCAGCGTATCAAGCATTCAGGCCATTCGGATTTTCCGAGAACTCGCCGAAGAAGCGGGTTGGGCACTTGAACGCCATGAGGGCTCACGCCTTGTGGACCGGTTTGCTATCATCATGCCCATGGCTCAATCGGCTCGCACCCTCGGCCTCAAGGTGCTGAACGGGCCCATGCGCGGGATGGAACTGACGTGCTGGTCGGAAACACGAGGTTCCTCCGGTGCGGTTAACATCGCTTCCTGGCTGGTTCCGGGCGGTCCGGAAGAACCTCAATTCCGTACATTGGTTCATCACTGGGTCACTCGAATGGATCGTTGCCCTTGGCGCTGGAGCTTCGGTGAACGCTCGAAAGTCGGCTATCTGCTCCCCGTTTGGCGGCAATCTCGCCGTCGTTTTTCTGAGCTCGGATTCAACACCAAAAAGGGTGGGTGGCCGGTGACTGTTCGAGGCGATTGGCCGG
>JBMSEL010000035.1:0-19080 GCA_049412325.1 Candidatus Poseidonia sp.
CGCTGCCTGAGGAAAAGCAGGGCGAACACCAACATCCACATCAAAGCAAGAGGCGAAAAATTCGGGGCTGAGACAAGCGAGACTTCGGAGAGTTGACCGCCTTGGCCGCCACCGCCTTCACAGCCCGCTGGAGGGGGACCAATGCCCGGGCCCCATGTATCACCGAAACCAGAACAGTCTGCGCCATCTCCACCCTCATCGAGGAAGGTCTCACCGTGATAGCACAGGAGGAAATACGGGAAGCCCATGTCCCCTTCGCCGTTCATCATGGTTGAATGGTAGTGGTAGATGCCATCGGGAAATTCGGGGGTTGGTCCGAAGTGGCCGTTGCATACATCGAGGTGGCCCAGACCGGCGACATACTCGTAATCATCAATGCCATTGTAGCCCGTCTCACCTTCCTTGAGTTTGTACGAACTCTTCATCTCAACCACGTTCATTTGGTCGTCATAGCCCCACAGGCCGTAAATCGGGTAGCCGTCCATGGACACGCCGATCACGGCTGAATGCGACCCGTTGGCCGTGTTTTGTGCGACAGCCGCCGGTGTGCTGATGTCGTAGTTCAGCATCGTTTCACCATCATCTGGATGCCAATGGAGACAATTGGCGTCAGCATGGTAGTGGAAGGTACCACCCTGACCGTTGTGTGCATGGCAAACGCCGAGTTCAATCGGTTGTCGGTCTTCCTCATACGCACCGTGTTGACTGGCAACAGCATCACCGCCGGGCCCGTCTTCTGGACCGTAGAACGGCACGCCGTTGATGGCAATCGCCACTTCACCGAGGGCCGCTGCACATTCATAATCGCCGTTGGCTTCAGGGCAGTTCGTGGCGTCGTGGCCTCCCGTCGTATCATTGACCGGGGAACGAGGAATGGTCCACTCGTAATTCTGGGCACGCGTACAATCGTTGGCTTGGGTGCACGCCAGCGTGGATTCGAAATCGTGGTCGGGCAAACCGTTGGTGACGATGGTGATGTGAGTCTCATTCATGGTGATGCTGACCGAACATTCGTGTGTTTCAACGGCAGCCGTCGATAAATCGTCAACCTGGGTGATGTTCTGTCCGGGTTGACAGCGGAACACATCAAGCCAAAACTGGCCCATGTCGGTTGGATCGTACGTCGGTTGGGTAGGTCCAGATGGATTATCGGTGCCGTTGTCGGTTTGGTTTCCAGTGTTGTTCTCTGTGCCGTCATCGGTACCGTTGTTGGTTTCGTTGCCAGCGGTGCTGTCTGTTCCGTGATCCGTGCTGCTTTCGTTTTCACCGGAATCATCGTGGGCCGTTGTCCGATTGATTTCGATGAACGTGGTGCCTGATGTCGTCTCTTCCCCGTCGTGCGTGGCCGTGATGTTCAGGTAGACCATTTCGGAACTGCTCTGCACGGAGATTGACCAAGCACCGTTGATGTTGGGCTGTGTGGAGATGGAGACGTCCTCGTCCACACTCAACGTGACGGTGATCTCATCGGGGTGGAGGTGGTCAACATCACCGAGGATGGCGATGATGGAACCGTCATCGATCACGTCGCTCACCGATAAGACGGGGGCTGGGTGCGAATGGAACATGGCATGGGGGTCCAAAGGTACACAATCAAAACCGGTCGCCGCTGAGGCATTCAACACTTTTTGCGTACCAACCGCGCATGTGTTTTCTTCGTTCAACTCTTCCTCATTACCGTCCTCGTTCACCGAAACAGGCTCATCTTCTGGCACCATCGTCACCAGCAGGCTAGCTCCAAGAATCACGACCAAGACCAGCCAAAGAGCGTCTCTCTGCATAACCGAAACTGGGGGTGAAGTGTATATAAATGAAAAACGGAGAATGCTCATTGCTTCATTACAGGCATGAAATGGGGTTTTTCGTTCGCTATCAGAAGCGCTTGGTGATTCTTCGCATCTTGGTGGCGGACGGCTTGAAATCGTAGGCTTCAACCGTGATTTCAGGCGCCACGATGCCTTTTACCTCCCACAATTGTTCAAAACCTGAATGGTTGAGGTCCGAGAGGAGAGGTTCCAGTTGAATTTTGATGTGGCTCGGCGAAAGCTGCTCGACCATGTACGCCGTGATGTCCGGATGCATGGCCAAGGTTGCACGACGAATCATGTCCGGTACCACCAACTCGGTGTTGCCTGAAGTTGTTTCAAACTCGAACACGTCGTCTTGCCGTCCAATGATTTCGGAAATCGCCTGACGGGCATCGCCGCACGGGCAGGGGTCGTTCCGTACCACCAAAATGTCGTTTTGCCGATAGCGTACCATCGGTTGCGTGGTGCGTTTGAAATCGCTGATAATGGGGTGGAACATTGTTTGTGCTTCGTTAATCCATTCCTTTTGGATGACCATGATCTCCTCGTTGAGGTGCAACGTGCCATGCTCACATGTAGCCGCAATCTCACCCTCCGTTGAGGTGTAAAACTGGTGAACAGTGCGCTGGAAATGCTGCTCAATGATGCCCCTGTCCAGCGGAGTGAGCACCTCGGCAACCGAAATGAGTTTCCGGCATGGAAGGGGAATTTTCCCGTCCGCAAGGTACCTCAAAATGCTAGGAGGCGCGATTAACACGTCGGGTGGGTCGGCGACCAATTCAGCGACCAACTCATCCAGCGGCCGCATCAAATCGTAGAATTGAAACTTGATTCGAGACGATGAAACCGATTCGTAGGTGTTTGAATTGGCCCGCAGGAACAAGCCGAGTTTGTGCTTGCCAAAGATGGAGCCGTCCAGCCCCCTGGCCAGCATGTAGCCTGCCCAACGGTCTTGTTCTGCTTGGGAGATGAAATGCATGCCTCGCGCCCCGCTGGTGCCGGAGGAAAAGCCGACCGTGTAGCCTTTGAGTGTTGGATGAAAGTCTCTGGATTGTTCAGCTTCGGCAGCCATCGCTCTGGCCGATTCAACATCGATGTCCGCCGTGATGTAGTCCTGAAGATGTTCCATCATGATGGCCTTGTTCACCAGCGGAAACTCACGCCAGTCCTCATCCGCCATGCCCGCCCAGTGCCGAGCGAAGAACGGTGAATTCTGGCGGACCATCTTCACGTGTTTGGCCATGCCTTTGCGCTGAATCTTCTCAATGGCCTTCCGTGATTTGAACACCTTCGGCGTGGTGAGATAGGTCCACAAGGTGGTGAGTTTACTCATGACAACTCCTCCAGGCAGGCTTCCAAACTTTGGGTTGGCTCCCAATCCAACAGCCGTCGGGTTTCCGAGATGTCCAACACCATGGGTTTGCTGACTTGGTCCAACGAATAGTGGTTGATTCTGTCGGTGGGGACGACGCTGGCGAGCAATCTCAACGGGAGAAGAGGCACATGCCGGGTGGCGGCTATGTTGTGGATGTGTTTGCCGTAGGTGGTCATCAGCTGCTTGAACGTCTTGGGATCGCCGTTGCTGACGTTGAGGAACATTCGCTGTGGACCCGCCCGGAGGGCAGCTTCGACGCAATCGAGGAAATTCTCCATGCAGGTGTAATCCAGCAGAGCATCGCCTTTGCCGGGAATGATGACCTTGTTCCTCCGAATCAGTCCTTCGAGACGAGGCAGCACCGTGTTGTCTCCCCTGCCGATGACGGCCCGTGGTCGAAGTCCTGTCCAGTTCTCGTAGGCCGAGCCCAACACCGCTCGCTCTGCGTCGAATTTCGATTTGGAATACAACGCCTTTGGCCGAACCCAAGGCGACGTCATCACCGTCTCGCGAGGCATCTCGTCGAACACCGAAGCGGAAGAGACGAAGATGGTGAACACGTCGTGGTTCTTCAACACGGGAATCATGGCGTTCACAATGTCGACATTCTTCTGAAATTGGCTGGCTTTTCCCTTCGGTGCAGCGAAGGCAGCACAATGGATGAAGGCATCCGTACCGGCCATGAGCTGCTCGAATTCCCCTGACTCAAGGTCGCAGGCTTTCATCGAATAACGCTGCGCCATCTCGTTGATTTTGTCTTGATTTCGACCCAAGCCAACGACATCGTGCAAGGGCGACAACCGCTCCATCAACCTCGAGCCAATCGAACCCGTCGCACCGCTGATGACGATTCGCATGTTCATGACCTCCGCTTGCCCGCAGCGGCGTAGGGCACGGCAAAGAGCATGAACACCCAGGCCGAAGAGAGCGTCCAAGCCAGCCAAACCGGCATGATGGACGGTGCCTCAACTTCCAGTGGAATGGCGTCGGTGAACTCCTCCCCGTCGATCATCGCCTTGATTTCCAAGGTCTGATTTCCGCCAAACGTGAAGTAATTCTCACCGAACCAAATCGACTGGTCAGGGTATTGCTTGTAGGACTGAATCATCCTCACCTCGCCGTCTTCGTTCGGGAACACAATCTCGGCCCACATGCTATCAATCCGTGATTCGTTGTCCTCGGCCACCAGCAGGATTTGGCAAGACTGCGGCGCTTTCGGCGGCCACAGCATGAATTCCACCCAAACCTCAACCCCGTCGACCTCAGCGTGAATCCGCATCGGTGCGTCAAACCCAGAGCCTTCTTCGAAGTGGTAGTCGTGAGCACTGACCGGGCCGATGAGCGCCAAGGCGAGCAGCACGGTCAGCGACTTCGTTCGTGGTTTGAGTTCAATGATGCCCTGCTCAAGCGTGGAGAGGATTCTTCCGATGTACTGTTGAATCAGGGGGAGGCAGAGCCTGAGGAAGATGAAGGCCACAGCAACGTTGACCATCGTGGTCAGCAGGCCCACTTGAGCGGGGTAGTTGACCGGAAGGAACGGAGAGAAAACGACATCGCTCGCCAGGGCCAGGCCAACCAGCGCATTGGGCCGTTCACTCAAGTCGAACTTGACAAACAACACGGCGACGACGACGAACAGGTAGGTGATGCAGTGCGCCGCCCACACAGCGGATGGAGCCCCCGGCCGGTAGACATGGGAAGGACCCATCAGGACATCCACGGCCATCGGAATCAGGATGAACATCGCTGTTTGGATGACGAAGGTGAACCCACCGAGCATGTAGATGACCTGTGCATCGAACCACTGCTTTCCGATCATCAAAATCGCCATGACAACCAAGGGTCCGAAGAAAAGATGCAACATCACGTTGAATCCAAGGATGGGTACTGCTCCTGCTCTCGGGTCGACGAAATTGAGGAACGTGAAACATCCGTGGAACAACAACGCCCAAAGCATGACCGCTGCCATCGTTTTTTTCCCCTTGAAGCGGTTTTCCGTGTCGTGGTTCATCAGATCTCGGAGCAGCAAGAGGCTGGCGAATTCAGCAAGAATGCCGCCAAACAAGGTCAGCATGTGCGGCGGGGTAATGACCGTCGTGTCGATGCCGAATTGTGCATGCCAGTAATCGTCGTAAATGCCGCCCACGCCGATGGAAAGCATTCCGAGGAGAATCATCCAAACCGAGCCGGGTGCAATGAACCCAAGAATCCGCACACCCGAGCATTCCTTACCCGACCGCTCATCCCTCGTGTTGACCACGACGTAATACAGTGAAAGCACAACGCAAATGGGGAACCCTCCGAGGATCATCACGTGAGGTGGCGTCAGCATCCTGTCCCTGCCCACGTCCAAGTGCCACTGCAAATCGGTGGCGAGACCCACTCGGGCAATCAAATGGTAAAGGGTGAGGAAGATGCAAAAGAGATAGACAAATTTTGGTCTATTCACCAGTCACCCTCCATCTCAACTCGGACACCCTGCCGCTTTTGTCCTTGATGCGATGGGTGATGATTCCGCTCCTTGATGTTGCCCACGCCATGAACCGAGCGACCTGCTCACCTGAAAGCCATGAAGATGAGCCAATGAAGCAGTCACCTTCGACACGGTGCTCGGTGATTTGAGGGGTCGAGGTTGAGGTTGTCCCGTGGTATTTTTTGTTCAACTTGGTGCTCGAGGTGTATTCGTTGAGTTGTATGGAATCGAAACGGCTTTCAAGGATTTGAAACGGACCGTCCTCAGAGAGAACCGCTGCGAATGAAATCGGATTGTGGTCCCAATCTGTTTCTTTGGTTGGGCGAACATCGCCGGCCGTGAAGAGCGCATACTTGCAATCCAGCGTCGGCAACAGGTCAGCGATGGTTTCCAGAGCATGGTGTGGCCCACAACTACCATCAGTGACATCAAACGAGAACACGTGCCGACTCGAGGAACTGATGTTTTCACATCGAATCTTGAGGGCTTGCTGCAAGTGGGCAGCAAAGGCCGGTTCCACACGGAAATTCTGGCGATAGGTCCCGGTGTGGACGATGAGGCCGATCTCTTGCATGTCGATGTCATGCTGCTTGCAGAGTTTCGGGATGATTCCTGTGAGTGACTTGAGCAGTGATTTTTTGTTGATGGGCTCGGAGTGAAAGGCGACAATCCCTACCATTCTTCCACCCCCTCCGGGAGATAGAAACTGAGGCCCATGAAGGAAAGACCCGAGCCAAAAGCCATGAGGTAGACCCGCTGATTGGATGCAAGTTCTCCGTCCTCAAGCAATGTTTCCAACACGGCGGCGTGGCTGGTCGATGCGGTGTTCCCCGTGTGCGATATTGAACGGACTGCATCGCTATGACCCCAAATTTTCGCTGCGATTGCAGCCCCTTTTTCGACAGCCCGTGGCGTTGTTTGGTGAGAAATGACGTGATGGTGCGAATCCCACGCATCTTGGCTCTTCAGGCCACGTTTCAAGTAGGCACCCAAATTCTCCAAGGCAGCGGATTGAAGTTTCTTCCCGTGGGTTCGCATGGCCGGGCCTGGCCGACCAATGGCGGCGTCGCCGATGCACAACTGACTGTGTTGCGCCAACGTGATGGGTTCATGGAATTGGGTCCGCTCCTCATCACACGGTGAAATGACATACGCAGCTCCTGCGTCACCGATGGTCAGGCTTGCAATCGATGTTTGATTGAACAGCAAATTTTTCCTGAGAGCTTCGTAGAGGGCCCCGGTGAGAAATTCACCCGAAACCACGAGAGCATGTCGGATTTTTCCAGACTTGATCCTCCGGTCGGCAATCATCAATCCGGTGACCATGCCCAAACAGGCATTGGCCACATCGAAGGTTTGGGCGTTGAGACCAAGGGCGGCACCGATGTGGGAGGCCAAACACGGTTCAATCAAATTCTCAAAATCGAAACTCATTTTGGTGACCGAGCACGAGATAATGAGGTCAATCTCTTCCATCGGAACACCCGCCCGCTCAATGGCTTGCTTGGAGGCCTCCACTGCCAGTTCAAGCGAGCCTTGCCCTTCAAGGACCTCGTGGTGCGATTCAATTCGGGTTAATCGCTTGAAATCAATGCCTCGGGGAAGGGTGCCAGTAGGGACGGTATCGTCGCTTGTTTTGACATTCGGTGGAAGATAGCAGGCGAACCCAGAGATTTCTGTGCTCAACTTACCCACCCGATTGATTGTTAACCTTCCTTCGTAAAAAGGATTGACCCGACACTCATTTACCGTTCCACTCAAATTCGTGCGTCGTGGCTGAAATCAACGAGATTCTGTTTTTCACAGTCACCACGGCAAGCCCCAAGATTCGGCTGCAGTTGGAGGCGAAGAAAGAAGAAATGGAAACCTTTGATTTCTGCAACGTAGACCAAATCAAACCTTCATATCATCCAAACCCTCGCCTCGACCATGGAACGCATGATTGTCGGCGGCGGATGCTTCTGGTGCGTGGAAGGTGCCTACAAACAAATCCATGGCGTTGAGTCTGCGCTTCCCGCTTACGCAGGCGGCCACGACCCCCACCCAACCTACCAAGCGGTGTGCAGCGGTACCACCGGCCACGCCGAGGTGGTGGAAGTCCAGTTCGACCCGACCGTCATCGCTTACGAAACCCTCCTCGAGGTCTTCTTCACCGTCCACGACCCAACTCAACTCAACCGCCAAGGCAACGATATCGGCACGCAATACCGGTCCTGCATCATGCCGCTTTCTGAGGAACAACGAGCCACAGCCGAGGCCATGATCGCCGACATGGGCAACGTCTACGACGACCCCATCGTGACCACGCTCGAGGAACCGATTCACTTCTTGATCGCCGAAAAGAAACACCACGACTACTACGCTCGAAATCCGTATCAGGGCTACTGCGCGGCCGTGGTCGGGCCGAAGATCGCCAAGGTTCGTGCCAAGCACGCTCACCTTTACCGCTGACGCTTGCCAAGCCTGCTGCACCCATACTCATCAGGGAATCAATGGCTCAGTTCAGCCTCCGCACGCACCATTGAGGCGATGGGTGAGGTTCAAGAATCGCCGATGAAGGCATTCAATCATGCCCAACAGCATCCCGATGCCACCCCCCCCCGTCAACGAACCCATCCTCGGCTACCTGCCGGGCAGCAAGGAGCGTGCTGACCTTGAGGCTGAACTGAAGCGCCAATCGGCCGAAGTACTGGAGATCCCGTGCATCATCAACGGCGAGGAAGTGTTCACCGGCGATGTGGTCGAGCAAGTCATGCCCCACAACCACGGCCACATCATCGCTCGAGTCCACATGGCCGGCGAGAAGGAAGTCAACGCTGCCATTGAGGCTGCTCTGGGTGCTCACGAGATGTGGTCCACCATGGAATGGCAAGCACGGGCCGCTATTTTCCTCAAGGCCAGCGAGCTCCTCAAAGGCCCACGCCGAGCGGAAATCAACGCCTCCACCATGCTCAACCAGTCCAAAACCTGCCATCAGGCCGAGATTGATTCGGCCTGCGAACTGATTGATTTCTGGCGATTCAATTCCGACTATGCTCGTCAAATCTACGAGGACCTGCAACCCCCCATCTCACCTTCCTCCATGTGGAATTCCAGCGAAGTGCGACCGCTCGAAGGTTTCGTGTTCTCGGTTACCCCGTTCAACTTCTCGAGCATCGCTGCCAACTTGCCTTCGTGCGCCGCCATCATGGGCAACGTGGGCGTGTGGAAACCATCCCGTAATTCCTATGTTTCCAACTACCGCTTGATGCGCCTCATGATGGACGCTGGCCTCCCCGGCGGCGTCATCAACTTCGTACCTGGACGAGCCGCCGTTGTCGGCGATATTTGCTTGGCGCACCGCGAGTTAGCAGGTATTCACTTCACCGGTTCAACCCGAGTCTTCCGTCAAATGTGGCGAGACGTGGCCAACAACCTCGAGAACCTGAAGTCCTACCCACGCATCGTTGGTGAAACCGGTGGCAAGGACTTCATCGTCGCTCATCCCGATTGCGACCGGCAAGCCTTGCTCGTGGCCATGCTGCGTGGCGGGTTTGAATTCCAAGGCCAAAAGTGCAGCGCTGCCAGCCGCGTCTATGTGCCACGCTCGGTATGGGACGCCATCAAGGACGATTATGTCGCCGAGGTCAACAAGATCACCGTTGGCGATGTGTCGGACTTCAGCAACTTCCTCGGCGCCGTCATCGACAAGAAAGCCTTCGACAGCATCACCGGCTACATCGACCGTGCTGCTGCAAACCCCAAGTGTGAGATCATCACGGGCGGGACCTACGACGACAGCACGGGCTACTTCATCCAGCCCACCACCATCGTGTGCAATGACCCGAGGAGCGAGACCATGGCCGAGGAAATCTTTGGCCCCGTGCTTTCGGTTCATGTTTACGAGGACGCTGACTTTGAAGCCACCTTGGAACTTTGCGACACGACCTCGGAATATGCGCTGACCGGCTCCATCTTCGCCACCGATCGTCGCCACATCGAAACCGCCGTGAAGGCACTTCGCTACAGCGCTGGCAACTTCTACATCAACGACAAGCCAACCGGCGCCGTGGTTGGACAGCAACCGTTCGGAGGTGCTCGTGGCAGCGGTACCAACGACAAGGCCGGCAGTCCGCTGAATTTGCTTCGTTGGGTTAGCCCTCGTTCCATCAAGGAGACTTTTGCGCCGCCCCACGATTGGACGTACGGTTTTCTTGAGTGATCAAATCGAATCTTGTTGAGCGGCCATGGCCTTACGCTCGAGACGAGCCTTGTGGGCCCGTTCAGCCTGAGGAATGATGTAACGGGCTGGGACGCGAGCCGAGACAAGACCGATGAGGTACCAACCAAGCGTCAAAAGGGGAGTCGCCAACATGACGGTGAGGGCTGCCGCCATGACGAGGAAACCGTCGGTCGCTTGCCATGACCAAACCGCACAAAGGCCCGTGCAGAGGGGTAGCCACCATCTGGCAGCATAGCTGGGTGTGGACATACCCTTGTGGTCTCGACGTGGAGCAAAAGCAGCCTGCACCCATGACATGGACATCGTTCATCGAATTGTATATTTGAACGGCCGTTTTTTCCTTCAAACCGTTGATGAAGGAGAACCTCGTAGCGTTTCCTACCTGCAATGATGATGGCCTCTGCCGAATGCTGTTTTTCAGTGACGATTGATGGGCGAACTGAGCGGGTACCACTCTCTCAGGTGAATCGATGCAACCGATGACCCCCTATCCGTTGCAGCAGGTACCACTGACACCGGTGCCGGACCGCTTGACCGTGTGGCGGGCCTCAACGCCGTGGCAAACGGTTCGCTCCATGGTCGGCCTTGTGATCGTTTGCTTCTTTATCGCACAATTGGCCGTGGTGGTCGTCGCCGGCTTCATTGACGGGGACATGAACGGGACCTTGGGGCCCCTTGACCCCCTGTTGACCTTCCTCGGAGGCGTTTGCCTCTCACCGTTTCTCCTTCTGTTTTTTTACCTCCGACGGCCGAACCTCACGCACACCGTTCAAGCCTACCCGTCCGACCACGGCAGGAACATGCATGCCATTGCAGGCGGCTTGGTGGTGAGGTCTCCAAAACCGACCACGGTGCAACATCACCTGTTTCGCTCCACTGCACCATTGGAGATGCCGCGGCCGGCTCACCTCTGGTTGCTGTTTGTCTTGGGCGTGGCCATCTCGACCGCATGCCTGTTGCCGCTGACCGTTTTGGGCGCCAATGCACTGACCCTCCTCTTGGCGCTCGCCGTCGTCCTGCCAGCCTGGCTCATCGGCTTCTCCACCCCGGTGTTTGCTTGGTGGTCCATCACCAGCCGGCACTTTGGCATCCATATTTCACGTCGAGACGCTGAATGGATGCTCGTCGCTGGGATGCTCTCGGCCGTTCCAGCCATCATCATCAACTCCTTGTTCTCGCCAATTTTGGTTGGCGCCGTGGGCTTGAATGCGTTTGAAACCGGGACCCTCGGAGAAGGACTGATCTTGTTCGTTTCAGCGCCGGTGGGCGAGGAGTTGTCCAAAGCCCTCGCCGTGCTGGCGCTCAGTCACCTCATCGTTTCACCAAAGCACGGCTTCTATGTTGGTTCGACCGTTGGCCTTGGTTTTGCCTTGTTAGAGAATGCAAGTTACATTTTGATGGCACTGGCCAGTGATTACAGCAGCATTGCATACTTCTTCACGGCGAGCCTTCGTGGTCTCAGTTCCATTCCCGGACACGCCATGTGGACCGGCCTGAGCGGCTACGCCATCGGTTGCTGGTTGAGCCGTGGCCATGCACTGCCTTCCTTGTCAGGAACCGCTTACCTTTCTGAAGACGCCGATGCAGAATGGGTCTTGTACGATAAGCAAGGACGTGGTGTTGCTCAATCAAGTTGGACCACCCTTCCGTCCCAAGCCATCGTGAAGTTGCTGGGACGCCACCAACGCCATGCATGGCCCATGCCAACGACCTTGGGGGCAGGGGTTGGCCTTGCCATACTCGGCCATGCCCTGTGGAACGGTTCGTCTTGGGGTGTGGGCATGCTCCTCGCCGAAAGTGATACCCTCCTGGCAGTCCTCCTTCAATTGGCATGGTTGGCGGTGATGGTGCTCGGGCTATGGTTCTGCATCCTTCGCTGGCTGCCAACCATCGTGCTCAACGCCGAAGAATAAGGTCAAACGGCCATTATCGGGGGCGGTCTTCAAAAACCAAGCCCCGGTGCGAAAGGGTGGACCTTTGGTCCATTTCCTGCGAAGGTGCCGACCATGGATGTCTTTTCCAGTGGACCGAACACTGGGAATCTCGTGGTTACGGTTGGCCTTGTTCTGGCCCTCTTGGTGATGTCGTCACGAGCCAAGATGCTCGATACCAAAGGTGCCAACGCAGCCGCTATCCTCGGGCTCGTGGTCGGTGGACTCGGCCATTGGACGTGGTTACTCATCCTCTTGGGCTTCCTGCTGAGTTCACACAAAGCCACCAAGTGGCGATTTGACGACAAGAAAGCTTTGGGTTTGAGCGAATCAAGCGACGGCCACCGTGGTTGGACCAATGTCGTCGCCAACGGTGCCATTCCAGGCCTGATTTGCATTTACGCCTACATGGCAGATGATTGGACCACAGGGGTGTGGATGTTTGGCGCCGCCGTGGCTGTGGCCGCTTCCGATACCTTCGCCAGTGAAATCGGTTGCTTGGACCCTCGCGTCCGGATGATCACCACACTCAAACCGTGTGAACAAGGTGAGAACGGGGGCTTTTCCCCGAACGGCCAACTGGCGGCCGCTGTCGGCTCCTTGGTCGTTGCAGTGCTGACCTTCGTGGCATGGTGGGCCACCACCTCCGATAGCGGCTCAACCAACGGTGTGGAACTGTTGGCCGTGCTGGCCGTTATTGGCTGGTTGGGTTGTCAAATTGACAGTTATCTCGGTGCGTTGCTCGAGAACCGAGGCTACATGAGTAAAGGGGCAGTAAACGCTTCAGCCATCACGGGCGGCGTCCTCTTGATGTCGCTTTACCTTGGCCTTCTCTGAGACTTCAACGGAGCATTGGCTTCTTGAACCGACACCCCTTGGTCGTGGCATGGGGCGTCAAGCATGGGCCATCGGGACCCTGTTCCTGTTGCTCTGCGTTGGTTTTTCCGGCATGGTTTCGGCCAACACCGACTCCACCTATGAACCAGGCTTTGTCGAGTGGGAGATCAACCCCCACGAACGGTTGTTCGTTGAGGGCAACGATGTTGAAAATGCAGTGCTCCAGCGAGAACAGACCGATTCTGCCGTGGGTGGATTCACGGTAGGTCTCACCAACGGCCCCGTACCTGTCTTCACGCTGGCGAGCCCACCGGTGGAACAGCCCGTTGAAGCACAGGTCTTCATGGGCGTCTATTTTTCGGCCATCATCGAAGGCGGTGGTGGACCCCAATCTTGCACTCGCCAGACATGGGCCGATTCCAGCACTACCCTGTACTACAGCGTAAGCAACGGCAGCGGAGAAATCTACTCGGCAGAGGTCACCCAAACGCTCGACACCTCCGCAGAAGGTGACGCCATGAACTTCTCAGGTGAAATGCAAAACGTCACCTTGAACTTAGCACCCGGCGAGAGCATCAGCCTTACCCTATCCGTTGAACATCGATGCCTCGGCACACAGGCAAGGGTCCAGTGGGGTGGCTTTGAACAGAACAGCGGTGGCATCATCATCGACGGTGTGCTCTACGAGCCAAAAGCCGACATCACCGTGGACGCTTCACGCCTCGCCCACGTTGAACTCGAACACCGTCTCCCGTGGGGTCTTCAAGACCTGCGAGACGAAAAATGGGAGATTTGGGGCCCGCTCCTCCCGACCGACAAATCCGTGCGCGACGGCGAATACCTCGTTGAAACGAGTGCGGGGCGCATTCGAATGACGCGGGATATGGGCGGCAACAACACCGTCTACACGTGGTCGGGTGCCAAACCGTTACCTGTCGGTGAAATGAACCTCCAATTCTGCCTTCGTACCATCGCTGGCGACCTCAACAGCGACTGCCATGCTGAGGGTCTCCTCCGCTTCGAAGTGCTCCCCGAGGACGACGGCTTCGCCAGTGCAGGCCTCTGGCTGACGCTGACGACCATCATGGCGTTGTTGGGCTACGTGGCGAACGCCTTTAGAAGCGGCTTGCTGCTTCCCGCACCCATTCTTGGCGCACTGGTGGTCCTTGCTTTGCTCACGCTTCCAACCGTCTTTGACCAGCCCAACTTAGGAGCCGACGCCGTCATTCTCGACAACACCAAAATCCTGGACGCTGACTTGACCAAATCCGACGGTTCAACCGTCTCCATCAGTGAACTCCTGGCAGGTCATGAAGCATTGATCATCGGTCTTGTCCTGCCTGGTTCAGAACAAATTCTCGCGCAAGCAAACGAATTCAATCGCTCCATCGACCAACTCGGCGACCGAATCGAAGTGGTCCACATCGTAACGGGTGAAGGTGCGATGATGACGGATGTCAATTCCTTGGCTGCCGCCACCAATGCAAGCTGGAGCGTCTACCTCGACGAGAAGGGAACCTTTGCCAAGAGCCTCCCTACCGGCGCGTCAGACGCCGTCGTGGTGGTTGACCCCGGCATGCATGTGACCTTCTCGCAAGCCTCCTCGGCTGCCACACTGGACATCGTGGAATCTGTGGATGCCATCAAGGGCGGTGGGCCCAACTCCTTCGGCTCCTACTTCGGCTTGCTGCTTGGCCCAGGTTTGTTCCTCTTCTTGCTTGCCCTCCCCCGAAACGAGTGGACTGCTCCCGAAGAACCACTCCCGCCCGGCCTGCTTTGGGGCTCCATTGTGGTCGCCGCAGCGACCGGTGTTTTGCTGGTGAACCTGCCCGCCCTCTTGCTCACCTTGCTCCCGGTTGGGATGACCGTTCGTTTCCTGCTCGACATTGCGATGATGGCCTGGATGCTCGAGATGTGTTTCTTCACCGCTCGCCGAGGAGCACCTTACGAAGCCGACGTGTTGGGGCGCTTGCTCCACCGCTGTTTCCCCAAAGGCTTCCGAGATTGGCGCGACCCTGTGGACATGGACCGAGACGTGTTGCTCGGCATTTGGATGGGATGGTTTGGATGGCTTGCGTTCCCCAACCTGTTCACGCAGGCGGTCGGGTCATCGGTGCTGGCGGGCGGGAGTGGCATTGGCATGGCGTTGTTCTTCCTCCTCCTCTTTCTCTTCAGCGGTGGCTTTGTGGTGTTACTGCTCCGCATCGTGTCGTCGTGGGGAGGTCCGTTCTCCCGTCTGTTTGGCAAATTCGGCGGCGAAGTCTTTGCTCAATTTGTCGGGTGGATCCTCACGCCCATGGCGCTCTGGATGGCCGTCAACGCTACGCTAAATGTCTTGGAACTCGGCGTCGTTTGACCACGAGCATGATGTAGGTTGACCACGATGGTCAAGGCCATGAAGACACCCCTACCTCACTGGAGCCAAACGAGCGCCCGACTGATGAACGCATGCCCGAGAGCTTGGGCATTGACCTATGGCCAACTGAATCGCCGCCCCTTCCACGGCATGAGGACGAGGAACACACGTCCGAGGGATGTGGATGAACTCATGCTGCGAGTGATGAGGGCGGCTTGGAGAAAGAAGATCAGCGACTTGTATGAGCGAAAAATTTGGACGAGGGCTTACACCACAAAGGTGGTGACAAGACTGGTCAATGACGCCATAGCGGAACATGGGATGAGCGCTCCAGTACTTCTTCGCCAGCAAAAAATCGAACGTGCTGTCCGACAACTTCAGCAGCTTGACGCCGTTCATGCCCTTCGGCCCTTGGTCAGTGGAGAACCACGTCGATGGGCGTTTTTTGACCGAAAAGAACCTGTTCGGGTGGGGGATTTAGAACTCTATGCGGCCCCAGAGCTGGCCGTTTTCCATCAGAACCGGTGGACGCTCGTCCGCCTTCAATTTCGAACGCCGGCAAGGAACCCCCTGGGGCAGCAACTCGAGCACCTGCTCACCGTTCACTGGGCCATGAATCAACCTGGATTCCCCCGTGATGTCGGTTCCTTTCGGTTGAAAGTGGTCGCATGGCGAGGCACACGATGGTTGGAACACCATGTTGAGGTCTCGCCTCAATCGTTGAAGCAAGCGCTCGCACTTGCCCATCACGACGCGCAAGAAATGCGTTGGTTATCTCGATGGGCGAGCGCTGATCCGACGCTGTCAAGCCTGCCCCTTGCTGCTCGTTCCCAACACTGCGACGGTTGCCAATACAGGAAGGGATGCCCCGCCGAAAGCGGGTTGGCGGCTGCGAAACTTCGACAGGAGGCTGCGCTGGTGATGCAAACTCACAGAGCACCGACCAAATCGGCCAACACTGCATGAACATCGCTCGCCTTGGTGACCCCACTGGCCAACAGGACGCCTTCCGCACCCAACTCAAGTGCCTTGGCGACGTCTTGGCCGTTTTTCACGCCAGCACCGCACAACACCCTCACGCTTGGGTTGACGGCCTTGACAGCAGCCACGGTATCGCTCACGATGGAAGGGTCTGCGGTGGTGACAGAGATGTCACCGCCGATGAGTTCTGGAGGCTCAACAGCGATGTAGGTCGGATTGAGAGCGGCCAGTGCCTTGGCTTCTTCGACATCGGCGGCGCATGCACAGACGGGAAAACCCTCGGGGAGCATTTCGAGCAGCGAACGAACATGGTCGAGTTCGACCTTGTGCTCGGCGTGGTTGATGATGGACCCTTTGGCTCCACGGTGGAGGGCTGTTTGCGGCTCCAGCCAACCGGTGAACCCGCCCTGACCAACCGGGTCAAGGTGCTGAGACCACACTTCCACGTTGGTGGCTTGACCTGCGAGGGTGGGAAGGTCGAACGCCGAGGCGACGGCGACCAAAGTGGCAGGTCCATTGGCATGCGCCTCCATGGCGGCCAGCAGCGTTTCCGCAGCTTCGCCCGAGGCAGATGCGTAGGTCTTGAAATTGACAACGATCATCGGTTGGTCCATGCCTCACCGACATGGCCACTAGCATTTAGCAGGTTTCATGCTTGCTTGGGCCAAGTGCCGCCTTTTTGCACCGTTCCGTCGGGCACCTCAGCACCGTGGTCAATCACCACGCCGTCCAATTCGCACCCTCTGCCAACAACCGCACCCTCACCGACCAAACACGAGCTGAGACGAGATTTATTTCCGATACGAGCCCCTTTGAGCAAGGTGGACATGGAAACCTGAGCATCTCCAATGGAGCAACCGGTTGACACCATACTGTGTACAATCACAGAGGTGGACATGGCGCCTTTGCGGGCTGCGTCAGAAGCATACCAGGAAGGTTGAGCACCGTGGAGGAAGCCTGTCTTGTGCCGGCCGTGGTCGATGGAGGCCTTCACGGCGAGGTTCCAGGCTTCGGGTGTGCCGGCATCGATGAAGTAGCCCTCGAAGGGAACGCCGCTGAGCAGTCCTTCTGCAGCGAGTTTGGGGAACACGTCACGCTCAATGGAATGGCGACCTTGTGGCATCCAATCGAACACGTCGTCGTTGAAGATGTACGAACCTGCGTTGATGAGGTTGGAGAAGACTTCCTCAGGTGCTGGCTTTTCTTTGAAGCGGGTGATTCTGTTGGCCTCGTCAAGACCAACGATGCCGAACCGGGTGGGGTCCTCCACTTCCCACAGCCCGAGGGTTCCCACCGAGCCGTTGGTGCGGTGCATGCTCAACAGCGACGAGGCATCCAGTGAAGAGATGATATCGCCGTTGAAACAGGCAAAAGTACCGCTCACGACATCTCGGCAGTTTCCAAGCGCCCCACCGGTGCCCAGCGGTTCGTCCTCCGGAACGATTCGGACGTCAAAGGGGGCGTCTGCGGCCTCAAAGTAGGTCTTGATTTGGTCAACCTTGTAGCCGCCCGCCACCACCACCTCATCAACCATATCGACTGGAAGCGAACTCACCACGTGTTCGAGGAGGGTTTGGTCAAGTACAGGTAAGAGCGGTTTGGGGATGCGATTGGTCCACGGGCGGAGGCGAGAACCAACGCCACCTGCCAGCACCACGACCTGCATAGCATCCCCTCTTGCGCCTATGTTATGAACACCTCGCCAAATCAATCACGCTACCTGCCCTTCCAAAGTATTGAAAGACGGTCTTTTCGTCGAAGTGGTTGGAGAGCACCATGAACATTCACGAGTACCAAGGAAAAGCACTGCTCAAGCAGCACGGTGTGCCCGTGCTTGAGGGCGTTCACTGCACCACGGTTGACCAGGCCGTGGCAGCCTACGACCACCTCGGCTCCAAGGTCGTCGCTGTGAAATCTCAAATCCACGCTGGTGGTCGTGGGAAAGGGAACCTCTACGCACCCGATTCAAGAGATCTTGTGATGGAAGGTGGGGTCAAAATCGCCTTCTCAAAAGACGAGGTGCAGACCTACGCCACCAACATCCTCGGAAACATCTTGGTGACCATCCAAACGGGTGAGGAAGGAAAACTCGTTCGAAACCTCTACGTCGAATCCGGTTGCGACATCGCACACGAATACTACCTCGCCATCCTCGTTGACCGAGAGAACAAGGCCGTGCTCATCATGGCCTCCACGGAAGGCGGCATGGACATCGAACACGTGGCAGAAACCACCCCAGAGAAGATTCACAAGATTTCGGTTGATCCCAACGCTGGGCTGATGGGCTACCAAAAGCGAGACCTTGGGCTCGCCCTCGGCTTGACCGGGCCCGCCCACAAAGCCTTCGCTAAGGCCTTGACTTCCATGTACGGCATGTTTGTCTCAAGCGACTGTGCCATGCTGGAGATCAACCCGCTGGTCCGTACGGCCAACGATGAAATCGTGGCCTTGGACGCCAAGGTGTCCTTTGATGAAAACGCAGAATTCCGCCACAAGAACTGGGACGACCTTCGAGACCTCTCTGAGGAAGAAGAGGTTGAAATCCGTGCCAAGGAAACCGGTCTTTCCTACGTTAAACTCGACGGAAACATCGGTTGCTTGGTCAACGGTGCTGGCCTTGCCATGGCCACCATGGACGTCATCAAATTGTACGGTGGTGAACCGGCGAATTTCCTTGATGTTGGCGGCGGTGCCAACGAGGAACAAGTGAAGACCGCCTTCTCCATCATCCTCGAGGACCCCAACGTCAAGGGCATTCTCGTCAATATCTTCGGCGGCATCATGCGTTGCGACATCATCGCACGCGGTGTCATCGCCGCCACCGAAGCGCTCTCGCTTGAGGTCCCGCTCGTGGTGCGACTGGCGGGCACGAACGTGGATGAAGGCAAGGCCATCCTCGCCGAGTCGACCCTCAACATTCACCCCGCCGACGACCTCGCCGAAGGGGCTCAGAAAATTGTAAACCTGATTGGAGGTGGAAACTGATGGCCATTTGGATTGAAGAAGACGCCAAGGTCCTCGTGCAGGGCATCACCGGAAAGCAGGGCATGTTCCATGCCGACAAGATGGTGGAGTATGGCACCAACATCGTGGGCGG
>JBMSEL010000069.1:0-4116 GCA_049412325.1 Candidatus Poseidonia sp.
ATTCAGCGTTCCTTGAGCTTGGCCGCCAATCGGTCGGCGATGCTGATGCCGACATCGGAACACGAAGCGGTTCCACCGATGTCGTAGGTCAGCATCTTCCCTTCCTTGAGGTGGTCGGCGACGCTCTCGTCGATGAGGCGGCCGACGGCGACCAAGTCGTCGTCGTTGTTTTTGCGACCGAGGTAATCCATCATCATCTGAATGGAATTGATGGAAGCGATGGGGTTCACTTTGTTTTGGCCAGCGTGCTTGGGGGCAGACCCGTGAACGGGTTCGAAGAAGGCATGGTCGTCGCCGATGTTGCCAGAGGCTGCCATGCCCATGCCTCCCTGAAGCACGGCACCGAGGTCGGTGGAAATATCGCCAAACATGTTGGAGGTGACGACGGTGTCGTAATGCTCTGGTGAGCGGGTGATCCACTGCATGAAGGCGTCGATGTAGCCGTAGTCTGCCTCGGTCCCAGGGTACCCGGCGGCGACCTCATCAAAGGTGGAACGGAAGAGTTGACAGCCTCGAGTGACGTTGGACTTGTCGATGCACGACACGCGCCGGACGCCGTCGGCAGGGGCTCCGTTTCGTGTTTCTGCGATTTCGAAGCCCATGCGAATCAGACGTTCGGAACCGCTCTTGGAGATGGGGCGGGGGTCGTAGGCAACCTCGCCTTCAAGACCGGGGAAGGTCATCGGCTCGGGCTCGTATTCTTCTCGACCTTGAGCGCGGTCCGCAGACCGTCGTAGCAGTGCATGGTACAGGCCTTCCGTGTTTTCTCGGAGGATGGTCATGTCGACCATGCCGGGCTCCCAAATTTGCCGGAAACCTCCGTGGATTTTGTGAGGCACGCCCTCGTAGAGTTTGATCGGACGCACGTTGGCGTACAAGTCCAAGCCGCTGCGAAGGCCGAGGATCACCGAGCCCCCAGCGAGGTCGCCATTGGGAAGGCGTGCACCCGGGTAGCCGATGGCACCGAGGAAAATGGCATCCGTTTCGTTCTTGCAGATGTCAAACGAACCTTCAGCCCACTCTTCACCGGTGGCCATGTAATGCTCACCACCACAAGGAATGACGGTCTGGTCAAACCCATGGTTCGAATGTTGCTGAATGGTGTCCAAGATGCGTTGGGCTTCCAACGCCACTTCTCGGCCCGTCCCGTCGCCTGGCAGAACCGTGATGCGATGGTCACTCATGCTTTGGCGCACATGACGCTTCTACATGAACGCGACCCTCGCTCCCCGAAGAAATTGGAGGGCGGGAGCGAGGGGTTTCGGGGTTGGTGAAGCGTCCGTTGTTTTTCCAAAAACCAGCACCATG
The DNA here is from genome assembly GCA_049412325.1 of Candidatus Poseidonia sp. Lineage (GTDB taxonomy): Archaea > Thermoplasmatota > Poseidoniia > Poseidoniales > Poseidoniaceae > Poseidonia. The sequence goes on from JBMSEL010000069.1 coordinate 1,309, forward strand.
CACGCAAGGGAAAGGGGATGTTTCATAGGCTGTCAAGCCGGAAGGACAAGCATGGCGGACGAGCACAAAAACGAGCAGGAACGTCGTGTCTCCGTAGAGGACATGCCTGCCGAAGTGCGCCAACTTTCAGACGCCATGCTGGGCGTGAATCCAAACTGGAACGTTCACGACTGGATCGTTGAACAAGCCAACATGACGATGGATTTGCTCGCCCTTGATTTGTTGCGAGAAAAGGTGGTGATTGACCAACGCCTCCAACGCCTCGACGACTTGGGTCGCCGCTTGGAGACCGAAGCCTCAACCGATGAACTGGAGGACCCTCATCAACGAAACCTGTTCGATTGCTTCGACCTCAACGAACCGCACGCCCTACGGGGGTTGGGTGAGCGCGCCACCTCAGGGCCATCCGTGGAACCGGTGAACGAAGAGACGCACCCCGCCAACATCTTCCTTGATTTGATGCCAGATGCCAACACCGACGACCCGTTGCTGGCCATCGCGTGCCAGTCGGTCATCATGAGCATTGAACTTGAACTGGCTCGCGGCGAACCCGTTGCCTCGCTTCAAGCCATTTTTGATTACACCCGTTCCTCGAACATTGAAGACGATGAAACCGATGAGGCGCTGGACCACCTGCTCACCACCGGCTTGGTCATCGAAGTTGACGATGACTGCTTCATCCTCCTCCCGTCGTGATGGGGGCCCGCGGAAGTCCCAACAACCGACTTTATTCCACGGACACCTATGTTGAATCATGGGAATATTAAGGTCGGTCTTCTGGGGTAGTGTAGCGTGGTTTTCAGCGACAGCCATGTTGGTTCATCCTGAAATGGCCCTCGGTCTCGCGATTGTGGTGGCGTTCCTGTCGGAATCCGCCCACCACAGTGCAGAACTGGGGCGCATGCGACGGGACGGGCAGCAACTCGCCTTGCAACTCCGTGAGGCCAACGGCCAAGTTGAGAGCCTTCAACGCGCCCTCACCCGACGCCATGTTGAGTTGAACACTGCCATCGAGGAACTTCACCGACGCGACGCCGTAGGCAGTCCTGCAGCACGGGAGTTGCTCAAACGACAAGAAGAAGCCATGACGGCGGCTTCCAATGCGCTTGAAGCACGTCAAGAACGAAACGACATGGTGTTCAACAGCATGGAACGCCTGCTCAATATGCAGGTTGAACAGGTGGCCAACATGCAACGAGCCATGGGCGATCTGCTCCAGCACCTGATCTCGCAACCTCGGGGACACTTCACCATGAGCGACAGCGTGCTCGTTCAGGAGCGAGGCGGAAACGGGCTCGACGAAACCTTTGCGGAATTGAACGAATGGCTGTCGCGAGAAGCGGTATCTTCACCATGAGGGGGCTCATCCGTTCGCCATGGGTAGCAAAAAAGAGGGGGCTCAACGCGTCCTCGACGCGCATGCTTCTCGCATGAAAGTCAAGCAGCGCCTCCTTCCCGTTGCCCTGATGATTCTGTTCATCGGGATCGGCGTCGCCGCCCTCACGCGTTGGGAGTTCGGTTTGGCCACCGTCTTGTTGTGTGGACTGTTGTTTCAATATGCGGTCGAACGCATGACCACCATCCTTGACGCAGGGGTCATCAACGGACTGAAAGAAATGGGTTGGGATGTCGACACCGAACTTGACGAGCCCACATTGGAGAAGCTCAGCACCATTGCAGCAAAGTAGGTGAGCGGGTTGGCGTCGAACAAAGACTTGATTCAGCAATTCTTTGTTGATGAGCGGCGATCGCATCGCCGCGCCGTCATCGTCACTTGGATTTTCGTCGGTTTGGCTGACCTCTGGGCCATCGGTGCCTATTTCGGCGGGCTTGAACTTTTTATCATTCTCCAAGGATTGGTCGTGTTTGTTGCCTTGGTGATGATTTGTATGTGGTTGAGTTTGCATCGGAAAAAAACACTGCAGGACCGGTTGGGCATGCTGCTTGACAGCATTGAATTTGGTTGGGATGAGCTTCACGGATTGGACCTCAGCAGCAAGGAGGCGGACCACCTTCACCTTGCGTTCAGTTCAACAGTAGGGCGAACTGCCTCAAACGAGACCTTTCTTCGAACCCGGGGCGGGGACGAGAAAGGCCCGGCGTTCGGTCAGCCAGAAATTGCCATTGAGGCCGCTGCCGAGCGCGTGGACCCGGCCTTGCACGAGGACGACTACGCCGGTCTTGAGGGGGAATTGCGGGTGAGCGAGCAACTTGTGGAAGAAGCCAACCAACACTACGCCGAAGAAGCCCAGCGACTGTGGGACATCGCCGAGGCCCGAGATCTGGACAACATCGAGGAAGGTGTCAGCCGATTGGGTGATTTGGTCGCCACGGGTTGGTTTGAGCGAAACGCCAAAGACGGTGCCGTTGAAGAATTAATGAAATCAAAGGGCGACCGGGGTCCCCAATGAGCATCTTCTAAAGCCGCCTTCATGCCATTGAAGTCATGACGGTGAAGGCCATCCTCGTTGCTGGCGGCTACGGCTCCCGTCTTCTTCCCTTCACACGCTATACACAGAAGACGTTGCTTCCACTGCATGAGCGCCCTGTCATTGACTACGCTCTCGGGACCATTCGCCGTGCTGGCATCAAGGACATCACCATCATCTCGAATCAATTCGTGGGCCAGATTGCAAAGCATGTGGGCCAAGGACTCCCGGGTGAACGCATCCATTACGTCATTGAAGAAGAGCCACTGGGCGTGGCGCACGCTCTCAACTTAGCACGCCCCTACAACAAGAATGCCCGCCTCATGGTGTATTTCTCGGACAACATTACCACGCTCGAATTTGGAGAACATGTGGAGGC
>JBMSEL010000036.1:0-18672 GCA_049412325.1 Candidatus Poseidonia sp.
ATGACAAACCTCGCATCTTGTAGGCCCCACCAACCGAAAGCATGATTCCAAACAACATCCCTGCAGCGGCGATTCCTTGCATATACCCGTATTCTTGGCAGTTGCTGTTATCCTCGACATCGCATTCAACTCGCAAATCACCTGTGAACGCGAATACAGGCATGAACAGCAAATAGAAGAGCAAGCCAGTGGCTAAAATCTTGGCTGGGTGCATGGTTCTCGTGTTTTTCAATAATCCCATTAAAATATACTTATCGCAAGTCAATAGCAAGTTACCTACCATGGTATTTGCAGATAGTTTCCCGGTACGAGCATTCTCCTTTTGTCATTGCCTTATTTCTCCACATACTCAGACCAAGAGTTCATACGCTAGGTTTTAGACGATTCGATTTACTTACGTTCAATGTTTAATTCATTCGTCCAACCCGACACACAATAGGGAATAATATCAAATGATGATTCCATAAAAGACCCATCATGGCAGTTGATGGCTTACTTGCAGTAGGCGGGATACTGAGCCTTGCCCTGGGTGTTTCAGGACTCATTCTTGTGAACACCCAGAAACTCGAAGTGATCTGGAACAAGCGGTTTGCTGCCCAACTCTTGTGTTGGATTTTCATTTGCAAAGGCGTTTCAAATGGCGTCCGATCCATTGGATTTGAAACAGATATTTGGCGAATTGTCCTCTATTCCGGGCACTTTGCCGATCAAATTTTCTCTGGACTGATGATCATGCTCGCGCTTATTTTTCCAGTTCCAATTTTGCGAACAAGAAAACAATTCAAAATTGGAGTCAGTGTATTGTTGATTTACACTATCGTATCAATGGGTTCTGTCATATTTTTTAATGTAAATAATCCGTTAGCTGGCGTAGGAGATGGCTACATTGTCTGTGGCTTCATTTGGACCATGGTCTATCTCAAATTCCGATTCATGAAGGGATGTGAAGAAAACAGAGAAATCCTCGGTGTTTCTGATGTCTCAATCTTGTTGGTGATACTCATCATCGGGCATATTTTATTCCGATGGATTGGAATGTTCACAGGTTCAGATTACTTTTACTTCATGGACCTTTATGGGGGCAACGTCGTTAGCGACTATCTCTGGTCGATGGGTTTGGCCGCGTCTGTTCTGTTCGGGCTCATCATCCTTGTTGGAGAAATCTATGCAACATCAAAGGGTCGTATTCGGGTCACGTCCTACGTGATTTTCGTTTACATGGCCATTGGATTCTTAACGCACATCATGTTGTCTGGAGCGGAGTTAACCGGTAGTGGCGGAGGTACGCTTACCGGAACTGAACTTGAAGGATTAAGCCCATGGCAGAGCATCTGGACAGAGATTACATCATCCGTTCACTTCACGATGATGCGCCCCATTCTTGGACTCTACATTATCTTCCATTATGGCCTCATTCGAATCTCTGAGGACAATGAACAGCTAAGCAAAACAGTGGCCATTGTTCTCATGGTCGTTGCTACATCCGCGCTCCTCGAGATTATACAGTCAATGATTCCTCTCACAGAGATGCTGTCAGCAGGCATTCTTGGTATTGCAATCGCCTTCGGCATTGGATGGGAAGAGCGCTCGTTCCAATCATTGATTTCGAATCCGTTGCGGTTTCCTATTCGAGTCAGAGGGAGGTACTTTCCAGAACTTGATTTTGAGCGTTCAGAGTATCAGGCACTCAACAAGATGATGTCCATTCTAATCGGTTTTATGATCGGTGTTGCTTTTGTGCTACATATGAGCGGGGTTAACCCTTATTCGTGATGAGGAGGTGAATTGATGGCAGATGAACATAGTATTGGATTCCTCCTAAAGGAAGACGATTCAGGCCGCACATTTGCTCTTCTTTCCACAATTCTAGTTATTGGACTCGCCTTCCATGCCTACATGTTTTTTGTGGTTAAAGAGGATGATATTAGTGATAAATACGCCATACCATCTTTTTCAATCGTTTTTAATGAAAGTGCAGTACAAGGTTCGGATTCAATCCTTATTGGAAATGGGGATACCGAAGTCTACACGTTCTCAAGAGAATTGGCTGGAATGGAATCTTCAAACATGATGGCAAAAATCACGTTTTCAATAACGTACGAGGAGACATCCGGTCAAATAGCCGATCCGTGTGACCAGGTCCTCGTAAACATTCCACCGAATGGATTTGTAGCCGATTGGCAAAACACTGGCAACGATTTGTCTGATTCCAGCGATGATTGTGAACCAATGACACTGACGGTATTTGTTTACCCTGGTTACAGTGGCGAAATGATAACGGAGGAAGGGCAAACCGATGATTATTGGAGAGCAATGTGGACAAATGAAACCTATGGAAGCGGTGTTCTCTCACTGGAAATTTCTGTCGATACCAATCAACCACCGACCTCTGTTTTACCCGGGGCAAGTGATGAGAATGAGGAAGTCAACATTGAATGGGACGCTACGTTCTTTGACGTCATCATCGAAAGTTGATGCTCGGCTCGTTGATCAGATTATATCTCGGGTCGGAGACAAATTAAATTATTTAATCAACCAGTCAAAATCATGGGGAGGGACCCATTTGCACTTTTGGTGCTACTCATGCTCTCGTCTTCATTGTCGGGTTGTTTGTCCGATTCAACGGAAATACTGGACTCAGAAGAGGGCGATTCGGGAACAAATCCGAGTCGGGGCGGAGGTTTCTTCTGCATCGAACACGATGGCTTGGAGCGATGCTGGGAGAAGCACGTACCTGAGAACCTTGACCTAGATGTTCCCGTCCCACTCGTTGTCGATGTGCACGGGTATTCCTCAACCTCCTCAACCCACAAGGATTTGTCAGGGTTCAATGAAATTGCAAACAGCGAGGGAGCGATTGTCGTTTATCCGAACGGTGTACCCGGAAAGAACCTACCAACCGATCCAGACGAAAACCAAGCGTGGAATGCTGGCTGGTGTTGCGCTCATGCCTCTCGGGATAACATCGATGATGTTGGCTTCATCACCAAGATCGTTGAATTCACCATCGAAGAAGAGAACATCGATACCAATCGAATCTATGCCTCTGGTTGGTCAAACGGTTGTGCAATGGTTCAACGATTGGCAATGGAAATGAGCCATGTTTTTGCCGCCGCTGGATGCATGTCGCATTACCTCATCACCGATTATGTAGACGAGTATTCGCCCATCCCCATCATGGAAGTTCACGGATTCTTAGACAATGTTGTGCTTTACGAAACCAGTTTGCTCAGTCTCCCATGGGCAGAAGACATGTGGACAAATCCAGAATCAGTTGACACAGGCGCCATTGAGAACATGCATGAGTGGGCAAGTTACAATCAATGCACGGGGTCGATGGAAACCTTCGAAACGAATGAATTCTACACGATCCAAGGATTTGATGAATGTGAAAACGACGCCATAGTTCGATTGATGACGATCTATGCAGCTCAGCATAATCCATATGCCAACGATAACGCAGATGGTTCACCAGGAACACAAGGCATGGTACAAAGCAGCCAGATCGTATGGGATTTTCTGATCCAACATTCCAAAGATGAAGCACTTGATGCGTAGGCATCAACATTGACAGTTAAAATTCATCTTGTTGGATCTACATTTCTTCCGTCGGTCTCTTGAATAGGACTCTCTTCCAATATACGTAAAAACCGTCGCTTTTCCCGGCACGAGCATTTTTTCGATGAAACACCCACCAGGGACCAAGACGAACGGTTCAAGAAGCGACTCTACTTCGGTGTAATTGAGGCATCTTTCTATGACAACACCACCGTACCAACTGTTCTACTGGCCCATTCCCGGACGCGCTGAAGCATCTCGAGTCGCCCTCTCAATGGCCAACCTCGATTGGGAAGATGTGCGGCTTGACGGTGCGCTCTATGGGTCGATGAAAAAGAACGGCGAACTCCCATGGGGCATGGTTCCCTTGCTGAGAACACCTGAAGGAGACCTCGCAGAATCCGTTGCCATTCTCCGATACCTCGGCCACCAGTGTGGTCTCATTCCAGAAAACGCCTTCATGGCTGCAAAAGTTGACGAGTTCATCGACGGCATCGGCCCCCACTTTTCGTTGCTGGAGGGCACCTTTGGGATTGAGGACGTGGAGGAACGAACGAAAGCCCGTGAGGCTTTGTTTCTCCCGGACGCAAAGGGAACGGTGGGCTTGAGGTTGCTCGAGAAAAAAATTCAGGAGTCCCCAACATCATGGATCGCCGGTACAGAAGAGATGAGCATTGCAGACATCATGGTGTTCACCTATGCGTTTGGCCTCTTCTCAGGCAATTTCGATGGCATCCATGCATCGGTGTTGGCCGACTATCCCACCCTGTTGGACTACCACCACACGGTGGCGACTGAGCCAAGGATTCAGGCACATTATGCCGAGCTCCCAGAGGGTTCTCTCCGGTGGACGTATCAACCCAACGCATTCCAATAAACACATTGTCCTGACCGTGTGATGGACACCCAGTTCTGCGAGAACATCGCAAAAATGAGATGATTTTTCCGGCCGACTCAAAGGGTCGGTTGACCTGAATATGGTTGGCTTTCATTCTATAGAACGGATTAAAGGCCGTAGGTGATGGTGTGGTCTAAACACATCATCCACATCTCTCGACCGGTGCCGTTTTGGTAGGCATCAAAGAACAAACATCCATTGTGCAGGGCCCAGAAACTTCGGGCCGGATTTGAGGATGGGTCCGTCGTTGTGGCGTTCACATCGTCCTGTTCAATGTCCAGCACAACCCAAGTTGAACCGTCGGCTGGGTCGTGCGCCCACAATTCACGACCGGTCTTGTCGGTGAAGGCGTCGAAGTACAGCACGCCGCTCAATCCAACCATCATGTTCTGGCCCGGTGAGCTCCCTACCGATCCTGGAACGATGTCGGCTGCTCGCCACGCATGGCCGGTTTCTTCGTCAAAGGCCCACAATTCTGCACCGCCTGCCCCGTCCTGCGCTCGGAAAAACGCCATCTTGCCGACGACGGTTTCATGGGCGCCTTCGCCGGGATTTGTGCCCAAGTGCTGCATGACACGCCATGTGGACCCGTTGGACGTGTCGTGGGCCCACAAGCTGTCGTCGGCCGTATCAAACAGCAGCGTATGACCGACCACCAACGACATGTGTTCTCCGGGGTTGCTACTCACCATGCCTTGCTCCAAATCAGCGACCAGCCACGAGGTGTGGTTGATGAGATTGTAGGCCATGAGTTCCCGCCCTACCGGCGTCAATGCATCAAAATACACGGTGTCGCCAATGAGATGATCCATGAAGTTGCCGGGATGTGTATCGGGGTGCGTACCAAAGGCGGCCTCCTTCCAAGTGGTGCCGTTGGATTTGTTGTGGGCCCAAAGGTCGTGAACGTTCCCGATGTCACGGGCGGTAAAGTAGAGCACATCGTTGTGAATGAAATGCATGTACCAGCCTGGATTGGCTGAACTCCCCATATGGATGTCCTTCACCAACCAAGAATTTTGGGAGATGGTGTTGTAGGCCCACAGTTCGGTGGCATATCCCAGCGTGAACGCCGTGTAGTACAGCGTATCTCCGTACATGATTTCCATGTCATCACCGGGGTTACTTCCACTTGGAGAGGGATCGTCTGGGACGAGGTTGGAGACCATCCATGTAGCCCCGGTACTGTGGTCATGCGCCCACAATTCCGTCCCGTTCTCATCGGTGTAGGCACCAAAGAAGATTTGCGAGCCGTGTTGAATGCCCAGCCAATAGCCGGGGAAACTCCCCTGTGCCCCTTGCCGAATATCGGCCACCATCCACATTTCTCCGGTGGTGGTGTTGTAGGCCCACGGCTCATAACCGTGGACACCGTCATCTGCAGCGAAGTAAAGCGTATCGGCGACGCTCAATTTCATGCCCTGATAAGAAACGGGTTTGCCCCCGACCGTTCCCGGTTGTATGTCGTCAACAAAGCTGACTCGCTGCGCACTGCAGTACGTGGTTTGGTCGTCGATTTCACCGGCCTCCAACACGCCATTACCTGCCGTGCCGCCGTTATCGCCGTTGTCCAAACCGAACGCCATGAGGCGCCCGCCTGCAGGACAACCGTCGGATTTGCTCAGACGAATGGAATCACTGAGCACCATCCCGGAGCCGCCCCCGTTGTTCGAACCTTCGTTGGTTCCGTTGGCGCCATCCTGGCCGTCTGCACCGTTACACACATAGACGGTTTCGTCGATTTCATCGATGGAGAGGTAAGCGTCGTTGTCGTCATCAATGCCCACATGGAGGCCAACGCCACCACCAGCACAAAATTCACCGGGGTATTCAATGAAGGTCTGAATGAGCGTCGTCTTCCCGTCAATACCATCGGTGCCGTTCGTTCCGTTGACGCCGTCAGCACCATCAGCACCGTCGGTTCCATTGGTCCCGTTGGTGCCGTTCAGGCCGTTCAGGCCGTCCAGCCCGGGCATTCCCTGGGCTCCGGTTTCACCGGTCACGCCGTCGTTTCCATCTGCACCATCACTGATGCACCCAGTCAAAGGCATGAGCGCAATGAGAAGGGCAAGGAGCACAGCACCTGTTCGGTTCATGGTGACGCTACCCCTTGCGAGATGTTAACCGTGCCCCCTGTATCTCCGAGAAAAAAATCTGAGGATACTGGAGTGGTCAAACGACCGGGGCTTCAGTGGACCACTCGGCCGTTGGCTTGTGCCAGTCTCTCAACTGGTCGGTTTCAAGCCGGAGTTGGAGTCGCTCGCCGGGTTGCAGGTCAACCGAATCGAACACGAAATCAACCACCTTCTCATTACTGCGGAAGGTGTCGTCGAACAGGACGGATTCCTCCACCACATCACCGCCGTTGAGCCGTTGAAGCATGACACGCACATGGCATTCTTGGAGCGGGTTGCGTAGGGAGCACGATTCGCTGCTTCCATCGTGTTCGACTTTCACAAAACCCTCGATGGCCGACTGCCCCTCGTGCTCGGACAGCAATATCACCGTGTCCTTTGCAGTGGGCGCACAAACGCACTCCATGTTGTCAACCTCGGCTTGGGAGATCAAATCAACTTCAACGATGAGAACGACCTCTTCCACCAAGCCGTCGAGAAGTTCCGTCACCTTCACGGTGTAGTAGCCTGGCTCGGTAAAACTGTGGTTCGTGAGCGCACCTGTGGCCGTGAAACCGTCGCCGAAATCCCAGGTGATCAATCCTCCACGATCACTGGCCGTGAAGAAAAAAACATGGTGGATGTGTTCGATGAGAACCTCTTCGTCATTGTCGCCTTCATCGACCTCAACCAAGATGTATTGATTCGTTCCCAGCGGGGTGTCAACGCTGGCCTTGAAGGATTCAGATTCAGGAGAAAAGAGACCGGTTCCAGCGCCAAACAGGGCGGCACCTGCACCGAGTCCAACCATGAAGACGGCAAAGAGGCCAACGGCCAGCAGTTGCGGCGACGTGAGTGACCCGTCGTGATGGGTTGTGAGATCGCTGTTAACTGCCATGACGTAAAAATTACTTCACCGAGTACTAAAGAACTTGCTCAGCGCCTTGCATTCGGCAGGTGTGGCTTGTCGGCCAAACGTCAGTCGTTGCCTGCATCGTCCCCAGCAGAGAGAACAGGAGCTGTTGGCCCTTCGGCGACGACCACAGCAAACCAAGCGATGGCGGCCGAGAGCACGACGGTACCGAACGTTGCGTGGATGGTCCACCCGAAGGGCAAGACATGGAGTTCACTGCCTTCAAACCAATACGATACGTTGGAAATTTTCTGCGCCTCAAACCACCAAGTGCCCATGAAGATGACCACTTGTGAAGCAGCCATCAGCGGAACGTACGCCTTCATCCCCCACCGATGGAACACTGGAAGGAAGAGTTCTGCCGCGATGGCCAGGAGCAGGCTCATCTGGAACACGGTCGAACTGAATTCAGAGTAGACCCACATGCTGACCGCTTGGATGAGGAAGAGGGTGAACATCGAACCGCGGGCAGGGTTCCAGCGCCGCAAGAACAGGATGAGAACGCCCGAGAGAAGCAAGGCTTGCAGCCAGAAACTTTGCAAACCAAATTCGAGGCCTCCGGTGTAGCCATCGTAATCACAAAAATCGGTGGAACCGCTGTAACAGAACTCAGACAGGCCCCTGAACCAGAGGTTGGTGTAGCGGAAGATGAGTTGGACCACGCTCCAAGCCGCTCCTGCTCCAAAAACGAGAAGCAGTTGGGAGGTCCACCCGGAGGTCCCGCTTTTTGCATCGGGCCAGGCCGACCAAATCGGGGCTGTTACCGACATGATCAGGCCGATAAACAAGCCAATGTGAGTCGGTGAAAGGAGAATGTCGGTGTTGCTTTCAACGCCCAGGGTTTCATGCCAAATCATGTCGCCAACCCCTGAGATGCCGAAAATGATGATGCCGTACACCCCTGGCTTGTGCTGGGGGGCAACATCACCCAAGATTTTGAACGGATGCCGCACGAGTTCCCGTACGCCACCTTCTGGCAGGATGGCATAGGTGATGTAGAGCCCGTAAGCGGTGGCTCCCGAATACCAAATCGCGTGCCACGGCGTGAAAAATGTGTCATCTACCACGCCAGAAATATGGGCAAAAGCATCGGTCAAGAGGCCACCCAGACACCACAGACCGAGAATCAAGACGATGGGGTCATACCGATGTTGACCAACTTTCGGTAATTCCCCCCAACGACGGTGGAGCACATAGGCGACGAGCCCAGCGATGGCTAAGGTGCCGAAGAACAGCACCGGAAACCCGAACAGAAGGTTTGGCTCTTGACTTGGTTGGATGTCATGCGCAGGGTGATGCATGACGGGCAAACAGCGACGAGCAGGTTTCATCTTTTCCTTCCACGGTTGATACCACCTTGGCCTTTGCAAACCGTCAGCAATCACAAGAAGAGTATTCAAACTCCGAGCATGTCCGTAGACCATGGTGAATCGCCAACGTTGGACGACGGTGCTGCTCACCCTGGTGATGGTGGCAGTCGCATGGTCACCGATGCTGGCCTCGCCTGCAAAGATGAACATCATGGAAACAGACGGTTTCACGCCACACCATACCGAGGAACTCGTGGACAATTTTGCTCCATCCAACGGGTTCACTCACACCAACCTGACCCAATCGGCCGCATCGGGTTTGACCGAACTCAAGCGGCCGCCCGTCACGTGGACAGCCACCTCCGGAATCGGCCTGACGCAGATGCGCACCGGGGCGTGCTCAGCCTATTTGCCGGCCACCAACGAAGTGTTCCTGATCGGGGGTCGCATCGACGTCGACCCCTCCCAAACAGGTGATGAAGCCAACACCAAAACCGTGGAAATTTTTGACGTCGCCAACAAGACGTGGATGCCGGCCGTTGAGCAACTTCAGGAAACCCAGCAGTACCACAAGTGCACCGTGGTGGGGGACACCATCTACGCCATCGGTGACCACCATCCCTTTTCCTCGCCTGCTATACAGGCGACTGGCGTGGTCCAGGTTTACGACGCCACTGATGGTAACTGGACCTACGGCACCAGCATGCCCGCCAATCAATCCGTTGGACTTGCTGGTGTGGCCAGCCTCAACGGTCTTGTCTACGTCGCCGGCGGTGTTTCGACCAATGACCGGTCGGATTCCACCGACCGGATGCTCCGCTACGACCCCGTGAACGATTCGTGGACCCAAATGACCAGCATGAACAACCGGCGCCATTCCTTTGAACTCATCGCCTTCCGTGGCAAACTCATCGCTTACGGCGGCGTGGCTGTCTTCTTCGACCCCATCGCCAACACGACGGTTGAAGAGGAAACCAACTTGACCGAAGCCTACGACCCAATCACCGATTCATGGACGCAACTTCCCAACGCGACGCACAAATTCTCTGCCTACGCCGCCGCCGTTTTCAACGACGAGATCATCATCCACGGCGGCTACGAATCATCCGGATGGAGCGGTTCCGCCAACGACAAAACCTACGGTTACGACCCTTTCACGAACACTTGGAACACCTACGCTACGTTGCCTATCGGGCTGTACGACTCCACGCTGGCCCTTGCGAACAATACGCTGGTCTACGCCTCAGGTGACATGAGCAACACGAGGTTCAGCACCTGGAGCATCCAATACCTCGCTGAAAACGAGTACCATGTGAACCCTGGGTCCCACGAAGGTCTTCTCACCTCTTCCATCTACGACCTGCGTCCATCAAACGAGGGAGCTGCGAGTCTTCTGTGGCTCAGGTTTTCTGCCGTTGAACCCAGCGGCACCGACCTTGGCCTGCAGTACCGCACAGCCGACTCCATGCAGAACATTGCCTCGGCCGCGTGGCTTCCGACCACCGTCCCCGTCAACACCTACCTTGAGCCAGGCAATCAGTCGCTGACGGATGTGCTCGAAAACACGCCGTTTCTCCAGTACCGTGTGAAGTACTCGACCACGCGGGTGATGGAATGGGTGACGCCGAAACTGGTCAATGTCTCCATCGGCGCTGATTCGGTGGCGTTTGAGACCTCACCACCAACCACCATGCAGCCAACTTCCGCTCCCGTCAGCGTTCGCACGCATCATCACGCCACCACCCAGGATGGCACCTACGTGCTGGCGCTTCACCCGACCGATGCATCCGGTAGCTTTGATGCAGGTTCGGACTGGTTGACACTCACTTGGGATACGGCCTCCGCTTCGATGACCGTTGACGACCCGTCCTCCCTGTTGTTCAACCAGCAAGCCAGCGCAACGGTTGGGCCCATGACGGATGAAGGACAAACGGTGAATTGGACCTTCTCCTTGGGCGGCACCCTGCCCACCGACCACCTGAAATTCATGACCAGCACCCATGCTGAACGAAATGCATCTTATGTTCACGATGGGATCACGAGCATTGACCGTTCGGTGAGCGTGGTGCTCCAGAATGTTACGGCCGATGTTTCCAGTCAAGGCGATGACACGGTGGAAACCGGCGAGGTGTTGCCCGGAAACGCGGCCTTGAACCTGACCATTGACCACCGGTTCACCAACAGTGGCTTGCGGTTGCTGGGCGGCACGATTCAGTGCCGAATCCACATGGACCTCCATAGGTTTGACAACGATGTCTTCGGCGAGCGTATCTGGTCCAACCAAAGTTCGGAATGGTTCAATCTTCCCGCCGGCCAGGTGGAACACGCCCTTCTCAACGCCCCCGAGTCCTTGTCCGGTGAACTCTACCTGTGGATTGAAGCACGAACCAGCGAGGATTGGGACCTTGTGGTCGACAGCACACCGCTTGAATTCGTGCTGAACGGGGAGGGACCAACCCTGCTCGATGTGAGTCCTGACCTCGATGAATACACGAACAAAGAGGTGTACCGCACGGTCTCGTTCCTGTTCCACGATGTGGGTGGATTCACCAACGAAACACTGTCGGCTTATTCGTGGCTGGAGGCTCGAGATGACGGCACCAACGGCGGTTTGGCCGATGGTATACCCCAGCGTGTTGAATACCAGCCCTCGCTGTTTTACACCCATCAAAGCGGAAACCTTTGGACCGTGAACATCACGGTCAACGACACCGTCAACAGCGACCACCAATGGGGACGTGTGTTGTTGGAAGGCACCGACCTGGCAGGGTTCAGTGTTCCGAGCACGACCGCTGAAGAAGGCCATGCTCGTTGGGAATCACGAACACCGACCAAGGGTGAACTCCTCTCCATTGAACCGACCATCAACCTGCTCTCTGACACCATGATGCGTTTTGAGCCGTCTCAAACCATCGGTTGGCGCGTCAGCATCACCGACGCCAACGGCTTGAGTGATTTGACCGAGCTTCGTCTTGAAGTGGGGAACGACGACCGATTGGGCGTCAAGTACACCACCGTTGACGGAACGTGTGCTTCCCTTGACGAACGACTTCTGCTCCTGCCGAGCGGTTGCGAAGTCACGCAGGAAGCAGGCATCCTCACCGTGGCGTTCACGGCTACCGTCCAATGGAGCCTCACGATGAGCGGGTTGGCCGCTGGGGAAATCGATGTGATCATCCGAGATTACGATGGAACCCAACGCGAATCGCTCACCGAAGCGTGGGTGCTCGAGCGAGAAATGAACATTGATGTCAATGCACTGCGAGACACCTCTGGTGGAGTTCAGCAAAACATCGTGGCCGGTGCTGTCCTGATGGGCGGCGATGGTATTGACTTGACCGCCAGTGTTTCTCATCGAACCAGTGCTACGCCGTACTCTGGAGATCTTCGCCTCCGCTGGGACGGCTTGCTTCAGGGCGAACCATGGCGAGGCGGTGAAACCGTGACCCTCGTGGACGGGGTCCTCTCCACGTCCATTCCTACACCCGAACAATCGGGCTTGGTCCAAGACATGACGCTGATGCTGTGGGATCCGCTCGAAACCGAATTGCTCAGCGTGTACGAGATGCCCGTGTTCCAACTGGATTTTGATGCACCTGAACTCCTCCCCTCGGCCATCACCGACACCATCTCAAGGTACAAACTCGAGCAGGTTGAAATCGGCGTCAACATCGCCGAAGGCCAATCATGGTCGAGCGAGCTCATGCTCACCTGCCAAATTCGTTCCCTCGCACAATCATGGGAACCCGTCAGCCTGGTTCGAAACTCGACCACCGTCTTTGACGGAAAGACCATGTTCAGTTTCATGTTTGACTTTAGCGAACTGGGCGACCCCTCCAAACTTTCTGAACAGGCCGACCTGAACTGCTGGGCCGAAGGGGCTGATGATTCGGGTTGGAACTTGGTGTCCTCCACCGGTAATTCGGAACTTGACCCGTGGCTTGAAGCACCGCTCAACAACATCGGGCCTGACCTCGCTTTGGAGAGCGTAGAACTCACCGGTAAGTTTGAGGCTGGAGAGAAAATTCGGCTGTCCTTCTTCGTGGTGAACGGTGGAGAACAACTGCCCACGCCGTTCAACGCCACCATTGAACTGGTTCAGGGCGAGGAACGCACCTTGGTTGGACGGTCGGTGTTCTATTCGATGGACGCCAACACGGCGAAGTCCGTCAAGCGCTCATTCACAGCGCCCGAGGGGGACTGGACCCTCGAGATTACCGTTGACAAAGAAGGGCTGGTTTGGGAAATTGATGAGACCAACAACGTGTGGTCCACCGATGTCGCAGGTTCATCTGGTGGCTTTGGTGCCGTCGCCATGACCTTGAGCGGTGTGGGCCTGCTCGCCCTGTTGGGCGTGGGCGTGCTGCTGCGTCGAAGAGCACCGGCAGGGATGGAAGAAAAAGTGGTGGCTGCGCTGGAAGCGACGGGCCAGGTGGCCTCCGACCCAGCCCCGAGTGAACGCAGTGGTCAACCGCCGGCGCCAACCGCCACCGCAACCGCTCAACCTCCCGCTAAAAAGCGAGGTCCTCCCGGTGGAAAGATCGCTTCCAGTCCGGTCAATACACCCACCCGTGGCCCCCCGCGTGGACCACCAAAGGCTGTGCAAAATTCAGCAGCGACGCCAACTCCAACGCCACAAGAGATGGCAGCACAACACATGGCGGCTCTGGGCGTACCAGCCGGTACTGCCGTGGCTGAGGAGCGTGTTTCAGACTATTCCCAACTCCCCGGCGGTGGAGATTACGAATACACCGCTGAAGCGACGTACTACGTTGGTGAGACATGTGGCCGATGGCGCCTCAACGAGGACAAATCCTTCACCAAACTCCCCGATGAGTCTTGATGCCTACCTTCATGAAGGCTCCTCGCCTCCATCCTTCCATGAGCGAGGACGTGGACGATGTTCGCCGAGCGCTCACCATCGTCTTCCGTGGTGCTGACGGTTTACCTCGACCCGACGTTGAGCGAGCGTTTTCCTTCGACATGGAGTGGGTCGCACCACACGAAGCCGAAGAGGTCGTGAACGCCCTGTTGACCGCAGGATGGCTCGAGGAGCGAGGCGCTGAACTTCACCTCGCTGCACCCATCGGAGCGGTTGAGGTGCCCTTTGGTTGGTTTCCCCGTCCCTCACGACTTCTACGCCCGGTGGCGGTTTCCTCATCGACGGATGGCGGAGTGATGCCCAAGACGGGAAGGCCTGCGGTTGACGCCCCCGCCTCGTCTTCACCATCAGCCACGTCATTGGCCTCTCAAAGGCCCTCGGCTCCAGTTTCCACCGATGACCCCCGAGCACGGTTGACGCCACGCGTGGCGAGGTTCATCGCTCGTCAAAGCGGCTTGGAACTTGATGAATTGCATCGCCGAGCCGACCGGAAGACCAAGGCGTTTCAACTCATCACACCCTGGATGGCCTATGCCTTGGTCGCACGAGAACAAGGCCTCGTGATGGACGATATCGTCAAGGCGCTGGACGTTGTTTAATCCGAAGCATCCTCGGTCAACGACTCCTGTCCACGGGCTGACAATTCAACCAGCACCGGCAGCACCATCAGGGCGAGCACCAGTGAGAACAGCACGGTGATGGCGGTGATGAGGCCAAAGTCCTGGATGATGGGCATGGGTGAGAACAGGAGGACGGCGAAGCCCGCCATGGTGGTGGTTGCACTCAACATCAAGGCTACACCGGTGGTGTCAAGGGCTTCTTCGAGGGCCCCCCAATGATCGCCTCGCTTCTTGAGTTCGACCTCAAATCGCCGCCACATGTGGATGGAGTAGTCAATGCCAATGCCCAACGTGAGGGCGGTGACCATCACGGTGAGAACGTTCCACTTCAGACCGATGAGCGCCATGGACCCCACCACCCACAGGGAAGCGATGCCCACAGGGAACAACACGATGATGGCTGGCATGATGCGCCGAGTTAGCAAGAACAGCACGAGGAAGGAGACGATGAGCGAAATGGCTGTGCTCTCAATTTGGGTGGTGGTCAACCCGTTCAACACCGTCTCGAGCATGACCAAATCACCGGTGACATGGAGCACAGCGTGGTCTTTGAGTTGGTATTTCAGCGTCCCCGAATCCTCGGTGGAACCCAAGATGGCGATGAAATTGTCAACCACGCGACTGGACTCAACGGACGTCGATGCTTCGACACGAATTTCATGACGAAGGTGAACGATGGAAGCACCCTCGAGGTGGACGGTCTGAGCGATGCGTTCGCTCCATGTCTCTCCCGTCAAGGGATCAGCCACACTTTCGTTGGCCGACAGAGCGAGGAAGAATCCTCCCAAGTCGATGGGTTCTGAACGTTCAATGGGGTAGACTTCGCCAGCGAAGACCTCCAAGTTGTGCGCATTGCCCAAACTTTGGTTGCGAAGAATGGCGTCCCGAATCAACGGGTACGGACCTTCGTAGGTCGGCGAAGGAATCCTGAAGTTGGTGCCCACCACGTCGTTGTTGGATTTGAGGTCGAAATGGAAGTTCCTGAGCTCGCTCAGCAGGTCCAGGTCTCCGGGAATGGCCTCTTCCCCTTCAGCGGGCTCCATGAGCAGGTGAATCACCTTCCAGCCAGCGCTTTCGTAACTGGTCGTCAAATCATCACGGACGCCCATGATGGCCATGTCTTCGTTGACAAAGTCGGCGAGGTCAAAGTCCGTTTCCAAGGAAGCCGCACCGTAGACGGCCAAACCAGAGATGAGGACCGTCACCAAAATCACGCCGACTTGTTGCTTCTTTTGGACTCGAACGATTTGCTTTGAAAGTGTCGGGAACCGAAGCGAAGGACGGGCTTCACCGGGTGCTTTCTTGGAGAAAACCACGTGGAGCGCTCCGACAAAGAGGGTTGAGGAAATGAAGGCTGAGACCACGCCCAGCGACAAGGCGTAGCCCAAGACGGCGAGAGGAGGAAGCGGCGAGATGACATTGGCCATGAAGGCCGCCACAGTGGTGACCACGGCCAAGGAGAGCGGCATGGAAAGGTGGCCGCACGCACGCAGCCACGACTCCGCCACGGTCGGGTATTCGTCTCGGAAGGAGCGTTGAGCACGCTGCAGGTGAATGGCGTAGTCAATACCGAGACCAAGAACCAGCGGTGCAACGGTGGCCTCAAGGGCCGTGAATCGAGCACCGGAGAGGTTCAGAATGCCGTACGTCCAGATGAGGGCACTGGTCAGGCCAACGAGTGGAAAGGCCACGCTGGAGATGGAGCGGAAGGCAACCGACAGCATCACGACGACAACGGCAAACGCCAGCAACACCAGCAACATCAGGTTGTCAAAGGTGCCCTCGTCAATGTCATGGGCCAGCAAATCGTTGGAAATCACCTCGTAGGTCAAGGGCGAAGTGGCGGAACGCTCGGAGAAGACATCCCGCAGTTGGTCTTGGAGCACCCGTCGGGGCGTTTCCTCGAGGTTAGGGTCGACTTCCAGCACCCACAACGTGGAGGAAGCGGTCGGTGCTGCCGTGCCCGTGCCGTCGTCAAGGTAGACGCAGACCGGTTCGTAGTCGAGGTCGTTGTGCAGCAGGGCTGATGAAGCGTAGGTCGCTGCTGAGAGAAGTTGGTCGTCGGCGGTCAAGCCACAGGTTTCGTTCTCGTCAAACAGAGCGTCAATGACCCCCGACCAATCATCAAACGAGGCGAGAGCGGCGCCACCACCCTCCTCGTCGAGAGCGAGTTGGAGAATCCCGGGGGCAGTGGTCCAGACCGAGACCATGTTCTCTCGCTTGTTCGCCTCATCTTGGAAGTGAGCGAGGTCGCCCTGCATGGTCTTCATGGCATCGAGGGCCAAGACGTTGGAGCCGTCGTCCATGGTGACGTGGACGAACAAGGGTCTCATCTCGTTGGGGAAATGGGCGTGAATACGATCGTGAGCCACCGAAGCGTCGGTTTCGGGCGAGAAATCGTTGAGATCCGTTTGGAAGGTGGGCGGAGAGACGTACAGGTTACCGGCCAGCACCAGCGTCAGAATGGAGAACACACCGACGATGAACGGCGCGGCTCGACTGAACGCCGGCGCCGCTTGGGCAAGGCGTTCCTCAAGGTCCACCTTATCCATGGCACAGCGTTGGCCATGGAGCATAAAAACCAACAGGTGTGCTGTGGTCCCCAAGGGGCTGCTTCAAGGTGAAGAGCGGCATCGTCGGACAAGAAGGTTCAAAACAAGAGGGTAGGTCGCAAGGTCGGTAATCATGGCTGTCACTGTCCTTTTGAAAGAGAAAAACGAACTCCGCCTTCGTATCATCGGCGAAAGCCACACCGCTCTCCAAGTGCTTCGTGAGCGACTGAACAAGCACAAAGATGTCGATTACGCCAACTACTTCCCTGGCCACCCCGAACTTGACGACCCAGAATTCTACATTCGCACCACGTCCAAAGCCGGCGTTGAGAAAGTGCTGACCGACATCATCGGCGGCGTGGCCACCGAGTTCGACGACGCAACGCTTTGAAGCCCAGGTCGTTGTCATGTCCGACCCCATCGCACAAGCCATCGGCTTGCAGGGGTACGCAACACCGCACGAAGGCATCGGGGGCATCATCAAATCCCGAGTGACCGATTTTCGTGTTGAGGAAATTGCCACACCCGTCCATCTTGACAACCGTGGTCGCTTTACCGTAGCAAAAATCACCTTGACCAACTGGGAGACCAACCGTTTTTGCAACCAACTTTCGGCCAAACTCCGCATTCCTCGCAACCGTGTCTTCTTCGCCGGTACCAAGGACAAGCGGGCCGTGACCTCCCAACTCTTCGTTATCGACGCCCCCATGAACAAGGTGGCCGAGGTTGAACTGCCTGACGTGGAAATTGAAGTTCTCGGACGCACCCACCAGAAGATCGGGTTTGGCAACCACCGCGGCAACCGCTTCACCATCGTGGTTCGAGGATGCTGCCATCCCGACGGCACGCCCATGAGCGATGAAGAAGCCATGGCTGAAGTTGAGCGCATTCAAACCGACATGGAAGCCTCGTTGGGTGGACACCGATTCCCAAACTGGATTGGCCCGCAGCGGTTTGGTTCCGGCCGACCCGTCACGCCACACGTCGGACGTCATGTGGTCAGCGAAGATTGGGAACAGGCCGTGATGACCTACCTCTCCATGGAAGGGCCCAACGAGGAGGAAGAAGCGCATGCAATTCGAAAGCGGATTCGTGAGCACGGTATCGATGAGGACCTCTTGGAGGCCTTGCCACGATGGATGGGTTTTGAACGCAAGATGATTGAGCACCTGCTCTCCAACCCGGATGATTATGTCGGAGCCTTTCGAAAGCTCCCCACCAACCTTCAACTGATGACCGTTCACGCCCTGCAGTCGATTGTGTTCAACAAGTCCCTCCAGCGCCGACTTGAGGAGGGGCTACCGCTCTCCCGTCCGGTGGTTGGTGATATCGTGGGTCGCATCGACGAGAAGAGTCAACTCGATGTGAATTCGTGCGTCGTGGTGGAAGAGCGCACCCTCAACCGCATTGGAAGGAACTGCGACCTCGGCCGATTGGCCACGACCGGCCCCCTGCCGGGCAGCGAGATCTCCACCTGCGAGGGTCTGCCGGGTCAACTTGAGCAAGCGACCATTGACGGCGAAGGCTTAGGTGGCGTTTCATGGGACGTGGAAGCGGTTCCACGTTTGTCCAGCAAAGGAACGCGACGAGGCCTCGTGGCCGAATTCAAGGAGTTCTCTGTGGACACCGTCCCGATTGCCGAAGGTAGCACGCTGGGCAAGCGCTGGGAGAAAGGTCCTGGTGAGGGCGACCGGTGGCATCCCGAGGGTGCTTGTGTTCGATTCCGGTTTACCTTGGGTTCAGGCAGTTACGCCACCGTGCTGCTTCGTGAATTCATGAAGGGGCCCATCTCCAACATGGGATGAGCGAAGGCCTTGCCGAGAGGGTA
>JBMSEL010000070.1:0-3824 GCA_049412325.1 Candidatus Poseidonia sp.
CCGGCAGCGGTGATGCTGTAGATGGGGGCGGCAAGGCCGAGGTCTCGAATGATGTGGCCGGGCTTGAAGGAGAAATGGGCGTCGACGAGGTCAGCGATGGCTTCGTCAGCAAGGTTGCCGGTGCCGAAGGTGTCCACGCGGATGCTCACGGGGTCAGCCACGCCGATGGCGTAGGCGAGTTGGATTTCACACTCGGAGGAGAGACCTGAAGCGACGACGTGCTTGGCGGCCCAGCGGGCAGCGTAGGCAGCGGAACGGTCCACCTTGGTGGGGTCCTTGCCCGAAAAAGCACCGCCGCCGTGTCGTCCACGACCGCCGTAGGTGTCGACGATGATCTTCCGTCCGGTCAAACCAGCATCGGCGTAGGGGCCACCGGGGTCGGCGAATCGTCCGGTGGAGTTGACGTGAATGGTGGTCTTGTCGGTCATCAGCGCGGCTGGAACAACGGGGCGGATGACGTGCTCGATGACCTGCTGGCGAACGAAGGCCTGCTCGGCTTCTTCAGAACCGTGCTCAGCGATCATGTCCTTGTGTTGAACAGCGATGACAACGTTGTCGGCGTACATGGGTTGACCATCTGCGCCGTGCATGAGGGTGACCTGTGATTTGGCGTCCGGTCGGGCCCACGGCAGGGTGCCGTCAAGGCCGAGTTTGCTGACCTGACGGGTCAGGGCTTGGGAGAGGGCGATGGCCAAGGGCATCCAGCGACCTTGGTGCTCGGGGTAGGCTTCGGTCTCGTCACAGGCGTAGCCAAACATGAGGCCTTGGTCGCCTGCACCTTGGTCGTCAACCGATTGCACCACGCCGCGATTGATGTGAGCGGACTGGCTGGTGATGAGTTCGGTGACTTCGCACAATTCCTCGGAGGTCGCGTCCATGCCAATCCCGTGGGAAGTGTAGCCAATGGCGGCGGCCGTCTTGCGAGCGATGGCGATGTAGTCGGGTGCCTCAACACCCGCAGCGAGCTTGACCTCGCCGGCCAACACGATGTGGGAGCGGTCTTCACGACCTTTGACGAGGGTCTCAACGGCGACTTTGGCCTTCGGGTCAACGGCAAGACACGCATCCACGATAGCGTCAGAAATGGCGTCGCACAATTTGTCAGGATGGCCTGCGGCCACCGATTCGGAAGTGAACAACCATGCTTGCGTCATGGTCGCCCCCTCTGGCCCCCTCTATTCAAGATTTGTCGTTTTGAGTGTTAACACCGACTGCCCGATGGCTCCATCAGCATCGAACCAAGGCGATGCCTTCCGCTCAGTGGCGAACTCACGTACCAACGGTGTAGTCGTCCAAGTAGGCAAGTTGTGCGTCGGTGAGTTTGTCGATGGCGAAGCCGAGGGTCCCGAGTTTGGTGGTGGCCAAGTCCTGGTCTTGTTCGGTCGTGATGTCGTAGACCTTCTTGCCCATCGAGCCACCCTCCTTGGCCAAGCGGCACAGGGAAAGGAACTGGTTGGCAAAGGACATGTCCATGACTTCCGAGGGGTGGCCTTCAGCCGCAGCGAGGTTCACCAAACGGCCACGGGCCAGCAGGAAAATGCGGCGGCCGTCGGGCATGAGGAATTCCTCGTTGTCCTGACGGATGGTGCGCACCGACTTGGCTTGAGCTTCAAGGTCCGTGATCTTGATTTCGCAGTCGTAATGACCGGTGTTGCACACGATGGCGCCGTCCTTCATCGAGGCAAAGTGGCGGCCGACGATGACGTCCTCCATACCGGTGGCGGTGCAGAAGATATCGCCGAGTTTGGCGGCTTCGTCCATCGGCATCACACGGTAGCCTTCCATGACAGCACGAAGGGCTGGGAGCGGGTCAACTTCGGTGATGATGACGTTGGCGCCCATGCCGCGGGCACGCATGGCCACGCCGCTTCCACAGTGGCCGAAACCGGCGACGACGAAGGTCTTACCAGCGAGTAAGACGCTGGTGGCTCGAAGAATACCGTCAAGGGTGGATTGGCCCGTCCCGTAGACGTTGTCAAAATCCCACTTGGTCACGGCGTCGTTCACGGCGATGACAGGGTAGCGAAGGTCGCCAGCGGCGGCCATGGCACGGAGACGGTGAACGCCGGTCGTCGTTTCTTCGGTGCCGCCAATCACGCCCTCGGCGTACTCGGATTTCTCACCGTGAACACGAACGATGAGGTCGGCCCCATCGTCGAGGGTCAGGGTGGGTTTGAATTCGAGCGTGCGGTCGATGCACCAGTAGAAATCTTCCGTGGACTGGCCGTGCCAAGCATGAACGGAGTAGCCCTCACTGGCAAGCCAAGCAGCGACTTCATCTTGGGTTGAAAGCGGGTTACAGCCCGACCATGAGATCTCAGCACCAGCGGCTCGGATGGCTTCGATGAGCACCGCGGTTTCCTTGGTGACGTGAAGGCAACCGGCCACGCGCATACCTGCGAGTGGCTTGTTTTTCTCGGCCTCATCCTTCAGTTTGGCCAAGACCGGCATGCGGGCACGTGCCCAATCCACCAGAAGTGCGCCGTTCTTTGCCAGTCCAATGTCGCGAACGGTGTAGTTTTCACCCTTGTCCAAATCATCCATGAACCGCCGAATTGCCCGCCCCTCTTGAACTCTATCGTGAGCCCTTGACGGATATTTTTCTCAAACTGAGAGGACCGTCTCAAATGCTCAAGAAAGCATGTTGACGAGGAAGTAAGCGAACGAAATGACGATGACCGATGCCGTAAACATAACATCGAAGTCGTTGGAATCCATCGGCTCGCCCCTCATCGTCATGCCTTCCTCGATGCCTTCCTTTCGCAGCCGCAAATACACGACGAGGAAGACGAGAAGTGTCATCGGACCAGCCATGGCATCCATTTGATTCTGCTCACTGAACACGCGAAGCGGCCCGAAAACAAAGGCAAAGTAGTTCGCAATGGTTACCGTCAAGAAAGCAAACATGGGAGGGTGGGCGACCGGCCACATCCCTTCTGCACCTTGGGTGAGCACGATGGTCGCCCACAGCACGTAAGGGATCAGCAACGCCCCTGAAAAGGCAACCGTGACCTTTGATGGTTCACCCAACCCGTCGGCCAGGGCCCCTGCGGTAACCGCCTCAACCACAGATTCTGGGTTGACGAGTTGACGCACCACGTAGAACGCGCCGGTGGCGATGACAAAGAGAAGGCCAGCAATGGCCAGTGGATCTTTCACTCCAAGGCCCAAGTTGAACTCACTGAGCCCTTCATTGACGTCGTCCTCTGCCATGAGAAGGTAATACGCAGCCCCGTAGGCGAGCGTCACGAGAGGTGTGATGAATTTGGGCGCCTCGCTGGAGCCGTTATCGACCCACATGGTCCACAACACGACGGTTCCGACGATGAAACCAAACAAGACAGGGAGCATGATGGTCCACTTTCCTTTGGCCCCTTCGTTGAGGATGAGAAGGGTTGACATCATGATGCCAAACATCAAGATGCCATTGAAAGCGAATTCTGGCGCACCCCGTCCCCACGCATCATCAGCAGCCGTGGTTCCGTTGTTCAAGAGGGAAAAGCAGCCTTCTCCACCGGTTACATAACACGATGATGCGAACATAAAATTCAGCGCATACACCGCAGACACAAGTGCACAAAACATCAGCAAGCCTTCTGCCGGGGCAGATTTGATTCTTGAAAAGAGAATACCCATGGCGGAAATATCCGATTGCCGAGATATAGTCATTTACAATGCAAACTCAATACAACGAGTGGTTGGCAAGCGTAAGGCTGACGCCGGAGGCATGGGAGAAGGCGGTGCTGACGGCGTCAGCAGGACCCTCACTTCTTGTCCTTGTGCAACTGCTTGGCCTGCTTGGCCCACTCGTCTCGCTTGACACG
>JBMSEL010000037.1:0-17365 GCA_049412325.1 Candidatus Poseidonia sp.
TCTTCCGCATCTGCTTGTTCAACTTGCGATTGCCGCCCATGCCCTTCATCATCTTTCGAGAACGGTTCCACTGACCGATGAGTTCCCGCACGTCCTTTTCTCGAACGCCTGAACCACGAGCAATGCGCTTGATGCGGTCGGCCTTGATTTTGGCAGGCTCGTTCTTCTCCCACGCTGTCATGGAATCCATGATGGTGCGGTAGCGGTCAAGGTTGCCCTGCATGGCCTCTTTTTGTCCTTTGGACATGGCGCCCATGCCGCCCAGCATACTGCCGGGAAGGAAGGACATCAGCTTGTCAATGGTACCGACCTTGGACATCATTTCCATTTGCTTGTACATGTCGTTGAGGGTGAACCGTCCGCTCATCAAACGCTGGGTCAGGCGCATGGCCTCTTCTTGGTCCATGTCCTCGGGGGCCAAGTCGATGAGACCCTGGATGTCGCCCATGCCGAGCAGACGTGAAATGAAACGATCGGATTCAAACTTCTCGAGATCTTGGATGCGTTCCCCTACACCGATGTGAACGATGGGTGCGCCGGTGGCTGCCACGGCCGAGAGGGCGCCACCACCACGTGCGGTACCGTCGAGTTTGGTGATCACAATGCCCGTCACACCGGCCAACGAGTGGAAGGAGGCGGCGACAGGACCGGCGGCCTGACCGACCTGAGCGTCGATGACCAACCAGCGGTCGGTGGCTCGGGTCAGGCCGGCAATCCGCTCCAATTCCTCAACGAGTTCTTCGTCCAACTGGTGGCGACCTGCGGTGTCAACAATGACCAAATCGGCGGATGCACAGGCTTGTAAGCCATTTCTTACAATGGAGACTGCGTCTTTGTTATCCGGTTCGCCGTAGACTTGAACGGTGGTTTCTTCCAGCAACTGGGAGAGTTGGGCGTAGGCACCCGGGCGGTGAACGTCGGCTTCGATGACGGCTACACGAAGGCCGTGCTTCTTTCGGTACCATTCGGCCAGTTTGGCGGTGGTGGTGGTTTTTCCTTGACCGTAGAGGCCAACCAACAGGAGGGTGGCACCGCGTGGCTGAAAGGTCGTCGCAGGTCCAAGGATTCGAACCAGTTCGGTGTAGAGGATGTTCATCGCGTGGGTTTGCATCGTGAGTCCGGGGCGAGGTTCTTCTTCTCGCATCCTGGTCTCCAATCGGTCGACGATTTCCTTGGTCTGGCGGATGTTGAAATCCGCTTCTTGCAGCGCACGACGGAGGCTTCTGGTCATCTCTCGGAGTTCTTCCTCGTCGAGTTTTCGCTTGTTCTTGAGAAGTCCGAGCGAGCGGAAGATCCCTCTCGACAAGCCCTCAAGTGCCATGGAAGGGCGTCATGGTTGACCCATTTCAAACCATGCCCTTGAGGCCGTGGCTTACTCGCTGCTGTTTCGTGGAATGAGGAGGGAAAGGACGTCTTCGTCAAGGGAGGCTTTGACAAGGCTGGATTTGACATGTGTCTCGGTTGGGATGGCCTGTTCTCGACCGTTCACGCCAACAAAGAGGATGCCGTCTTCACTTCGAAGCGACAAGTCAGAACGTTCCAAACCAGGAAAGTGGAGTTGAATACGCTCAATCTCACCCTCTACTTCACCAACCATACCTCGGTGAACGTCGTGCTGAAGGACAGCCCCGATGGCGTGTGGGCCGATGGTATCTGGGAGGGGCGTTGGCTCGCCATAGAGCGTTCGCCCCACTGCACGAAGTGCGTCAATGCCGACAATTTCGGAGTCGGCCAGTTCGAGTTGACCGATGTTGATGCTTGCCAATCGCTCGCCCAGTTCGTTGATGCGGTCAAGTTCTTGCTGTCGGCGTTGAGCCAAGAAGGGGTGGTCAAATTCCGGCGTGATCCGGTTCACAAGGCAACCACCGATGGGCAGGTTGTACTCCACGAGCGAATCAAAGGCTCGCATGGTCTCGTTGATGCCCATCCGTTCCGGAATGGTAACCAGGGTAAAGGAGGAGGTGGCTGGGTCGCTTAGCACCCGGCGGACATGGAGCACACGGCGCCGGAAGCGTTCCAATTCTTCTTTCATGGCGTCGCTTTCTTTTCGTCCAAAGAGCATGGAACGTATCCCTCCAGAGACTCGCATCAATCGCAACAATCGGCCCGACCAAGCTTCAATGAGTTCTGGAAGGGAGAGAAAACGAAGGGTGTGACCTGTTGGAGCAGTGTCAAAGACCACGACGTCCCATGTGGGGTTCTCCATGTGTTTCAGGAGTTCGTCAAAGGCAAGGGCTTCATCCAAGCCAGGGAGGATCATGTCAGCGGTTTTGATGTCCGACTTCACCTCGTCAAACTCTTGCTTGGCTGAGGGGTCAAGCATCATCCCGAGGCCGCCCAGGCCCCCCATGTTCCCGCCCATGTTGTTGACGGCCTCACCGACTTTTGGGAGGAGGTTCGAGAGCTTTGCCTCGGGGTCCATTTCAAGGCCAAACAGCCCGGGTACGCCCTCAACTTCAACCGGCACTGGTCCGAGTTTGACATCGAGAGAATCTGAGGTGGAATGCGCTGGGTCGCTCGAGACCAGCAGCACACGGAGCCCAGCATCGGCCAGCCACACGGCTGTGGCCGAGGACGTTGTGGTCTTTCCCACGCCACCTTTGCCGCCGAACAAGAGAAGCCTTGCCATGCTGGTGGGGAGTTCGTGGAGGTGTTTGAATCCCTCCCCTCTCCTCGATGAGGCCAACGAATTCATGAAGGGAGCCCTACAGGGCCGCTCATGGTATCAGAACTCGTGCTGTTTCAGTTGTCGAGTTTCTGTGCCCTCATTGGGATGACGGTGGGCTGGCGGGGGGTCATGACCAAATTCGCCGGATTTTACGACCTTCCAACGGCGTGGAGTCAGGTGTTTTGGGGCATTGTCCTCGGTGGCGTCTACGCTGTCATGGCCGATGGTTTGTTGTTTCAACCGTACTTCATCACGGTGGAAAGTAATGCGAACGTCTATGCGGGCCTCAACATCTTCTCCTTGTTGTTCGTTGCCCTGGTCGCCTCGGTCTTTTCCCACCTTTTGCTGCGCCGACCGCGTGTGCGAAAAGGAGGGTCCCAACCATCGAGCGGATGGGCCCTCGGTCTGGCCATCGGCGGCATGACGGCCATGGTCGTGATGTTCCGCATGTTTGAGTTTGAGGGCATCTTTTCGGTCCAGGGGCTGGCCAACATTGCCTTGGTGTCTCTGGTGACGCCACGCGCAGAGGCGTTGATCACGGCAAGGCACGGCTTCTTGATGTTGCAGGATCGGCGTTGGGGGGCCGTTCTACGTTCGGTCTTTTGGCGCTCGGCCCTGCTCGTTGGCGTGTATTCAGCCGTGTTCAATCCGCTCGTTTGGCTGTTCGTCCTTCCATTCATCATCTTGGCCAATCCGTATGCAGAGACCTGGATTTGGGAATCTGTTCCGAAAGAAGGACGTCGACGTCTCCGTCGCCTCTGGGCCGAGCAAGCTCGGAACCGGTCCGCCGTACCTTCGGTGCACCCAAATGACATCTTGGCAAACGAACAGGAGTAAGCATAAGTCTACTTACGCCCAATGAGGCGTTTCCTGGGCCCATTTTTCGTTTCATCTTATCAAAAAAAGAACGGGTTGTCTTGGACAATTGTTATACGACGCCAGCCGAGCAGCAAAGCATGGGTGCTTGCCCTTATTGCCGTAGTGCAACGCTGCCCGGCGACACGATTTGCTATTCGTGTGGTCGCGTGTTGCCAAAGGGCGACCGCGGCAGTTACCGCCTTGAGCAACAGTTTAGCAGGCGGAAAGGTGCGAAGGAAACCACCTACATGATGGCGACCAAACCCTCTCAACGTGGCGTTGTTCGGACCCATTCGGGCCGGCAACGCAACATCATGAAGCGAAGAAAAAATCGCTTTCGAAGTCTAGCCATGCTTGGCTTGGTGGCTTTCGTCATGCTGTCCCCTCAGGCCCAAGAGGCTGTGTTTGGTGAGTTTGGTGGTGTTGAAGAATTCCTTCAGTCACAACTTGCCCCCTACCACGTGTACCCCAACGAAGCGAGCTACACGCTCTCGAAGATCGCTGAGGTCTCAAAGGGAAGTGGTGAAGGGAGCGTGACTGAGAATATTCTGATTCCTCCCACCGTACGTTCATCCATTTCCGGAGCAGCCCAATTTACGTTCACCGACGGGACCAATCAAACCGAACCGCTGGTTCTTCAGCAAACCCTCCAACTGACCTTGTCCATCGACGGCCAGGACATCAATGTCCCCATTGATGGTATGCCGGACCGCAGCATCGACAACGCCATCATCACCAACAGTGAGCACCAAGTCTGGTGGCCAGCCGTTGGCAACGGCGACGACGAGTGCCCACTGAAAAAATGCGTGAAAGTCCGTTTGAATTTTGATGACGGAGGGAATGTTCAGTATGCCTTCAATGTACGGGTCAAATCCACTTCCTATTCGTGGTGGGATGACGGTCGAGTCGACTCTCGCATTGCAGGAAAAGACACGGGCATCAATGTGGACAATTCGGGTACCTTCGCTGACCTCGCCAGCCGAGGCAACGGCGTTCGCCAAGCGGAGTTTGGTGGAACGTACTGGTACGATCGTGGTGGAGCTGAAGGCTACGCCATCAATGCTCAGGACGCTTTGGTCAAGGCCACGGCCGACACCATCGCCAGCAGCTTACCAGAAGGGCGCACCGACAATGCTTACGCGTTTGCTCGGGCCACCTTCGATTACCTCCATGCCTACATCTCCTATGACCGTGATGCGCCTTCAACAGCCCGTTCTGGTCCCGCTTGCCTTGCTGCTGAAACGGGAGATTGTGACGAACAAACCAATGCCTTCTTCAGTATTTTGCGAACGAGGGGTGTGCCAGGGTGGTATGCCTTTGGCGTTCTCGGTGATCCGTTCTTTTCCAACGAAGGTTGGGAGGCCCACGCTTGGGGTTACATCCAATTGCCCTTGGCGGACAGTTGGTGTGAAGAACGAAACATTGTGCTCCAGACCTGCTTTGTTGAGGCTCAGGTTGATGTTGTGAACAATAAATGGTTGCTCTCCACGCCGACAGCCTACCTTGATTGGATCGAAGAGGCCGACCCCTCTGGAGAAATGGTGTACGATTATTACCACCCCGTTCGAAGTATTTCTTACGGACAGGGTGAAGCGATACAACGTTTCCGAAGCTTCGAAACTTTAGACGCCGTGGAACTCAACGGTGGGACGTACAAGGTGAAGAAATACGCTGAGGCGTTGTGAAAGGAGGACATCAGCATGCGAGTGATCATTGGTGGCGCCGGTCGAGTGGGGATTGCGCTGGCGAAAGCCATGGCCAACGAAAAGTACGACCTTGTCGTGGTTGACAACGATTCGAGGGCAGTGGCCAACGCCCAATCTCTCGATTGTTTGGTGGTCAATGGGAACATTACCAATCGTGAGACCCTTCTTGAGGCTGGCATCCAAAACGCGAGTGTGTTCATCGCTGCTACACCATCTGATGAAACCAACCTCATCGCCTGTTCCATTGCTGAACACGCTCATGAATCCAAGGAAGGGGTTGACCGATTAACCAGCATCTGCCGACTCCGTACCACCTCATACGTGAACGAATACAAGGCTGGGTATCTCCATGAGTGGGCCAAGGTGGACCACGTCGTCAACCCGCTTCATGGCGCCATTTTGAGGTTAAATGCGGGTCTTCGTTCAACCGAACTTGAAGAGGTCATCCCGTTCGGCGAAGAAGCGTATGTCATCGAATTCGACATTGGTGAATCGGCCCTCAACATCGTTGGTCGTCCCCTCCGAGAAGTTCGAGAGGACTTTGTTCATGGCTTCCCCAATGTCGTCGGTGTGAAACGGGACGGTGAGCGTAGCTTCGTTCCCAACGATGAGAGCGTCCTCCAAATTGGAGATCGCATCGCTGTTTCCGTGATTGGACTTGACAAGTTCAACCCTGCTCTCATCACGTTCGGGCACGAAATCTCATACTTTCCCGAGCACCCTCAGGTCATCATCGTGGGAGCGTCACCCATCGGAACCAAAATGGCCGAGGACTGGTTGAAGCACGGAGCCAATGTGACGGTCATCGAGCGAGAACTCCACCTCGCCAATAAGCTGGCTGGCTCGAAAACCGGAGGTCATCTCAACATCGATGTGATTCATGGTGATCATCTGGATCGTTCCATTCTCGAGGAGATTTCCATCGACCAGTTTGATGTCGCCGTCAGCGCTCTGGGAGATGACCATGCCAACATTGCTGCGGTGTTGATGATGTCAGACTTGGGTGTGCCTCACACCGGTCTGATGCTCCACGACGCAGATTTGGTCAAGGTTACGCAACGCATGGGCATCTCCTTCGCTGTTGACCGCCACCGCGTCGCCGTGAACAACATTTTGTCCCACGTGCACCGAAGTATTTCGGGCCATTATGCCCTCCTGGCTGAGGTTCCCAACGTGGTCGGCATCACCCTCAAGATCACCGAACGTGCAAAATTCGCTGGTAAAAAGGTGGCTGAGGCCCAATTCCCAGACTGGTTGCGACCTGCCTTCATCAAGCGGAGAAACCTTGCCGGTGAGTGGGAATCCATCGAACCTAAGCCCGACGAACTGTTGCTCGAAAACGACCGAATGGTTCTGTTTTGTTTGAAGGAGAAGGTTGCCGACGCACAGAAGCGATTCAAGGTGTGATCATGCGCTCCGATGTGCTCAACTTAATTCTCGGCTGGACCTTGCTAGCCTTGCTCGTCCCGTTGGGTGTTTGTGGTTTGATTACGCTCTGGCTTGACGGCTGGGTGTTGGCAGTTCAGGCGTTTGTACCGGCCATGCTCATCAGTGGTGGGTTGGGGGCCGTGATGCTGGGATTGTTCACCCGAACGGACTCAGCCCAGCGCCTGCGTGATTTGGAGGCCTTTGTCGGTGTTGGTTTGGTCTGGCCCCTCACCGTCCTGATCGGTTCTCTTCCGTATTGGTTTGGCGGAGTATTTGTTGGGCCGTTTGTTGAGGATGCACAACTCATCGACATCATGCGAGGATTTGTGAATTCCTGGTTCGAATCAATGTCTGGATTCACGACCTCCGGAGCCACGGTCCTCTCGCATTCCATGAGTCCAAATTGTATTCCGGGTACCACACCGGATTGCATCAATGCTCAACCCCGCGGTCTCTTGCTGTGGCGCTCACTCACGCAGTGGCTGGGAGGGATGGGGGTCGTGATGTTAGGCATGCTTGTGCTTTCACGAATCATCGGTGGTGGCATGGCGCTTGCACGGGCGGAGTTGACCGGGCCATCCCTGTCTCGCCTTCGCCCAAAGTTGCGACAAACCGCCATGGCGCTCTGGGGCCTTTACCTCATTCTCACGCTCATCGAGATGTTGGCGCTGAAGTTCATTGGTGGTATGTCCGTGTTTGATTCAGTGAACCATGCCTTTACCACGATGCCTAGCGGTGGATTCTCGACCAGAGATGCAAGCATTGCTTACTACGACTCTGCAGTGATTGAAATCATCATCATCGTCTTCATGTTCCTCGCAGGTGTCAATTTCACCTTGATGTGGTTGATGGGCACGGGCGATTTCAAGGCCGCCATCAACGATGAGGAGTTTCGCACCTATCTCTTCTACATTTCATCGGCGGTGTTTGTCATCACGCTGTCGTTGGTGCTGGTCGGTGTGTCCCTCGGCCATGCGTTGTTGGACACGGTGTTTCACGTGCTTTCCATCGGAACGTCCACGGGGTATGCCTCCGCAGATTATGCAAGTTGGCCTGGCGTGGCACGTATCATCCTCCTGCTGCTGATGATCGTGGGTGCCTGTGCCGGTTCAACCAGCGGTGGTCTGAAACTCATGCGCATTCGTATCGGGCTCAAAGTCGCCTTCCGTGAGCTCGCTCGAATTGCCCAGCCGAGGAAAATTCACATGATTCGAATGAACGATGAGGTGGTTGAAGACAAGCAGGTGAGTCTGGTCGTCGGTATGCTGTTCATCTGGGTCATCTTGTTTGGTTTCTCCTGTATTGTCTTGGCCATGATGATGCCCGATGCATCCTTTGAGACCATTTTTTCAGTCGCCGCCTCGGGATTGGGCAACACCGGGCCGGCCCTGGGAGCCTACGGTCCTACCGAAACATGGGCGAGCATGAACTCGGGTTCGTTGCTTTTCACATCGTTGTTGATGTGGTTTGGTCGTCTTGAGTTATTGACGGCCATCATCGTCCTGCACCCGCACAGTTGGCGCCGTGAGGAGAAGTCCGACGGTGAACGTCAAGGCATGGCCATGGTGAAGCGAATGCTTGACCGAGAAGACGCTGAAGATTAGAAGAGCGTCATTTGTCCTGGAACTGGACCGGTTTCCTCGTCATCGGATTGCTCTACAGGTTCAACGGCCTCGGTGGGTTCATTGGCGATGGTAGGTTTGACTGAATCCATCTTGGTTTCGACCTGTTCCTTTGCGAGTGCATGAAGGGCCTCCATGCGCACCTGTTCTGCTGCCTCGTATTCTTTGAGAAGCACCTTGGACGAGCGCCTGGTTTTCGCCAAACCGGCCAGTGAGAGGTGTTCTTCTCCAGAGAGTCCGAGGTTGAGTGAGACATCAAACAACGAGGAATCACCCAATGGGCTTTCATCTTGTGAGAGCACAAACAATGGATGGAGGAATTCATCCCGCGTGGTGGCTTTGTTCGTACCTGCAAGTTCGGCCAGTTTCTCAACGATACTTCCTCGGCCGACAGGCGCTGTACGTCGCAGGTAATGCGGGTAAGAGGGGAAAATTCTCCCTTCGAGTGGCACGGCATTGGCCGTTGAAGCCGCAAGGGCGGTGAGGTGTTGGGTCCAGTAAGTCGACCGATGAGCAGTGTTGAGGAAGCGCCCCATCATGGCGCGGTCGGCTTGAATCAATGACGACGAACCACGGCGGATGCTGGGTCCGTGCATGAACAACGACGCGTTGTTCCAGTGAACCCAATTCAGGAACTCGGATGGATCCTTGTCAATGGTTCGAATAAGGGTTGAGGCAGATTTGCTATTCCTTTCTCTATAGAGCCGGTCGAGGCCGGGGAAGATCTCCACAGAGACGTCCCGTTGACTTGCCTCGGCGTGGGCATGCACCATGGCTGGCGTCAGGGCACCGCCAGCAAGTCCCGTTGCCAGCACCTGAAGGTCCCGAACCAATGCACGCAGGTCACCGTGGTTCGTGCTGGCCAGCGCGTCGATGGCTGCCTCCTCGAATTCCACGCCTTCTTCTCTGAGCACACGACGTGCGATGCGGCGAAGCGCCTCGTCACTGGCTCGAACGAAATTGATTTTGATCAGGTGCCGTGTAAAGCGGTCCCGAGTACTCCGCCATGACGAGTTTTTTCCCCAAAGGCCCATTTCCTCATTGCAGGCCAAGATCACGGGTTGCTTGGTTTGGTCGAGCAGGCGCAGAAGCTCCGCCTTACCACCCGAATCACCGGAAAGGGTGGAACCAGGGCGATCATCATCGCTATCCATGGCACGTTCAATGCGCTCTTGACTGATTTGACGCAGACCGCCTGACAAGTGGTCAACTTCGTCCAACAGAATCAGGGTTCGTGACGGAGGGGCGTTTGGGTCGTGAAACAGTGAACGATGTGTTGCGCCACTGGTTGCTGCTTTGCGAATGGCAGCTGCGTTCCGGGCGTCACTGGCGTTCAATTCAATGACATTCCATCCCATGTCTTCGGCGATGGCTCGTGCAACGGTTGTTTTCCCAACGCCTGGTGGTCCAATGAGGAGAATGGCCTTCTTTTTCGGCGTGCCATTTTGCCACTCATCAAGCCATGCTCGAATTTTTCGCCGTTGGACTTCATTGCCCTCAAGCAATTGTTCCGAGCGGGGACGGTGGCGCTCGGTCCAATCGCTCGCCTGACCCATACCAATACATCTGTTGGAGGGTTCTTCAACCTTCACCATGTCGAAACGGCCCGCTTGGCTGTCTTGATGGTCCTGCTTTAGCAAAGTGAATCGATGGCAACACGATGTTGTTCGCCTGTATCTCGGTCCCGGATGGTCACGGTGCTGTCTTCCAGCGATTGATGGTCAACCGTAATGCAAACCGGCACACCAATTTCATCCGCTCGTGCATATCGCCGACCAATGGAACCACTCGCATCGTACATGGATACGATACCTGAAGTCTTGCACAATGTTTGATGAAGATTCCATGCTACTTCATCCATACCGTCTTTTTCAAACAGCGGAAACACCGCATAGTCGACGGGTGCGATGGTGGGAGAGAGACGCATCAATGTGTAGGCCTCGCCATTTTTCTCCAATTCTGAATAAGCGTGGTCAATCACGTGCCAGATGATCCTGTCAATGCCGAAAGCCGGTTCAATGACATGTGGAATGTACCATTCGCCGGTTTCTTTGATGGTTTTCTGGTTGGGTTTGACATGTTCTTCACCCACCCTGACCGTTTCCCCGTTCTCAAGGGTGACTTCGCATGGGAAACTGGTTGATTTTGGCAAGGCTTCGACCGCTGTTTTCACGGCGCCTGCGAGGGCTTTGAAGGCCGGTCCAGCCGTGGCACCATCAATGGTCCATGCATCGATGGTGATGGTGCGTGGCTCGTCGAATTCACGACGTGCTCGCAACGTTTTCCCCGTTGCCTTTTCGTGGCTTTCAAGGTCATAGCAACCCCGATGAGCGATGCCCACGCATTCGATCCAACCATAACTCCCTTCTATTTCCGCATCCCAACAGTCCATCGCATAGTGCGCCATCTCATCCTGCTCGTGTTGCCTGAACCTCAAACGAGCCGGGTCAATGCCAATGTCAACCAAGAAATTTCGTGTGATTCCCATGAATCGTGCAACGGTTGGATGTCGAATGAGTTCTTGCTTACACGCTTCGCTCAATGTTAATTCAACAGCATTACCGCCGTCGGCAATCAGCATCATCGGTGCATCATCCCATGGTGTCAAATCGTCGTTCAGCTCGGCTTCCGGATCAATGAAATATTCCAGCTCGGCCATGTTGAATTCTCGCAGTCGAATCATCCCTTGTCGGGGAGCGATCTCATTCCTGTACCCCTTGCCAACCTGCATCGCACCGAAGGGAAGGCGTTCTCTAAAATGTCGATGCAAGGCGTTGAACGAGGTGAACATACCTTGGGCCGTCTCTGGTCGTAAAAAGCCAGGTCGACCAGAATCACCTGCACCGATGGTGGTGTTGAACATCAGGTTCTGTGCTCTGACATCGCTCCATGCTTGGCCTCCGCATGCTGGACAAGCCGGTTGGATGTCGAACAGAAGGTTCTGCAATTCTTCTCGCTTGAGGGCGTCAGGATTGGGATGGTGTGATTCAAGCAACGTATCAGCACGACTGGCTTCTCCGCAGGAACCACATTCGGTCATAAAATCCGAGAATTCACCGACGTGACCGCTGGCCTCAAGGACGGCATAGGGTGTAACGGTCGGGCATGAGAGTTCAACCACATTGCCCAATTGGAGCCAGTGGTCCAACCAACGCTGATTGACCCTCGAGCGCATTCTTCCGCCGACGGGTCCAAAATCGTAGAGGCCCTTGGCACCACCATGAATTTCAAAGGCGGGAAGAAGGAATCCTCGTCGCTTCAGCATCCCGCTGAGTCGTTCAAGTCGTCCGTCTTCGGTCATGACCTTCGCCTTGGTCTGCGGCTGTGAGGGGCCCCTAAGAACTTCACCGACCGGACAGGGCCTGTCCCTTCATTCCGCAGACACAGCATTAAAGCCGACCACCGGGACCTTGGTTCATGGGACAATCCATGGTGGCCATCGTCGAAGACGATTGCACGGGGTGCGACCTTTGCATCCTTCATTGCCCGTTTGAGGCGCTTCTCCCACTCCAAACCAATCCACCAGGTCGAAGCCACCCAAAACGCCCTGTGGTCGTTGTTGAACAACGCTGCGTCGGTTGCCTTTCCTGCATTGGCTCGTGTCCAACCGATGCGTTGTACGAAGTTGGTGTTCCACCCAATGCGACCCATTCCCCTCTGGTGTTCCACCAGGATGGCCCTGCGACCGAAGTTGTGCTTCGTTGGAAAAAACGCGAGACTCGCTGGCCGTGATGTCCATTCACGAATGCGGAATGCTTTTGAATACCTTTTGCACGCTCCAAGCCCATAGGGCGGAAAAAGAAAATGGCCGAGATTGTTTACTTGGACTCTCCACTTGAGTCTGAGCCATTATTTGACCGCCTGTGCCCACCGGTGCGTCAATGGTTCAAAGACAAGTTTCCGGATTTCACTCCCCCCCAGAAATTGGCCATCCCAGCCATCATGGACAAGCAACATCTTCTGCTTTGTTCGCCAACGGGTTCGGGTAAAACCCTCACGGCCTTTTTGACCGTCATCGACCAACTCGTCCGTCTCGCTTTGGACAAAAAGTTGGAGAAAAAAGTCCACGCCATCTACATCTCACCCATCAAGGCCCTTGCCAACGATATCCAGCGCAACCTCATCGGGCCGTTGAACGAGATTACGGAACATTATCTTCCAGACCGAGCCCAAGAGATCCGAGTCGGACTTCGAACAGGAGATACGTCGCAATCCGACCGCCAGAAAATGCTCAGAAATCCACCTCACATTCTCATCACGACGCCCGAAAGCTTGGCGATTGCCATCACCTCACCTCGTTTTCAACCCATCGTCAGCGAAGTTGAATACATGATCATCGACGAACTTCACTCCATGGTGTCCACCAAACGTGGTGTCCACCTTTCTCTGACGCTTTCTCTGCTGGATTCATTGCTCAAAAATCCCGTTCAACGCATCGGTATTTCGGCCACGATGGAGCCGTTGGAAACCGTTGCAGAATACCTTGTGAGTAGCGATGATCGTGAGGCAAGAGGCCAACCCACATCGGTCTCCATTGCGAAGATTTCGGGTTCAAGGGAACTTGACCTGGATATTCTCATCACCCACCCTAAATTCAGTGACCTCTCCATGGCGAAGGTGCTTGAATACAACATCGAAGCCATTGCAGATCTCATCAGCGCCCACACCACGACGCTCGTGTTTGCGAACACCCGAAAGATGACGGAAACCATCGTCCAGAAATTGCGACCCTTCCTCGGCGACTTGGTGGCCGGGCACCATGGCTCGATGGACAAAAACATCCGTTTGGACGTGGAAAAGAAACTGAAGTACGGCCATCTAAGGGCCGTTGTGACTTCTTCCTCACTTGAGATGGGTATCGATATTGGCTCGGTCGATTTGGTGCTTCAAGTTGGCAGCCCCGGTGACATTGCGACGGCGTTGCAGCGAATTGGTCGGGCCGGCCACCACGTTGGTGGTATTCCGCGTGCACGATTTTTGCCCACCGGCGTGGATGATTTGATTGAACTCGCTGCATTGCAGGCCGCCATCCAAACCGGCGACATGGACCGATTGGATTTCCCTCAAAATTGTCTCGATGTGGTGGCTCAATTCATCATCGGCCTGGTCATCATCAACGATCTGGACATCGATGAAGCCTACGAAATCATTGTGAATTCATGGTCGTATCGAAATTTTGAATACGACGATTTCATCGAAGTTCTCGACATGCTCGAGGACGAGCGTAGGATTTGGATTGACTGGGAAGAAAATATCTTTGGAAAGCGAGGTTACTCTCGCATGATTTACTACACCAACATCGGTACCATCGCCCCCGATAATTCCTACTTGGTGTTCAACGCCGAGGGTTCCATTCTTGGAAAATTGTCCGGTTCCTTCGTTTCCAACCTACGAACGGGCGATGTAATTCTGCTGGGTGGTTCCACCTATCGTGTGACCAACATCCAAGGCACCCGTGTCAATGTGACGAGCGTAACTGGCCACCGCCCAACCATTCCATCATGGTCGGGTGAGGCGAGAAGCCGAAGCAGAGAGTTATCTCAAGCACTGTTGGACCTCATCGGTCATTGCATTGTCGCCCTTCGCCGAGAGCACGACCCACGAATGCTCCTGCGAGATGTCTACGGCCTCTCCAACGAGGTGGCCAATGCCATTGCAAGGCACCTTGAGGAGCATTCACTTGATTCCTTCCAGGTCCCCGACTCAAGGCGTATTTTGGTGGAACAAGTCATTTCAGGGGCGTTCCCGACGTACATGATCACGACCTGTCGCGGCCGTGGATTCAACACAGCCCTGGGCTACTTTATGGCGGGTTTGGCAGAAGCCAACAACATCGCTGTGATTGAAATGTCCTTCGATGAGAACGGACTCCTGCTCAAGACTTCGCAGGAAGTTGACCCTGGCGCCATGTACACGGCCTTCCGCGAAAATAATCATCACGACGTCATTGAGCGCTACATCATCAACACCCAAATTTTCGCCAAGCGATTCAGGGAAGTATCGGGTCGCTCGCTGATTATCCCCAAACGCATGGGCGCTGAGGAGATCAGTCCACAACAATTCCAACAACGGGCTGAAGCCCTCTTGCAGAAGCATCGCACCATGGACAGCAGCCTGCTCATGAGAGAGGCCAAGAGCGAGATCATGTTCGGTGATATCGATTTGATTGGGCTGGAGGATTTCCTCACGGCTTGTGTTGCGGGGGACGCTCGCATTGTCCACACCAAGGTGATTGTTCCCTCTCGCCTGGGCATGTCTCTGTTCATGTCGGCGTTTGAGGACTTGATGTCCATGAAAACGCGTGCGTTTCTCGTCAAGGACATTGACCCTTCGATTCTCCAGCGTCTGCTTGGAACGCGTTCACTGGCGACCGAACTCTCATCAGAACAACTCAGGACATACTACGCCGATAAGGCACCAGTACCCACCACCGCCAAGGAATTGTTCCGTTTGATGAGTCACGGCGGTGGATTGGACCGAGAGTTCAACAACCCACTCTACAAAGAAAAACTCGCCAACATTCCACTTGAAACCATTCGTGGATGGGTTGAGGAATTGTGCCAGTCAGGACAAATCACCAAGATCGATGGAACGGGCCAAGAAGAACTTGACGGGAAATGGTTCGCTCCCTACATGGCTGAAATTCACGGCACACTGGGGTGTTTGGCCGTCGCTGGTGGAAAAGACGTTGATAATTTGCTTGAACTCCACACGGCTGGCTTGACCTATAGCTTGGCGACGGCGTTCGCTGGAACTAAACCCACAGCATGGGAAGAGCGGCCGCTCGGCGATCCTCAAGAAGCACTCCGTGTCAAAATCATCGAAATGTTGGGCTCAGAGGGCCCGAAGACCTCAGATGAAATGGTTGAACGTCTTCCGTTCCCTCAAACCCTCATCGAACGAGCCCTCCATGAGCTCGAAGGCCGCAATGTCATTTCAGTCGGCTTCTTCATTCAAACCGATGATGCGGAATACATCTTGAAAATCGATGAACACCGACTCACGGGAGGTGAGGAGGAGGTTGTTGAGTATCGTTGGGTTCAGAACATGGTCCTCGATAAGTCGTTCAAACAATACGATGACGGTTTCACGGCGTTTAACGAGCACGTGCTGTTCCAAAAGCAGCAAGAACTCCTTTACCGAGTTGACCAATTTGCATTTAACGATTGGACCGATGTTCAACTCGACTCGGACGTGATCATGGGTCGGTTACTTCACAACCGCATTGGCTATACTACGAAACGAAACATCCCGATGTTACTCGGCT
The DNA here is from genome assembly GCA_049412325.1 of Candidatus Poseidonia sp. Lineage (GTDB taxonomy): Archaea > Thermoplasmatota > Poseidoniia > Poseidoniales > Poseidoniaceae > Poseidonia. The sequence continues at coordinate 15,550 of JBMSEL010000037.1, forward strand.
TGAAGCCCGAGCCTTGGATGGGCCCCATGGAGGAGGAAATTTTGAGCAAAATTCCTCCAGGTGAAAACGTAACCCGCCAGGAAATTATGGCTGGTTATCCCAAAGGCGACGAACATAAATCACTTCAACGGGACCTCAAGAACGCTCTGAGCAATCTCGAGCGCCAGATGTTGGTGGTGAAGCAATTCGAAGAGGTGGCTGGAAGGCGTCGTCGGCTTTCCCTGTTCCATCGTGTGAAGGACGTCTATCCCACACTTTCCTTTGAGGATGCGCTCGAAGAAGTCGTACGGCGGATGGGGCCGGTCAAAGCCAGCACCCTTCGGTTTTATGTTTCACGAAGTTTCGAGGAGTTGACGATAGCGCTGATGAACCTCGAACAGGAGGGTCGCATCGCCAAGGTCATGGCACTGGTCCCGGAACCCGAGGCGTTCTTCTGTGCACCAGATGAAGTGGACGAGTTGATGCGACCTCGAAGAGAAGACCGCACGGTTCGTATTCTTACCCAATCCGACCCTTACGTTTCTCGTTTCATCTGGGAGGTACGTAGCGTGCTTGACCGAGGTTGGTACCTTCCAATTTTCAAAGGGGTTGACCCGATTGGAAAGGTGTTGATGTTCAAGGTCAACGATTATCTCGAGATCAAGGATCTTCATGTCCCTACGGCTTATCTCGATGAGTTCTGTGAAGCTTTCAACATCCTGCTTGACAACCACGCCGCTCAGCTCGTGGATGTCAGCGTTCTCTCAAACTTCAACAGCGAACCGATCACGTCGCTTGATGAAACCACGAGATCAGCCCTGGAGGGCATTGGTTTCAAGGTGACTGGGGAACGCATGATTCGGGGCGCCGTGGTTGATCCACAACCTCGGGAAATTGCTGAACGTGCGCTCTTCCACAAGCACCATCTGCATCAATCCACTCGCCATGAAAACGAAATTATGGCCCTCAAAGTCGTTGATGAAATTCGCGATGACTTTGCTTTACGTGGGCGAAGCGAACTCTATAGAGTGGACCTTAAGAGCATGGCGAGCGCCCATCGACTCCACCAAGGGATCAACCTCAGGGGCCACCAGGTCTGGGCTTCCTACGAACACTTCCAGGACATCCTCGCCATTCGGAATCAGCCAGCCGATGAGGAACTTTGGGACATCGTTGAATTCTTTAGCAGCCATTCTGACCCAAACTTGTTCAAGGAACGACATGCCCTTTCTCAATCTGAATTCCGTAAACTGGTTCAGCCCTTGATTCGTTCCGGACACATCGTTCAAGACTTCCGAGGGGGATTCCGAAGCGTGTTTGTTCCCGAGGGCGTTGACCGGGCAGAGTTGAGGAAGGAATACATTCGAAAACTGGTAGAGAAGTTCCCAGTCATCACGCTTCGTCAACTGACGCAGCTGGCCGGCCCCTCGTTCAAGCCTGAGGAATTGAAAGCCGTCTTGAACGCCTTTGAGGAAGACGAGACCCTCATCAAGGGCTTCCTCATTGAAGACTTCCACCAGGTGTGCTGGGGCCGTAAAGAGTTGCTCAAGGAAGCGAAATCAATTCCAGCCATTCGGGATTTTGTACTGCCTCCGTCCGACCCGATTGCACCCTACTTCGCCGACATCATGAAGGAACGCTTTGGCTTTGGCTCAGCCTACCTTGTGTTCCGAAACGCTGAACCCGTTGCCGCTTTCAAGGCAAATACTCGGAACAAAATCATTGATGTCAAGGATTACGAAGGTTCAGAAAAGGCGTGGCGTATCGTCAAAGAATTCGCGTGGGAGCACCAAATGCCGCTTCAAACTGAACTCCGTATCGGTGGAAAGAAACTCGG
>JBMSEL010000038.1:0-17252 GCA_049412325.1 Candidatus Poseidonia sp.
CGACGATGACGACGACGATGACGATGACGACGACGATGATGATGACGAATCCACCGAAGAGGACGCCGATGAGGAAGAATCCGAGGATGAGGAAGATGAGGAGGACACCCCTCCCGAAGAAAAGAAGAAATTTTGAGGTGAAGAAAAATGTGGGAACATCGTAGCGTATCAGACAAATCATTCAAGGAAACCGGCCGAATTTTGCCCAACGAGACATACGTCAAGCTGATGGACGAAGTGGAGGCCGTGGTCACACGAGCCCAGGACGACAAATTCGACGCCGAGACCTTCATGACGTACATCCCTCGCAAGGGGCCGTGGGAAGAGATTCCAGCGTCCGACCATTCCAAGGCCGACGCTCGAACCCGCTACATCGGTCCAGCGACCGCCAAACTGCTCAACACCAACCTGATCTTGGGGTCGTCATGGATTGATTCGGACCGTTTCAAGTACGAGCGAAGGATCACCAACCTCGCCGACTACCTGAAGCAGAAGACCATCATCAACGCCAACATGTGGACGCCCAAGCAATTGTTCACCACGCAGACGTTCTTCTTCTGCTCAACCGGCGACGAAGAGCGCATGGGCGGTGCCATTCTTGAAGGCGACACCCGAAACGACGACCACCTGTTCCTCGGAACCGAAGACAAAGAATTCCCTGAGTGGGAAGTCATCCTTTGGGGCCTCGGCCACCGCGGTGTCGTTCCCGACTCCGACCCGCTTGACCGTGTCTATTATCCCTCGTTGATGCACCGAAATGTGTCGTTCAACAACCGATTGGGATGGACCCGATATTCTCCCGCTGGTTTCGGAAAGGACGCATCAGGTTACCTGATGACCCGCCCCAACACGTGGATTTGGCCCGCTGTCAACGGCAATCGTGAGACGGCCACCGCCTTCAACCTCCTCGTGAACCTGCCCGACCGAAGCTCCTCCTTTGGTGAGGAAGGCATTTCGGACGTGTTCATGACCACCGGAAAGACGTCGCTCTACACCATGATGGGCATGATGCAATCCTCGACCGTCCGGCAGGCATTCGGAGCCGGGTCGGAAATGGTCCCCCTGGAATTCCACTGCATCGAACCTGGTCTCGACGAGTGGATTGGCAACTCCAGCGACGAGGACAAGTACAGCCGACTGTTCGAAGTCTGTGCCACCCTCGGCTACGTCTTGACCGACCCGCACATCGGCACCCTCGGTGGTGCTGCTAAGCGCCGCCGTCTCATCATGTACCCCTCGGACCAAGGCAATCTCTTGACTTGTGCCAACGCCAGCCAAGTGGCGGACCACGCCCTCAAGTCCAACTACGACTCAACGGTGTTCACCAAACTCGATCAGGCTGACTTCATGAATCGTGTCACTCGCCGATTCAAGGCTTACGCCGACCTTGTTGCTGCCTCCGACGTTGCTCGTGGCGCTCGCTGGATCAGCCAAGCCGAGGTTGACGGTGAGAAGATGATCGGACCTAACGTCCACTCCATCCTTTCCGTTCGTGGCTACGACATTCTGAACATGCAGGAGTACCTGAACACGTTCAACGATGTTTCGGCTGCCCCTGAGCGTTTGATGCGCCGCATCATCCAGACCGTGGCCACCAACGCACTGAAGACGGTGTACCCCGTTGATATTCTCGGCGAATCGTCCGGTCCCGCACCGTTTGAGCACATCTTCAACTCGCCCGACGACAACCCGCTCGTGTACTACACCGACGTGCGTTTCCTCGTGCCGACTTCCATCGACAAGTTGCGCTTCCAGACCGCTGCTCGCGGCGCTGACCGTGGCCGAATGCGTGAAGCCTATGCTTCGCTCACCGCCGCCGACCCCATGACCAGCTTGTCCATTCAAGACCTGTGTTTGCCGTTCTTGGCTGACTTGGGTGAAGACACGTGGCAAACCGGCACGGGCATCAACGAGAACGAGATCGTGGTGGAAGTCACCATGGCCGTGAATCCAGCCCGTGTTTGGCGTTCTTACCTCGAACCAACCACCAAGGAAGTCTTCGACATGCCAAAGGGCGACAAGGGCACCGCTGCACAGCTTTGGGGCGACGTGTTCATGACCAACGAAGTCCTTCACGACAAGATGAAGAAGGACGGAAACGAACATTATCTCAACCTCTTGAAGATGGCTTATCACTGGTCCAACAACGAAGCGCAAAAAGAGCACAAGCTCGGAAAGTACGGCAAGAAGCCAGCCGCCAAGAAGCCAGCAACCAAGAAGTGAGTTTGTCCTGAATAAGGATTGAAGAACAAGAGGCCCCGCCTCTACCACTATGGCGAACGGAAACGACGGCAGCGGGCGTGCCCCCGTCGCCATCGTACGCCCCACCACCTCGGTCACCAGCGGCGTGAGCGTCACGCAAAAACTTGTGACAGCGGCCGTAGCGTTTGGTGACCTGATGCAGGGTACGTTTGGCCCCCAAGGCCTCGACAAGATGCTTTACAAGACCAACGGTGAAACCGCCGTCACCAACGATGGTGCGAAGATTGTTGCCGAATTGCTTGTGAAACACCCTGCTGCGAAGGCCTTCGTGCAACTGGCTGAAGCTCAGGAACAGGCTTGCGGTGATGGAGTTACAGGGTGCTTGCTGTTTGCAAGCGAATTGATGCGAGAAGCCGGGCGCCTGCTTGAGCGAGGCCTTCACCCGCTTGTCTGCATCCAAGGGTTTCAACTGGCGCTTGATGTTGCCCTTCGGCATCTGGAAGCCCGTTCTGAAGCCATGGATGACGACCGCCTCTTGTCCGTTGCTCGCACCTCCATGACGGGCACATCGGCGGATACGGGTGATGACACACTGGCCATTCTCATCGTTGAAGCACTCCAAACCGTCGCCTCTAGGGATGGTGTCGACCACGAAGACGTTCGCATGGCAAAGCGCACCCAAGGGAATCTCCATGATACACGATTGGTTGATGGTCTCGTGCTTGACGCAGCCTTGACGCTTGACCGCCTCCCTCGCCGGCTCGAAGCCGGCACCGTCCTGGCGCTGACTTGCCCGCTCGATCTTGAAACGGCGGTTCGTGAAACTGAAATTGAAGTGGAACGAGCAGAACAATGGATGGCGTTCATCGAAGCCAACGATGCGCTCTTGAAGGGTAAGATTGACGCCGTGCTCGCTACTGGAGCAACGGCTATCTTCAGCGCAGAGACCATTGAGCCAAGCATTTTCCATGCCTTAACCGACGCTGGATGTTTCGTCCTTGGTGGTTTAGAACGATCCGGCATCGAGGACCTTGCACGTGCTTCTGGCGCGTCCATGTGCGATCATCTCGATGACGCCAATGCCTCGGTGTTGGGCAACTTTTCTAGCCTTGAAATTGAAACAGGAGAAGGGCTTGATGGCCGTCGAGAACGCCTTTGTCTCCGGTTTGGTGAGCAGGCCGGTCTCGTGACCCTTGATGTAGGCGGTGGCGACGGTGCTGCAGTGGAAGAAACGATTCGTGGGCTTTACGATGCCCTTCGGTCCACCTCACTCGCCATGAAATCCAACGCTGTCGTCCGGGGTGGCGGTAGTTTCCACATGGGCGCTTCACTCGCTGTGAAGGAGGCGGCAGAAGGCCAAGCAGGCCGGGAGCGCTTGGCCATGGAAGCCTTCGCAAGAGCCTTGGAAAACATCCCCTCAACGCTGGCCCAGAATGCAGGTGTTGACCGCCTTGACACGCTGTTGGCCTTGCGTGCAGCCCATCGAACGGGCCAAGAAACGGCCGGCGTCGCAGCCGACGGAACGATTTCCCCCATCGAGGCGACATGGTTGCCTGCCGACACCCTTCACCATGCACTGGAAGCCGCCACTGAAACGGCCTGCGGGTTGCTCAGGGTGGACCAAGTCATCTCCGCCCGAGGCGACTGAGGCGGCGGTCAATACACTCCAGTCGCTATGTTCAAATGCATCGGACGGGGCAACTGCGATAACGGGTTCAGTCCATGTCCTCCGTTTCCTCGCCGCCACGAGCGCTTCTCAGCGTGTACGACAAAACTGGCATCGTTGAGTTTGCAACCGCCTTGCAATCGCTCGGTTTTGAACTCCTTTCAACAGGGGGGACCGCTCGAACCCTCAAGCAAGCGGGTTTGGACGTCACCCTCGTTTCTGACGTAACCCAACACCCAGAGATTTTCGATGGGCGGGTCAAATCACTTCACCCGGCCATCCACGGGCCACTTCTCGCTCGGCTTCACCAAGAGGCGGACGCCGACGAATTGACTCGACTTGGCTACGCACCCATTCGGGTGGTGGCCTGCAACCTTTACCCGTTTGGTGAGGCCGCCGCCACGACGCCTCCATTGAGCGATGACGCCCTGTTGGAAATGATTGACATTGGCGGCCCAACCATGGTTCGAGCCTCGGCCAAGAACCACCGCCACGTCCTCATCACCACCAATCCAGCACGGTATAACGATGTGATCGAGGCGCTTCAAGCGGTCGACAACCCCGCTTTGGTCAGCATGAATCTTCGCCAGTCACTGGCCCTTGAAGCCTTTGAACACACGGCGGCTTACGACGTGGCCATTGCCCAGGAATTACACCGTCGTGTGGTGGGCAACGCGGCCGAAGGGGCATCAATGGAAGCGCAGCGAGACCGACTTCCCCAAAGTGTGTTGGAAGCCAGCCATCTGGTTGATACCCTCCGTTATGGCGAAAACGGCCATCAGGCCGCTGCTCTTTACGTGGCTCACGACGCTCCAGAAGGCCATACCACACTTGTCACCGCCCTCGTTGAAGGTGGGAAAGCCATGTCGTACAACAACTACACCGATGCTGATGCAACGCTACGGTTGTGCCGTTCCCTTTCCACGGATGAATGGCCTTCAACCCCACACGCCTGTGTCATCGTTAAGCACAACAACCCCTGTGGTGCTGCCCTCGGAGCAACCCAACGCGAAGCGTTTGAAATGGCCTTAGCAAGCGACCCAGAATCAGCCTTCGGCTCCATCATCTGTTTCAATGAGGTCGTTGATGAGGCCACGGCCGAAGCCGTCGGAGACTTGTTCGTCGAGGTCATGATGGCACCGGGTTACACCCAGAAGGCGAAGCAGATGCTCATGGCGAAGAAAAACCGGCGGTTGCTCACGATTGATTCACCGGGCGACCGCCTTGAACCGCTTGAACGGCAGGTCGTTCGCAAACCCATTGAAGGCGGTGTGTTGGTTCAAACCGAAGAACCACCCGTTATCGATTGGAACAAAGCGACCACCGTCACCAAGGTTGAGCCCACGCCTGAACAATTGGACAGCATGAAATTCGCCGTTCGTGTGTGCGAGCAGGTCAAATCCAACGCCATCGTCATGGTTCAAGGCACGGCAACCGTCGGCATCGGCCCGGGCCAAACCAGTCGTGTCGAGGCCGTGAAAATCGCTGCACGGCGCGCAGGTGAGCGAGCCAAGAACTGCGTCCTCGCCTCGGATGCGTTTTTCCCGTTCAAGGACGGCCTTGAGCAAGCCGCCGAGGCAGGGGCTTCTGCCATCGTTCAGCCCGGCGGCTCCATACGCGACCAAGAGGTCATTGACGAGGCCGATGCACGTGGCGTAGCCATGCTCTTCACCGGTCATCGGCTTTTCCGTCACTGAACGGGGCACGTCACCATTCACGACCTCAAGCCGTGCTGGGGACGCGCCATCCAACCCACCAGATTCCGATGAGGGCGATGATGGCGATGGTGGTTTGACCGAATCCAGGATCGCCAAGGAGGGTGATGTAGTGGATCGAGACGGCGGAGACAACTCCGATCAGCCCACAAATGGCGATTTTCGAATGAAGCGGCAACGCCCTGCCTGACCGGTAGTAGCCCAACAACATCGAGCCGAAGACACGGTTGGTGAGTAACCATCGAAACAGTTGTTGGGATGAGCGGCCGTAGCAGTATGCGGCGGCCACCAACCACGAGGTCGTGGGCCACCCTGGGAGAAAAACCCCGATGCCGGCGAACACGACGAAGATGCTACCGAACACAATCCATACCATTCGTACGATAGGGTTGGTGCTTGGTTTGTGGTTGGAGAGGACTTGGTTGATCACTTCGTCATCTGAAAGGGCTGCGTAGGTTGCTGCCAATGCCAGCGAAGCCTCTTTTCGCTTGGAGGCCGAGGACACTGCGTGTTCTGACATTGGTCCTCGCGTAAACGAGGCGGAGACTTTGGTAAAACCTCTTCCTTGTGGATGGGAAGGGTTGAAGCCCGCCTCTTCTTGCGCAAATCATGGATTCAATGAACATCGGCGGGCGTGTTGCCTCGTCCGATGAACCGCTGAGGTGTGCGGTCTTTCTCTCAGGTTCGGGAAGTGGAATGGAGGCGTTGGTCTTGGCCCAGCGAGCCCATCATCCTCTCCACCAAACCGTGGTGGTCGTCTCGAATCGAGCCGATGTCGAAGGCGTCACTCGAGCGAAGCGCCTTGGTGTACCGGTTGAGGTGGTTGAACAGGTGCAAGGCGATCGCCGTTGGTCCAGGGAAGAGCACGAGGAGGAAGTTCTGCGCCGCCTAGAGCATCATGATGTGGAATTGATCGTCCTTTCCGGCTACATGCGTTTGCTTTCACCAACCTTTCTGGCTGCCTGGCCTGGTCGAGTGGTCAACATCCACCCCTCACTCTTACCTCACTTCCCCGGCGCCCACGCTCATCGGGATGTGCTGGCATCGGGAACGGCCATGACCGGCTGCACCGTTCACCTGGTCGACGAAGGCATGGATACCGGCGCCGTGATTGCACAACGTATCGTTCCTGTCTTCGATGACGATAATGAAGCGACGCTGGCCGCCCGCGTCAAGGTCGAAGAACATCGGTTGTTTCCTGAAGTCCTCACGTTGATCGCTGAAGGGCGTGTTCACCTCAAGGAGAGCGAGGTTGAAGTTCTGGATGGGCAAGATCTTCGGGTTTGTTGAAGTTTGAAAAAGCCGAGCGGTGCTCGTTCAAGTCCACCGTAGGAACATCTGCGAGCAAAGCCTCAACTCGATGGGCAGGCTCGTTGAGGGACACGCCTTTGGGAAGATGAGCGAAGAGCGGCTGCCGCTGTCCCGCTTCGTCCACCGGAACGCCCCCCTTCGGCGTACAGTGGATGAGCGCATCCACGGCCTGGGCCGTCAGGAGAAAACCATCGCAGGGAATCAACATCACGTCATCATCCAAGGTCTTCATCACCCACGGGATGATTTGGTGAAGCCCCTCAAGGTGTGGCGGATCAACCAACACCTCGCCCTTGAACTGAGATTGACGGTGTTGTGGCCCACACAGCACAACGGTTCGTTGGATGCTGGATTGGGCGAGGCAGGTTTGGAGTCGTTCAACTCCCCCGAACATGGTGGCTTTGTCTTCGCCCATGCGGCGGCTTTTTCCTCCGGCAAGAATGACGGCAACGGTCATGATTGCATTCCTCAGTGCATGTTGTCAAGCTCATCAAGTGCCGCTTCCAACTCGGTGAGTAAACCGCGCACCCGTTGGAGCAGTGCCTTACGTTCACGACTTGAACGAGCCTCGGGAAGCCACTCAAGCAAGCGGCGAACGTCCATGGCGTCTCGCTCAACGGTCCACTTCAACACGCTCTCAAGAACGGGGTCTTCTGCAGGGAGCAGGCGTTCCACCATGAACGCAAATGAAGGGCGGACCCCTTCAACTCTCCGATTCGAGCAGCCGTTGCCGTATCCGCTCGAACATTTCACCGCCCCTGGGTGCGCGTTCGACCAGCGGCCGGCACGCTCCCAACTCGCGCCGGAGTGAAAGAAAGAGGACGCAGTATTGGTGCCAATGACCGCTTTGTCCTGCGGCAGCCGACAACCACGCATCGTCAGGAACAGGGTGCCCTGCTCTGACGAGCTCTTCAGCGACTTCGAGGACCACAAGGAGCGGCTCCTTGCGCTGGAGGAGATGAATAAACGCCATCCATGGCTCTTGGCCAAGGGCATTCGGCTCGAGGTTGGACAACAGTATCCCTGCAACACTCACGTCTTCTCGGCCGTGTCGTTTCCAAAGGGCCGGGATGACACGCGCGAGGACCCGTTGTTTGGGGGCGTGGGTGATCATCCATGAGGTGATTTGACGGAGGTCCGGCAAAGGCGTGCCAACATGAAAACGAAATCCACCATCCGTCATGGTTACATCGGTACGAACTTTGTTGGCAAAATCACTGACACACCGGTTGTACGCCTCTCGGAGAAACCGGAGGCACTTCCGTTTTGATGTGAGGACCTTGACGGGCTGCTCTTCGAGCCAATCATCGAGGAACGGGTTCACCGCTCGTCACCCTCGGGGCTCTTTTTCCGGAAGGTATCAAACAGGTCGCCGACCAGGCCCACGGAATCCTTCAGCGTGTCCATCAACGTGTCAATCATGGCCTTATCACCGTATTTTTCCTTCATCGTCTCACGAAGTTCGTGCTCAATTTCTTCATGAAGTTGATCTTCGATGTTGAACTGATCTCGTAGATTGGCAAGCACTCGAAACTCATCTCTTGACAGCGAAGCGTTCACGATGGCCACCTCGAACACCTTGGTGTAGATGATGCGCATATCACCGTTTGAAATCGGCTCGCCGCTGTCGGAGGGTTCGCCGGCTTGGATGCATCGATAGATGTAAGCAGGCTCCTCTGGGTTGAGGTTGAGCGCGCTGGCGAGTTTGATGATGAGTCGCTTTTCTTCACGCGTCAACACACCATCGGTCAACATCACCTCGACCGTTGAACGAAAAACGTCCAAGGCTCCCAGTTGTTGCGACGACACGCTCTACCGAACGCTTCCGACCTTTTGAAGAAACCGTCAGTACGGAAAATAGCCAAAACCCCCCTCAATTCTTGCATAGGATTCAAAAGGCATCGTCCGGTGGCATCTCTTGTTCACATTCACTCCCCCGTTCTTCGGGTGGTAGCCTCGGATGCCGACACCCCAGTCGGCCCCTTGCTCGTGGCTGTGTGCAAACAAGGAGAGAAATCACATGAAAAAAAACAACTCAAACCGCTCCGGCGGCAACTCAAACCGCGGTGGCGGTGGAAAAGGCAAGGCCATGAAGTATGAAATTCGGGCTGATATCAAAGTAAACGGAACCGTCCAGCGAAAGGACATCATCGGGGCCATCATGGGCCAAACCGAGGGCCTCCTCGGCGATGAATTGGAACTTCGAAAACTGCAACGAACGGCCCGTGTTGGCCACGTCGACGTCGAGATGGAAACCAAGAACGGGAAAGTGCACGGGACGATCATCATCCCCAGCAGCATGGATAACGTTGAGACGGCCATCATCGCCAGTTCATTGGAGACCATCGATCGTATCGGCCCCTGCAATGCGATCATCAAGGTGCTGCAGATCAGTGACATTCGTGCAACGAAGCGCACGACCGTGGTGGATCGCGCCAAGGAATTGTTGCTCACCATGGTGAACTCCGGTGAAGCAGCCTCCAAGACCGTCATCGAGGAAGTCCGCTCGGTCTTGACTGTGGGAACGGCCAAGTCCTTCCACGGTTTGACTTGTGGACCCAACGTCGAATCCTCGTCCTCGCTCATCATTGTTGAAGGCCGAAACGACGTTCGCAATCTCCTCAACTGCGGCGTGAAGAACGCCATCAGTGCTGATGGTTCTGGGAACATCAAGCAGGAACTCATCGACCTTGCCAACGGCAAGGAAAGCGTCACGGTCGCCATCGATGGTGACCGTGGAGGCGAGATGTTGTTCATGCAGTTGTATGACATGATGAAGGTCGACCACGTCGCCCAAGCCCCTGTCGGTCAAGAGTGGGAGCTCCTCCCACAAAAGACGGTCACCATGTGCTTGCAGAAGAAGGTCGAAGCGGCCAAGTTCAAGCATCAACTCGACAAGAAGATCGCCGAAGACGACCAAAAGTTCGGCGGAGACAAAGATTGGGACAAGGATATGGACGAAGCCTACGAGAAGGAATCGGCCCCTGCCGACATTCAGGAACTCTTTGACAAGGTCGACGAGATGGGCAAGAACAAGGCCGTCATTCGCTTTGCTGACGGGACGTTTTCCGAGGAGATTGGACCTTCCAAACTCGAGGCTGCACTCAGCGAAGCCGAGGAAGCCGAAGCCGTTCTGATCAACGGTTCCGTCACCGAAAAGGTGCTCAACTACGTCAACCAATCCTCTGCGAACACCTTGGTCGGTACCAAGCAGGGCAAGGGCTTCGAAGCCTCCGAGGATTTGACCGTCTGGTTAGCCGAAGTGCACCGTTGAAACTTCACGGTTCACTTAATGTGGTTGTCAAGGAAAGCACCCCTCATGGACGACGACCAGTCCGAGGAGTGGCCCGCTACTGATTGGGACGAATCCCCGCCCAACGACGACGACACAGCGAAGACGGATGTCTCTGAAGAAGTCTCGGCGAGTGAAGCCGAAGCCGAAGTCGAAGACGTCGGCACCACCGACGAAGAGGACGCTGTTGCCGACTCCGACATGGAGGATGCAGAAGACCAGGAAACTCCGGAGATAACGGCCGACCTTCCTCCATCGAATCAAGCCAGCGAGTCATGGACGCTACCGATTCGGGCCGCCCCCATTCTCGCACTCCAAGGCGAAGACGTGGTTGAATTCCCCCTCAGCCAGCACCGTAGCGGGTTGGAATCGACATCGCTGATCATGGATGACAAACTGATGCGAATCGTTGAAGCACGATACGACCCCGATGGCGTTCGCCGCCTGAACGTTCGCATGGCGTTGGTCAAAGAACACATCTCTGGATACTCCCACACCCACCTCGACTTGTTTCAGAAGTTGCAGGCCGTTTGGTGGGGCGCGATAGGTTTCGGCCTTGTGATGGCCACAGGTTTCGCTCAAAGCCTCTTGGCCCTCGGAGGCGGCGCCTTCGTGTTGACGGGGGTTGCAGGTCTGTTGATGGCCAAACTGGACCTCCACCGACTTTCGTTTTCCGACCACGGCGGTCGTCATGATTTCTACCTCTCAGGATGGCGGCAGGAACCCTATTTGATTCACAACAGCACGGCCTTGTTGGGCCCTGCTTTCGTCGAATTCCTGCGCACCTCCTCCCTTGAAACGCAGCACATCGATGCGGTCATCCAAGCCATGGGCGCTCCCGCTCAACCCGCACCCGTACTGACGTCATCACCCGAACCAACAGCACCCAAATCGCTCCCTGCGCCCACCGAGCACGACAACACACTCGTGCCCATGAGTGTGGTTCAGCCACAGGCTTCGGTGCCGTCGGTCGTACCTGCAGGGCCGACCATCAGCGGCCCCCCGACGTCAACCCCGACCGTCGCTGCGATGCCGCCACTACCACCTCCACCGGCGGCGGCAACGCCTCCACCGCCCAAAGCAACCCCAGCACCGACGCCACTCCCGGCAGCCCCGCTTCCACCACCGCCTGCACCCGCCGTTCTTCCTCCGGCACCGCTTCCACCAGCCCCGCTTCCGCCACCCCCGTCTCAGGTAGCTGTGGATGAGGATGCACTGTGGGACGCGCTCAGTTGATCACGCCTTTACGCCACCAGCGGAAGGAAGGTGGACGCTTCGGGCAAGCTTGGCAACTTCTTCGCTCAGTTCGTTGATGTCTGATGGAAGGGGCCAGTCGTCAAGTTCCAACGGAAGGTGATGCCCCAGGCCGGGGATGCGCTCGAGCGCCACACCCAATTCCACAGCGTCCGTGAGGAATTGACCCCTTGTTCCGGAATGCCGCGCTTCAAGGCGTCGTCGCATCCAGCGTTTCAATGGGGCGATCAATTCACTTAGTGTCCTGAGCATGTTGGCTCGCGCCGCATCGTCTCCGTCACCTTTTGGTAAGAGTCGGAGCGTGAGCCGGAGAAGACGCCCAATACGGACGTCCCTCGGTGAAACGTTCACTTCCGCCGCCAATCGTCGTCGAAGGTCTGGCATGGCCTCCATTCCGTGCTGTTCAATCGCCAACGACTCATCGGACAATCCCAGCAGGGCCATCAATTCCGTGAGGGTGGCCAATGCTCTTGACGTGTCCTTTCCGGATGGGACAACTTCAGTCACGGGCATTTCCGTCTGCGTTGTTGATGGGGAAGGAGCGGGGGGTTCTTTCTCGGCCTCTACGGGCTCTGTTGACACTTCCGGAGGGGAGGGCGTCGTTGTTTCCTCTTGCCCTGCCGATTCCAACCCCTCTTGATTTTCGCGCCATTGACTCCATCGAGTCGCCGACCACTTTTCATCTTCCCTAAATTCCAAGTCGGTTAAACCATCTTGGCGAACGATGTCGTCATCGCGAATTGGCTCATTTTCCGGCACCCGTTCGTCTTCTGGACTCAGTTCATCTCCGACAATGTGTTGTTCAAGTTCCATTGACTCAAGCATGGCTTCATGCGCGTCATCGAGCGCTGTTGCAGGTTGGAGCACCTTTCGCGCTTGGTCTTCGGGAATCGGCACGAGTGTAGGGTGCTTCTCCACCGGCATCCAGAGACTGAGCGTGTAATGTTCATCTTCCACAGGCCGGGCGGACAACCTGGATGTGTAGATTGGAATTTGCTGGCTGAGGTAGGCCAAACGATGAGGTTGCCGACACATGGCTTCCACGCTCAGTCCCAAGGCAACATCACGGTTCCATGGCAAGGCAGCGAGCCTCCGGCGGAGGACCTCATGTCGCAGTAAGTGGGGACGCGCTTCACTCATTTCTCTGGCAACCCGCACCAACTCGTCTTGAACGGCCTTTCGCCATTCGTCGACATGCCAGCCTTGTTGGTGAAGCGTTTCGAGTTCCTGTTCTACAGACATGCGCATCCGTTCCATCATGGCAGCGTTGTATGTTGAGGCGTTGGCTGCCCCGTTTGAGCGTGTGAGATCTGCCACGTAGGCTTCGAGTTCTCGGAGATTCATTTGGTCGGTCAAGACCTCACGTTCCAACACACCAGCCCGGCGTAGCGCTGCCAACTCCTCGTTGAGCATCACTCGATGCCGTTCATTCCGCCGTTGCGCACGTTGGACATGGCCCTGCATTTCTTCAATGACATCAGCATCGACGTCTTCGTTGGCGAGAAGTTGTAGCCGGAAGAAGGTGTCTTCCTCACCAGAAAATGAGGTATCAAGATCGTTGAGATCGTTCATCAGCGCCACCCGCTTGTCCCATTGGTTTCGTTCCATGGTCATCCGTTCCATGGCGTTCATGGGGTCGTCAAACACACGTTGGCGCCAACCGCTCACGTCCAAGCCTGCATGCTCGTAGGATTCCAACAACGCCAAACCGTCAAGTTCGAGTTGCTTCCACAATCCATCCATTTCGTCAACGGTGTCTTGGAGTTCCTCCGTCCGGTCGAGGTGTCCCAATAGCACCTCCGAGGTCGCCATTTGAGCAGGCCAGTGCCGAGCAAATCGCTTCCATCGTTCCACGAGGGCGAGGTGCCGCTCAATCGAGGCCGCCACCGTATCATGATTGGCTTCCCATGCCATCAAATCATTGGGATGCAAATCCCCTTCATGCGGGAAAATAATGCCCAATGCTCGCCATGTTTGAATGGCATCGGAGAGCACTTGACGACGCTGCTCCAAGGTCTGTGCGAGCGTTTGGATTTCATTGTTCAGTGCGTCCAGTTCAGATGTTGTTTCCACGTTCTGCATGGCGTGACATCGTTGCTCAAATTCAGTTGCCAAATCTGGATCAAACGGCTGAATCAGTTGAACCGCAGCGAGTCGAACATGCTCTCTTTTGGAATGGAATGTTTGCCATCGCTCAAGCTCTTGCAGTCCTTCAAGAAGTGATGGCGAACCCAAATCACCAACGGGATAACCGTGTCCTTTGAGCCGTTCTGCGCCGGCTTCAATCAATTGGCGTTGGCGCGCCTCATCCGCTTCAATGGTGTGGAGGTGTCGAACAATTTCTTCCAATCGTTCTGGCGATTCGAACAGGCGATGAAGAGGCGCAACAGCAGGAAGGCTCGACGGGTCCAAACGCATCAGTCGAGCGAAGAGTTCGTCCCAATCGTTGCCGTAACCTGTCTCATACCACATCGCTTTGCTTCGGCTCAACGGTGGCTCCCACGAAAGTATGCTTCGTACATGTCGCTCAAAATCAAGGGCGGTTTCTTCAACCGTGAACGGGTTGTTCAAGTCTGCGTGGATGATGCGTAATCCTTCATCGAACACGCCACCCAACTCAATCGCTTGAAATCGCTCATCGATCATGGAGGCCGTTTGACGGCGCTGTTCAAGCCATGTAAGGCGTTCGTTGGTACCGCCTTCGTGTTCAGCAAGGAACTCGACCATCTCGTCGTAGGGGAAGCCGAACTGAGCCAGCGATGCCAAGCGAGCATCCACATCGTCCGTGCTTCGGCGTTCCTCGTCCATGACCGCTCGGTCCGCCTACGGGCCACGGGGGCTTTCAATATGAGCGGTTGAAACGGGTTATGCACGGCACTCCTTGCTGGTTTTGGCGACTTCCGGCCTCGTTTGTGAGGGCCACAAACGCCCTTCTCGCCCTCCAAATCTTCCGCAGACCATAAAGGCGCGGCGGACCGCTCACGTTCAATGAGTCTGCTCGTCATCGGTCTTGGCTTGCTCTCCGCCGGTTCTGCGGGAGCCTTCGGATATTCCCTGTATCAAGGTCATCAGAAGATGACACGTTTGCTGGACATGCAAACCCTCCTCCGGGAATCGCAGGCCACGCATTTCCACCACCTCAACATTGCAACCGAAGGCGTTCTGTCCGACGTACGCATGCTTCAATCAACCCTGGATGCGTTGCGAACGATTCACCCTGACATCGATGCATCACTCGCCGTCCACAGTTTCCTGCTCCAGCACGAGGGGAGCGAACCATCAGATTTGGATCTGCAAGAAGCCTGCGACGTGCTTCGCTCGGTGGTCCAACATCAACCCGTGGATGGCGATTCGGATGGTGGACTTTCGGTCAACCACGCTGGGTTGCTCCGTCGCCTGTTGGCTGTCTTTGACGGCCACCGACTGTCGATGGCTTCACTGCACGTCGACGCCGACACGGCTCATCGCCTTGGTCTGGCTGCCGCTGAGCTCCAACTCTACGAATGGGCCGAAGGCGCTCTCGGTGTGGCGTATCAATTATCACCAGGGCATGCCAGTGTTCTCAAGGGTCTCGAACATATTGCCCGACTTCGTGGCGATGATGCCCTGCTCCGTCATTGGATGGAGGCACGAATGAAACTCACGCCAGACGACCCTGCTTTGCTGCGTGCCCACGCTCATCTCTTGGCCTCCATGGGTGACGATGAGGCAGAACGTGCTGTACGACGCCTTGAAGCGCTTGGTGTGGACACGGCTGCCGACCGCTCTCTTCTGGCTGGTCTCCGAGAACGAGCAGGTGCACGTTCCGAAGCCATCGAGGCTATTTTGCAGGCGCTTGAGGAAGATCCCAGTCGTTCAGGCGACTGGCTCCATTATGCTCAATTGTTGGAAGCCGAAGGCGAGCAGGAACTTGCGCTGGAGGCGAATGAACGCTGCCTGACGCTCGACCGCCAATGCGGCGAGGCATGGTCGCTCAAGGCTCGCCTCCTTGCCGAAAAGCAAGGGCAACAGCGGGATGCGTTGAAGGCAGCGACCCACGCAGTGGCACTGGGCGCTGGCGGCGTTGATACCGTGTTCCTCAAAGCCGAGCTGCTTGAGATTGAGGGCTCTGTGGTAGCGGCGGAGGAGACCCTCCTGAAAGCGCTCAACGCGCAACCGTACAACGGCGAACTGCGCGCTCGTATCGCTGGCAGGTACCTCCTCCAGCATCGTGTCGATGACGCATCTGCCCTTCTCTCGGCGACGCCCGACGGCATCGACCACGCCCTCCTCCACACGGTGGAAGGCCGGTTGCACTTGGCTCACGCCGATCGTCTCCGAGATGGAACGGGTGAGACGGACCGTAGCCTACTGGAAGACGCTCTTCGCGCGTTCAACGGTGCCCTCTCGTTGAACAGAGAACTTGGCGTTGCTTGGCTCGGTCTTGCTCGAACGCAGCGGATGATGGGCGAACTTGAAACGGCGAGTGAATCCCTGAGCAGAGCCCAGCGGTTATGCTCCGAGAAGGACCCGTCCATCGCTTGTGAATCTGCTCTCCTTGCGCTCGACCAAGGCGACGTGCAAACCGCGTCGCTTCACGTGGACGCAGCGGAAGTTCACGGCCAGAATGCAACGACGGCGTACATCCGTGGCAACATTTCAGCTGTGAAGGGACAACTCAAGCAAGCTCTCTATCATTACAGCGACTGCTTGACCCTTGACTCGTCTCACATCCGGGCGCGACTCAACCGAAGCTCGGTCTACATGGGGCTGGATGACGCAGGGAAAGCCCTTGACGACGCCGTAACGCTGCTGGATTTTGCTCCTCAACTTGCGGTGGCCAGAATTCGTAAAGGCGACGCCCACATGCACCTTGGTCAGTGGGATTTGGGTGCGAAGGAATTCAAGCACGTGCTTGAGCAAGCGCCCCATCATACCCACGCCTTGACACAGCTGGCGGCCTGCTACATGGGGATGGACCGAGCAGAACGAGCCGAGGCACCGTTGAACGAAGCCTTGCGACAATCACCCGATCACGCTCCTGCATGGCATCAGCGCGGTTTGTATTACATGCATTTCAACATGATCGACAACGCGCTTTCGGATTTCGAAGCAGCCGTTCGCTGCGACGGACACCATCTCGCAGCCCGCCTCCAAATCGCCGCCCACCATCACGGTCTTGGTAACATGGATGCTGCGGCCACGGCCTGGAAAGCCATTCTTAGCATCGATGCTGAGCATCAATTGGCCAAGACTCGGTTGCAGGAGTGCGAGAAAAACTTGATGAAAAGCGCGTGACCACACCGAAACGAGGAGGTGGTCCGATGGTCGAGGTCAAGGAACTCAATTTGACGGAAATCCTGACGGCGTTGCAGGATTTCATGACCTCCGACGGAGCCATCTCCAACGAGCAACGGGAATTCTACACCGTATTTCGCCAACACCTCAACGAGCACGATAGCGAATTCAAGGTGGAGGACATTGAAAACCTTCTCATGAAGGCTAAAGAGCAAGTACCAGATTTGTTGGAAGATGAATTCATCAAGATGGGGGAAGCCATCTTGACTCGGTATCGTAACAAGAACGAGGATGCGCTCAACGAACGCATTCGTGCCTTGGCCGCCGAAGAGGCTCGAAAGCGGGCCCTGGCTGAAGAGGAGCGAAAGAAGCGCGAAGAGGAAGAGCGCCTCGCAGAGGAGGCACGCCTCGCAGAAGAAGCGCGTCTGGCCGAGGAAGAACGTCTCCGACTGGAAGAAGAGGAGGCCGCCCGGCAAGCAGAAGAAGCACGTCTGGCGGAAGAAGCAA
The DNA here is from genome assembly GCA_049412325.1 of Candidatus Poseidonia sp. GTDB lineage: Archaea > Thermoplasmatota > Poseidoniia > Poseidoniales > Poseidoniaceae > Poseidonia. The sequence continues at coordinate 17,225 of JBMSEL010000038.1, forward strand.
GGCTTGCTGAAGAAGCACGTCTGGCGGA
>JBMSEL010000071.1:0-3670 GCA_049412325.1 Candidatus Poseidonia sp.
GGGCCTGATTCGGTGAACACCGGAACCATCGAGGTCCAGACGCCTTCACCTTTGACTCGTGAGTAAAGCGCGGCGACCACGTGAATGGCAATCAAGGCGTAACTCAAGTCGGCCGAAAAGCCATGCAAGCCAATGGCTGCATCCATGGCCAGTCCGCTCTCCACGCCCCGACTGAACAGGGCGGCGATGGCCAGCCCGGTCACCGGTAACAGGACGAGGCAGAGGTACATCGCGACGTGCATGAGGCGTGCGAAGCGCTTGTGGTAGCGATGGACGGGAACGACCGAGCCCTGGAAGGTCTCAAAGCGTCGCATGTAGACGTAGCGAACCACAACCAGCAGGAGAAACACACTGGCGAAGACGATTTCAAATCGCAACAGGGCGGCGTCTTCCAATTGCTCGAGGTCGTCGATTTGCTTGAAGATCCCGTAGGCGTAGAGCAGCACAAAGGCCCAGTGGAACACCTTGCCAAGCAGGGTGTGATTGGCGGCCATCGGTCCTTTTTGGCTTCCTCTCCGATATACCGCTTTCTCCATGACCTTGCGTTCGGTTGGGTTATAGCCCGGTTGGGGTTCTCTCCATACGAGGTTCTCCCGTGGTGCTGCTCAACCTGTGGTCGCTGGGTCATTTCGTCCAGTGGACCTTCATTGGCCGCTACCTCCTGACCAACTGGTGGGTCTTCCTCGCCCTTTCGGTGGGATGGGAAGTGCTCGAACTCTACCTGCCCTTCGAATTTGTTGAGGAAACGTGGGACAACAAAATCTCCGACCTGGTTGTGAACACCGTCGGCTTTGCCCTCGGCATAGGGCTGAGATACGACCCGCAGACGCTGGATTAACTCGAGCAGGACAGCATCGAGCAGCCCACGCGGTGGCGTGCCCATTCAGGTCGCTTTTGGAACCATTTTTCCTCGTGCTCGGGCTGTTCATCATACGGACGCTTCAGAAGTTCATGGAGTTCTTCGGCGATGGAAAAGTCGCCCTTCTCTTCCGCCGCATCAATGGCCAACTGCGCCATCCAATTTCGAAGCACGTATTTTGGATTGGCTCGCCGCATCCCGTCTCGGTCGGGCTCACCATCAACCCGTTCCCACCAGCGCTCCAGCCAGCGGTTCCAGGCGCTGGTGTCGGCCTCGCTGCCCTCGTAGAAGGCGTCGGCCACTTGGCCGATGTCGGGCTCGGGAATGGAGCACAGATGGCGGAAGAAGAGCGTCATGTCCACCTCGGTGGCCCCCAACAGGTCGAGCAGGTCGTTCACGAGCGCCTCGTCGGATTCCTGTAGCGTGCCAAGTCCCAACTTTTCGGCCCAGGTTTCGCTCTGAGCGTTCATGGCGAATTCCACGCAGTGGTCGAGAACCGGTTGAAGCTTGCTCACGTCGTCCATCAGGGGCGCCATGGCTTCGAGCAGACGAGCGACGTTCCAAGCACCAATGTGCTGTTGCTGACCGTAGCGGTAGCGTCGTCGACCGGCGTCCGTGGTGTTTGGCGTCCAGTCCACGTCAAAGGGTTCCAGCCAGCCATATGGGCCGTAATCGATGGTCAGCCCGTGGATGGACATGTTGTCGGTGTTCATGACGCCGTGGACGAAGCCAACGCGCATCCAGTGGGCGATCATCGTCGCCGTGGCCTCGGCCACTTCGGTCAGCCACGCGATGAGGCCGTCGTCGGTGCTGGCGTCGTGGTGTGGGAAATGGTGGCGGACGGTGTGGTCCACCAAGGTTCGCAAGGTGTCGTGATGCCCGTCGGAAACATGGATTTGGAAGCTGCCAAAGCGAATGAAACTGGGCGCGACACGGCACACCACCGCCCCTGGTTCAGGGGCAGGGTTGCCGTTGTAGAGGACATCTCGCACGACCGCTTCGCCGGTGGTCACCAGCGACAGGGCACGGGTGGTGGGCACGCCGAGGTGATGCATGGCTTCACTGCACAGGAATTCACGGATGGAGGAACGCAACACGGCTTTGCCGTCAGCGGTGCGTGAATAGGGCGTGAGGCCGGCGCCTTTGAGTTGCAATTCAAGGAAGCCTTGCTCGGTCTTGACTTCGCCCAGCGTGATGGCTCGCCCGTCGCCAAGTTGACCAGCCCAGTTGCCGAACTGATGGCCGCCGTAGCGTTGGGCGTAAGGTTGCATTCCGGGGACAGGTGCACCGCCACCGAGCACAACCCCCGCTTCCTTGGTTCGTTCCAGTCCCAACCGCTCGGCCATTTCCGTCGACCAGAGGACGAGTCGCGGTTTAGGGGCCGGCGTGGGCGTGACCTTTGACCAACACTTACCGGGCACCTGACGAGGCCGACCGCCCTCAGCATCATCACCGGGCGTTTCGCCCAAGAAGCGGGCGTGCCACGACAGGGTCTCCAGCGATGCGTTGCTCACACCCCATGCTGAGCGGGGGCCTTCTTCAACCTCGTGGGGATTCAGTTGTCCCACTTTGTCCATGCCTCGCCTTGCGTGCGGCGCATGTACCATGTGCCGCTACCGGCAGGATGTTCGAGCCACTCAAACCCGTCTTCTGGATTGATTTCACCGTTCATCTTGGAGGAAGGGCCCGTTGGTGGGCCTTTGGGAGGGCTTGCTGTGGCAATTGCAGCCGGAGTGGAGGGTGTAGCGCCCGTTTGGCCCATGGCGACCTTCTCGTTGAGCAGTTCAGTGCGTTCTTCAGCGCTGATGGTATCCACGAGGCCGAAATAAGCGTCGTTGTGGGCGATGTGGACCAAATCTTCGTCGCTGCTGGTCAACAAGTCGTTGATGAGCACGCTGATTTTCTCCCGCGTTTCTCTCTTGATTTCGTTATTCGTGAAACGAGCCGTGAGGTCAGCCTTGAGCGACCGAAGTTCCTCATGCAAGGTTTCTGGTTCTTGGAAATAGGCTTGGACGAGCGATTGCAAGTAGGTGAGTTCGTTCTCTTCCTCTTTGGTCAATTTGGAACTGCGTCGGAACACCTGCACCCATCGGAAGGCATCCGGCAAAACAGCAGCCGCGGCGTTGGTCTGAAGCAAGGTGAGCAGGGCGAGGATGATGGCGCCCCAACCCACCGTTTGAACGAGCTCTTCGGAGAAGAAGGCGTCATCGGGCAGGTCAACGGTGCCGTTGTCGTTAACGGCCAATTCGCAACCGTTGATGTCGATCAGCGTTCCCAAGGGGGTATCAGGGCACGCATCAAATTCGTCAGGAATCCCGTCACCATCGCTGTCAAGAACAACTTCCTCAACCTCGAACATGTTGGGAATGCCATCACCGTCGTCGTCAGCGCAACCAAAGAAACCAGAGGCGGTGGAGTTACCGTTCACTTGCGGGCAATAATCGGCCATCACGGCGCCTTGAACGTAACCGCCGATTCCTGAGTCACCCCGGGAAGTGTTCCACGAACCGTTGCCCCAATTATCGCCGTAGCCGTCGCCGTCCAGGTCTGACCATTGGGTCGCCACGTTCGGGAAGGCGTCGGGGTTGGTGCCCGTCGTGTTGTCGCCGTAGCCGTCGCCGTCGGCGTCCACCCACTGGGTCATGTCGTTGGGGAAGGCGTCCTGCAGGTCCACGACGGTGTCCCCGTCGCTGTCAAGGAAGTTGTTGATGAAGGGATGGCTGTCGCTGTTGTCGCCAATCCCGTCACCGTCGGAATCCATCGTTTCGCTGGGGTCGTTGGGGAAGGCATCGGCGTTGTCGCCCACGCCGT
>JBMSEL010000039.1:0-16809 GCA_049412325.1 Candidatus Poseidonia sp.
TTGTAGATATCATCGGAGATTTTGGAGTGTCTCTCCTGATATTTTTAATCGGTGAAATGATTATTCGCAGAGTAGGGTTGAAGACGTTGAGAACGATGATGTCGATTGATAAAGGTGTATCTGGACAGAATTTAGACAATCCGTCAACCAAGTAATTCGGATGCGTTGGAAGGGGCTATCCGAAACCCCATCCAACGGGAAGAAGTTGTTGGAAGGGCTTTGCGTGGGTCTGTTTGTTCGCTACCCACTGCTCGGGCACGCAACCCATCGTTCAGGAGATGACGGGCAGGTGCTTGACCGGCGGCGCAATCCCCAGGTCTTCGGGGAAGAACATCGTCGGTTCGGGAATCGGGATGGGCGTGATTTCAGTGCCCACCAGGGCAACTCGGCTGGGACGGGAATCGGAGAGCACTTCTCGGTTGACCAGGGGCGCAATCTTTCTTGAGAACTCCATGATGTCGTCGTGGGTGGGCATGTTTTCCATGGCGAGGTTCTCACGGCTGTGGCCCACGAAAACGTAGCCCTTGTTCTCGATGAAATCGGGGTCAGCACGGTTGTCGAGTGCAGCGAATTCTTTGATGTGGCTGTCGCTCATGTTGACGCCTTTCATCAGCGTATGGCGGCACACGATGCGGGTGTCGAGGGAGGGCAAGAGGTCGATGGTTTTCTCAAACTGGTCCCATGCCCCGCTGTTCCACTTGGGTCGGCAAACTTCGTCGAACACCTGCTTGTTGGGGGCGTCCACCGAGACGTAGAGCTGGGTGGGGAGCGTGTCCAACTTCTCGAGCACCTTGGGCAACGTGCCGTTGGTCACCAACATGGTGGTCATGCCGTGTTTGTGGCACAGGTCCATGTATTCGCCCAAACGGGTGTAGAGCGTGGGCTCACCGTTGAGTGAGATCGCCACGTGCTTCGGGTTCTGAGCATCCAACCATTTTTCACGCGGCACCTTGGGGTTGCCCCCGAAGCCCGAGAGTAAACGGCGCTGGGCGCGTACCGATTCGTACAGCAGGTCAAGCGGGTCTTGGTCGGTCAACTCCAGCGTGTCCATGTGCGGTTCACGCCAGCAGTAGGTGCACGCCAGGTTGCACTGGTCGACCACGGGCGACATTTGCATGCAATTGTGGCTGGCGACGCCGTAGAACTTGCCTTTGTAGCACTGGCGGTCTCGCAGCAACGATTCTTTGGTCCAATGGCACGTTTTCACGCCACCGTGCTCGCCCACAATGTGGTAGCGTTGCTTCTGCAGTTTGGCTTTCAGCTGCGGGTCCATTCCTGCCATGCGGCTCACTCCTGGAGCCACGGTCCTCGGTTGGCGTGCGCCGGCTGGGGGTGGCTCGGATGGTTGCGGGGCGGCCACACGAACCTATCAAACACTCGCCTTATCTTGAGGATAAAAACTGGGGAAAACGGCTTGGGAAAGTGGGCTGATTTGAGGCAAATGGTACATCTCAAAACAGGAACGTAACACCCCCCTGTCGTTGCTTCTTGCAAAGGTTCCTAAGCACCATGATGGTCCCAGTTTCCGGGGGGCTTCGGTGAGCGACGCACTGATCGATTTGGCGTGGCTTGTCGAGGCGGTTGCCAAGCGCATCGAGGGTGAGGGCGACAAGGACGCCGAGCGCGTTTCTCTGGCTGCCCTGAAGTTCACATCCGAGACGATCGACGTGGCCAAAGACATCACCACCGAGGGCATCTCCGACGATGAACGAGCGGATTACATTCACAGCATCCGTGAGGCGGCCGGCGCCGAAATCTTCGAATTCTCGACCTGCAATCGCGTCCTCTATGTTGGCTTCGGGGTAGGGCCGGACGTTCTCTGTGCGACCATCGCTGACGTCAATCAACTTCATTCCCTACCGTTCGAGGTGTTTGAGGGGACGGCGGCTTGGCGTCAACTCGTGAAGATCTGCAGCGGCTTGGACTCCTTCATGATCGGCGAGTTGCAGGTCATGTCGCAGTTCCGCAAGTCGATCAACTTCCACAAAGACCGTGGCCTGATCAGCCATTACAACTCGGGGTTCTTCGAGCACGTTGTTGCAGCAAATCGCTCCATTCGAAAGCAACTCGGGTTCACCAGCACCACCGAATCCATGCTCTCTTTGGCCACCACAGCCTTGGATGGGTTGTTGAGCGAACACGGCCCGATGAAGGCAGCGGTGTTGGGCTTCGGCGACATGGGCATGAAAGCGGTCGAAGCCCTGCTCGATGCCAACCAGACCAACATCACGGTGGTGTCGAGGGACCCGTCTGTCTCGGCGGAACGAGCCCCTCATCTGGCTGAACAATGCACGATGATCACCTACGAAGTCTGGGATGAAGGCAAACAACAACCCGATTTGGTCATCTCAACCATTCGAAACGCTACGGCCACTTACAACCAACACCACCCACTCCCCGTGGCCGGCCCCACCACCATCATGGACTTCTCATGGCCACCCTCCTTGGACGATTCGGGGGTGGGTGAACATCAAACGCTGCTGGGCATGAACCACTGGATCAAGGTCTCTCGAAACCTTGGCAAAGAATGGGATTACGACTCTACCATCGACAAAAGCGAAGCCATGATCGACACCATCCAAGAGCGTTACAGCGAAGCCTTGGAGAACAAAGCGCAAGGAAAATTCCGTGCTCATGTCTATCAGACCATGGAAGGGCTGGCAAAGACTTGGGAAACGTCCCACCACGCCACAACCGAGGACGTTCCTCAACTCGGTGCTTTTTCTCGAGAAATCGCCACATGGATCTGCCACCAATCCTCTCCGTTTCACCTGTCAACGCTGTCCAGCTTCGTGGTGAACACGGACCGAACGCTGAGTTCAGCCATCCTTGCCCATGTGGACCATGAGGTCAAACAATCCGTACTGGCCATGAGCAAGCCGAACTCAGTTTTCGGGGGGGCTCGATGACCGTACGCATCGGAACGCGCGCCTCCAACCTCGCCATGTGGCAAGCCACGGCTGTGCTCGAAGCACTGGCACATCATGGCATGGAAGCAGAGTTGGTGCCGCTGTCCTCAACCGGCGACCGAAGTTTGGGAGGTCAACTCTCCGCTTCGGTGGGGCAATTCGTTCACGCCATTGACGACCGTTTGCTCACCGGTGAGGTGGACATCGCTGTGCACTCAAGCAAAGACGTCCCGGTGGACGTTGACGAACGCATCGACCACCTTGCTTACCTCGAACGAGGTTGCACGACCGACCTCATCATCGTGAGGAAAACAGAACGCGCACCATCCCTCGACGATGTCCTCAGCGACCGTTCGTCCACGCCTCTGGCCCAGATTCTTGACCACTTTCCAATCGGCGCAACCTTCGGCACGGTCTCCGGTCGGCGCCAATCCTTTTTGCTCAGTCAACGTCCTGACATCATTCCGTTGGCGGTCAGGGGCCACGTTGAAACGCGGCTCGCTCGTTTGGTGGAGGGTCGCGTTGACGCCGTGGTCCTGGCAGAGGTCGGTCTTACCCGATTGAACAGCATTGGTGCTTTGGACGCCGTCAAGGAGGGACTCTCTGCTTTTCGCATCGACCCATCGGACTGGCCCACGGCACCCGGTCAGGGGGCCATTGCTGTTCATTGCACGAAGGCACGCTTGGCGGAACTCGAACCAATTCGAGCCATCTTGAATCACGAACAAACCGAGCACGATGTCTCGGTCGAACGACGATTGCTGAAAGAGGTCGGAGGCGGCTGCCTTTTCCCGGCCGGCATCGGCGTAGAGGGCGAGAAGGTTCACCTCCAGGTGGCGCCGGAAAATTGGCGGGCCATCTTTTGTCAGGGTTCGGTCTTCGATGTGTTTCGATTCGCAGGTCCGGTGGACGACTTGGACATCGAACTCCCGGTTCAACCACTGGACGAAATCAGCATGCGAAGCGATGGTCCTCGCTATGTTTCGACGTTGAATTCGGATCGGATTTCGCGCGTCCTCGCCAGTCATGACGTGCCCATGGAGAACATCCCCGTGGTCGATCTCGTTCCCCTCCTCGACCGGTGGCCTTCGGGTTTCCTTCAGGCCTTTCCGAGCAAACGGGACTGGCCGTATTTGGTGCTCACCTCGCCCTTCGCTGCGAAGTGTGCCGTGGCGGCTGCAGCAGCGCATCCCGACATTGGTCGAATCCCTTGGCTTGCCATCGGCGAGGGGACCGCCCGCGCCTGTTTTCGTCTCGGCGTGACGGTCGCCGTGTGCGCCCGTGCACGAAACGCTCGGGAACTCGGCGCCTACATCGTCAAGCACTTCAGTCCAAGCACCACCTTGTTCCTACCCCGGTCCGACCTTGCGGCTCCCGAACTTGAACAGACCCTCCGTGAGGCCGGCTTTCCCGTGAACTCTTGGGTTGGCTATGAAAACAAACCGAAGGTCTTGGCTCCCGTTGACATCCAACCGCTTGACGTTCTGGTCTTGTCCTCTGCTTCTTCGGCTCGCTCGTGGGCAGAAAACGGCCTCAAGGTGCCTCACGAAATTCTTTGTATGGGAGAAAATGCACGAACAACCATCCTCTCTTTGGACCACTTCAGCGAAGCGCGTGTTTCGGTGTTGAACGGGCCGACGTCGGATTCGCTGGTGGAATGGTGGCAAGAGCACAGGACGGATTGAGATGAACATCAGACCTCGAATCAATCGCTGGACGAAAGCACGTCGCGATTTGCTCTTTGGTGACTCGATGCTCTCCTCTCTGGTTCAACCCCACTTTGTTGTGGCTGGCGAAAAGGTCGACCAACCCATTGAGGGCATGCCCGGCATTCACCAGCAGTCGGTTGATGTGCTTCTCAAAACCGTCGAGGAAGACGTTGCACACGGGCTGCGCGCCGTGATGTTGTTCGGCGTGGTAGCCAGCGAACACAAGGACGCCCACGCCAGCCATGCCCACGACCCTTCATCGCACCTGCATCGTGCTGTTTTGGAACTCAAAGCGATGCATGGCGACGACCTCGTCGTCATGACCGATGTGTGCCTGTGCACGGCTACGGACCACGGGCACTGTGGGTTGGTCCATGAAGGCGACATCGTCAACGATGCCTCGGTGGATGTGCTGGTCAGCATCGCCCGGTCCCACGCCGAAGCAGGCGCCGACTACGTTTGTGCCTCGGACATGATGGACGGGCGCGTATCGGCCATTCGTACAGCCTTTGAGGCAGCGGGGTTGACCAACACGGGTATCTTGTCGTACTCCGTCAAGTACGCCTCCTCGTTCTACGGCCCGTTTCGTCACGCAGCACAATCCAGCCCAGAGTTCGGTGATCGGGCCACGCACCAAATGGACATTCGCTCAGGGTACGAAGAGGCCGTCTTGGAAGCCAACCTGGACGAGACGGAAGGTGCGGACATCCTCATGGTCAAACCCGGCCTTCCCTACCTTGACGTGCTTCGAAAAGTGGCCGACAATGTTGTTCGTCCTGTGGCGGTCTACAACGTCAGTGGCGAATACGCCATGGTCATGAACGCCACCGGTGACGAAGCCAGTCGACAACGGATGGTGGTTGAGGTCTTGACAGCGTTCAAAAGAGCGGGGGCCAACGTCGTGGTGTCCTACCACGCACGTGAAGCAGCAAGGAAGCGTTGGGTCGAGTGAGGTGAACGAATGAACCGCAGCAAATCCGATGCTCTTCATCACGAGGCGTTGTCGCATCTGGTCGGCGGGGTGAACTCACCCGTCCGAGCGTTCAAATCGGTCCATGGCAATCCAATTTACTTCGAAAAAGCCTCGGGGGCCCATGTCACGGATGTGGACGGGAACGTCTTGGTTGATTTTGTTCAATCGTGGGGCCCGCTCATCCACGGCCATTCCCACCCTGCAATCATCGGTGCTGTTCATGAAAAAATGCTGAACGGTACGTCGTTCGGCGCCCCGCACCTCGGAGAAATTGAACTGGCCAAGCGTGTCAAGAAACGCTTTTCGCACATGGACAAAGTTCGCTTCGTTTCTTCTGGTACGGAGGCGGTGATGAGCGCCGTCCGCTTGGCCCGAGGCTACACGGGTCGAGACATGCTCGTGAAGTTCGAAGGATGCTATCACGGCCACGTTGACGCGCTGATGGTGTCCTCTGGAAGCGGGTTGGCCACCTTTGGCATCGCCAGCAGCCCCGGCATCCCTCAAGACACCGTGGCGACAACGCTGGTTTGTCCCCTCGATGATCTTGAGGCTGTGGAATATTTGTTCAGCGAACACGGGGACGAGATCGCTGCTGTGGTCATTGAACCGTTGCCGGCCAACAACGGTCTGTTGGTTCAACGACCTGAATTCCTCCGAGGGCTGCGACGTCTGTGCGATGAACACGGTGCCCTGCTTGTGTTTGACGAGGTCATCAGCGGCTTCCGTTTCAAAGAGGGCAGTTTCGGCGACCTGTGCGGCGTCACACCCGACCTCACGGCGCTGGGGAAGGTCATCGGTGGCGGTTTGCCTGTGGGCGCGTACGGGGCACGCCATGAAATCATGGAGCAACTCTCACCTCTCGGGCCCGTCTATCAGGCGGGCACCCTGTCGGGCAATCCCTTGGCCATGGCCGCCGGCGCAACGACGCTTGATCTCCTTGACGAAGCGGCGTACGATTACATGGAATCCCTCGGCGCCATGCTTGAGGAAGAGTTGAGTGTCGTGCTCGAAAAACACGGCAACCCAATGCGAATCGTTCGTCGTGAAAGCCTGTTTTGGCTTTCACCCGGCGAGGGCCAACCCGCCGTCAGAGCCGACCAAATCGCCAAGGACGCCGCAGGCCTCTACGCTGACGTGCACCGTGCCCTACTCGACCGAGGCTACATGCTGGCCCCCTCGGCCTATGAGATCGGCTTCATCTCCACGGCCCACGATGCCAGTCATATTCGCGGCCTCGTCGCGGCGATGGACGATGCCCTCTCGAACATGGAGTTGAACGCATGAACGGCAAAGAGCGCATCGTTGCCGCGTTGAATCGCCAACCTGTGGACCGTACGCCGGTCTGGTTCATGCGTCAGGCTGGACGCCACCTTCCCGAATACCGAAAACTCGCTGCGGAGCACTCGTTTTGGGAGCGCTGTCAGGACCTCGATTTGTGCACCAACATCACCATGCAACCCATTCACCGCTACGGCTCCATCGACGCCGCCATCGTGTTCAGCGACATTCTCACCCCTCTTCCGGCGTTGGGCTATGAAGTTGAATACGGCGGAGGGATCCGCATTGACCCGTTTTCCTTTGATGACGTCGACGATTGGACGACCTTTTCTGCTCGACAACACGCCCCTTGGGCGGCTGACGCGCTGAAGGCCATCGGCGAGGACAACGACAGCATTGCTCGATTGGGTTTTGCCGGGTGTCCTTGGACGACCTCACTCTACTTGATGGCGGGTGGCACGGGAGACAAGGAATTTCACAACACACGGGCAACCGTCTTCTCCAACCTTGACCATGCGCAGCGTGTGCTCCTCCATATGGCTGAAGCCGTGGGCGACCTGTTGGCCGATCAAGTGAATCACGGCGGTGCCGATGCCGTTCAGCTCTTCGACACCTGGGCCGGACTGCTTTCCGTTGAGGATTATGAGCGAATTGCCCTTCCTGCCACCCAACGAGCCATCGAGGTGTTTCGGGAGCGAGCAGACCGCAAGGTTCCACTCATCCACTACGCCAAGGGCAGCGGCCATCTTCACGCATCCATCCGCACGCTCGACATCGATGCCTTGTCCCTTGACTGGAGGGATGACCTGCGTGCCAACCGTGCCTCGTTTGGCGACCGCTTTGCCTTCCAAGGAAACCTCGACCCCTCTCGGATGCACGGTTCACCTGAGGCCGCCCGTACGGCGGCTCAGCGCGTCCTGGATGAAGCAGGCGATGCGCCAGGCCACGTGTTCAACCTCGGCCACGGTTTTGCCCCGGGGGCACAAATCGACTGTGTCGAAGCCGTGTTGCGATTGATTACGGGTGAATCTGCATGAGGCAAACCATGGTCGACATGGTGCATCGGCTCCAAGACACCATCTGCGACGCCATCGCCTCGCTGGATGACTCAACCTTCCGAGAAGATGAATGGACGCGTGAGGAAGGCGGAGGCGGCCGAAGCCGTGTTTTTTCCGAGGGCAAGGTGTTCGAAAAAGCAGGTGTGAACGTCAGCGTGGTCCATGGTACGCTCAGCCCCGAGGCGGCTGCGAAGATGGGCGGCGGGCACGACCTCGAAGGAGAGGATTTGGACTTCTTTGCCACGGGGTTGAGCCTCGTCCTTCACCCTCACAATCCAATGGCGCCCACGGTTCACGCCAATTACCGTTACTTTGAGCGAGGCGAGGGTGTTGCTGAGGGAAGTTGGTGGTTCGGGGGTGGCGCAGATTTGACCCCTTCCTACCTCTTTGAAGAAGATGCAGTGCACTTCCATCAAGTGCACAAATCGGTTTGTGACCGCCACGAGGTCGCTGACTACGCGGCGTACAAAGCGTGGTGCGACGACTATTTTCACATCCCCCACCGAGGCGAACGAAGGGGCGTTGGTGGTATCTTCTTTGACGATTTACGCGCCGAGAGCAAAGCCGCTTGTTTTGCCTTTGTCGAGGAATGTGCTTCCCATTTCCTGCAGGCTTACCTCCCCATCCTGGAGCGACGAATGACGATGGCCTTTACCCCTGACCAGAAGGCATGGCAGCAACTCCGCCGAGGTCGCTACGTCGAATTCAACCTCGTCTATGACCGAGGGACGAAGTTTGGTTTGACGACCAACGGCCGCATCGAAAGCATCCTGATGTCGCTGCCCCTCACGTCCCGCTGGGAATATTGCCACGAGGTAGAGCCCGGCTCGGACGAAGCCGCCCTGCTGGAGGTCCTTCGTCAGCCGGTGGATTGGCTCAACGGGTGATGGCGTGGCTTCACAGCAAGATTGGATCCGCTACGGCGATGAATTGCGCCGCCCTCTCTGCATCGCCAGCGACCTTCCCCATTCGACCAAAGTCTGCGTGGTTGGGGGTGGACTCTCTGGACTCACGGTGGCCTACAGGATTGCTTCAAAACGACCCGATGTGCGCGTCGAGGTCATCGAAAAGAGCCATCGCTTTGGTGGCGTGATTGAAACATGGACGCAGGGCGATTGGGTTTGCGATGTTGCTGTGAACGCCACCCGGGCCCACCCTGCGTTTTGGCGCTTGGTTGATGACCTCGGTTTGGGGGCCCGTTTTGCGCCCTCAAATCCCCAAGCGGACTCGCGGTGGATTCACACCCGAGGGAGGTCGCAGAAACTTTCGCTTTGGACGGTGCTCAAACGGGGGCCGTTCAAGCTGTTGCGTGGATTGAGGTCGGCCCGTCAGGGCCGTCGTTCGGTGGCTGATGCCCTACCGTTGCCGCCCGTGAACGACGCGATGACCCTTGGGATTGTCAACGACCGTGCGGCCAACGTCGATGCGGATTTTTTGATGCCGTCCATGACCCGGTTCGGCGCTGAGCCGCCCATCAAGTGGAAGCGGATCAAAGCCAAGATGGATGCAACCTACCCGCTCTTTCAACCCAAACGAGGGGCGACGGCGTCCTTTGAGGGCGGAATGCAGACGCTGATTCATGCCTTGGAACAGGCGCTGAACCGCCTCGACAACGTTGAGTTGACCATCAACGCTGAGGCCACCACCCCCGTGGCCGTGGCCCAACAGCGAGAGGTTCCCTTGGCGTCCGTGATTTGGTGTGCACCTCTGGACCGGCCTCCGGCATCGTTCACGGCCCTCAACATCTACGCTGTTGGCTACAGCAACGACGATGTCGCCCACGTACCCGTTGGCTACGGCACCCTGATTCCCGACCCCGCTTCGCCGATCAGCGGTATTCTTCACGAAAGCGACGTTCACGGGACACCTCGAGCACCGGACGGCCATCGCTTGTTCCGTCTCATGTCGCCCGCCCCCCAAACGGGCTCTGAAGATGCTGTCAAAGCAGCGTTGGCGATTCACCTGAGTGATGCTGACCCGGTCGTGTTCGAACACATTGGAGTGCGCTCCATTCCGTCCTATCCTCCAGGATACATGGATTCCCTGTCCACTCAATCAGCAGACTTTACCCGAGCAGGTTGGTGTTTCAGCGGTGTGTCCGTGACCCACGTGGTCGCTGAGGCAGAACGGATTGCTGCGACCTTCTAGGCCACGACTTGTCCAAACTCTTTGGCAATGAGTTGTTCAAGGCCGCGAATCCACTGCTCGTCGTCGTTGAGGCAGTTGATGACCTTCAACTCCTCACCACCGTGTTCCATGAATTCTTCTCGAATGCCGATGTCCAACTCCTCGAGCGTTTCCAACCCGTCTGCGAGGAACGCAGGGGCAACGATGGCCAATTTCTTGACGCCTTTTTTGACCAGGGCTTCCACCATCTGTGTGGTTGAGGGTTCAAGCCACTTCACGGGCCCGAGTCGACTCTGGTAACTCAGCGACCATTGGTCCGGTGTCAGCCCCAAGCGTTCAACCACGGCCATCGTGGTCTCGTTGCAGTGTCGGCCGTAGCACAGGCTGTTGGCCTCGCACTTGACGGTGCAGCACGCTTCCACGGTTTGGCAGTGCTTCTTCGAAGTGTCAATTCGCTTGACGTGAGACACAGGAAGACCGTGGTAGGAAAACAGCAGATGGGTGTCTTTTGAGAGGTGCGGACGAATGGATTCAGTGAGCGGTCCAATGAATTCCTCGGCGGTTTCAAAATGCCCCATCTCGAGCAAATGAGGCTGCCAGTTCATCGCTTTGAGTTGGAGGTGGGCGTGTTTGAGCGAAGATTCTGTGGTGGCTTGGGCGTAGTGGGGGAACATCGGGAGTAACAGAAGGTCCGTGACACCTCGCTGCTTGAGGGCTTCAAGGCCGCTGCGAATACTCGGATGGCCGTAGCGCATGGCAAATTCAAACTCGATTTCGTGGTTGATTTGGCGCAGGTTTTCGGTGACTCGCTTCGAGTACACCCGAAGGGGAGAACCGTCCTCCATCCAGATGCTTTTGTACAGCGGGGCGATTTTTCGAGGACGGGTGCGCAGGATGATTCCTCGGACCAACAAGTGCCTCAGCGGGGCAGGAATGTCGATCACGTCAGGGTCGAGGAGGAACTCTCGGAGGTAGGTTCGAACGGAGGCGACGGTGGGTTCCTCCGGTGTACCAACGTTCATGAGCAGGACGCCTTTCTTCCTCATGAGTCAAGCCTTATCCGGGCGCACTTAACCGTTTGTTCAACCATTTCAACCCTCAAACCCGACGGGTTATGCAGGATTGGCACAGTCCAAAAAGGTGTAGAGAAAAACACTTGATTTTATTTCAACACCTCCGTGTTGGCAATTTTACCGGTGATTCATATAGGTCCGGCACCACTTGTAACATGAAAGAAGCAAACCTTTCAGGAGATGCACATGGACCACGAACTGGAGACCTATACCGAGCAAGCTGTCGAGTCGTTCACCTACCGCAACGGGGTGTTCGGTCGAAGCCTTTGGAACCGCTGGATGACGGCGGTGGCCTTCTACCGTGCCGGCGTCGACCGACGAGGTTCACTTCAATCAAGGAGGATGATTTGAATGGATGCATATTTGGAACGCTACGTGGATGAAACGATGAACGCCCAGGTCATTCGCAACGGGATCTTTGCCCGTCGCAGCCTGTCGGACCGTCTCCGTCGTCTGCTCGGCATGAAGTGAAGCCATCCTTTACATGTCACATGCATGTGACGTAAATCGATGAGCGATCGCTGGACGTGGGTGCCGCACCTCTGGGGTTTGCTGACCCCGGCCATCACCGGTGCCTGCCTTGTGGCGGGTGGCTCATGGATGGCCCTTCCACTCGTGCTCTTTCTCGGCGTTTATCCGCTGCTGGAACTCGTACTCGGCCAATCAAGCAACACCGAACCGCTTCAAGAAGGCCGCGCACACGATGTCATCGTTCATCTGCACGCCGTTCTTGTACCGCTCATGGTAGGCGTGCTGCTGTGGCGAGTCAGCCTCGACGGTTTCACGCTGATGGTCGGGCTTGGCGCAGCCTCAGCCGGGCTCTCCAACGGCGCCTCAGGTATTGTGGCGGCCCATGAGTTGGGGCACCGTCGCCCCCGCTCCAAGAGTTGGTGGACGGCTCGCCTGACCCTGTTTTCGGTGCTCTACCTTCACTTCACCACCGAGCACAATCACACGCACCATCGCCACTGGGCTCGTGATGTCGATCCAACGTCCTCTCCGTGGGGCCGCAGCGTTTACCATCACGTGCTGCAAACCATTCCCCGTCAGGTCAAAGGGGCCTACCGCGCTCGTCCGGTCGACACTCGCCGAGCCTTGGTGGTGGAGGGGCTGTTCCTCGGCGGTCTTGCCTACGCCGGCCTTCCCTACCTTGCGGCTTACCTTGCACAAGCGGCCGTAGCGATCTATCTGCTTGAATTTGTCAATTACCTTCAGCACCACGGTCTCCGTCGTGGTGATGATGAGCGCCCTAACGCTACGCACGCCTGGGAGAGCCGCCACCGCCTCTCTCGGTGGACGTTGATGGAGTTGCCACTGCACCCCTCGCATCATCTGAAAGCCAGCACGCCATACCAACGACTTGATGTCCACGAGGAGGCGCCTCAATTGCCGTTTGGTTACTACGGGATGTTTTGGATCGCCTTGGTGCCACCGCTGTTTGGCCGTTTGCTCCAAAAGCAAGCCAAGGCCGCCGGTCTGTATGCTTGATTGACCATGATGCGGTCTATTCGGTGTTGCCTTTGTCGTCGATGTTTCCCCAGAACGAACCTGCCTCGTTCTCCACCGCTTCGTTGGTGGGTATGTCATTCGGAACATCGGGAGCCAGATCTTCCTGTGGTTTACCCACGATGTCCTCCATTGAAGGGAAGGCTGAGGAATCGTATGCACCGATGTTCTGAGCGGGTTGTTGCCCCGAGATTGGCAAGGCGACAGAGCCGTCATTATCACTCCTACTTTGACCTGCTGGGGCTTTGCCTTTGAGGGCCATGATGAGGAGGTGTCCTCCCGCGAATATGACAAATCCTCCCGCCAAGATGAACGGAATCGGGACGCAAATCAACAACAAATCAAGTCCGCCGCTGTCGCCGAATTCCGTCCAAATCATGGTTGGGACCAAAACAAACGGGACGCCGAAAAAAATGAGGAAGATGCCCATGAACACACCCCCTAACCGTTGAGATGGAGCGATGGTGATGGTTTGGTCCGTCTCCTCTTTCTCGATAAGGGCGGACGCCATGATGACGGCCGTTTCGCGGTCGTAGCCAAGCCGAACCAACTTTTCGATTTCGGCATCAAGGGTTGGACTGAGGGCCACGTTTGGCCATGACAGGGCTTTTTCTTCATGGTTTCGCCGGTCAAATATATATCCGTTAGATGAATGATAGGCAATCAAATTCGGTGGTAACACTTTGCTGAAACAGGGCCACTGGATGGGTTCTCCAAACATCAGTTGATATATCACTTCCCGATGATTTGATACGAAAGGTGCTGAGATGTTATCAGTGGAAGGACTCACCAAAGCGTTCGGCTCCGGCTCCAACAAACTCCAGGTCCTCAAGGGCGTGGACATGAACATCAAGCAGGGCGAAATGGTGGCCTTGATGGGTCCCTCAGGCTCAGGAAAATCTACGTTGCTCAACATCATTGGCGGTCTGCTCGCTGGAGACAGCGGCACCATCACGCTGGGCAAGCGCTCCTACGGGTTGCGAGGGCCCTCCAACGTCGTCGACGTTCGCCGAGAACTCGTGGGTTGGATTTTCCAAGATTTTCACCTGCTCGACAACCTGACGGCTTTGGACAACGTCGCCATGGCCCTCGAACTCTCCGGCATGCCGTCGGGCGAAGCCGAAGCAGCGGCTCGCAACGCCCTTGAAAAAGTGGGCCTGGGCGACCGTATGAACTTCATTCCCGACCAGTTGTCGGGCGGCCAGCAGCAGCGCGTCGCCATCGCCCGCGCCATTGCCGGCAACCGCCCCGTGTTGCTGGCCGACGAACCCACGGGCAACCTTGACATCGCCAGCGGCAAGGAGGTCATGGCGCTGTTCAAGGCGCTCTGCCACGACGAAGAGAACCCGATTTCCATTCTCATGGTGACCCACGACCCCGACTTGGCGTCCAACGCCGACCGCATGTTGTTGCTCAACGACGGTCGGACAGAAGCCTCCGACATTCGCTCAGCCTGGGGCCTTGACGATGAAGCGACCGATTCGGCATCCGACGGCCCTCAAGCACATGCAGGGGACACCGACGGAGGTGAAGAAGAATGAGCACCGAGCCAAAGGAACTCGTTCCGTCCGACTTCGCCACCGACCGCTCCCGCCTACGGCGCCTGCAGCACAAAGTGGTCGAACTTCCCAGCTCACTTCGTTTGGCTGCTCAAGGTGCTTGGCGTGGGCGAGAACGTGGTCTCGCCGTCATCGCTGGCGTCTTTCTCGCTTCCCTCGTCATCACGACGGTGCTCGCATACGGCGTTGGGTTGTCGCAACTCTTCTTCGAAGAATCGCTCAAATCCGAGCCCTTTGACGCCAAGATCGAATACGCCCGCACGCCGGTGGAAAACGGCACGGGCTGGTCGAACAACACCACGACCATGACCGGTGTTTGCGATGAATTGCTGTCCGAATTCTCAACTGAATTCAACGACTGCACGCTTGTCCTTGGCCGGCAAGGAATCCACAGTGGCGGCTTCTTCAATTTGGAATTTGTGGTCGCACAACCGCTTGAAATGCGGACCATCGTGGACGACGAGAACCCCTACTGGAGTAACGTCACCTTCGACTATCCCGAAGCCGCCGATGCCGGCCCGCCCATCTCCGACAAGCGCGCCATCCGATTCCTCGGTCCCGAAGCCTTCGACGGCGAGTTGGCCAACCGACTCAGCGAGAACATCATCGCTGGACTGGGGGAGTGGCCAACGCCGGAGAACATGTCTGAAAACCGCGGCATTATCCTGCCCTCTACCATCGCCAGCGAGGCTCAAGCCAACGTTGGCGACACGCTGGAGTCGGTCACCTTTGTGTACGTGGTGGACGAGTCCACGATTTTCGAGGGAACGGTCACGGAGGACAACTGCGCCGGTGAAATCACGGTCGAGAACAACGAGATGATGTACTGCCGCATGGCGATGACCGTCGAAAACCTGACCGTGATGGGCATCTACGAACCGTGGCCATTTGGCAACCCAACGCTGCCGTTCAACCCGATCTTTTCCACGTGGACCGTGATGGAAGAAGCCCAGCGAGCGACCCTGATGGATTACGACCACATGTACTTGGGCGTCACCATTGACCGCGGTGCCCTCCCCACGTCCTCGACCGCCGATGCCGCTGAGTGGCTCGAGAACTTGGGCACGCAGGTGCAGGACGGCTCCTACACCGACGAAGAGGTCGAGCTGTACTACACGGACATCATCAGCGGGACGATTCTGTTCCTCAACATCTTCCTCGGCCTGATTCAGATTTTCGATTACATCATCATGATTCCCATCGTCTTTCTCTCCATTTCCGTGCTGATTTACGGGCTGGTGCTCTCCCTCGAGCAACGCCGCCGTGAGGTCAGCATTCACCGGGTCATCGGTGCGGACGGACAGCGCTTGCAGGGCATGGTGCTGCTGGAACTCTTCGTCATGTCCTCGGTGGCGTGGCTCGTCGGCTACCTGCTGGCACTTCTGGCCGTGCCCGTCGTCCTTTCGGCGGTCGGTTTCATGGAGTTCAGAACCGGCGACTTTGACGTCAACCCGACCTTGAGCGTCGGGTCGACCCTGTTCACCGCCATCACCACCCTCGGGTTGGCGCTGCTGTTCGGTCGCAGCCGTGCACGCCAGTTCATTGAACTCGAAATCGAAGAGGGCGTTCGCAAAACCACGGCCGCTGCCGAACCCAAGCGCTGGCTTCACTGGCTGGCCTTCCTGTTCGGTATGCTCGCCGTGGGCGACACATGGCTGGAGGCCAACGGCAGCGAGGACGGTTTGGTTTCCAACTTCTTCATCGAAGGCCTGATTGGCATCTTCGGGCCCTTTGCCTTGTGGATCGGCGGTGCATTGCTGCTCGGTCGCATCGGTGCCAAAGGCCCGCAGATCATGCAGGTACTCTTTGGCCGCACGCCGCTGCTCAAGGACGTCAAGCGCGGCCTCAAGGGTTCGGGCTCCGCTGAATCGGTGAACCGACTCGCCGTCATCATGCTCTTGACGCTCTCCATCGTGACCCTGGCCGCCGTTCAAGGCTACACGGGGACGCTCGTGGACGAGAAGACCGTGGACGCCACAGTCGGCTCCGACCTCCAAATCACGCTCGAAACGCCGGTGGACGAAGCCGCCGCTTTGGCCCTGCTCGGTGAGTTCACCAGCGCCAAGACCACGCCGGTGGCCACCAGCGTGCCCGAGTTGACCCTGAGCGACCAAAACGGCGGGGATGCGCTGCAGACCTACGTCTTGTTCAACGGCAACGGTGACGTGCTCAAATGGAGCGAACAAGCCTTGCCCGGTGAAGACATCGATGCGACGCTCAGCGCCTACGCCGCCGGTGGGTTCAGCGCCGGTCCTGACGCTGCGTATTCCCTTGACCTGCCGGGCTCCGACCGCGGCGGGGACGAGAACGAACTCGACGACGTGCTGCTCAAGGCCAGCGACGACAAGTCCGAGACCATCACGTTCGTGTGGGAGAAGATCGACTTTGAGTTCGCTACGGGCGGCACCGAGCAGCCCGATTTGGAGACGCTGTTCTTCGCCTACACGCTTCTGATGGACAGCGATTGGTCCGACATCAACCTGGCCAATCAGGACCTCTCAGGGCGCGACATCAGCCGCATCGACCTCTCGGGCAGCAACCTGTCCTCCGCCGATTTGGCGGGCGTGAACTTGAGCGAATCCATCCTCGTGGATGCCAACTTAACCGGCGCTGACCT
>JBMSEL010000072.1:0-3597 GCA_049412325.1 Candidatus Poseidonia sp.
TCGCCGACATCGCTGAACTGGAAGGTCATGTCAAGCGGCGTCATGTCAAGGGACTGTCCGAACCGGTCAGTGACAAAGATACGAGGCTGTTCCTTGACCTCGGGCTCTGCGTCCACAACGACCGCCTCCTCACCGAAACAACCGGAGAGGGAGAGGGTGATGACCAACAATGAGAGGAAAACGGCGCGTCCCTGCATGATGCCTCGTCAACCCCTCTCAATGAGAACCTTACGGGGCAGCGTGGTCACTGGTCAACCAGCGAAGTGTAGATGCGTTCGTACGCCTCAGCATTGTGCTCGTATGTGAAGCGGTCAAGCACGCGGTGGCGGCCACGTTGCATCTGTTCCGTGCGCTCTTCGGGATGGTCAAGACAATGGTTCACAGCCCGCGCCAAGTCTTCGTGGTCGCCACATGCAAAGAGCCCGCCCACCGACTCGTCAATCATCTCGGTCAACGGAGGCTGATCCACCGTGACCACCGGCGTTCCACTGGCCAAGGCCTCCAGAGGAATCAAGCCTTGGCCCTCGTAATAGGACGGATAGACGACCAGGTCGGCCGCACGGAAGTGCAAGGCCAACTGTTCGAAACTCATTCCCGGCTGAATATGAACGGCATGGGCGATGCCCAAGCGTTTGGCCTGGCGCATCAATGTCTTGCGCATGTGACCTCGGCCAATGATGACCAATCGGGCCCCGGGGTGCTGCTTGAGGATGGATGGCATCGACCGGAGCAGGGTTCGGTGGCCTTTTCGCGCCACGAGACGACCCACGGCCAGCAAGAGCGGCGTTGAGGTGTCGGGCCGGCCGCACAGCGCCGCTTCATCGGCGGCATCGTAGGACTTGCGAAGCGCCTCGTACGCCAATTGTTCCTCTTCGTGGTCGTGATTCATCGGACGGAACACCTTGTGGTCCACCCCGTACAGCACGGTCTCGCAATACCAATCTTCAGGCGGTTGGTACCACTGCTCAAATTCACGACGTGTCGAATCTGAAATGGCGACGGAAACGCTCGAGTGTTCCATGCCCGCTTGTTCATACTTGGCGTAGTAGCCACCGGTGAGCAATATAGCGAGGTCGTTTGGGTTCTTCCATGTGGCGGCTTCGTTGTGCCTGGCTGCAAGTTTCATGCCCTCGCGCTCACCGATCCAACTCCCGTTGAGCGCCGAAACCACCGGAGCGATATGCTCCTCCACCCAGAGGTATTCCTTCGCCGTCCAACTCACGAGGGGCAGCAGGGTGTGGACGACATCCACCGGTTTGACCTGATGAAGTCGGCGAAGTTCGGTCAGGGCGTGTTTCCCGTACGACCGGGTGAAGGCCATGGGTGCTTTGAGCCAGGGGACCTGAAGAACGCTCACGCCCGGTTGTTGCGGCGTCGGCTGTTTGTGCGTACGCGTGATGATGGTCACGTCGTGGCCCCGCTGGGCCAAATGACCGGCCAGATGGAAGACCACGGAGCCGATGCCTCCCCAACGTGGGGGATATTCGCCCGAGACCATGGCGATGTGCATTGAAAGCACCACGGAGGACCTGCATTTGAATGTCATTGAGCGGCGTCGGTCGATGTCCACGCTTTGAGCCAAACCTTTGAAGGTCAATCCTCGGGTCGGGGACCCATGGGCGCTGTCTTACCCGTCTCCGTCACGGTGATTTTGCCGACGCGAAACGAGGAAGAGGCCCTCGGGCCCACCATCGACGCCATTCCCCGTGGTTGGTGCAAGGACCTCGAAATCATGATCGTGGACGGCAACTCGTCTGACCGCACCCGAGAAATCGCCCTTGAGAAGAACATCCGTGTCCATTTGGAACCCCGAAAGGGTTACGGTCGTGCTTATCGAACCGGCTTTGACGTCGCCAAGAACGACATCATCGTCACCATGGACGCTGACTGCACCTACCCTGCAGAACTGGTCCCCGAACTCGTGAAGCGCTTGGTGGAC
Organism: Candidatus Poseidonia sp.; assembly: GCA_049412325.1. Taxonomy (GTDB): domain Archaea; phylum Thermoplasmatota; class Poseidoniia; order Poseidoniales; family Poseidoniaceae; genus Poseidonia. The sequence continues at coordinate 1,940 of JBMSEL010000072.1, forward strand.
GACGACTTGGACTTCATCACGTGCGACCGACTCTCTTTGGCGGAAGACGGTTCCATGTCAGGCCTGCACGGCTTTGGGAATTGGGTGCTTTCGTTCACCGCACGCATGCTGTTCTGGTACGGCATCAAGGACTCTCAAACGGGCATGTGGGTGTTCCGTAAATCCGTGTTTGAGAATGAAAAAATGCGCCCCACCAACGACGGTATGCCACTCAGTGAGGAGGTCAAAATCCTCGCACGCCGCCATCTTGGCAAAAAGAAGGCCATCGAAATCTCCGTCCCCTACCGGCCCCGTGTTGGTGATGCAGAGATTCACACGTGGAGCGATGGCTGGAAGAACCTGAAGTTCCTCTTTGCTCGCCGGTTTGGCCTTCACCGCACACGCACGCCTTGGGGCGGTCTTGACAGCAACCCTGATTCGGAGAACGGCGATTTGCCCGAACAGAAGAAGTGAGGACATCACTCCACGTCAAGGTCGAACTCCGTTTCGAGTTCGGCCTGCACCTCGTCGGTTCCATCCATAGCGTTCCCTTCAAGGGCGGGAACGGATTTCTGACCGCTTGTCGCTTCTTGAGAAGGCGCCTTGAAGGCGTCCCACGAAGTGAGCAAATCAATTTCTTCGAGTGCTCGACGACGCCGTGACATCACGAAGGCGAGAAGACCTGCGAGGGAAAGCAGAGCCAACGCTCCAGCACCCAACAACAGGCCACGCATGTCATCTTCCGGTGCTTCCACCACCAAGTTTCGAGAAATGAAGTCGATGTTGGCCTGGTCGCCCTCACCGTCCTTGGCCACCACCTTCAGCAAGGGGCGACCGGTGGTTTCAGGGCGCCATTCCAGCGAACCCTCCCATACGCCGTCACCGTCCTCATCGGCGAGGTTGGCTTCCCACTGCTGCATGCCCAAGGTGATGTTCACCCGGACGTCTTTGGTGGTCCCGTCGGGGTCGCTGAGTGCGATGCGAACGGTCAGCACATTGAGTTCGTTTTGAGTGAAGGTCTCCGAACTCAGGCTAAGCGAATTACGGTCGAGGGACGGGAGACTGGACTGGATGGTGATGTTAACGTGTTCTTCAACCGAATTTCCTCGGGCGTCCTCCACGTAGAGCGAGAGGTGGTATTCACCTGGCAGGAGGCCTGTGAGTTCGTCCTTCGAGCGCGTCGACAGCACCTCAGGCTCGCTCAGTTCTGGTGCATAGCGTCGCCATTCGCGCACGGTCAGGTCGTTGTCTGCGTCATAGGACGCTTCCTCAAGCACCAAGGCGCCGCCGGGGACGATGGATTGTCGATTTTCGGGGGAGATCAACACCAACACCGGCCCAGATTCTACGACGGTGAGCGCAAAGCCCTCGTCTCGCGAGGCACCGGTTTCATCGGTCAGCGTGACCGTCATCTGATGTTCGCCGGCGTTCAGGTTGAAGGCGTGCTGCTCGTAAGGGTCAACCTCAACCAGCAGCGGTTCGCTCGTTTCTGAGGACCGCAGGGTGATGGTAAAGACGTCCCCATCGAAATCAACGCTCTCAGAGACATCCAACATGAACGTGGTGGAGGAGAGGTGAGTGGTGCCGGATTGTGGGCTGACCAAACCAAGGATTGGTGCTGAGGGTGTGACCGTGATGGTTCGGGTGGTGGTGATGGGGTCGTGAATGCCGTCGTCAAT
>JBMSEL010000040.1:0-16529 GCA_049412325.1 Candidatus Poseidonia sp.
TGGGGTCCCACGGACATCCCAACCGGCGTTTATTATCCGCCGTAGCCTACTCTAACATGAGAACAACATGAGAGGAAAAGGTTCCCAAAAACAAGCCCGCTTGGAGCGGTTGAAGAATGAAATTATCGACTACGTCGCCACGGCTCCTGGAGCTTCAGCGGCTGATATCGTCGCCTTCTTGTCCAACGAGCGCAAGATGCGTAACCACGGGTTGACCACCCGAAAAGTGGGGTTGTTCATTCCACGCTACCTTTCGGAGATGATCAACTTCCGACTTGACGCTTCGACGGGTAAGCGAATCTACCACTTGGCGTCCTGAGCCATCACCACATTGATGCCCAAGCACCGTTTCGACGGGGCATGGACTGGGGCGGCATGGCTGACGCTGCGACCCTCTTTCCCTCCTTTTCCGGAGCAGAAGACGGGTCCCTTCCCACCCTGCCCAGCGGCGGGCCGGTATGGCAACTGCTCGATCCAAAGCACGGAAGCGGACTGAAGGCACAAATGGGCGCCATCACCGGCGAGGTCGCCTGTGAGAATCCCGGATTTTTCACACGTGGTGAGGGCATCGTGGTTGATGCCACGGCCACCGTTGAAGCGGGCGCCTACCTCATCGGCCCGTGCTACATCGGGCCTCGAGCCGTCGTTCGAAGCGGTGCGTATGTTCGTGAATATTCATGGATCTGCGCCGACGCCGTGGTCGGCCACGCCACCGAGGTGAAACATTCCATTCTCTTGCCCGGTGCCAAAGCACCGCACTTCAACTACGTCGGCGATTCCATTCTCGGCAAGGACGTCAACCTGGGCGCCGGCACCAAACTCAGCAACCTTCGCAACGATGGAGGCGAAGTTCACGTGCGCCTGAACGGCGAACGGATACCAAGCGGCCTTCGGAAATTTGGAGCCGTCCTCGGCGAGGGTGTGGCCACGGGATGCAACAGCGTCACCAACCCCGGCGTGGTGCTCGGGTGCAACAGCACGGTGTGGCCCAACGCAACCGTCACCGGCATTCACGGACCTGAGAGTCAACACCGATGAGGGATGACCGTGAGCGCCTCGTTCTTCGGCACCGACGGCATTCGTGGCTCTGTCAGTCTTGAAGTCGTTGAGGAAGAGGAATCCATTCGACTCATTGAGCAGGATCGAGTCTTGACGCCGGCCTTCATGCGCCTCGTGGGCGAAGCCCTGTCCTACACTCGACCTCGTCTTCCCGGCGAGGGTGAGGTGGTCGTGATCGGCTGGGACCGGCGTCCGGGGAATGCAGCGCTGGTTGAAGCGCTCACCCTCGGACTCCGGCTGACCGGCAGCCACGTCATCCACATCGGTGAGTGTGCCACGCCCACTCTCCACCGAGCCGTGTTGGTGTTTGGTGCACGCGTGGGATGCATGATCACCGCCAGCCACAACCCCGTCTCAGATTCGGGCATCAAGGTCTTCGACACCTTCGGCTACAAATCCGACCGAGCCTACGAGGCCGACATCAGTCAGACCGTTCGCCAGCTCGCTGAGGAAGACCGGGATGTTGACGTCGTGGACCGTGAAGCCCTCGCGCTTCCAGACCAAGCCCTCCTCGATTGGAGCCAAGACGCTCACCGTACGTGGCTGGCCGAGCGGTGGTCCCAATTCGAAACCGTGTTCGGTTCGTTGAACGAAGCCGACACGGGGCGGTTCGCCTCTCCCTTCCTCATCGATTGTGCCAACGGCTTTGGCGCGTCGTGGCTGGTGGATTTTCTGCGTGAACGCGGCATGAACTGTCGTGAGGTGAGTTCACCCACCGGTGTGCTCAACGAGGGATGCGGCGCAGGTGACCTTTCACCAACGGCCACATGGACGCATCAAGAGGCGCAAGCATCCTCTCACCTGTTGCTTCGTGCCCTCGAGGTTGCACCAGCGGGGAAACTGGTCGGTGCTGCGCTTGACGGGGACGGGGACCGATGCCTCTTCATTCAGGCCACCGACACAGGGTTTGCTGTGGTTGACGGAGACGCCATGGCAGCCATGTTGCTCGATGCAGCCTCTGACCGTTCCTGGATGTTCGCTGCGAGCATCGAGTCGGATGTCGCCCTGTTCGGCCACGTGCACGATCTCAACGGTGGAACAAACTGCACCGAAACGGCCGTCGGTGACCGATGGCTCTCCTACGCTCTCCGCCCGGAGGAAAGCGGTTGGCTGGGCGGTTCGGAAATGCCGAGGTGTTGCGGGATTGAAGATTCCGGGCATGTCGTGTTGCCAGCACCTCACCCTGACTTGGTCGAGGCATGGAGTTTGGTCGGCGACGGTGCCGCCACGCTGTGTGCTGTTCTTTTAGCGGCCTTGAACCAATCCGGTGCTACCTTTGACCGCGGGTGGAAAAAACGTGTCTCCATCAAGGACAGTCACCGTGAACGTTGGCAGGCGTCAAGTGATCTTTTTTCTTCGACAGAGAAGACCCTCCAGTCCGCTTTCCAACGGCTCGGATTTCAGGCGGAACGACGAGGAATTGAAGGTGAGCCGGACCTGCTCTTGATTCACGGAGATTCAATGGAGGGCGTGGCATCGTTCGGTATCCGCAACAGCGGAACACAGGCAAAAACCAGCCTCTCCTTGCGCCTGTCAAAGGGCCTTGACCCAAAGCCGTTCATGGAACTCTTGGAAGCCGTGTTTGACGACCTCGAAGCGGTGTTGACCAGCGATTAATCGTCCATCAGCGCGGCTTCGTTGGCTTGCGTCAGTGTGGTAACTGCGAACAACAGCGCAGCCGAAGCCACGAGGAGCATCAGCACATACGAGGCCCCGGTTCCTGCCACCAGCGCCACGGCCGCCACCATCCAAGCCACGACCAAATCGGCAGCGCCGACGATTCTCCAGGATTTTCGCTGGGTCAAAATTCCACTGACCCAAGCCGTGCTGGACACCACCAAGGCGGCGAGGGAAAGCGCCACCAGCGAAGCGGAGATGATGGCCGACGACAGGAGGAGTCCGTGAGCCGACCACAGGGCGGCGGAGAGCCAAAGCCCTTCTTGACGAGCGACGACCACGACCACCCAAACAACGCTCGCAACGCCAAAAGCCGCAGCCACATTGGCAGGTGTGAGGATAGAATCGACAGGCGCGAGCGCCCAAGCCACGAGAGCTTGCACGGCGAACGGTGCCAGCAGAACGACGGTCATGGCCACCGCCGGCTGCTTCCATCCCAAACTTCGTCGGAGCCCGAAAGCCAAGGCCAGAAGGCTCACGGGGCCGAGGGACAGCACCACGGCCCCTCCGACCCACCCGCTTCGGCCCAAGGCCGTGCGGTGGTCGTCAAGCCCACGACGAAGGCGTTCACCCTCCACCCAATCGAACAGAAGGACCATGCCGAGGAGAAGAATTTCGATGCCAAAGAGGGGTAAGGCGCCGGTGGTCAAGGCCAGCGCATTCGGGTCGGTGACCAACGGAAGAGGAACTTCACCCCCAATGAGGACACACACCACACGGTCGATGACCAGTAACCCAAGCAAGGCTTCCAGAGCGCTTGGAATTCGCAATCCGAGGTCGTTTCGACCGATCAGACCCATGCCGACCAGCACCACGAGGGTCAGGCTGAGCGCAGCCAAATGAACGGTGGATTCAGTGAGGACGCCGGTCGTCATCCGTCCGGCCACATGGACCAGCACCATGCCGACCATGGCTCCAGCGATGGGGAGTTCAACGCCAGCCACGTCGGGGAGACGCAAACCAATGGCGTTGGCACGCAGTCGAGCAAGACCCACCAGCACCACGGCAAATCCAGCACTGAAAAGAAGGGCAAGAAGGGCATGGGGCGTAGCGTAGGCAAACCACATCGACCCGAGGAAAGCGACGGCAAGGAACAGCATCAAAACAACCGGCCGGTAGTGAATATCACCCACGAGAACATCATCTTGGCCGGTCGTACCGCTCCGCTTGGCACGCCGTTTTTGCCGCTGTGCAAGTTCGAGCAGTTCAGCATCCAATTCCCGCAACCCCACCGTTGTGGAGCCGTCTGCCGACACCGAAGACACCAGCGTTTGCATACGTTCGCGCTTGGCGGCGAACGACGCTTGTCGTTCCTCCTTGGTGGCCAGCGCCCGCAAACCTGAGCGAACATCGCCCTGGAAGGCCAAGTAAGCCCCCACCAAAACAAACATCACCAGCGCTGTGAGTTGCATGGCGTTGGATTCAATGCTCTGCCCAGCCAGTGCCATGCTCACGAGCAAGCCGATGGCGGCCAGTGTTGGAGGAAGCAGGGCGTCAACGCTCCGCAACCGATGCATGTAGACCACCAACGAAACCACCGCCATGGCCGACAGCACGTCAAGGCTCAACACGTCCGTGATGGCCTCTGTGCCAGTGAGCGAGGCGGTTCGTTGTGGACCAAGCGCTACCACCAGGAACAGGGCCGTCATCATCCCAAGATGGACCGTCAGTAAACGACCGGGGAGGCTGCGGATGGTGGGGTCGCCGTGCGTTGCTTCCATGTCGTCAACGCGCCGAGATGCGGCGACGATGAGCACGATGCTCCCGGCGGTCAGGGCGGCTGCCCAACCGGCCTCGAGTCCGTAGTTCCACGCGATGGAAAGGGCTGCAATGGACCACACGATGACCATGGTTTGCGGTCGGCCGCGATGGAGGCCAAGCCACGTCATGCCTGCATGGGCCAGGAGCAGGGTCGTCATGCCGCCCAGCGCCCCCAGAGCCGTCACGCCCTCGGGGCGAGTGGTGGCCACGAAGGTGAGGCATGCCAGCACGAAACCGAGGTTCCACAGCGTGAGCATCTCCGAATCTCGAAGACGTGAGCTCATTTCGGAGAATCCGGCCAACCCGCCAGCGAGGTTGAGGTTGGCATCACCCAATCGGTGATTCACCCCCACCTGCTGAACGACGAGCAGGACCATCCACAACCCGAGGTCCACTTCCGACAGTACGATGGGAACGAGGTCAGCGTTGACCAAACGCTGTTCTACGTTGGTCGCAAAGGCGAGCAACCAGAGGTAGGGAGCCAGGACTGCAACACCGGCGATGGCCGGCGAATGGCGCAACACGGCGATGGTCCCCAATCCCACCCAAACGGTGGCCTGGGCTACCAAGAGCAAACGACCCTGACGGCCGCCATCTTCAGCAGGAATCAGAAGTGTCAAGAGCACGACGATGACCAAGGCCCCCATCCACAACACGTGGTCGGACACATTGGCCTGATGGGTCAGCAATACCCCGATGCAAAGGCCCGTTGTGGCGATGGCGAACACCGAATATTCGCTCAATTCAAAGGGGAACGTGAGGCTGACCACGCCTGCGTTAAGCAAGGCCAATCCAGCGATGAGAAACGGCATGGGCGCCAATACAAACGGCATCAATTTGGTCCACGAAACGCCGCGAACCACCAGGTAAGAAGACGTGAACGCCAACGTGAGGAGCATCAGTTGAGCAAGGGCGTAACCTGTCTCGGTACGATGAGCAGCGATGGTCATGAGCGCCCCTACCATCCCGAGGGAGACGGAAACAGCCCACAAGCCAGGTTTACCCAGACCAACGGCGTGAACGGCTTGGCTGAGCCAGTTTTCATGATGCACAAAGGCTGCCGCCATGGAAGCATTGGCGGCGGTAACCACGCTCAGAAGAAGGAAGAGCGTGAGATCGTTTTCAATGGAGAGGAGGGTGAGCGAGAGCACGGTCCAGTCGTTGGAAAGAGCATGAACGCCCACCCACAAGTAGGACATCGAAATGCCGAGACTGGCCAAGTTTCCTGACGAACGAACGAGGGCCAGCCCGTGCATGAGCGCCATGGCCATGACGATGAGAACGGCAATCCCAACCTCGCCGTACACGGCGCCGGCTGAACTGCCCACAGCAAAGAGGACAAGCGCCGATTGAGCGGCAATGGCGTCCTCGTCATGGCGGAAAGCCAACGCCACGTTCATGCCGACCAACGCCAACATCAAGCCGCCGAGGATCTGACTTTCCGGCGCACCAAAGCCGTCCAACCAGCCCCAGCGCCATGCGTCGAGCGCCAAGCCGTACAGGAGTTTCATCGAGATGATGACCCACGTGATACCGAGCAAGTGCATGGCGTCTCGTCGAATCCATCGCTCACCCAACCAAAGCCCCACCATGGCCATGGCAAACAGCCCCAATCCTCCCAACGCGGGTGGGAGCACCGTCCCAACCAATGCTCCAATGGCCGTCCAAACCACCACCATGGCGACAGCCAAGCCTTTGCCAATGGTTTGCTCGCCGTGGACCGCCATTTGCGTGGTGGAATCCACGGAGCGTTCATCGCTGACCTCCATGGTGAAGAGGGCTTTGACATCACCCACGGCGGCATCTTTGTTGGCGGTTTGGCTGGTGCCATCCTCTGTTCCGCCGGTGGGGGGGGTTGATGCGGTGGCGCCCCCGTCCTCCGAGGTATCGTCACCCGGATGGCCGTGATCGGGGGGTGATGAGGCGACCATGAACGAGTCAAGATTGAGGCCTTGCGGCCGCTTAAACGACCGTTCACGAAGGACGTCATCGTCTTTGGAAGATGCGGTGGATTCGGCCCCCTCATCCCCTTCCATGCCCTTCTCTACGGCTTGCTGGCCATGAAGTTGTCCGCCTCAGGCGGTCATCCTCGCTGATTTTGATTGGTTTTTGATTTCAGCGAACGGGCGTGTTGGCTTGCCCCGGGAACGCTGGTAGCCACTTGTGGCCGAGCCAAAAGGGACAAAGAGGGGCGGTGGAAACGGGCGACATGGGCGGCACCCACGGCACCCCTTCCGGCAGCCTCGAATCGCATGGCATCATCCCCGGCGGGGAGGTCTACTGGAACCTCGAAGCCAGCGCACTCATCGACCTCGCGATTCAGCGTGGAGAAGGCGTTCTGAGCGCCCACGGCGCCCTGGTGACCGAGACCGGTGAGCGAACCGGTCGCTCGCCCAACGACAAGTACATCGTCGACGAACCGTCGGTTTCCGACGACATCAACTGGGGCGATGTCAACGTTTCCACCGACCTTGACACCTTCACCCGCATGCGAGCCAAGGTCGTCGATTTCTTGTCCAAGCAAGAGGCGCTCTTCGTGCAGGACCTGTACTGCGGCGCCGATTTTTCTGAAGCCCTGCCCATCCGTGTGGTCAACCACAACGCTTGGCACAACACCTTCGCTCGAAACATGTTCATCCGCCCCGAAGCCGAACAGCTGGCCAAACACGAGCCCGAATTCACCGTCCTCCACGCACCGCATTTCGAAGCCGACCCCGAAAGCGACGGTCTGAACTCCCAATGCTTTGTGATCGTCAATTACGCCGCCAAAGAAGTCATCATCGGCGGTACCCGCTATGCTGGTGAAATCAAGAAGTCCATCTTCTCTGTCATGAACCTCATCCTTCCCAAGAAGGGGATCCTTCCCATGCACTGCTCTGCCAACACCACCGGTGAAAACACGGCCATCTTCTTCGGCCTCTCCGGCACGGGGAAGACCACGCTTTCCGCCGACCCGAAGCGCGCCCTCATCGGCGACGACGAGCACGGTTGGGGCGCCAACGGTGTGTTCAACTTCGAAGGCGGTTGCTACGCCAAGCTCATCGACCTCTCCGAAGAGGACGAACCCGCCATCTTTGCCACGACTCGCAAGCACGGCACGGTGCTCGAGAACATCGTGCTTGATAGCGAAGGTGTTCCTGATTTCCATGACACCTCGAAGACACAAAACACGCGCGGTTCTTACCCCATCGAATTCATTGACAACCGAACCGCTGATTCCAAGGGCGGCCACCCGCAAAACGTCATCTTCCTGACCTGCGATGCCTTTGGCGTTCTCCCGCCCATCTCCCGCCTGACACCATCTCAGGCCGCTTACCACTTCATCTCCGGCTACACCGCCAAGGTCGCTGGCACCGAAATTGGTGTGAAAGAGCCACAAGCCACGTTTTCGGCCTGCTTCGGTGAACCCTTCATGCCCATGCACCCCGGCGTGTACGCCGACCTGCTCTCCGACAAGATGGCCCAGCACGGCTCGACGGCCTGGCTCATCAACACCGGCTGGTCCGGTGGCGCTTACGGCGAAGGCAGCCGAATGAAGATCAAGTACACCCGATCCATGCTCAACGCTGCGCTTGATGGTGATTTAGACGGCGTTGAATTCGTGACCGATGAGCGCTTTGGCTTCGAAATCCCGACCTCCTGTCCGGGCGTGCCCGCTGATGTGCTTCAGCCAAAATCCACCTGGTCCAACGGCGAGGCTTACGATGCCACCGCTGACAAGTTGGCCTCGATGTTCAATGAGAATTTCAAGCGCTACGAAGCCGGTGTTTCCGCTGATGTCAACGCTGCGGCGCCTGCTCCGCTGGCGTGAGCCCGTCCAACAGGCGACGAAGCACCGGGATGTTTTCCCGCTCACTGTCATCAAGCGCCAGTTCGGCTTGCACCATGCACGTACTGAGTGTTTCGTACCGACCTTCCTCGCCTGCCATCATCGCACATTCCATGGCTTCGTCAAACAGTTCAATGGCCAATTCCGGTCGGTCGATGGCGAGCAACGCCTTGCCAACCCGCTCGAGCATGGTGGAACCTAATGATGGGTCGGCCATCAGGTGCGAGGAGGCTTGGCTGACCCATGCCTTCGCAGCCGAAGCATCTCCGGTCAATGACGAGGTGATGGCGGCGAGCACCATGGATGGAACGGCCTCAGCCTCCTGGGTGGTCGCTTGATTGGCAGCAGTCGTGAAAAGTTCGAGCGCCCGCGAGATGTCCTCGCTTTGGAGCGCCAACATGCCCAACCGGTGCATGGCTTTGCGTTCCGAACCCACGTCGTCGACCAGGGTGGCGAGGTGAAGGGCGCGGGCGAGGTGTCGGCGCGCTTTTTGTTGCTCTCCGGCCATACGCGCCATCAAACCGAGCGCGGATTCTGTGCGCAAAAGGCTCCCTGCCATGGCGCGATGAGCGACCTCTGCCTGCTCTTCGCCCAAAGGAGCCAAGCCCATACCGACCTGTTCCATCACGTTGGTGAGCAGCATGGATGTGGCTTCCATCGCCTCGTGAAGATGCTCGTCCGCCTCCATCCGTAAGGTTGAGAGATGGCGGTCCAACATGGAGACGGGAGCACAAATCTCCTTGAGTTCACCGAGGGCTTCCAAGCGTTTTGGTTTGACTTTGTAGCCCCTGATCACACGGGTTAGGTCGGCAATTTGACGGCGCTCCACCCGGTCGGCATTCTGCTCATCGTCGCTTTCCAGGATATGGCTGGAGGAAAGCAACGAATCGACCATCCACGTCAATTTTCGCTGAACATCATAGTCGCTACGCCGGCTGATAGCGTACTTCATTTCTGCAGCGCGAACCTGACGTGAGAGGCTTCGGAACCTGGCGTCCCTTCCTGCATCGGGCGCATCGGCCACCAAGCGTTGCAGAAAGGTCGAAGGGGGGCATGTTTCGAAGCGTAAATCGGTGCTCTCTGCCGTTGTGGTCATTTTGAAATCGTCCGAAACAAGCACCACATCGCTGCTCTCCTCACCCAAGCCATCGGCCAGCACCATCAACGACAAATCCACATCTTGGGGAGCAGCCGATTCACCGATGCGCTGAGCCAAGGACCGTACATCATCCTCGTCGACGGGAACGGTGTGAAGCATGGAATCGAGAGCCTTCAGCAGGTTCGGGCGTCCTTCGCAGCGACGCAGCGCAACGGTTGCAACCTCTTGTTCAACGCCGGGTGTGATGAGCAACTGACGGCCTTGCAACACGGCTTGCAAGTCCTCAACGAAGCCGTCTTCTGCTTTCTGTCCAAGATGGATAAAACAGTTTGAATCAACGACCCAAACGGAGCCCATGCTTGGATTGAGTCGCTCTCAAATCATCATGTTTGCGCCGGAGCATCATCACCTGTCGTCCCGACGGGACTGACGATGGTTGGAACGATTTGACCGATGACGGTTGGAATCATTTGACCGGCCTTGCTGTTTTCCTCGGCGATGATTCGGAGATGACGGCCGACCACCGGACGGGCGGTTGGGTCGGTCGCTCTTCTGACCGGGTTTGTTGGGACGGTTGGACGGTTTTCGGCCCCCGTCCCGTTGGCCACCTTTTCGGCTGCGGTCGTTGGCGTTCGGTCCGCCACGGTTGTAGCGGCGCATGTTGTTGCCGCGACCTGTGCCACGATGAGAACGCCCACCCCCCGGTGAACCCTTGACGCGTCCCGGTTTCTGTCCGGGTTTCGGACGGGCTTTCTCGAAGTGGTAAGGCTGTTCTTCGAGCACATCAATGTCCTCGCCGAGCAGTTGTTGAATCCCGACCAAGTAACCGGATTCCGTTTCATCGCAAAATGAGTAGGCCAGCCCTTCTCGGCCGGCGCGAGCCGTTCGACCGATGCGGTGAATGTAGACCTCTGGCTCGTTGGGGAGGTCGAAATTGAACACGTGAGTGATGTCTTCCACATCGATGCCGCGGCTGGCGATGTCCGTGGCCACGAGGATGAACACGTCGCCATTGCGGAACGCATCCAGCGCACGCGTCCGGGCGGACTGACTCTTGTCGCCGTGGATGGAGTCCGAAGCAATCCCGGCCTTGCTCAGTTGCTTTGCAAGGCGATTTGCACCGTGCTTGGTTCGGGTGAACACAATGCCGCAAGCCACCATTTGTCCTTCGAGTAAATCAATGAGCAGTTGGCGCTTGTCGGCCTTCTGGACAAAGGCCACGTATTGTTCGATGCGGTCGGTGGTCGGTGCTTCGGGGCTGATGTCAACCTGAACTGGGCGGTGGAGCATTTGGTTGGCCAATTCACCGATCGCCTTCGGCATGGTCGCACTGAACATCAGGTTCTGTCGCTTGCTTGGAACGAGCCTGAGAATGCGCTCCACGTCCTTGCTGAAACCCATGTCGAGCATACGGTCGGCTTCGTCGAGCACGAAATGCTGGACCTCGCCGAGGTCAACGTGGCCCTGCTCGTACAAATCGAGCAAGCGACCAGGGGTCGCCACCAGCAGGTCCACCCCTCGACGAAGCGCCTTCACTTGGGGCGATTGCCCGACGCCGCCGAAGATGACGGTTGAATAGAGCGGGAGATGGCGGCCGTACACGCGGAGACGGTCGCCAATTTGCGCTGCCAGTTCCCGCGTAGGCGTGAGCATGAGCGCACGAATGGGGCGGCCGTTGGAGGGGGGGTTGGAGGCGAGGTGATGGAGAATCGGTAGGGCAAACGCGGCCGTCTTACCGGTTCCGGTTTGCGCAACACCGAGGACGTCTCGCCCGTCCATCAGCGCGGGAATGGTTTCTGCTTGAACCGGGGTCGGGGTTCGGTAGCCTTCGCCATCGAGGGCCTCTAAAATTCGGTCGTCAAGGTGCAGTTCACTAAAGGTTGACATGTGGTTGCCTCAAGGACGAACACCCCGCGACCAGCGTCAGCGGACCAACCGTTCCATGTTGGCCTCCGGCCTACTCGTTATGAACACCGAGGGTTGCTCCAGGACGGATATGATGATTTTTATACACCTCAAGGCGTTAATGTGACCATGAACCCCCGGCTCGTCTCGCTTGTCCTGTTCATGCTTGGGTGCTTGACCACGGTCTCTGCGCATGGTGGCGAAACCAGCGAAAGCGTGGAGGTCGGCCTCACGGCCGGCCAAACCTTGCTGTTCTCACTGGTCGGTGGTCTCGCTGCCATGCAAGCAACAAGTGTTCTGTTCAACATCCGTTCCGCCAACATATCGCCGGTGATGGTGGGGCTTGCAACCTACACCGGCCTCATCCATCTCCTCCTTGGGCTTGATGACACATTGTTGCTCGTTGGGGGGGTTGGGGTCATTGGCCTGCTTGTGGCGCTGGTGGTTGTTGAACTTCCAGTGCAACGTGAGCGCTTGGCCATGTTGGGCCTCTGCGGCGTGACCGTCGCCATGTTTGTTGGGTACTTCGTCAGCAATCATGACCCGCACATGATCTTCGAGGACCGGCTCGGCCTCACTGCGAAATTGAGTGAACTCGTGCTGTTGGGGTTGTTGATTCGAGCCCTTCGGTCGCCAACCGAAGCATGACAAAGCGAAGCCGTCGCTGGTTTGATGGTGGTAACGCCAATATGCCACCATGGACCGGCCCCTTCACGTTGTGACAGGCGCGTTCGGGTACTCCGGAAGATGGGTTGCCCACCGGCTGCTCGAGGATGGTGTTCGCGTTCGAACCCTGACCAATGCAGTGGGTAGAGGCGACCCCTTTGATGGCCGAGTTGAGGTCCACGGTTTGGATTTCAACGACATGGACCGTTTGGTGGAATCGTTGCGCGGTGCTGAGGTGCTGTACAACACGTATTGGGTTCGATACAACAAGAAAGAGCACCGCTTTGCCCACAACACGGCTGTCGAGAACACTCAACGCTTGTTTGAAGCCGCCAAACGGGCCGGCGTGAAGCGGGTGGTCCAGTTTTCCGTGGCCAACCCCACCAAAGCCCCCAACTGGACGTACTTTGAAGGAAAAGTCAGGGTAGAAGCTTTGCTCAAAGAATCGGGCCTGTCGTATGCCATCTTGCGGCCGACCGTGTTGTTTGGAGGTCATCGAAACGTGCTCATCAACAACATCGCCTGGATGTTGCGTCGATTCCCTGTCTTTGGCGTGTTTGGTTTTGGCAATTACCCCATTCAGCCGGTTCACGTTGAGGACGTGGCGGAGGTGGCCGTGGAACAAGGAAGAGTAAACGAAAACACAATCCTTGATGTTGCGGGACCCGAAACCTTCCGCTACAAGGACTACATCCGTCACATGGTGAACGCCATGGGGCTGAAACGGGTGATCCTCCCGATGCCACCGATGGCGGCTTGGTTGTTCGGTCGTGCCTTGGGCGTGTTCCTGCAAGACGACGTCATCACGCGTGCGGAAATCAAGGGGCTTCGCCAGGGGTTGATGGCGTCCGAGGCACCACCAACTGGAACCAGAAAATTTTCGGAATGGATGGCCGAACATGGCGCATCGTTTGGCGACCGTTACCAAAACGATTTGAAGCAACGACGCTACAAAAAACCCTGATCACAGACCCAAGGCTTCGGGCTTGACGCCGCTAGAAAATCGCTTGACTGAACCGTCTTGTTCAATGATAAATTTTTCAAAATTCCATCGAATATCGCCGGCATGGCCTTTCGCATCTGCGTGCTGGCACAGGGCCTCGTAGAGCGGTTGGCGGCCAGGGCCATTGACATCCGCTTTCGCCATGAGTGGAAAACTCACGTTATACTTGGAAGCGGTGAACTCGCAAATCTCTGCGTGCGTCCCGGGCTCCTGTGCACCAAATTGATTGCAAGGGAAACCGACCACCGTCAGATCGTCGTGCGCCTCGTGAAGCGATTGTAAACCGGCATATTGCGGGGTAGCCCCGCAGGCGCTGGCCACATTGACGACCAGCCAGCGGGTTCCGCCGAGGTCTCGAAGGGTGGTGGTTTCGCCGTCCATGGTTGCAAAGGGTATGTCAATGAGGTCGCCCATGGTACATTTTGGGGCGTGATAATTATCAACTTGTGGTTTCGTGCAGACGAGGCAAATCCTCTTCAAGTGCCGTCCGTTGGTCGTGGCATGCAAGTTCTCATGGAAACCAGCGCAGGCAACATCACCATCGATCTCTTTCACGGCAGTGCCCCCGACACCGTCGCCAATTTCGTGAAATTGGTGAACATGGGGCACTATGATGGACTCCATTTTCACCGCGTCATTGAGGACTTCATGATTCAAGGTGGCTGCCCTCACTCCAAGGATCCCATGTCCCGGCGAGCCGGTACCGGCGGCCCTGGCTGGCAAATCCCTTGTGAGCCGTCCGCTCTCGCCCTGAAGCACGACAAGCCCGGCGTCCTTTCGATGGCGAATGCAGGCCGCAACACCGGCGGGTCCCAATTCTTCCTCACGACCGTGGCCACACCGTGGCTGAACGGCAACCACGCCGTGTTTGGCGCCGTGTCCGAGGGTATGGACATCGTTCACACCATTGAGCGATGCCGAAAACTTCCCGGCGACCGCCCGGCAGAACCTCAGCAGATCATTCGTTGCTCCGTCATCGAGTGAGGTGGGCACGTGGTTGTCCTCGCCGTGCACGGTGGTGCAGGAGGCGACGGCCCATGGCGCGGCATGACCGACGCCGACCCACAGCGCGTGGCTTGCATGAATGCGTTGCTCCATGACCTTGGTGAACGCCTGAACAGCGGGGATTTGGACGCCCTTGAAGCGGTGGCCCTCGCCGTTGAAGCGATGGAAGACGAACCGCTATTCAACGCCGGAAAGGGTTCGGTGCTCGATGAAACCGGCGAGGTTTCCATGGACGCCAGCATCATGCGAGGCCACGATCAAGCCGCTGGGGCGGTCATCGGTGTGTCCACGACGCGCCATCCCATCCGTGCAGCTCATCGCCTCCTCGCACAAGGCTGGCCGGTGATGCTCGCCGGACCTGCGGGCGATGCATTTGCCAAAAAACACGATCTCGAACAGATGGATTCGGCGTGGTTTGAAACCGACCTTCGCCGAGCACAGTGGAAGAAATGGAAAGACCAGCGTCTTCGACCTGGAGCCACCGATGAAGAGGATGCGATACTCGACCACGACGGCGAGGAAGACGGGTGGGGCACGGTCGGCGCCGTGGCTTTGGACGTCCACGGACATGTCGCCGCAGCCACCTCCACCGGCGGCATGACCGGGAAACCGCTGGGCCGAGTTGGCGATACGCCGATCATCGGAGCGGGTACCTGGGCCGACGGGGCAGTCGCCGTATCTTGTACCGGCGTGGGCGAGGCGTTCATTCGAACCGTCGCAGCCCATTCGGTCGCCGTTCACCACCAGCACACGAATTTGGAAGAAGCCGCTGAACGCGTGCTCAACGAAGTGGCGCCCTTTGGTGGCCGGGGCGGGTTGATTGCCGTGAATACCGAAGGTGACGTGGTGCTCCCCTTCCAAACCATGCTGATGTATCGGGGGTTGTACCGTGATGGAACTGTTCAGGTTGGCATTGGACCGGACTTCATTCAATCATAAACGCCCCTAAGTTCATCACCTGTTGCGGAAAGGGGCGCAGTATGCCGGTTGACGCCGATGAAGCCATGCGCAGAGCAACGTTGGTTCGAAGCGACCCTTCGTTGCGTGGCGTCACCCGCCGGAACATCGCAACCGAGGAAGGCGAAGTGAAGTGGGAATACATCGCTTCAGACGGTGAACCCGTTGAGGAAGAAGAAGTGATTGCCCGCTGGAATGCGATGGGTCTGCCGCCAGCTTGGGAAGACGTGTGGATTTGTCCCAACCCACGGGGCCATATTCAGGCTACGGGACGAGACATGAAAGGCCGATTGCAATATCGCTACCATCCCGACTGGACGGAGATCACGACCGAAATGAAGTACGACGACGTGGTCTACTTCGCTTCCCAGCTCCCCCGCTTGCGCCGACAGGTCACCAGAGACCTGGCTGAGGGTGGTATGGGCCTCAACACGGTGGCGGCACTGGTCGTGCGCCTGATGGATCTCTACAACATTCGAGTGGGGTCGGATGAGTACGCCAAGGCCAACGAATCCTACGGGCTGACCACCCTCAAATCCATGCACGTGAAGCACATCAAAGGCGAGGCGGCCGAGGGGCGGCACGACGCTGTGTTCTCTTTTACGGGGAAGTCCGGGAAGGACTGGCACATCACCATCGAAGACGATGAATTGGTGGATTTAATCCTCAAGACCAACCGCCTCGGAGCGAAAGACGCTGACCTCTTCATGTACATCTCCGAAGCCGGCAACGAGGTGGATCTCAAGGCCGAACACATCAACCAGTACATTCGTGATTCAAGCGGGATGGGGTTCACCGCCAAGAACTTCAGAACATGGGCCGCTACCTCACGCTGTGCAGAACGGTTGGCCTTTTTGTCCTCGAAGCGAACGGCAGCCGAGATGAAAAAGTGGTTGAAGTCCATTCCCTCGGTGGAATCCATGGAAAAATTGTGGTCGGAAGGTGACTGGGAGGTTCCTGATACCGACACGGGACGAAACAAGGCCATGCTGGCCGTCATCGATACCGTGGCTGCCAATCTTGGCAACACCCGAACCGTCTGCCGTTCATCCTACATTCACCCGTGGTTCCTTGACGCATGGGCAGAGGGGCGCTTGGGCGAAGCCTGGGCTGAATTCGAAGACATGCGAGCCATGGGGAACATGACAGCAGGCGAGAGCACCACACTGCGGATCCTCAAATCGGTCATCAACGCTTGATTTCGAAGACGAGGTGTGGCTCCTCCTCGGCCGAAGACGGCTTTTCTTCGGTTGACGTGTCAAACCACATGAATACCCCTCCCACAAGGAATATCACAAACCCGATGAACATGAATACGTCAACCGCTGTTCTTGCGATATCTTCGATTTCAGTTGTAGTGTGTGGATTTGGTTCCAACACCATTGACAACAACCGTATGCTCACCAAGACGAGCACAACAGCCACGATTTTTTTCAACCACGGTGGTGCAAAGTTCTCAAAGAGTTCGAAATGGTCTTCCAAGGCAAATACGAGCCACAACAAAACTGCGGCGATGATTTCGAACACGGCCTCCCGTTCCTTTCTGTTTAATTCTACTTTTTCCCTGT
>JBMSEL010000041.1:0-16130 GCA_049412325.1 Candidatus Poseidonia sp.
ACAACTGCGGCGAATTGACGCCCTCACAAGGCCAACACTGCATGAACTGCGGCGCAACCATGCCTCAATGAGCAACTGTCGGGGATGCGTTGTTTATCGGCAGAAAATCAGTCGCAAACTGTGATATAGCGACGAAATCTGTTTGAGGTTATGCAGTGGAAGTTGGCGCACTTCGGTCTTGAACTCCACCCACCGGAAGACATCATCAAACTGAGTTCGCTCGAGATCACTCAAGTGCTCCCCTTCAGTGGGAAACTCGACGGAGTAACAGATTTCGAGAACACTGTCCTTGACCCTCGTCTCAGAGGGCCCGCGATTGAAAAGACGTTGCTCAACACCATCGGCCACATCAAGCTCGCCGTTCCCGTTCCACGCCCTGAATGCATGGATCAAATCGTTGAGCACATCAACAAAGGTCGCCCTTTGGAGTACCCTCTCGAGAAGTTTGGAAAATCCAAAAACGCCCATTTTCTTTACGACATTTCTGGAACCGGGGCATCACTAAGCGAGGAGCAACTTGTCGTTGACCCAACCGAACTTTACGCTGCGCTCGCTTCGCCGGTGGTCAGGAACAAGGAAATTGTGATTCACGGCGACCAATTTACAGAACACAACGTCAAAACCGAGCCCCGTCTAATGATGCTCACCGTACTCCCGGTCCCTTCCATTATTGTAAGACCGAATGAAGACGGAAGGCTCCACCCTCTCTCAAAGAAACTGAATCAAATCCTCACCCTGAATACAGCCTTGCAAAACGATACAGCGGGTGGTGATCCCGTTCCCGAGCTCATTCAGCGCGACATGATTGGCCTCCTGACCTACCATGTGATGACCTACCTTGACAACGCCATTCCTGGCATCCCGAGCGACGACAGTTTGGCTGTTGGGATTGCCCAATTGCTTGGTTCTGAATCCGGTCTTCTCTCCGAAACAGACACCAAGCCCGACATCGCTGGAACGACCCTGCATCGTATCGTTCGTGGCATCAACATGGGCGAGGCTGTCATCCAAGTCACCAGCAGTGCCGACGACGCGAACAGTCTCGCGTTTGAATTAACCAAACAAGTGGCATTTAACCGGATATGGAAGAAGAGTGGGCGGGACACTCAGGTCGTTCACATTAACGGATATGGCGAAATTCAACGAATGGAGATCGGTGTCATTGAAGATTTCAACTGGAGTCGTTGGGACGGAACGGAGCGCATCCCAAGGGAGGTTGTTGTCGCCCCGCGAGGTTCTGCAAGGCTCATTGACGCTCCAACCAACAGACGCCTGCGAAGTGTCATTCGTAAACTGCAGGACATCGATGCTGCTTACCACCTTGAACTTCAACAACAACTCGCATTGAATTACTTGTACTCCATGGCAGAATCGGAGGGTGCAGAACAAGAGCAAATGATTCTCGTCTGTGATGTGTACATGGACCCTATCGTCCTTCGGCCGTTGCTAAGAGAACTGGAGATGAAAAACAAAACCGGAGCGTCCATCTGCTTGATTTTGACACAGATGCGCCTGAACAGCGTTCTCTCCTATCATTACGAACCCACGGAAGATGCATACAGGAACCTCATCATCGCGTTGACGTCGCTCAAGGAACGTCGTGAATTTGAACACAAAGCCAAGATGTTTGACAATGCACGCCCCACCCATCTCAAACTTATCTCAACGTACTTCAAGGGCCTGACTCGAACGGAAGTCACCCAACTTCTCGGCGAGTCAATCCTCGCCAAAGGAAACCTCAACCCCGAGCATCTTCGCGAATATGTGAAATCCTACTTGGAGAGAAACAGCCGTTCAACCGATCATTTGAAGCCAGTCCCGCTCAATCCCAAACGACGCTTGACCACGGAGCGTTTGTTCCCACATCCAAGGACTGCACTGGAAGACGTCATCTCAAATGGCGAAGCAGAAAACGATGAATCAACTCAAGATGTGGAAGTTAAAGAATCCGAAGAGGATGATACCCTCTATTCCTCTCTCAAAGGATTAGATCCTCTTGTACGGTGGGCCCAACTGAAAGGAAAAATGTTCACGCCGGCGGCAGCAGAATTTGGCTTCACCAGTTATCCAAAAGGCCTCTTGCTCACCGGCGTCCCGGGATGTGGGAAAACCATGGCTGCGAAGATTATCGCAGAAGAATGGGGCATGACACTCCATCGGGTCAACCCCGATGACATTACATCAAAAGTGGTCGGAGGGAATGAAGAAAACATGAGAAAGTTGTTGAAAAAATTGGAGCGCACGGCGCCAAGTATTTGCTTTGTTGATGAAGCGGAAAAATTGTTTTCACAGATGAAAACCGAGGTTCAAAGTGCGGCAACCCAAGCAATTGACAGCACGGAGAGCATGCTCCTTCAGTTCATGGAAGAAAACACCGAACCGGTGTTCTTCATCTTCACCGCCAACGACATGGAGAAGATGTCTCCCGCCATCATTGACCGGTTTGAGGGGCGGTTTTTCGTGGATCTACCAGATGAATTCGCACGTGAAGAAATCATATCGTTGATGCTGTATGAACGAAAGAAAGCACATCTTGGCCTCGATCCATCGGCTCTTGCTAAAGTTTCTTCCGGATTTACCGGAAGAGACATCCGCGGCGCCATTGACGAAGCCATGATGGTTGCTTTCGGACAAGAGCGACAACTCACGCAGGAGGATTTGCTCAAGACCTTTGCTGACGTCAAGCCGACCTCTGTCGTCCACGAGCAGCGAATTAAGGAAATGCGGGCGCTGGTTGCTGAGGGCAAAATACGCTCGGCGAACTCGCCTCGTGTCGTCATCAACAACGCTCACGGAGCAAACGCCTTCGATGTGAGCTATGGTTGATCGGCGTCAGTAGGACTTGGCCAGTAAGACCCGTCGAGTGGTCATCTCGCCCGTCATGTGGCAGGGACGTTCTGATTCGTAGGGGTCGGTCGCATCTCCGAGGAACGAGAGTCCTGTCGTACGTTCTATAACTTCGGCGTGCGCATCCGAACCGTTGAAAGCGAGCTCGTAAATGTGGCCGTCTTTGACTTCCCCGTCCATGCTCCACTGGCCGTCAGCCTCCGTGAAGGCCGGGAGCGGCTGCACGACGTCGTCCATGTGCTGGGAAGCCCGTACACGTAGTTCGTCGCTGATCTCGTCAAGCACACGGTAGCACTCGTCCACGATGTTGTCCATCGCCAAGGGCTCCTTGCCACCCGTTCGTCGAGCAGCAAAGGCGGTGCCCTGAGCGATGTCTCGCGGGCCGATATCCAAACGAAGCGGCACACCCTTGATTTCCCAATCGTAATACTTCTGCCCGGGGTGGAGGTCGCGGTCGTCCACCTTGACGCGTAGTCCACGGGAGCGGAGTTTGTCAGCGACGTCGTGCGCCACAGCGATGGTGTCCACCTCGAGGTTCTTGCGAATCATCGGGCAGATGACGACTTGGAAGGGTGCGATCTTGGGAGGCATAATCAGGCCGTTTTCATCGCCGTGCATGCCGACCACTGCTCCCAGCAGTCGCTCTGACATCCCGTAGGTGGTTTGGTGGCAGAACGCCTGCTTGGCATCGAGGTCTTCGTACGTTACGTCGAAGGCCTTGGCCCACTGGTCTTGGTAGTGATGGCACGAGGCCACTTGCAGCGTTCGACCGTTGGGCATGACAGCGTCAATCCCAATGGTGTACCAAGCGCCCGGGAAGGTGTCCCAGACAGGTCGCTTGGCCTTGATGATGGGCAGGCAGAGGTCGGCCATGATTCGGTCAACGATGTCCAAATCTTCAGCGATTTGCCGGCTTGCATCCGCTTCATCGGCGTGCGCCGTATGGGCCTCGAAGAAGTGGATTTCCCGGACACGAATGAAGGAACGGGTTTGCTTGGTCTCGTATCGGAAGGTGTTGACCATCTGGTAAATCTTCAGCGGGAGGTCCTTGTGCGAGCGAATCCACAACGGGAACATGGTGTACATCGCCGTTTCCGAGGTTGGACGCAGAAACATGGGAATGTCGAGATCGTTTTCACCGGCGTGCTTCACCCAGTAGACCTCTTTCTTGAAACCGCCTTCCTCGTCTTCGTCCCGAAGATCGTCGGGGTCGACGCCTTCCTCACGGGCTCGCTTGAGGCGAGCGACCAGTGCATTCTCCTTCTCAAGGAGGTTTTCGGGAATAAGTAAGGGGAAGTTCACTTCCTCGTGGTTGGTTCTTTCCATCTCGGCATGCGTCAGGCTATCAATGAGCTTCATCGTCTTCCAGCCGTACGGGCGCCAGACATCCATGCCCTTGATCGGGTAGCGCTTGTCCACCAGTTCTGCGGCTTCCACGATGAAAGGGTACCACTCGTTGAAATTCTCGCTCTTCGAGGGGATGCCTCGCTTTGCTTTGCGGTTGCCCATGGTGTTGGGGCGGACTTCCGTTTCATCAAGATGACGCTTCTTCTTCGGCAGGAGCGATGGACTTCCCCATCGACATCAACGCCAGGATGGCAGCACCGCACCACACGACTTCGAGCACCAAAAACGCCCATTCGTCAATCAAAAAGGCACGAACACCCAGCAGGCCGGAGCCAACTGCCATGAGGACCAGGTAGGTTGCTTGCTTGCTGTGCAGGATGTTTCGGGTCTCAAGGAGAAAGGCCAGCAAAATGCACGTCATTCCAACGTAGGCAATGGATTCCGACAGCCAACCGTCGGGAAACACGAGGCCTCACTTCCTACGTATCCAAATGAAACCAGCGACAAGGACGACCAACGCGACGATGTCGGGGATGCCGATACCGCCCGCCATGCCACCGACACCGCTCATGCTTTCGGAAAGCAGAGAATAGGACCAACCGTCGGATTCCCCAATGAGGTGTGGACTCATGAGGTTCAGTCGAGTTTGCTCAGGTCCCCGACATACATCGGGTTCACACAGACTGTTAAACAACGATGAAAATGCACCAAAGAGGTTGAGCAGCACGAAGAACAAACCGCCACCGAAGACAAAGCGTAGGGGGCTTTTCTTTGCTGCAGGAACGGGTGGGAGGTCAAGTTGTACCTCCGGTAGAGGGAGCGGGACCGGTGCGGCTACGGCTGCAGGTGCACCCACCGTTCCAATCACCTCAACCAGCATGTCGGTTGGAGGCGCCACTTCTGTGACGGGCGAAGCACCACCGAGCAAATCCTGTGCATCTCGTGCTTTCACCGGTTGAACGGCTGCGATTTTGATGCCGTAAAGCCGATCGGCGAGGCTGACCAGCGTGGGGTCGTCAGCGATTTCTGAAGGATCAAGTTCACCGTCCAACAATTGTTGGAGCCGCTCTTGAACCGTTGACATGGGATGCCTCCTCAAGGGGTGCGTGAGCGCTTCCCTTCAAGAAGCCTCCTTTTGAACGCTGGCGACCCTCAGCCTCAGGCCTCTTCGTCGTTGTATTTGCTGATGAGGGACTGGCTGACCAGTGCACCACCACAGTGTGGACATCGGTCGGCATCTCCAAGCATCGTCGGCCGAATCGCAAGAACGGCCAGACACGAAGGGCACGCCGCCAACATTTCCCCATCTTCGAGACTGAAGCCAGCGAGCGGCCCCTCACGGAGGTAGCCTGCTCGGTAGCCAGGGTGCCAATGAAACATGGCTCTTCGCCCGGAACCCAACGCCGCCCATGCAAACAACGCCACGAACAAAAGATTCGACACGTAGCCACCAAACAGAAGGAGGACGAGGGAATAGAGAGCGTTGGCGATGAAGACAATGCAAGCAAGGACCAAAATCCCAACGCTGGGCCAATACGCCCATGGCTTTCGGTTTCTGTAGCCAGCGTAGATGAGCAAGGTCGACAGCATCAGGCCACCAAGCAACACATCCACCAGGATTCCGGAAAACAACGCACCGATGAGCAGGTAGGAGGAAAACACCACGATAGCGCCGTCGACAAGGACAATGAAACTCGTTCCACGATGGACATGGGCCACCGGATCACTTCCTGGGGCCGGGGTGGGGGCAGCACCGGCCAACACCATCTCATCTGCACGGTTGTTGGCCACGATTTTCCCTCGGGCCAAGGGCATTTGAATCATTTGTTTCAGCGCATGCCGACAAGCGAAGATGTCTTGACGGTCAGCAGGTTCCCCGAACCATGACCCTCCGGGACACGGACGTGGAACCGACCGGCACATCGCTGGCGGGACGCAAGGTCGTTGTGGGGGTCACCGGTGGCATCGCTGCCGTGGAAACGGTTCGCCTCGCACGAGCCCTCCGTAGAGAAGGCGCCATCCTGACCGTCATCATGACGCCTTCCGCACAACGCATCATCACGCCCTTAGCGGTTCGTTGGGCCTCTCAAGCCGAGGTCATTACTGACTGGGACGGCGACTTGACGGCGCTCAACCAGGCCGATGCCGTCCTTGTTGCACCTGCCACGCGAGATGTCATGGCCAGCCATCTTCACGGGATGCAACATGGCCCGCTGATGATGGCCCTTTCCGTTGCACGTTCTCGAAGTACGCCGACGATGATGGTGCCCAGCATGCACGTTGATTTGGCCAACGACCCAGTGACCGACGACATCGTGCAACAGATTCGAGACCAAGGGGTCCACGTGCTCTGGGGCCCAAGCGAAGAGGGCAAGCGAAAAACCCCTGCCGTTGACCACATCGTCGCCACACTGGCCCACCTTGTCAACAAACAACGCCCAAATCGAAAGAACGTCGTCATCACGCTTGGTGCTACGCGCTCTGCCATCGATGACGTACGCCACGTCCAAAACACAAGCTCTGGTGCCACAGGTTGGGCCATCGCAGACCACTTGCACAAGCACGGGCACGATGTCACATGTGTGGTCGGCATCACCACAGCACCTGCACCCTCATGGCTCCCACTGGTTCTCTCGTGCCCAACACCGGAAAGCATGCTCAAGGAATGCCAAGCCCTCTCCAACGACGCCATTGATGCATGGGTCCACGCTGCCGCTGTGCTCGATTACGTGGTCGAGAACCCTGCGGAAGGAAAATTGGCCAGCCAGCAGGGAACGCTCACCCTTCCCTTGATTGAGAGTTCCAAGCACATCATGGAACTTAAGGAAGCCTGCAGTGGGGCTGTTCGCATCGGTTTCAAACTTGAGTCAGGCATCAAGCAAACCGATTTGATTCATCGAGCCTACGCCCAGATTCAGAAAGCGGGCATGACGGCGGTGGTAGCCAATCGACTCGAAGATCTGGGCGTTGCAGAGAAACCACGCGGCTACCTCGTCGACCAGCAAGGAGCACATTTTGTGCTCAACACCTCAAACGACCTCAACGATGCCGTCCAAACCCTGGTTGAACGGGGTACGGAGGCTTGAGGATGCGACGGTTTGCAGTGGTTGGCCATCGAGCGATGTCGAAAGGGAAACTCCCACTGAACGATTTGGCAGGTGCAGGCGGACGCATGGACGTCGTCGTCCGAGCGTTGATGGCAGGGTTGCTCACGAGCCATGGCCTGCGAACAAACACCGAGGTCGTGCTCCATTTGATGGGTGGACCCGGTCCGCCTCGGCGCATCAAATTTGACGGTGCTGAACTCAAAGGACTCCACGCAGATGAGCGTTCTATAGCAGGAACTGTCGGTAAAGTCATCGCCACACCGCTGCCGCCCATCGGCCACTGGCAGCCCATCACGGTCGGCATCACTCACAGTGGAGGTGATCTCGCTACAACCATGCGAGAATGGAAGGATGCTCCTACCGTCATTCTTGATGCAGATGCACCACGCCTTTGGTCAGAGAACGCCATCTTGCCTGCAGAGAGTCTGACCGATGTTGGACCGATGAATTTCGTTCTCAGTGACGACCAGCCGCTGGGGGACATCACCGGAGAAAACATCATTCATCGCTCGCTTGGTAGCCAATGGCTCCAAGGACACATGGCGATTGCCATCGTCCACTTTCTCCTCGATGAGGGCGTCAACATCAACCGCTGACCAGCCATCTTGGCCATCCGTCCACGGTGTGTTCGAGTCCGTGCGCCAAGAGATCTTCATCCAAAGCAAATGGATGACTCTGTGGCCATACCGCCAAGGACGACAGGCTGGCCTTGTGCTCTTCAACCGCATCACAGTCCCCTGCGGGGACGGGTGCGTGGTCTACCGAGGCAGCGCCAATGGTGAACGTGGCCGTTGAGCCATCACTGGTATCGTCAAAGCGGACGGCATTACGGTACCATCGAACGCCAAGTCGAGTGCTGGCCCAGGTCCCGTTCCACGTTGCGGGAGCGTTCACGTTGAGCATGAGGTCCCCGTTGGTGAAAGCGTTGAGCAGGGCCGCCTCGGGATTGGAGAGCCATCGGTCATCGGTGGTCGGTTCTGGCCACGCGGTGAAGTAGCCTGTGTCCAAGGCACCGTTGGGCCTACCGAGGTTCGGTGCTTTCGCTGGCAAGATGGCGGTGGCTTTTGCCACGGCTTCAAGGGTCGCATCAACGGCCCTTTCCATGCCTTGCGGGTCAAAGGATGTGAACGAGGCTGCGATGGCAGGAACGCCGTAAAGACCTGCTTCGCGAGCGGCGCCCATCGTTCCACTGTGATAGGCATCTTGGGAGAGGTTTGGCCCGAGGTTCACACCCGAAACCACCAACTGTGGGTGGACACCGGGCACAAGATGGTTCAATCCTCCATCCAATGCCACGATCATCGTATCGCACGGTGTTCCGTCCAATTCAAACAAGTGCACGGGTGAGGTATGAGGATTGAGGCCCCATTTCGCTACCAAATCCTCGCGACCTCGAAAAGCCATGGGCTTCATCAGGTTGATTCGCATGCCCGTGGCGGAATGATTGCTTGAGGGAGCCAGAACAGCCAGCGGGTACCCTGCGTTATGCAAGGCTTTGACCAGCAGCTCAAACCCAACGGCCTCGATACCATCGTCGTTGGTCAACAACAACCACCCACGTTCCGGAGTCATGGTTCCCCCTCACGCCGATTCGTTTTGATTGTTCGCTTCCCCCAAGGCTTGCTCACCAGCGACCACCACCGTGAGCAAGCCACCCAAGAGCACCAGGCCACCCAACCATGTCCAATTTCCAGGGATGCCAGCGTCGAAAAACAACCAACCGATCATGGAACCCAAGACGGGTTCAAGGGTGACCGAAACTGAAACGATGAGAGGGGAAATGTAGCGGAGGCAGGTGTTCAAGCCGGTGTGCCCCAGCAACCCAGCCACCAGGGCCAGCAACAAAAACCAGACAAAGAACTCCCCATCCGTCCAACCAACGACACCAAATTCTGAGAAATTCGGTTCAATGTAGTACGAGAACGGAAGCAAGAGCAGCGCGGCGATGAGCGTGACCGGAAATGCATAGAGGAAGATGGGAAGCCAAGTCCGCAAGATCCGTCCAACCACAATGTAGCCCACGACGAACACAGCGCCACCAAACGCCAAAGCGTCACCCAACACCGTTACCGTTTGATCGCCCTGCTGAGACCCCGTGTCGAGCAACGTGATGCCCGCCCCGACGAAGCAGATCACAGCCCCAAGAACCTCGTTTTTTAGAGGAGAGCGAACAGCACTGACCGATGACGCCAACAGGGCCATACCGATGACAATCACCAGAGGGTGGGCAGTGACGAACAGGAGGGAATGTGTGAGTGTGGTTTGGTCCAAACTGGCCACCCAAGCGCCAAAGTGGGCGGCGAGGGCGACACCGCTGGCCGTCAACAGAAGCCAGGTCCTTTTCGTCCGAAATTGCGTTCTCACTTCCGGTGCCATGGTGCTGAATTGAACCAAGAAAAGCGGCAACAGCACCAAGGACGTCAATTGCAGGCGCCATGACGCACGCAGGAGGGGCGGTACGGCGTCCACGTGCTGAAACAGTGCACCGGCGCTTGACACGCCGAGGACAGCGGCTACGAGGAGCCCCCATACCCAGCGAGGTGTGCTGGTGGCCGACATGCCCTCACGCTCAGGCTTCAGCGGCCTTGCTGTCGCCACCGATAACGCCAGCCCGCTTGAAGAGCAGATAGATGGCGGCGCCGACGGCGACGTTGATGAGGATGAGGCTGGCCATGCGAATCGCGTACCATGCACCTGAATCGGCAAAGTTCTCGATGCCCATCACGGTCCTTGCACCGTTATCATCGTACCACAACGAATCAACAAACGAAAGGATGCTGGATTCGGTGCCGAAGAACGCCTCACCCGTGAGCAAACCAGCTGCCACCATGAAGGTGCTCAGCAGGATGAGGGCGCGCTGTTTTTCTGCCACCGTCGTGCCCTCTTTTTCTTTGAGAGCGTCGATGCGTGGCTGGAGTTTCTTGTCCTCCCAGCGGTCTCGAGCCACACCGCCAATGAGCATCGGCAGCGTGTGCGGGACGTCGAGGTACATGCCAAGGCCAAAGGAGGTGCCCATGCCGGTGGCCCATTCAACAAACATCCCGAGGAGGAACCCGAGGGCCAGCAGAACAAGGTCGCCTTGGCCTTCAGCGAAAATCACCGAGAAGGTCGCAAAGGCGTTGGCTTGAGGAGCGATGAGTTGAATGCGTCCTTCAGCCAGTTGAATGGAAAGGAAAATCGCCACACCGGCACCGATGATGGCACCCGGGACAACACCCATGATGTTCCCCTTGGAGATGTGGTAAGGGCGGTTGCCAATGTAGAGGCTGTTCTTGTAGTCCCCAATGACGGTTCCCGACATGGAAATAGCCGAGCCAAACACGGTTGTACCAACCAAACCAAGCAAGACGGCGTCTTGCGTGTTGAGTTCAAGCAAGTCCTGAGCGTTGAGGAAGACGCCGAGAAGCATCAACAGGACGATGAACGAAGTACCAGATACCGGTTCGATACCGGTTTCACCCATGACACGAACGGCGATGGCACCGAGCATGAAGGTCGTGAGAATGAGCACCAAAGCAAACACCAGGGCCGAAAGTGGGGAGAAACCGCCGATGGAGAAGATGATGATCATGGCGAAGAAGGTCACGCCCATGAAGATAGGAATGTGCTTGAGCGGCCATTCGTACCAACCCTTGCCTTCCATGTATTCTTGGCTGCCGTCGCCCTTGAACGCTGCACCGATGTCGGTGAAGATGTTGGCGAAGGTGCGCCACATCTTGGCAAGCCCAAACATACCACCGCCGACGATGGCACCGATGGCGATGGTTCGGACGGTCTTGGCGAAGGCGATCATCTGGAGCGGTGCGGAGCCACCACTGGCGTAGTCTTGGATGGGAATGTTGGCCTGTTGGGCGGCATCGTAAATGGGGACGTTCATGAACACCGCTAACGGCACGAGGAAGAACCAACCAACGATGGTACCCAAATTCACCAGGAAGGCAACACGGGCTTTCATGAACCAGCCGATGGCGAACATCGACGGCGTCAGGGCGACCCCGATGTAGGTGTAGGCAAACGGGTTCCAGGCGGTTTCCTCAGACCAATGGGTTTGCTTGAGAGAGATACCGTCCACGGTGCCAGAGGGCTGGTGGATCTTTCCGTGAGAGTAAAAACTGGCCAAGCCAATGTCGCCGTAGTGCACCGACTCGGCGATGAAATCCAACAGGGCGACTTTGCGGTCGTTGAGCCAAATCAAGGGGTACTCGACGAGGAACAAGCCCACCATGGTGACGACGGTCCACACCCCGATGGTTTTGAGGGAATCACGGGCGTGTTCCACCGCACCGGTGCTGACGTCAGAAGAGATGTCCAGCATTTTGAGGGTGGCTTCGAAGCCGGGGAGTGGAAGCGGGTCTTCAACCAGCCAAACACGTCTGAAGATGATGAAGTACATCACGCCAAGGAATCCGGCAAACATCGAGGCCACGATACCGATGAAGGCGAGCGTGAAGGCCTCACCGTCTTCGAGTGTTACCAGTGGCCCGTCGGCTAAGGCATAGGCCGGTTGACTGGCCAGGAGGAAAATGGCCGGGAAGGTGAAGATGAACCCGGTTGAAGCATGGGTTGCACCGGTGGTCGCCGAAGTCGCAATGTTGACTTCAGACGGCGACCACTTCAGGGCCATACCGAGCAGGTAGGCAATGTACCAGGCGGCGGAAATGGCCAATCCGAGCTTAAGACCGATGTAAGCAGTGACACCCGAGAAGACCGCACCGATGCCGATGCCGATGAGGACTTTGGGTGTGTTCCAGTGGGAGACCTCAAAGGATTCTTTGAGGTTCTTTTCCTCAAGGTACTGCTCGAGCACACCCGTGTTGAGGTTGTTGTACATCTCGTCATCAAGCCAGGTCAGCGTCCCGGCTTCAATGGCCTTCAAGCCCTCGGAGGTAACCGGTTGCCTGTAGGCCGATTTTTGGACGGTTTTTTCACCCGGAACATCTGTGTTGGACATCACAACCACCCGCAACGCATCAGCGCCGTGGTCTCGGGTTGGTGAGGCACTTCATGACCGTTGCGATGCTCAAGCCGTGGCGCTGTCCATTTGCCGGTTGCGTTCGTCTTCTGCACGTGCAACGGCAATACCGTCCTCGACGTCGACCTTGCGCAACATGATGGCGCCGGCCACAATGAGCAGCGAGATGGCGAAAATCCCGACGCGAGAGTCAAACCAGACGGTCATGACCGAGTAGATCAGCGGACCGAGCAACGCAGCGACCTTGCCGAAGAAACCAAAGAACCCGAAGAACTCAGCCGAGCGGGTTTCTGGAACCATCTGGCCGAACATCGAACGAGCCAGTCCTTGGGAGCCGCCGAGCAGCGCTCCGCCAAAGACACCTAACAAAAGGAACTGGAAGAAGACCGACATACCCAGTGGCGCCCAAACCAATGCCCTTGCCGTCTTTGGAATGAAGTCCAACAGGCCATCGCCAAGGCTGGTCGGGTGATTCACACCCAGGCCGGTTGTGTTGCCGAATTCGCCGCCTTCAATGCTGTAAGAAAATCGCGATTCGTCCATGGTCGCTTCGAGCGCTGCCAAGGTTTCTGCCGTCAGGTTGACGCTAACATTCACGGCGTTTCCATCGCTGTCAAAAGCCCATTCAACGGCATAACCGCTCTTGTAATCCACGTTTTCTTGAACCGGGAGGATGGCTTCGTGCTCGAGCGCCCACTGTTGTTCATCGTCATCAGGGAGGGCTGCGATGGGATTGACGCCTTCGCGAGCGATCGCGTCGTACATCCCCGTCTCTTCGTTGAAGGTGTACTGCATGTCGTACTCGTCGTGATTTTCGAGTTCCAAAGGAGCAAAGGAGAGCGCACCGACGATGAC
This sequence comes from Candidatus Poseidonia sp., assembly GCA_049412325.1. Classification (GTDB taxonomy): domain Archaea; phylum Thermoplasmatota; class Poseidoniia; order Poseidoniales; family Poseidoniaceae; genus Poseidonia. The sequence goes on from JBMSEL010000041.1 coordinate 13,129, forward strand.
GAAACACCAGCAGACAAGGGAGAACTGGAGGGCCCCTTTGGTGCCCCACTTCTCGGCCAGCTTGGTGAAGCCGATGGCAGCAGGTGCCGCCACGAACTGGATGATGAGGATGGTCAAAATGAGCCCTGTCGTCGTCAAGCCGAGCACGACGATGCCAAACACACCAGCAAGAGCGGTCACTGAGTTGATGCCGTCGATGAAACAGAAGTAAGCGAGCATGTAGAAGAACAATGTTCGGAAACTCTTGATGTCCGAGAGCGTGGCCTTGACCTCTCCGAGGGCCATTTTGGTGGAAGCGACCAGGCCCATGGGTTCCATCTCGTTCTCAATGTGAGGTTCTGGCACCATGCGGAACGTCATCTGAGCGAACCCAAGCCACCAGATACCCGAGGTGGCCATGGCGAATGGAATCACCCAAGCCCCGTCCAGGGTCATGACCATGGCGAGGTGAACCACAAGGAGAAGCCCGCCGCCGAGGTAGCCAGCAGCAAAGGCCTTGTTGGAGATGGAATCCATTTCGGAGTCGTCACCCATGTGAGGGAGGAGGGCATTGTAGAACACGCCCGCACCGTTCAAGCCAACGTTGGCAACCATGAACATCACCAGAGCCCAGATCCATCCTGAAGACACACCCAGATAGGGAGAGAAGGCGAGAAGTACACAGGAGACCGAACCGAGAAGGGTGAGAATTTTCAACCACCACATCTTGATCATCCGACGGTCAGCAATGACACCCAACGAAGGGGCACAAATGGCCACCAGAAGCGCACCGATCATCACCGCCGCAGAGTACATGGCGTCGGCCGTCCACTCACTGCCGAGGAGTTTGGTGGAGATGCCGTTGGCTTCGGCGAACAGGTAGGCAAACCACGCCGGGAAAATGGCCGTGGTCACCGAAGTTTCAAACGCACTTTTTCCCCAATCATAGGCACAATAGCCACGGACACGTTGGTCCTTCTCAATCACCGTTGCTTCCCCTTCCATGAGTTAGCATGACGCAATCACCTTATGAATTCATACCCGCCATGGGGGTTGACAACGCCGGATTGTTCCCGGCCATGCAAACGTCATCAATGGTCTCGAATGATGATGTAGCGGCCAAGGGCTTCCTGCCACATGATTTTCTGACCGGCTTCGATGTTCATGGCCGATTCTGCGGTGGGCATGGGGAGGATCATCATGGAGTAGTCTCGGTCGTTCATGGCGTGAACTTCCTCACCCTCGATGTGAGTGACGGTGGCTGTTCCCTTTTCGATCATGGGGACGTTGATGGAATCGGTGACGGTACCAACATGAGAGATTTTCTTACCGGTGAAGATGCTCTCGAGCGAAAGGCGAGCCTTGGCTGAGCCGTGTTTACCGGGCTTGGACTTGGAGATGCTCAGAATCTTGTAGGCTTCATCGTCAACGACGCAAAATCGTCCAACTTTCAACGTTCGAATCTCAACACGGTCGGTGCCTGGCATGGTATCCCTCAAGGACGCTGTCTGGGTGTTGGCTTATCACCCTTCGCCCCACTGCGACTGGAATTCTACAAATCCCGCACGTCAAATCGCTGCCCTGACTGCTCAACGGTGTGCGCCGTGATGAGGCCGTACAGCGCTTTGGCGACGGCGTCAGCATCGGACAGGTCGCCGTTCTCATGGTAGCCGACAAAGTTGTCGAGCAACGGGAAGTCTTCGGGTGGAGCCGAACGAATCGCTGTTTGCATGCCGGTGTCAACGATGCCCGGAGCGACGGATACCGCCGTGATGTTGTGTTGTGCACCTTCCTCGGCCAGGCAGCGCGTCCACATGTCCAGGCCAGCCTTCGCCGTGCAGTACGCCGACCACGACGCCAACGGGCGAAGCGCAGCGCCGCTTGAAATGGTGGTGACACGGGCACGGTGTTCGCCTTGCAGCACGGATGCGAGGGCCTGGGTCAAGTGTTGCACACCGACTAAATTCACCATCATGGAGCGTGTCCAGTCCCCTGTGCTCGCGCCCAACAACGGCTTGATGGGATGAATGTCGCCAGCATTGTGAACCAAGCCGTGGAGTACACTGACCTCAGCGAGAATATCGTGGACGGCTCCGTCAATCGCTGAGGGTTCACCGAGGTCACATGGAACGGCAAAAGAGGAGGGCGACGAGGCTTGTACGTCGGCGAGCGTTTGGTCGAGTTCGTTGCTCGCACGGGACAGGAGGACGACACGAGCACCGTGCTCGGCCAGCTCAAGGCAGATGGAACGACCGATGCCTTTGGAGCCCCCGGTGACGAGGTAGGTTTGACCCTTGATTTCACTCATGAAACCCCTCAATAGGTGTAGAAGCCTTGACCTGATTTACGTCCGAGCTTGCCCTCGTCAACCATTTGAACCAGAAGGGGCGCAGGGGCATACTTCTCGGTGCCAAAGCCTTCGTAGAGGACATTCATGATGTGAAGCACGGTATCGTTGCCGATCAAATCCGACAGTGCCAATGGACCGATGGGGTGATTCATCCCGAGTTTCATGATGCCGTCGATGGCTTCTGGCTCGGCCACACCTTCCTGCAGCGTGAGAATGGCTTCGTTGATCATCGGACACAAAATACGGTTTGATACAAAGCCGGGTGCATCGTTGCACGAAAGGGCGGTCTTGCCCATTTTTTCGGCTGCCTCAACCACAGCGGTGTTGGTGGTCTCACTGGTGTCTGCGCCGTTGATGATTTCAACGAGTTTCATGATGGGCACCGGATTCATGAAGTGCATCCCGATGACCTTCTCGGGTCGCTGTGTGGAGGCGGCAATGGTCGTGATGGAAATCGAAGAGGTGTTGGAGGCCAAAATGGTCTCTGGCTTGCAGAGGTTGTCGAGTTCGGTGAAGATCTCCTGCTTGAGGGAAAGAATCTCGGGCACAGCCTCCACGACCAAGTCGCAATCTGCACACATGCCGCGCTCTGTGCCCGTCGTGATACGGGCGAGGGCAGCGTCGGCATCGTCCTGACTCATGCGCTCCTTGCTCACGAGTTTACCGAGGGAGA
>JBMSEL010000073.1:0-3330 GCA_049412325.1 Candidatus Poseidonia sp.
GTTTTGGAGCACGGACGGAGATTCGAACTCCGGTCTCAGGATCTGCAGTCCCGCTCATAGCCACTCTGACATCCGTGCTGTATCAACGCCGAGCGGCATGACCTATTTCAACGCGCCTTTGGCCACAGCGGCAAGGTCGCAGGATGGTTTAAACGAATTCAAGCAAAGCACCTCGCATGGCAGAAGAAGGGGATTCGCCCGACGCTGAAACCGACAACAAACCGTTTTTCGCCATTGATGCCGAAGACGTTGCTGAGGCAGCCGCTGCGACTTCAATTCCTGCAACCATTGCTTCCACATCGTCGACCACGGTTCAACCGCCGCAACCGATGGTGATGGGGACGCTGAGTGATTCAAGCGCCACCTCTCAATCGGCCTCCGCCACCGGTGCAGAAGGCGAGATGAAAGCCAATCCTTGGGGAGCGCCAACCCCTCAATTGACCGGTGACATCAACACCATGGGTGGACAAGGCATGTTTACGGTTCCCGCGCCTGCAGAGCAAGAAGGGTTCAGGTGGGGGCAATACGCCATTGGCTTTGTAACGCCAATCATTGTCGTGTTTTTGTTTGGGGTGGTGGGCGAGATCCTGTCGGGGTCGGCCTATGACGATGACCCGTGGCGATACGAAGAAATCAGCATGCAGAGCGGAGACAGCCAAACCTTCGAAATCCAGTTTGCGATGAATGAAGACGAAGTCATGGAAGGATTTTATTCATACTTTGAAACAGAAGACGGTCACGCGATCAACATTGCATATTGGTACGACAATTATGTCTCCACGCCTGACACAACTGTTTACCAATACAACGAAACCTCGGGCAAGGAAACGGCGATTGGCACGTACTATGATTCCAATTCAACAGCCTACTTCCAACTCTCCGATGCAACAGCAGATGAACTCTGGTTGAGTGTAGATTTCTACAACCCGGAACTGGATGAGTATGATTCATTCGATGCTTTTAACACATTTTTGTGTTTTATGCCGTTCATCTATCTCGCAAGCGTCATTGCTGCATTTGTCAAAGGGAACAAAGCTCTCGCTTACGGGTTATTGACACCGTTCTTCTTGTGGCTTGGATTTGTCGTCTTGTTCATCCTGCTGTTGATTGGATACTGGTCGTGAGCACATGCTTCACGCATCGCTGGGTATGCCTCCTGAGCCTTACTTTGTCACGCGGTATGCAGTTTTGCGGGAGCCGCTGGGTATGCAGCCGGGAAGCGAACGCCTTGCTGACGACGATCAAGCCGTTCACGCCTGGGTCGAGGAAGGGGCCACCGTCGTCGCCGTCGGTCGAGCCCACATCATTCCCGAGCATTCCGACGGGTCAGGTGCCGACCACAAGGGGCCGGGTGCAGCCCGCATTCCCCCGTTCGGACCCCTCTCAAACGGTTCTGCGAGGCGACCCGTGTTTCAAATTCGACAGATGGGGACACTGCCAACCCATCAACGACAAGGTCATGCGGCCGCCGTGTTACGTGAGCTTGAACGTATCATGTCTTCCGAATATGGCTGTCAAACCGGCTTGCTGCAAGCCCGTGAGCGCGCCATCCCGTTCTATCAAACTCAAGGTTGGACGGTCATTGATGAGCCTTATTCCATTGGTATAATCGGCCCTCATCGGTCCATGATGAAGGAATATTGAGCGTGGATAGTATATATCCACTCACTCGTTCTTCTTGGCAACGGCAGTTTCCATGAACGCCCCTTGATTGTAAAAATAAACACAGAAGACGGAACGAAACGATGGATTTGCGCCCGAAAGAGGGAGTAAAGATGAGATCAGCACAACACATTAAAACAAAAGAACATAAAAGTACGACGGACCACGGTGACAACATGAACAACTCTCGTTCTGAGAGAAGCTACGCAAAATCAGAACCTGATTTTGATTATTATGTAGCAAAAAAATACAACTCGAAATCAGATAAAGAGCGAGAATTGTATTTTCAGAAACTTCTCGATGCTTTTCGAACGCTATCAGAGGAAGCCCCAGAGGTCTTCGATTCCATCGCCCCAGAAATGCTGCAGCGAAGCATTTGGTCGTGGAGGGGGGCCGATCCACTTCTCTCAAAGAAATTCAACAACTGGTTGATGGCAGACTATCAGTGGACGCCATTTGACGATATTCTTCCCAAAGAGAGCAGCTCGTTTAGGCCCGTGGATGTCCCGCCCCTGAACCCTGACCAACTCGACGAAGCACATCATTCTCTGATCGAAGCGCTTCAGGACCGTTTCCGTGGCGACCCTCACCGATGGGATGCTTCGAGGCGTGATCAATTCGTCATCCTCGGTATGATGGCCACAGCAGGAGGCTACGGTGTCCGCCAGGGCAAACTCATTCACAGTTTGGGCATGGGCTTGGCCGAAAGCGGTGTGCGCGGCGCCAACACGGTACGGGCAGCGAAGATTGCCCTGTCTCGCTTGGCCAAACCGTTTGGATTGCAATTGTTTGCTCCTGCTGTTGGTAACGGGCCAGAACGCATCCACATGTTCAACGACGAAGAATTGGCGTCGATCATCGCACGGTACGTCTTCAATCACGAGGCCTCCATGTTGCTGCCAGCAACGGACATGCCAAGCATGTGAGTGCGTCCTCCGAAAAGACGCAGTGCATCGCGGTCTTCATATAGGGTAGGGCTCTTGAAGAGGTTAGAGGGAACGCTGGGTTCCCTATGAACGACCCGTGAAAAACGATGCAAACGGAGGATTACGTCAACAACGAAAGCAAAGCACTGAACGGCCTTTTCGCAGCCCACATGGCCTGCGAAAGCAACACGCTGTCCGCTCAGATGGTTTGCTTGACCCACCACGTTGATTTGAATCAGCGCAAGCTGCATCGAAATCCCAAAGTCCGTGTTCTGACCAGTTCAGACGCCGTCTTGGAAAGAGAGAACAGCGGGTTCTCTATGTAAAACAACCAAAACAAAAGGAAGTGAAAAAAACATGAAGACGAAAATGATGAGCGTGCTATTGGCTTTGTTCCTCGCCCTTTCGGCTGTCTCGGCAGCCTCGGGTGATGGATCCGACCCCCTCGACCCCTCAGACGGCGGAGCCGACTGGGACGGCGATGGTTTGACCAACGCTGAGGAGCAATCCCAAGGCACCAACATGAACAATGCAGACAGCGATGGCGATGGTCTCCCAGACGGATGGGAGGTTTCGAACGGACTGAACCCCACCAACGGTGGCGATGGAAACGCAGACCCTGACGGAGATGGCTTGACCAACTCCCAAGAGTATGCCAAGGGTACCAACCCGAACAACGCCGACACCGACGGTGACGGCAAGTCCGACGCAACCGACCAGTTCCCCAACGACCCCAACGACG
>JBMSEL010000042.1:0-15512 GCA_049412325.1 Candidatus Poseidonia sp.
GTCCTCACCGCACATCAGCGGTGGAAGACCATCCACCAAGATGGGAGCCTCATGGTCGGCCACATCGACGGCGGCGACTGGGTGGCTCAGGAGTCCGCCACTGACGTCGGCCAGAAGCACCAGCAGGGCGAAGAGAAGAGCGCAAGTTCGCATGGCTGACCTTGGTGCAGTATGCATGGCTCACCCTCCTCGCTCATTGGAAGGCCTACCCACCTTTGATTCTATCCTCCAATGTATCACGCTGTCCAACGATTGAATCGTTTCAGCGAGGAGGCCATTCGAGGTGGCTCGTCGTTGCCGAGCATTGGAGGTGGGGGCCGGTTGACCGCTCAACGATACCGAGAGGAGCGTCGCACACAGGGCAGGTGCCTGCGTCAGCGAGGTGGTCCATCCAGGCTGCGCGAGTCTCGGGTTCATCGCTGGCCTGAATCAAATTCTTCAAGGGCTCACGCAGGTGTTTTGGAACATCCAGGCCAGCCGCTGTCCAGGGGTCATCGATGGACGAGAGGTCAACCATGCTCGCCTTGATTTGGCGACGTTTGGCGGAGGCTGCTGCTCCTTGGCTGGGTCCACCGTCAAGGACCCCAAGTTCAACCGGGCCGCCTTTGGCAACCAGCGGCAACAACGCATACGCCGCCACAAAGCCTCCGATGTGCGCCATGTGAGCAATGCCGCTTGACACGCCGGAATCCATCGTAGCGAGGGCGCGAACCAGTTCCAACCCAAAGTACAGCAGGGCGATGAACACCACCGGCCACGGACGAATCAAGATCAACGGAAAGGGTATCTCATCCTTTGGCCATCCCGCAAGATAGCCGCCAAGAAGGCCGAACGCTGCTCCCGAGGCCCCGAGCGCAGGGTTGTACGAATCGGCGTTGAACGCGACCCAGCCCAAGGAACCACCCAGAAGGCCGATCAGATAGATGATGGCGTATCGCTTCGAACCGAGCCGTTGTTCAAGCGGTACGCCAACCAGTGCAAGGATGATGACATTGCCGAGCACGTGCATCATGTCGCCTTGGCTGTGGAGGAACCCGGCAGTGGCGAGCGTGTGGAAGAACATCGGTTCGGACGTACGAGCCGGAACCAGAACGAAATCGCTCCAAACCCAGTACTCCACCCATCCATAGTTGTACATGACGGACCAGAGCACTTGAACCACCGCCCCTAACAGCACGCTCACTGTGATTCCCATCGCCACCGAGGTCCGGGTCTTGGCCGCATACAGGATGGGCGCAACGACCGCCACGAACCAGAGGCCGAGCACCAACCACTCCGCTGGGGCGAAGAGGGACATGGCGAAGTCCATGGAAGGGGGTCGAACTCCCACTCTTTTGAGTTGATGTGTCCGAGTGCCAAAACAGGAGGGTTCTTGCTTGAACGGGATGTGCCCGAACCATGGCCAAGCCCCTTCTCTCCCTTGAGGACGTTCAAGTCCGAAGGGGCATGGGCATCGTCTTGGACCACTGCTCAGTGGAGGTCGCCTCAGGCCAGACTGTGGCGCTCACGGGCGCCAACGGGACGGGTAAGTCGACCTTGTTGGAAGCCGCTGTTGGCCTCTTGCCGCTCGAACAAGGGCGTGTGCTCCATCACGATACGGTGGTCGCCGATGCTGAAGGACGGCGAAGACCTTCATCGCTCACGGTGGGCACCGTTCTGCAAAAAAACGGCATGCTGGGCGGAGAAATGGTCGGTGAACACCTCCATTGCGCCATGGCGATGAGCGGTTCAACGGTTGATATCGAGCCGTTTCTGCGGGCGTTCAATTTGGCGCATCGCGCCAACGACATGGTGGCCCACCTGTCGCAAGGACAAGCTCGAAAGGTCGCTGTTTTGGCCGGCCTTTTGCCTGCCTTTGCCAGTTCCAAGCCTGCCTTGGTGTTGCTGGACGAGCCTGATGCTGGACTTGATGATGGCTCCGTGGAGGTCCTCTGCAGCTGGCTTGACCAGTTGCGAGCAGACGGGCACGCCGTCCTTCTTGCCACGCACGACCGGCGATTGGTGGACCGAGCCACGCACACGATGGACATCTCGGATGGCCCGATAACGTCGAGGCAACCCTCGTCTGCGCCCAGCACGACCGACCTCCAACGAACCACTGCCAAGCCCATCAGCCGTGCTGCTTGGGGCGTGAGGATGCACCTTCGCACCATGATGTGGCTCAACACCAACGGCATGGCAGGCTTGCTGAGCCTCGGCGTCCTGCTCGCCATGGGTTCATTCATGAACGGCCTCGATGACATGCAACAACTCGGGTTCGTCCTTGCCCCAACCATGGCGGTGGGCTTGTGCGGTGAGCCGCTCGTCACCGCTCTGAGGGAAGAGCGGGCGGCAGCGTGGTGGCGAGCCGTCAGTGGTGGTGAGCCTCATGCGGGCTGGCTTCCATTCGCCCTTGGCATGGTGATGACGGCGATCTCTGCCACCGCTCTTCAAGGCGCCCCCTCGCCCCAAACACTGGTCGTAGGGTCCGTCTTGTGCGGCATGGTTTGGCACGGTGTGGGATGGATGCAGCGGTCTACGCAACGGCTCGCACGCCCCCAAGCGGTCTTCGTTGGCCTGCTGACGCCCGTGCTCATCCTGCCCTATTCCTTGCTGCTCAGTGTTCTTTCATGAGCCAAACACCAACTTCAAGGGGGGCGTGCTGACACCGCCAGCCATGAAGTGGGGGGAGGTGTTGCTTGTGCTCGGATTCACCGGCATCGGTAGCACCCTGCTGCTGGCCTTGCTCTGGGCCCCCAGCGTCTCGCTGGACGCTTTTGAATCGCCAGCTGCTCAACGAATTTTCTACTGGCACGTCCCTGCTGCTTGGGCAGCCTTCATCGCCTTCGGCGCCCTGTTCATCGGCTCAGCAGGGTGGCTGTTTCGCCGGTCTGAATGGGCCTGGAGACTCCATGTCGCAGGTTCCGAAGCAGGACTGGCTACCGGCCTCATGACCGTGTGGTCTGGGTGCGTTTGGGGGGCTGCGGAATGGGGCACACCTTGGGACTGGACCGATGTTCGCCTCAACACCTTCGGGCTGCTCACGTTGTTGGCCGTCTACGTGGTGTTGGGCCGAAACAGCCAACCCGATGGTGTGGAATCCAGGGACACGTTCGCCGCCTTCGGGCTGTACGGCTTCGTGCTGGTCCCGGTCACCTACATCGCTACACGCATCTGGACCATTCGTCACCCTGGGCCCGTGGTCGCCACCGGAGAGGAAGGCTCCATCAACGGCGACATGGGCATGGTCTTGCTGCTCGGAGCGGTCTCGTTTACCGTCTTCATCATCGGCCACATGCTGACCTCCATGCGGTTGACCGCCCTCGAACAGCGACTTTCAAACCTGCAACGCCACCACGACGGGGGTGCCTGAGATGGAAGGCATGACCTACCTCGCTGTGGCCTACCTCGGGATGTTGGTGGCCATCGCCTTGTGGACGTGGACGGTCGTCCAGCGAAGTCGCCGCCTCGACCAGCGCCTTCACGCCCTTGAAGGGGTGGATGGAGTGGACCGCCAACCCCAAAAATCCGAGGATGAAGCCGAACACAAACCGTAGTCTTTCATAGGCACCATCCCAGGAGCGGCTCGGAGAGGCCCATGTCATCCCGACTCGGTGGAGAATTTTGCTTGGTTTGCGGGGCCGAGCCACCACTGTTTGGTGACCGCATGTGCGAACCTTGCCTGCGGGCTCGAACCATGCTTGCAAAAGTCCCCGAAAACGTGCCATGGGTGCGCTGTGCTCGCTGCGGCATTGTAGAGATCGACGGGAAATGGGAAAACACGACGGAGGCCGAGGTGTGGGACGAACTGCTGCATCGAAACCTGGTGGTCCACGAACGGGCCGAAGACATTCAATTGGCGATGGAACCGGTCAAGGTCTCCGACCGCCACACCTTGCTCCACATCCAACTCGAAGGCGTCATCGACGACTTGCTGTTTCAGGAAGAGCACACCATGCGGGCTCGAATGGCCAACGGGGTGTGCTTGACCTGCACGCGCCGGGCGGGCAATTACTTCGAAGCCACCGTCCAACTTCGTTCCAGTGCACGTCGGTTGAGCGAGGATGAATTCACCAAACTTCGGTCCACGTTGGACGATGTCTTGGACAAGCTGTCCGACGACCCGATGTTCTTCATCACCAGCGAGGGCCCGGTCACCGGAGGGTATGACGTGGTGCTGGGCAGCAAAGGCTTGGCTCGCGCTTGGGGGCGACACCTCATCAGCGAATACGGCGGCATCGTGGTGGAAACCAACTCAACGGTCGGTCGGAAAGACGGCGTGGACGTGACGAGACTGACCTTGCTGTACCGCAAACCCGGCTACGAAATCGGTGATGTGGTGCAATGGCGCCATCACATTTGGCGACCATCGGCCTGGACCAAAGACGGCGCCATCATGGAACGCGTCGACCGAAGGGAGCGAACTGGGGCCACATGGCGCGACCTAGAACAGGCCAAAGTCATCGCTCAAAAGCACGAACTCGTCCATGTAGAATTCATCAACGAAGATGCTTCGGTGGGCGAATTCCTCGACCCGACCACCTGGGCCATGGACGCCGTACGCCTGCCTTTCGATCATACACCGGGACGAAAGGGGCTTCTTATTCGCCACGATGATGCGTGGCTCGGCCTACCGTTTATGGCGATTGACGAACCACCAACACAGGAGGGGGCATGATGGAACCGACAGCATCATCGGAGCACGAACCCACGCTGGTTGACCTCGCTGAACGGTTGGACACCGAGGGCATGGTCGGTTTCACACAAGCGTTCCATGATGATTTGAAACATGGATTTGAGGCGGTGAATCCTGAACGCTATCCCTGGCTTGAGGACCTCCGTCGAGCCCCCTGGAGCGGTGTTCTCTGTCTTGGAATGGGTGGCAGCGCCGCCGGTGGTGATTTCCTCGCCGCCCTCACCGCCCACGAAGGAGGTTGCCCTGTGGTGGTGCATCGCGATTACACCCTCCCTGCGTGGTTCAACGCCACCTGGTTGGTGCTGGCAACCAGCCACAGCGGCAACACCGAAGAAACGGTTGCGGCTGCCGAAGCCGCCCTCAAGATGGAGGCGACCGTCGTGGTGATTGCCACGGGTGGCATCCTCGCCGGCCTGCCTGAACTGTTTCCTCAATGCCATCTGATTCCAACCGTTGGCGGGCAGCCTCCACGAACCGCATTCGGCCACATTTTCAGCCGCCAGGTGGCGGTTATGGAACACCTCGGCCTGCTCACGCCTCAGGTGGCGGAGGAGCGAGCTGCTATGCTGGGCCGCCTGGGGGAGAACAACCTCCATTTCGACGTACTCGCTCAACCCGAAGGAGACATCGCTTTGCTCGCCGCTGCGCTGATGGAACAACCGCTCGCCGTGATTGGCCCCACGGAATTGGCACCTGCGCTGAATCGCTTCAAAAACCAAATGAATGAAAACGCCGCCAGATTCGTCCGCGTGGGCGTGCTGCCTGAGATGAACCACAACGAGAGCGTTGCATGGGGTGGCATCGGACCGGACGCTGACCCTGACACGAGTCAGCAGGCCCTGCTCTTGCTTACCTGGCACGGCATGCACCCGAGGGTCAGACAGCGACTCGATTGGATGGTGGCGCACGCCACCACCGAGACGGCATGGAATCTCGTCGGCGAAGGAACATCCTTGCTCGAGTGTTTGTTGTACCACTGTTTGGTGATGGACTGGCTCTCCATCACGCTGGCCTTCCTCCACGGCAAGGACCCAGCCGCCATCGGACCCATCAACGCCCTCAAGGCCCATCTGAATTCGGTTCAGTAAAGCTCACCGCAGATCAATCTTGGATCGGGATACAACGCCAACGCCTGTTCTCGGTCTTCACCTTTTACCACGCCCGGCAAGTCCCCGTCCACCGGTTCGTAAACGGACATCTGGACATGAACGTGGGGAGGCCATCCGCCGTTTTCGTGCTCCTCGCCCATCACGGCCAGAACCTCGCCGCGGGCAAAGGTGTCACCGGGTGACCAATGAGCGATGCTGTCCCACCCCAAGTGGCCGTAGAGCACCCAACATTCCGTCGCCTCCTCGGCCAGCGGACCACCCACTTTGGTGGGAAGACGGACGGTGTGTTTGGTGATGAGCGTGGGCCCGTAGGAACCGTCCTCGTCGTTGATTGTAACGGCAACAACGGTACCAGCATCAAAGGCATGGACTGGCGTCCCAGCAGGACCTCCCAAATCCAAGCCGACGTGATGGTCTCGCTCACCTCCAAAGAGTTCGGTGGTGTACATGGCAGGACGGTGTTCATCGTAGCGGCCCACCGAATAGCGATACGGGGCCGACCAACCTTCGGGACTGGGTCGCGTGAAGTCGTGAACCCAATATGGCTCGTCGAACACCACGGTGGGGTGGAACTGCATCCCCTCGGTTGACACCATGGAATCTCGTTTGGACGGTTCTACTTGAGGTTTCGGAGAACCATGAAGGCATGCGTGGGACGTGGCGATGTCATGCTCGCTACAGCGCTGGTCATTTTGGCCCCGAGCATCATGCCTGGTTGGGCCTTAAGTTCGGTGCTTGACGGGAGTGGCGACCGCTTCCGGAAAGGGCTCCTCGCCCCAGCCTTGGGGTTGCTCGTCTTGTTCGGGGTCTCCGGCTTGCTGGTCTTGCTCGATCTGTGGTCACCCGTGTTGCTCGCTTTCTTGTTGGTCGGGTTGAACGTTGTCGCCTATCGAATGATTCACCAACGGCACGAAGAAGTCGCCAAGCGAACCCGCTGGCAACAACTTGAAGCGGCCATGCACGGTGAGATAGCAGAGGAAACCACCGCCCCTTCGTTGAGCAAAGAGGCAGAGACACAACTGATGTTTCAGCGCCAACGGTCAACGGTCCTCTTCGCCCTGAGCATGGTGGTCGCCGCCTCAGCCCTTCTCTCACCGTTGCTCCAACCGCTCCCGTTTGGGGTGGACTGGATTGGTTTTGCCATGCTGACCCAGCAGCTTGTCCTCGAGGGGAATTTGTCCCTTCCTGGAACCAACGAGGGGTTCTGGACCTATCCACCAGCCTTCCCATCCACCGCTGCTTGGGTGGCTACCCTCACTGGCCTTGATGCCGGGCGAGCCGTCTTCCACCTTGGCCACTACACCCTTTTCGTGTTGCTGCTGGGCATCATGGGTGCGATGGACCGCCACGGAGCGGGAGCCCACGCCATGTTTGCCATGGGGCTCGGTTTTGGCTTGTTTGCGAAAACCTTTGATTCCGGATTTCCCAGCGTGGCGAGCCAACTTGGCTTGGTCGTCGGCATCCTCGTTCTCTTTCGCCATGCCGACCAGCGTCATCGCCACCATACGCTCGGCTTGTGTTTGGCGCTGTTTTCCGTTTCACTGATTCACCCCACTGGCGCCATCTACCTCGCCCTTCTCCTTCTCAGCCACGTCATGCACGGGCTCGCCCTCGACCATGAGGAACACCATGAACGCCTGCGTCGATTGGCCTACATCGCTTCGGCCTTCATCACCGTGGGCTTTGCCGTTGCGTTGGTCGTGATGGCCCCTCGATTGTTTGACGAGGCGGTGTTCTCTGAATACGGATGGCAGGGGGGTAAACCCTTGCTGGTTTACAACGGCCTCCTGTTGGCGGTCGCAGCCGTCGCCGCGTTTGGTCTGCGCACCACCCTCGAGGGGCGCATCGCCATCACGTGGTTTGCCTTGCTTTGGGTGCTGAGTGTGGTGCACTTGATCGAAGGCTTACGCAACGTTCCCGTGCTTTCTTTGCTGTCTTACACCCTCTATTCCATGGCCCTCCATGCCTACCACGTCCCGTTGGCTGTGTTGGTGGCATGGTGGATGTCTCCGCACACGGCCCTGACACCGGTGAACGATGAAGCGTCCACGGGGTGGACCATGCCAACGGCCGCCAGGACCGTCGTGGTGGGCTTGGTGTTGGTTGGCGCCATGGGCGCCCAATCGGTAGCGCTGAGTCTGTCCAACCACGAGGAACTCTTGGCCGTCTCACCCGGTGATCTGGCGTTGAGGGACGCCCTCGATAACATCGAAGGAGCGGTTTACACCGAAAACATGCACTGGGGTTATGTTTGGAACGCACCGGTTGGGGTTGAGATGACCTCCATTCCCACCCTGGGCCTCGTCCATATCGACAGCAGCCAGCAATCCGCCGCCACTCGAGCGATGTTTTACGACAACACCTCGTATTTCTTGGAACACAACATGCTCCACGCCCTGACCTCACCGATGGGTACCATGCAATGGACCTTGGCGGTCTCACCGTATTGGGGCGTCGAGGCTGAATCGGACGGAGCCACCTTGTGGCGTCTTCATCCCGAAGGAGACGCCTCGCAGCACCTGCTGGACGGGATTGACGAGGAAGATTGCACCGGCTGCATCACGCGAGTGGACCCGTGGCGAGACCACAAATTCAGGGACCCGCTGAGCCTTGGTGAAGACCGACCGTTTTTGCCTGAGGGAACTGCAGGCAACCTTTCCATCACGGCCCCTGCAGAAGCCGTCAAGGTGTGCCTCACCTACGAGGTCGTCGGGGCCACCGGCGGGTTGTTTTTGCGTGGACCCGAGGGGTTGGACCGCCCCTACCACGGACTGCGCACGGACGCTGGCTACCATCAGGCCTGTTTTGGGGTGGACAACCCATCGACACTCACCGATGTCCAGTTTGAGTGGGACCGTGATGAACCGGGCCGTTGGTTGAATCCGCTTGGTTTGTCCGGCAGAGACACGGTGTTGCTCGACCGGACGGGTGTGAAATTCCACTGGTTCACATGGATGACCGAGGAATGAACGGCAAATACCATGTGCAAGGCCAGCAAGCACGATGCATGCAGCACCTTGTTGTCCTGCTCCCCGTGCTGAACGAAGCGCTGGGGTTGGCGTGGGTGTTGGACCGCATTCCCTACGGTCGCCTTGAACGAAACGGCTACCGCACCACCGTGCTGGTCATGGACGGGCACA
The DNA here is from genome assembly GCA_049412325.1 of Candidatus Poseidonia sp. Classification (GTDB taxonomy): domain Archaea; phylum Thermoplasmatota; class Poseidoniia; order Poseidoniales; family Poseidoniaceae; genus Poseidonia. The sequence continues at coordinate 8,925 of JBMSEL010000042.1, forward strand.
GCACGGACAGCACGCCCGATGTCGCTGCCAAATACGGCGTGATGTTCGTTGACCAGGACGACGTCGGGAAGGGCAGCGCCATTCGACATGGCTTCCGCAAGGCATTGGAGTTGGAAGCCGATGCGGTGGTCATGTTGGACGCCGACGGCACCTATGCGCCAAGGGAAATGACGCGACTTCTCGGTGGCCTGGCCTCCCATGAGGTGGTCATCGGTGACCGTTTGAACGGACGGATTGAACCCGATGCGATGACGCGACTCAATTTTGTGGGCAATCACCTGCTGACCTGGCTGGCTACGGCCTTGTTTGGGACCACCACGTCCGATGTCTGTTCGGGCTATTGGGCCTTCAGCCGGAGCGCCATTGACCAACTTCAACTCAACAGTCAATCCTTTGAAATCGAGGCCGAGATGTTTGCCAGCATGGTTCACCAACATGTGCCGTTTGGCTTTGTCCCCATCACGTACGGGCCGAGGTTGGGTGAGGCGAAATTGGGGTCCACGGCCGATGGATGGCGCATTTTGAGAAAGCTCATCACGCGCCGAATCTTCCCCGAACCGCTCCTGTAGTGCTTGCCAAGCACTCAAATCCATGACCGAGGTCACCGCACCATGGAACGCCTCAAGGTGGCCGTGCTGGGAGCCGGTGGCTTGGTGGCACAGCGCCTGCAGCAACGGTTGGCCCATCACCCATGGTTCACCTTGGCTGCCGTGGCAGGTTCAGCCCGTTTCCTTGGCCAATCACTGAGCGAGGTCCCGTGGATTCTCGAGGAAGAACGACCCCCCCTTCCTGACCTGGTCGTGGTTGATGTCAACGACCCCGCCGAAGTTGAACGGCTTGCTTTGGAGCATGTTCGCGTGGCGTTTTCCGCTTTGCCTGCAGAAGAAGCCATGCACCTTGAACCGCTCTGGGCTCAGGCTGGCATCACGGTGTTCTCAAACGCCAGTGCCCATCGTCGTGTTGACGGCGTTCCGTTGGTGATTCCAGAGATCAACGGGGCGGCGTTGCGTCCTCTGCAAGGGCAGGTCTTGAACCACGCCTGCGCCACGAACTGCACCTTGTTGCCGTTGGTGTTCCCGCTGGCGGCCATCCACCACGCCTTTGGACTGGAAGCCTACACCATGCGCAGTGAACAGGCTCTTTCGGGTGGCGGCCATCCCTTCATGACTCAAGCCCTCGAAGCGGCATCAGTGGAAACAGAAATACCTGGAGAAGCCGAAAAGACAGGTGCTGAATTTCGACATGTCCTCGATTGGGAGGGAACATCCCATCTCACATGCCAACGTGTTATGCGAGCTGACGGCCATCATGTCTTCGTCGAAGCAACGCTGAATGAGCCCACGGACGAAGGCATGCTGCGTCGCGCCCTGACCGATTGGTCGGCCAGCCAGCGCTTCAATCACCTGCCAAGCGCTCCGAGCCAGCCGCTGATGGTCGAAGACAAAGTGGACGTGAACACCCATCTCTTCGCTGACGGGACAGCCTATCCTGTTCAACCCGACCCAGCCGTGGACCTCTCAGCGGGGATGGCGGTGGTGGTGGGGAACATCGAGATGCTGAACCCCACCACCGTGCGCTTCCAAGCCTTCAATCACAACACTTTGCGAGGGGCGGCCGGGGGCGTCGTCCTCTTGGCTGAACTCGCCTACGCCATGGAATTGATTTCCCCCATTGGACCTCACCCGTAGGGTAAAAGGTCGGAACCACCTCCTCGTTTCGGGTGCCGAGATGGGAATAACCGCTATGATTCCGGACATGACCATCGGTCAACTCATGAACGAAGCCACCGCACGTTGGGGTGAAATTTGGGACCCGCACGCTACGCGCATGACCTTGTTGCTTCTCTGTCCCCGGAAGGAACGCAAAATGATGGAACTCCACGGGGACATGATCGACCATGGCCAACCCGTCGTTTCTGTATTCCATCGCCCCCGCGCCGAAGCCCATCTTCTTCAGGAGCAAGGGTTCGACCCACGGGCGGCCTCCTTCATGTTCGTGAACATCGCCACCGCCGATATGGGGCCGTGGATGCAACAACTGGTCAACAATGAAGGGTGGTTGAGGAATTCCATTCAGTTGGCCTCTACTCCGTTTTCGGTCGGATTGCCCTCACAACGCCCCTTTGAGGCCCTCCAAACCTTGTGCTTCCGCCACCCCTCGCTTTCCGCTCTTGAACAGTATTTCTTGCCTTTCCCAGCTGAATCCCTGCCCGGCAAATGTTTCGTGAGCCTGCCTCGGCGAGCCGCAGCGGAAATGGCTCGACAGCAAGCCGAGGTCCTCGGTGTCGGTCGGTTGGAAAAGCCTGCACCACCGGAACCTGAACCTGTGGCAGCGCCCACGCCTGCACCAGCACCTGAGCCTCGTGAGGCACCAGCGACCCAAGTATCGCCGGAACCCGAGCCCGAGCCTCCGGTGGATGATGTGGCAACGGCTGAGGACCAGAGCGTGGTCGCAGCCGAGCCCGATGTCCCTCTCCCCCCATCTGCCGCGCCCACTCCGGCGCCAACTGCTGAGGAAGTCAGCGTACCCCTGCCGCCTTCAGCGACCAGCGAAGGTCCGAGCCAAGAAGCATCCGTTGAACCCGCAGAGGGCGCACAATCGGAGGAGGAAACCCAGAACTTAGAACTCCCAGAAGTGGAGGAGGAAGAAGTTGAGATTTCTGAAATCGAAACTGAACTCCGTGACTTTTTCCAGGAACTCATTGACGCTGGTGTTGAGCCATCGGCCTTCATGGACGACCCACGATGGGAAGACATCAGCGAGCGAGCCATCGCCGAAGGCTTGGAGACGTGGCCAATCCTCCTTCAGATGACCGCCATGGAATGAGAAGGTTGAAATCAAACGGTCAGGAGTTCAAGCCGGAGGACGTACCATGGGATTCTGCATCAACTGCGGCCAACAGCACCCCGATGGGACCCGTTTCTGCCGCTTTTGCGGTAACCAACAGCCGGGTGAACAACTTCTCCAGCGCTTGAGGATCGAGGCCCAGCAAATTCACGCCATGCGCCTTCAAATGCAGTCCCAGCAACCTCAAGGCGACCCCTACCAACAGCGCCGTTGGTGAACGGCATGCGGCCAAAGCACCTGGCCATCCGGTTGTCAAAATTGACCGCCCACCCTTGCAAGGATGTCGCCCTCGAACAATACGCCACGGAAGGCGACCTTGCAGCCTACTGGATGCTGGCCGTTGACCAATTGGACGGCCTCGAAAACAAAATCGTCGCCGACCTTGGTGCGGGAAACGGTATCCTCGGCATCGGTGCGTTGCTGTTGGGGGCGCAACGTGTCGTCTTCGTCGAAACCGATGAAGACGCCTTGGCTGTGCTCCGCTCGAATCTGGCCTCGCTTGAGGACGACCTGCCCGACAGAGCCGAGGTCGTCGCCGCCTACGTCGGCCTCGACGACCTCCCACTCGATGACGTCGGCGTGGTGGTCATGAACCCTCCATGGGGCGTTCAACGCGAACGAGCCGACCGGCCGTTCTTGGAAGCCGCCTTCACCTCTGGGGCCAAGGCCGTTCACCTTCTTCACAGCGACCGAGCGTCCCATGTGGAAGCCGTGGCTGCATCGCATGATTGGAAGGCGGAAGCCGTGCTGCGAACCGAGTTTCGTCTTCCACCGACCTACGAACATCACTCGAAGCGAACCGGGACCACTGACGTACAATGCTGGCGGTTCTATCGGGAGGGCGACGCCAAACTTCCACAAGAAACCGATGACTGACCCGTATGGGGGGTTCAAAAGGAGGGAACCCTCCCGTTGAATCAGCGAACGGTGTGCGACCCATCTCGGGCCATGCCTGCGACAGGAATGAGAAACATGACGGCGAGCCTCGTCACCCCCGGAAGCATCATCGCCAAAGAGGGCGAACACGAACACGGCGAAGGAACAACCCTCGCTGACGGCAACATCGTCTCAACCGTGGTCGGCTACGTCCATGTTGACAACGGCTCAATTTCCGTTTCTGCCTCCAAACCCATCGTGGCTCCGGTCGTTGGTGACACGGTGCTGTGCGAAGTGGTGAAGCTCAACGAGAAGCACGGCGAGGCCATGATCCTCGCTGTCGAAGGCAAGCCCGGCTCCATTCAACCTCAGCACCTCTACGGCCAGTTCTTCGTGACCGGTCTGGTTGACCGGTTTATGCACCAAACCTCGGATGCGCTGCGCCGCCGAGATGTTTGCCGAGCCCTCATCAAAGAAGTCGAACCTGTGGTTCGCCTTGACTTCCGAGACCGTGATGACTGCGGCGTGCTCCACGCCATTTGCCCACCCTGTGGTGATACCCTCTTGGCCGAACTCGACGGTGACTGGAATGTCAAGTGCCCCTCATGTGGCTACCAATCGTATCGTGCCCTCGCTGACAACTTCGGCGCTGGCTGGGCTGAACTTGACCAAGGCGCCAGTGCACTCAACAATTCGGGCAAGCGCTGGGGATCTGCAGCCGAGGCCATGTTCGCCAAAGGCCCCGCAGGCCGTGCTACCTTCATCGCCGCCGATGTCCGTGAAGACGGACGGGAGCGCACCTACTTCCGTTTCGAAGGCCAAGGCGGCGGACGTGGTGGCGGTGGCCGTCAGCGAGCCGCACCTGGCACCCGTCTCTTCGTGGGCGGCCTTCCTCGTGAAGTCGGCACGGATGAACTCAGTGAACTCTTCAAGTCCCACGGCGACATGACCGATTGCGTGGTCTTGACCGACGACGCCGGCGTGAACCGCGGGTTTGGCTTCGTCACCTACGCCGAGAAAGCCATGGCCGACGCTGCCATCAAGGCCCTTGACGGCCACCGAATTAACGGTCGGCGCATCGGTGTTCGCGACGCTGACGACGACAAGAAGAAAGGCGGCAAGAAGGAACGAAAAGACCCCGAGGGCCTCAAACTCTACATCGGCAACCTGCCGTTTTCCGCTACGCAAGACCATCTCAAGGACCTCGTGGCCGCCCACGCCACGGTCAACGAAGTCATCCTCGCCACCGGACCCGGTGGCAAGGCCAAGGGCTTCGGGTTCGTGTTCATCGCCGAGAAAGACAAGGGCGAGGCCGTTGTGGCCGCCATCAACGACACGGAACTTGAGGGTCGCAAGATCAAGGTCGACATCGCCAAGGCCAAAGGCGGGAAGAGCGGTGGCCGTGGCGGCAACCGAGACGGTGGCCGTGGCGGCGATGGCGGAGGAAAATCTGCCCGTGAACTCCAAGCCCTTCGTGAAGAAGGAGAAGGCGGTAAGAACCGCAAGCGACGCTCTCGTCCAAAGAAGGATTGAAGGCGGCACCCCTGCCCCTTGAGCCATGGTTGAATCGTCCGAGCCACGCTGGTTGGTGTTGGACGGCTACGAAGACGAGCCGGCTGCGTTTGGCGTCCCACCCTACGTTGGCTTTCATGTTCGGTACGTCTGTGGCGTACTGGAATCCGCCGGGTTTGACTACGAGTACCTGACCGTGGACCGTTACCGCCAAGCGCTCAAGACCGAACCTGAGTCGATGGCAAAGCGCCTCGAGGATTGCCTTGGCGTGGTGTGCATTGCTGGTGCGGTCGTCCCTGGAAAATACCTGCGCGGCACGCCCATTTCCCTCAAGGAAACCCAGACTCTCATTCGAAGTCTACCGCACGGCACACCGGCGTTGTTTGGTGGTTGGGCCATTCGTGGATGGAAGCAGCAGGGATGGACGCCCCTTCGACCCAACCTTTTCCTGGCCGTCCAGGACACCGACGCCACCCTTCACCACTTCCTCGAAAAAGGCGAGTGGAAACATCAGCGCCGGACGGCTGAGCAGTGGACGGCGTGGGCGCAAGCGGGTGCGGCGAGCAAAGCCGTGACCGACCACCCCGACCTCGGAAGCGAAACCGAGCCCGGACCGTTGACCTACGAGGTGGAGGTCTACCAGGGCTGCGTGCGCTACAAGCGAGGATGCAAATTCTGCATTGAACCAAAGAAAGGCGTCCCGATTTGGCGAACACCCGAGGACATCATCCAGGAGGTTCGCATCGCCCACGACGCCGGCGTGCACCACGTTCGCCTTGGCGGCATGACCGACACCTACACCTACATGGCCGAGGGCGTTCGTGAACTGGAATACCCCGTGCCAAATCCTGAACCGATTGCCAAACTGCTTCACGGCCTGCGAGAAGACGAGCGACTCGGCATCCTTCACACCGATAACGGCAACCCGTCCATCATTGCCGAGAACATCGAGCCTTCCGAGGAGATCACGAAGACGCTCGTGGAAACGCTCTCCGACGGCGCCGTGCTCTCCTTTGGTTTGGAATCGGCCGACCCCAGCGTTCACGAAGCGAACTGGCTCAACTGCGACCCTGCCCAACTCAAGACGGCGATTCGTCTCATCAACAAGCACGGCAGCGTGCGAGGCGATCGAGGCCTGCCCAAACTGCTGCCCGGACTCAACTTCATCGCCGGGCTCAACGGTGAAACCGAAGCGACTTACGGCATGAACATGGACTTGCTTCGTGACATCCGCAGCGAAGGTTTGCTGTTGCGCCGCATCAACATCCGTCAGGTGGAGGGTGAAGGGTTCCAAGAGGTGCCCTCCGAGGCCTTTGCCTCGTTCAAGACCGCCTGCAGGGACGAAATCGACAA
>JBMSEL010000010.1:0-51857 GCA_049412325.1 Candidatus Poseidonia sp.
TACCATCCAAAAGAGTTGCATCAAACCATGTCCTATTGCAAGGGACAACGCCATACCATGGTTCAGGGCCCAAAATTCATCAAATGAGTGGTCGAGGCATAATCTACATGAAGAGGTCGTGGTTCACTACCTTCCATGGACATCGAGACCGCCGCCAACATCGGCGAGGCCGTCAGCGGTATCGCCATCTTGTTCACGCTCTTGTTCAGTCTTCGACAAATGAAGCACTGGAACGAAAACCGTCGTTATGAAATCGGTCGCGATTTGGCCGCTCACATGAACAACCCGCTGGTGCACCGTGGCTTTTCCATCAGCACCGTCAAACTTCATGACGACCTCACACCCCAGGAATTGGCGGCGCTGACTCGGGAAGAGAAGGACGCCATGAACGCCCTGATGATCGGCATGAACAACATCGGTGTACTGGCCAAAAACGGTCATTTGTCCCTTGATTTGGTTGAGGATTTCTGCGGCGTCTACGTGCGCATGTTCGCCAGCCGCTGGCGCCGAGTGATTCACATTTTCATGATGGTCAACGTTCAGAAAACCGATGAAGGTGAGGAATCCATCTGGGGCGGATTGTTCTGGTTGCTTGACCACCTCGAAGCCAAAGGCTCCAGTGGCGCAAAACTCGTTTGAGCAACGGAGCGGTTCAGCCCCAGCCCATCAGTTGTCGGAACGTAGGTGAAGCACAGAGCTTCTCAACGTCGCCAGGGGAAAAGTACCGAGCCGCAAGGTCGGCACGAACCTCGGCCTCACTCTGCTCAATCTTTCCATTTATTCCCCAGGGCCGAATTCCCTTTTTTTTCGAAGATTTTTCCATAACTCGTTGGGATAAGTATTAGATTCAACAGTGGCAAGCGCCCTTTATGGGAATGAACATGCAAGAGAGCCGCTTCACCCGGTTTGGAACCGTCTGTGCGCTGTATTTTGCCCAAGGCGTACCATGGTTTTTCGTCGCTACCGTCCTCGTCACCTTCCTCGTTGACAACGGTTCAATGGACGACGACCAGAAACTTGCCCTGATCTCTGCCGGTATGATTCCGTGGATCATCGGTAAACTCGTTCTCGGCCCCGTCATCGACCGCTACCGCTTCCCTCGCATGGGGCAACGCCGCCCTTGGGTGTTGATTTCCCAACTCGGTATGATGATCACGATGGCGGCGTTTTTGCTCGTGGACGACCCGGCTTCCGACTTGGGAACCCTTGGACTGTTTTTCTTGATTCACAACATCTTTGCTGCCCTGCAAGATGTGAGTTCGGACGCGCTGGCGGTTGACACGTTGAGCGATGGGGAATTGCCGCTTGCCAACGGCTTGATGTTCGTGGCCAAAGGTTTCGGTGCCATGTTCGCCGTGCTCGGACTGAGTCGGGTTCTCAACGATTCAGGATTCCACGCAGCGCTCCAGGTTCAAATCGTGGTCTTGGCAGCCATCATGATGATCCCGCTGTTCGTGCGAGAGCGACCCGGCGACCAATTGTTCCCGTGGAGCGAAGCATCCACTGATGCAACTTCGGCAGATGACGGCGACGTCATGACCTTTGGTGAAATCAAGACCGCCTTCCAATCGGCGGTTTCGGGCAGCGCTGCCAAGATGGCGTTGCTGCTGTGCACCATCATGTGGATTGGTGGTGGCATGGGCACCGGCATGGGCATCATCGACTTCCAGTGGGAATTCCTCTTCGTTGACGAATTGAACTGGGAGGCGCAAGATTTCCTTGACGCCAAAGGTCTACCCGTCTTCCTCATGACCATGCTTGGCTTCCTCGTGGGCGGACTGTTGGGGTCGAAATTCGGCTCCAAGAAGACATTGACCGCAGCCGTGGCCGTTGGAACCGTCATGACGGTGGTGTGGTCCATGCTGCGAGGCCAGTGGACCGACAGCGACATGATGTTGCAGATTTGGCTGGTCTGGACACTGATTTGGGCCATCGTCGGCGCCAACCTTCTGGCGTTCTTGATGTCGGTCACCAGCAAAGAGGTCGCAGGTACGCAGTTCTCGATTTACATGACGCTCATCAATGTCGGCGCGTTTACCGGTAATGCCCTTTCACCTCAACTTCTCGACGTGGCCGGGGGAAGTTTCCCCAACTTGTTCCTGTTCGGGGCGGCGTTCCAAGCGCTGGTGTTCATTGTCCTGTTGCAAATCAAAGAGGATGATGTTGGACCTTCTGCCACCACCGTCGTTCACGAAAGCGAGTAGACTGACCGTGCAGATCAACACTTCCTGAGGCTTTGAATGGATCTAGAAACCGCAGCAAATTTGGGTGAGGCTCTCAGTGGCCTTGCGATCATGGCGACGCTGGTGTTTGGTTTACGTCAAGTCATGGAAGTCAACCGGAACCGTCGGTATGAAATTTCTCAAACCATTGCGCACTCGCTTGAAAATCCACTTGTCCAACGTGGATTTGCTACGTTTGGTGGTGTCATTACCAAGGACACAGGTCTGAAAGAATTGATGGACTTAACCCGAGAACAAAAAGACGCCACCAACGCCCTTGTCGTGCTCATGGCTAACCATGCGGTGATGACGTATCACCGCAACCTCTCATTTGACATCGTTTATTCCTTTTACAAACCGTACCTTTCACTCATCGGTGTCAGCATGCGCCACATGATGTCCCTGACCGAAAAAGGCTACATCATGCACGAGCAGAGCAGTGTGACTGAGGAAGAGGGCATGGGGACCTTCCATTGGGTGATTTGGTTGCTCGACCGGTTGGAGGAGCACGACAAGCCTGACGAATTCAAGCCCCACCTTCACCAAAAGGACTGGAAACCTTGAACAGGTCCCATCAAGCATAAATTGCGTGTACCCTAGTTTCACGCCTTATCCTCGAGTTCCGCCACAATGATGGCGTCCTCAATGTCTTCTTCGGTCTGAAGTCGGACAGCGTAACCCGCTGTGCCAGCAGCGCCCAGCAACATCAGAAGCGAGAAGATCACCGCAAACGGATGTTCTGCAATCAATCCGCCCAGGGATGAAAAGAATCCCTCGCTCTTGTCTCCATCACCGCCCATGTCTTTGGGTTGAATCAGCGACACCACGGTGGCTTGGTCGTACGCCGAGCGGGTGAAGGTGAGCATGCCGTCCATGTCATCTTCGTATTCATCCGAAGGGGTGGTTGGGTTGAGGTCCGAATAGAAATCCGGACGCTGTTCAAACTGAATGTCAACCGGTTGCGAGAGGTCCATGGTCAGCATGACATCCACGGTGTAGGGGACACGGGATTCAAAGAACTCAATGTCGCCAAGGAAGCCCCACAGCGTCACCGCCGTTCCGGAGACGTCGAAATGTGCCCATTGGCCCCAAGCCGATTCGTCGACGGCGAGGTCATAGTACCAGGAGTCGGCCAGACGGTTTCCTTCGCCCTGTGCCTCGTTGCTGCCGTCGTCGCCGAGGTCGATGTCGAGTTGGAGCAGACCAGCCTGTCCGGTGTCCAAACTCGTCTCGACAGCTGTGAAGGTGGCCTCGAGGCGGGTGGTGCCGTTGGGAATCCACACGTAATGGGAGTCCTCTGTGTAGTAAACGGCGCCGGTTTGTCCGTTGTTGAAGTGGTTCCAATCACCTTTCCAAGCGTGGCGAACACGGTCGGTGTCGGCGGGAATGGTAACCGTCGTCATCATGTTCTCGTAGATTTCGTACGCATCCCACACATTGTATTCGGGATGGTCGACGATACCATCGCCATCCTGATCTCGCATCAACTGCAGCGTGCGAGCCAAGGCGACTGCAGCGTCAAGATCGGTCAGGCCGTGGCCGATGCGCCAGTCATGGCACTGCCCCGTGGCGCTGCGGTAGCACTCCTCGGGAATGTCGTTGCAGGAGTCCTCGTCGTTCCCGCCTTCACAGGAATTGGCCATGCCTTCGTAGCGAGCCGTTAACTCAAGGATGAGTTCAACCTCGTGGACTCGGCTGTTGTTGCGTTCGTTCCAATCTTCATACTGGGCGTAAGCAGCCGTTCCATCGCCGCCGACGAGGCTGTCGCCGAAGTCGTGGTCGTCTCGGTGGTAGTCAGCTGCACCCAGAGAGGGGGCCACGTCGAGCAGAATGCCGGCCATGCCACCAACGTGCGGTGTGGCCATGGAAGTTCCAGAGATGGACATGTAGTAGAGGTCGCCTTGGGTTCGAGTCGAGGCATCGATGGCGGTTCCTCGAGGTGCCGTCGCCCAGATGTCTCGACCAGGTGCTCCAACGTCAGGCCACGTGTGCTGCTGGTTCATGCAGCCACGGGAGGAAAACGAGGTGACGGCGGTGCCATCGTGGGTCAGAGCGGCCACAGAAATGGCCGAAGGCGTGTTGGCGTAGACATTGGTCCGAAGGTCGCCAGAACACTCAGCCCCCGAACCGCCTGAGTTCGAGGCAGCAAAGATGACCGCAACATCGTTTTCGTACGTCAGTCGGTCGGTCAGTTGCGTGATGGTGCCTTGCGGGTCGTAATCGCCGTCGCTTCCCCAAGAATTGGAAACAACACGAATGTGGTAGGGGTTTTGGCCGGAAATCGAATGTGCATAGGTCCACTCAAGACCCTGAACACCGGCGAAAATGGAGGCGCCATCACCCGCGCCGAGGGCGACGAGTTGCCCGCCCTTTGCGACGCCCGCCCGGCGACCTGCCGAAGCGTCGCCGTTGCCCGCGATGGTGCCGCCGACGTGCGTTCCGTGACCGGAGGAGGTGTCCGAATTTCTCGTTTCAACCCAGTCGTTATCAGCCGGAGTCCACTTGGCGGAGTAGAGTGTTTTCTTGCCAGTCCACGGCTCGAGGTAGTCGTAGTCAGGGTGGCCGGCATCCACGCCGGTGTCGAGGTCAACGATGGCGGTGCCGTCGCCGTCCCATTCACTGAACGAGAGGTCAATTTCCCGCTGGACTTCGCCAGAAGGCGTGATAATGACACGGTCCCAAGTGTTGGTGGCCCGCACCACATGGGTCGTTTCGTGCATCATGATCCCCGGGTCGGGTTGGCCGCCCCATTCGGATGGAAGGTAGAAAAATTCCAATTCCTTGTCGAGTTCAAGGTACTCCACGCGGTCCCAGGTTGACATTCGGCGGAGGTCGATGGCTTTGCCTTCCACCAAACCGGCGTCCAAGAGCGGGGCTTCTCCCTTCAGCACGAGGCCGAGGTCAGCGATGAAGGCTTCATCCTGCGTCGTCAAGGGTGAGTGGAGTTGGAAGATGACGGGCAACACGGTCAAATCATCAACCTCGTCGAGTTTTTCCACAAGGTCAGCGTTCATCTTGGACGCATCACCGAGCGGGTTGGATGCGTCAGCCAGAGGTGAGGCTGTTGCACCCACCATCAACAACTGCAGTAAAAAAGCGGTCAAAATCATCGCACGGCGACGGGTTGCCATGATGTTTTTCCACCGTCCTCGCAATATAATGCTGATGGTTTGACGAGCAATAGCAACAAATACGACCCGGACACAATAATGATTGGCGTTCACCATGCAAATGACCACTTCCAGTTATCTCACAGCGTTTCAAGGTGCTCGGGCAGTTTGGAATTACCTCCGCAAAAAGGACACTGAGCCGGAGATGTCAGAGCACGACATGCACATGGAAGCGGCCCACCTTGAACACGAACGGCGCATGGAAGCAGCGCGCCAAGACCGCGAACTTGCGGTGTTCAAAGCCGACGCGGTCCGTGAGGTGGTTGAGCTTGGAGCGGAGACTCAAGCCGTGATGGCGGATGCTGAGGCACGTTCTCGGGCAGCAAGGTTGGCTCCCATCATGGCAGCGTTCGAGACGGTTCAAGCCAACAAACGTGCCAGAAAGGTGGCTGACCAATCGGTTGCACCATCCGAGTGATCGATTCCCTTTACGCTACGTGGGGGCCGGTTCTGGGGCCGAGGGGTACGATTCGGTAGGGATTCATGTGCTGGTGTGACCAAAAGTAATGATGCTTGATGTGGGTCCAATCGCATGTTTCCCTGACCCCATCGAGGGCCAACACCCGTTCAACAAAGGCCTGCAGGTGAGGATAATCCATGATGCGTTGAAGATTGCACTTGAAGTGAACCACATAGACCAGGTCAAAGCGGACCAAGGTGGTGAACAAACAGAGGTCGGCTTCCGTGAGGGTGCCTCGTCCTTCTCCGACCAACCACTCCCTTCCATCGAGGTGATTGTTGAGGTCGTCCAGCCGGTCGAAGAGGGCGGTAACGGCCGTTTCGTAGGCGTCTTGTGAGCGAGCAAAACCGGATTTGTAGACGCCATTGTTGACCGATTCGTAATTGGCCGTGATCATGGCATCGATTTCAGCCGTGAGGTGGTCTGGGCACAGGGTGGTGGTCAAACCCAGAGCAGCCGCTAACGTGTTGAACATCCGAATGATTTCCCGACTTTCGTTGTTGACGATGGTACCGGTTTCTTTGTCCCACAGCACCGGCACGGTGCCGATGTGACCTTCACTGGTCCATGAGGGGTAGGCTCGTCGGTAAATGGCTTCCAGATGGCGTTCACCATGGACGCGGTCAGGCGTTGCTCCTGGTTCATCGGGATTGAACGACCACGAACCGTCGGGGTTCATTCGCCAGTCGACCACATCGAGTGTAACATGCTCTTCAAGGCCGAGCAACGTGCGGGCCATGACGGTTCGATGAGCCCACGGGCAGGCATGGGAGACGTAGAGGTGGTAGCGGCCGCTCGCAGGCTCAAACGGCCCATCTGCCGAAATGACATCCCGGAATTCGCTGCTTTTTCGGACGAACGCACCGCTCTTGTAAGCCTTGGTCCACGCTCCGGATTGCTCATTCTTGACCATGTTTTTCCTGTCACTCAATGGTCTATGAAAAGTATCGTATTGCTGACAGCGACCATGAACTCCATCTCGCCGAAGTCCGGGAACGCTTGTGAGTGGTGGAACTGCGATGACAACGCTCATGCACACCATGGTGTTGGGATGGTTGTACAACCATGAAATTGCGGCTTCACCAATTCCTTTCGCAAACCGGTATCTTCGCTTCCAAACGGGAAGCTAAGGAAGCGGTGTGGGCGGGCGAAGTAACGGTGAACGACTCGGTGGTCAAGGACATCAGTTTCCAATTCAACCCTCGAACCAAGCCCGTGGCTTACCGTGGAGAAGTGCTTCACCTGCCCGAGGAGCACGTCACCCTGATTTTGAACAAACCGGCAGGTTATCTGTGTTCACGCCTCAACAAGCACGAGCGTTCGCTCGGCAAGACACCCGTGTTTGACCTGCTCCCAGACCGTCTTTCACAGCGGGATAAGGATCGCATGCTGACCGTGGGGCGCCTCGACGAAGCGACCACCGGCATGCTCGTTTTGACAACGGACGGCCGAATGGTGAGTCGGGTCACCGACCCAGAACACCACGTGCCGAAGGTCTACCTTGTACGAACGGCAGAACCGCCCAGCGAGCAGGATTTGGATGCTTTGCGAAAAGGTGTCGAGATCGAGTTGGAAGTGAATGGCGAGTTGTCCATCCACCGAACCGAGCCTGCCGAGGTTCACCAACTCTCGTCGTGTGATGTTCAAATCACGCTCCACGAAGGGAAGAAGCGGCAGGTGCGCCGTATGTTTTCCAGCCTCGGACACAAGGTCATCGACCTTCACCGAACGGCCATTGGTGAGTTGTGGCTTGAGGACCTCGGATTGCGAGAAGGCGATTGCTTGGACATGTCGGGAATGAACGTCCTTGCCTTGATGGGCCTAAATGCTTGAGACAAACAACAAAAGCCGGCGCCTCCGTAGCCGTCTTGAGGATTGACCATGCCCGGTGATATGTCGTGGATGAAAGCCCGTTATGACGAACTCAATGAGAAATCGTTGCTATGGGAACCGCCCACCCTTGAAGGCCCCAATGTCCCTCGGTGTCAAATGGACGGCAAACCCACCATCATGCTCTCAGCCAACAATTACCTCAACCTGACCACGCATCCAAAGGTCGTTGCTGCCATGCAGGAGGCGACGGCCACCTACGGGGCAGGAAGTGGGTCCGTTCGGGCCATCGCAGGAACGATGGACATTCACCTCGAAGCGGAAAAGAAAGTTGCTGAGTTCAAGGGTGTCGAAGCATCGCTCATCTATTCCGCCGGCTACACCGTGAACGTCGGTCTCATTCCGACCCTGGTCACCGGCCCACAAGATGTCATTATCTCCGATGAACTCAATCACGGGTCCATCATTGACGGCGTCCGCTTGACCAAGGCCTCGCGTGCCGTCTATGCGCACAACGACATGGGTGAACTCGAAGCGGTCCTCAAGGCGAACGAATCCTCGGAACGGAAACTCATCATCACCGATGGTGTGTTCTCCATGGACGGGGATGTTGCTCCCCTCGACGAGGTAACCGCGCTTGCAGAGGAATACGGCGCCATGGTCTACGTTGATGACTGCCATGGCGAAGGCGTTCTTGGTGAAGCTGGGGCCGGTATCGTTGACCACTTCAAACTCCAAGGGAAAGTTGACTTTGAAACCGGCTCCTTTTCGAAAGCGCTCGGGGTCCAAGGCGGCATTCTCGCCGGCACCGACATGACTCGCAGCCATGCGCTCAACCATTCGAGGTCTTGGCTTCTCTCCGGTTCCCAGCCACCCGGTGTGGCGGCGGCTCAAAAGGCAGCCATTGAGGTGTTGATGAGCGAGCCCGAGCACCATGCTCGCCTGTGGGAGAACACCAATTATTTCCGCAAGGAGTTGCAATCCATGGGCTTTGACACCGGCGATTCTGTCACGCCCATCATCCCCGTCATGTGCGGTGAATCTTCCACGGCCAAGGCCATGACCCATGCGCTGGGTGAAGAAGGCGTGATGGCCGGCGCCATCGTGTTCCCGATGGTGGCTCGAGACAAAGCCCGAATCCGAACGCAGATGTCAGCGGGCTTGACAAGGGACGACCTTGATGTCGTGCTGGCCTGTTTTGAGAAGGTTGGCCCGAAGGTCGGCGTGATTTGAGTTCATTCCGACTCAAAGGCGTCAACGACCTCGAGCATTTCGGTGTCTTCGCCGACCATATCTTCCGCCTCAACGTTCTCCTCTGCCTTGACCTCAAGGCCCACGAACGGATCCTTGCCGTCTTCAATCATGCACAACAAACGCCACCGTGGTGCCCACGACAAGTGGACATAGACGGGGCCAGGCAGCAAGAGCAATGCCCACACCAGCACCGCTGGCATGTCCATCATGCCGACTCGGTCAATGCTCAACAAAGCGAGACCGACGAACGGCATGGGATACAGCAGTTGTCGTGGGGGCGCCATGGGGTGGCGCTTGGACAGTGAAATCATCACCAGCGAGAGGAAGCCACAGGTGCCGCAGGCGATGAGAAGGAGCGAGGTGTGGTAAATCCACTGAACGCCCCAGACCTCGTTGTTTTGGTCACCGAAGGCGTAGGGCAACAGCAGAGCCAGCGCAATGAGCAAGCCGTAAAACCCACCGATGTTGGCGGGATGACTCAACCACAACGGCAGGCGTGCAAACCGTCGTGAGAGCGAGGTCCCGAGCAGCGTTTCCTGCTCGTTGGGCGCAAGGGCTTCCACCTTGGCCATCCACGTTTCGTTGGTGGGCACACCTCTCTGTCAATCGTCTTGGTTTTGAACATAGGGGTGGAAAAAATGCCAAAACGCTCATTCTTTGCCACGGAAAAACGAGACCAGCGGACTTTCGACGTCGACGGCCTCTTCGTCCTCCAACCACGAACGCTCCAACAATCCACTGTCGAGTTTTTCCCGGGCTCTGGCTGATTCAATGGGGTCGGGTACGTCGTTGACGGCATCTCGAAGGGCGATGGCCTGATTGATCAGCGCCACATGGCGGGTCAGTGTGCCGTTCGTGTCTCGCTTTTCCACAAAGTGCCCGAGAACAGGGTAATCCTCGGTATCTTGAACCAAATTGTACCCCCCAAGCAGCTCTTCGGGGACAGTTCGGATACGATGTGACCCAGGATCAACCCAACGACCATCGGCCAAGCGCACCAGAATCTTTGCCTCGCCCATCGGTTCACTGTCCATGAATGGGTGGTTGAGATTGACCGCCAGCGGTGTACTGGAGTGCACACGGAATCGCATCATGATGACCGTGGTGTTTAGGCTGAGGGTGAGCCCAGCAAACACCGCTGCAACGGCGCTTGAAAGCGCAAATTGGCGAAGGAGGAGGAACAGGATGCCGGCAACAACGACACTTCCTCCCAGCGCGATGTTTCGGCCCCGAATCAGTGGGAATGCGACCGGTGTCTCGATGAAAGGGCGCATGTCGGGTGGGAGTTGCCCTTGTTCATCCACCATGGCAGGAACACACCACGCCCGACTTTGAACCTCACGCTCGTGGCAGTTGATGTTCGCTGGCCGTGAGATGCCACGTGCTGTTGTCCTCTGCATAGGTTTGAATCACGGCGAGGTGGGTTGCGATGTCGAAGCCCCATGCTGTGGTCCACCCTTCGAGCTTGGGCTGCAATTTCGCCCACTGTTTCTCGACGCCACCAATGTTTCTACGCTGGTGGTGGAGGAGCAAGGCTGCGGTTTGGATGAGGCCCTGCACAAGCAGAATTTCGTCCTCGCTGGCTGAACGCCGCTTGAGGTCGTTCCACAAGTCTTCCCATGCTTCGTGGGCGTGCCAGAATTTTGCCTCATCGAACAGGGAAGCCCCCGCCTCGAGGAGGGTGTTTTCCTCCTCCGTGAGAGGGCCCGGGATACGGGACATCATCCTTCGGAATGAACCGGCGGTTTTGAATCCCTCTCCAAAGAAATCTTCCTTGCTCGGCGTAGCATCATGGTGGATGAAATCGCCAACGAAGAACAGCGAACGCCGCACCCTTCAAGAGGGGGTTTGGCGAAGCCACCGCCGGAGGGTGCGGTATCATGGAGTCCATTGAACACGGCGACCTCATCGAACAACGCCGAGGTGGGGTCGATGTCCTCCGTATTTTAGTGCACAATCTTGCCGTTCACGAACAATCTGGTGCCGTCTGTATTCGTTCTTCAAGCACCTCTCATGCACGCGTGGGTTGGCTTCTTTTTCGACTGGGGCAACCGGTGATGGCCTTCCATCAGGGAAGCACTCGAAGCGAAGGTTTGGAAGCGCTGTTGGCCATTGAACAGGATGCGCTTGAAGTTGAGAACGAAGTGTTGCTCCATGAATTGACCATGAATGCCCTCCGTTCAACCATGCGGGATCATCCCGGCAGTGTGCTCCATCTTGAACACCAAGACAGCGGTGAACGCGGTGGTTCGTGGTGGTCCAGCGTTCGGTTGCCCTCCGCCTCATGGCGAAGAGCGGCGCGATTGGAAGACATCGAGTCCCTTGCCTTGTCGACCGAACAACGACGGCGTGCCCTCCCTCAACAGGCCTCGGCGAGCATCGAACTCGAACCTGGCTGCATTTACCTTCTCGATTCTCCCGACCCTCACCCCATGATTCAACTCGGGGTAGAACTGGCGGAGCGTGGCATGCCATTGTTGGGTATGTTCGGATTGCCTCACGCCCAAACGGAGATCACAAAGCGGCTTCCTCAACCTCAATCCTACGCACTTCTTTCACCACAAGGGGGCTACGAGCTTCTCACTGAACGAACCGCCATGGATGCCGTTCTCAACGCCTTCCAGTGGGGCAACGAGCGGTCCGTGCTTCTCATCGATGGTCTCGATCGATTGGGCAACGCCCTGGGTGATGCTGGGATGCTCGACGCCTTTCGTTCCATCTGCGATGGTGTTCGATTCAACGACCATGTGGCCCTCGTGACCACCGACCTTGAGATGTTTGAGACGGCGGTCCAACGACGTCTCCTTGCAGAGGTGACCTTGCTGCGCACATCCGAGGTGGAGGCGTGGAACAACGACCCAGACGGCTTGTGGGACCACCCCCTTCTCCTCGCACCCGACGAAGAAGAGGAGCAATGGCTGGCTGCACAAATCGAACATCAGGGTGCGAAGGTAGGTGCGACGTTGATGCCTGAATCGATGGTCGAGGGAGGCTCGTACGAACCCGATGAAGAGGAACGGGCAGAGGCCACGCAAGCGCTCGCTGATGTTGTGGAATCTTGGCCCGCCCCCACCCCGAATCTTGCTGAAACCGCGACGAACGAAACGACGTCGCAAGCAGGGGTCTCCATTGGAGCGACGGCATGGAGGCCAGTCGAAGACGATGAAGTGATTCAGGGGCGATTCGTGAGCCAGTCGCCTCGGGCTATCCAAGAGGCCCCACCTGAACCAAAAACCGAAACGCGTTCAAGGCCAACCCGGTCGCAGGTCACCAAGCCCGCGCATGTCGTTCCGACCCTGCGTTCGCCTCAGCGATTACCGAAGCGAAAAGCAACTCCTTCATTGCCGCCGGTTGGCGAGGGTTTGATGCCTGTACGCAGTGCAGCGGTCGTCAAACGAGCCCCGCATCTTCCTGATTGGCCGGCTCGGCCCACCAGCGCACGTTCCTACAGAAAGGAAAATTTGGATGTGTTTTCCGAAAAACAATCCCGTGCGACGAATCGACAGGCACCGATTCAGCGCCCCCTTCAGACCTCTGCGTTGAAAGACAGCGTTTCCAGTTCACCCGACCTTGATCGGCTCGAACTGCCCGGCGAACACGTCCCGACAACACTCATCCTTCCAGCCAAGGAGAGCAGCGAGCCATTATCAAACAGCCTTCGACCTGTTGAAGTGGTTGAAAAGCCCTCACGGGAAGCGTCCTCGAAAGCACAATCCAGCGTTGACATGGATGAGGTCTATCGTCAATGGTCCAGTTTTGATGAACCCGACGGCTTGGACGCTACGGCGCTGTACAACGAGCACGGTGAAGCACTGAAACGCTACAAGGGTGGTGAGGAATGACGCCACCTCCCACCAAGCTTCGTGCCGAATTGGAAGAAGCGAAACAGCACCTTCGTCATGCCATTGAAACAGCAGCATCTCATCCAGAGGTCCATCCCCCCGCTCCAGTTCCGTCAGGTCGGCCAGCGTTGTCAAAACTCAACACGCTGCTTGGTACAACGGTTGTTCCAGAGCGGCCACTGGCTCTCTACCAGCAGGTGGGCGTCCCTCAACGGCCGACCTACGATCTCATTGCCAACCGTGTATTGGGTCCTGATGTTGGCCGTCCGACCTCGTTTCTTGACATTGAGGACAGTTATGCTTCCCACGTCGCCCAGCGTTTGAAACAACTTCGTCAGCGCCTGGAGACCCAACCTTTGCCCGACAACACTGCTCCATCGACCTATGTTGGCGTTGAAGACGATGGCACGCCCGTGTGGAGTCAGGTCTTGAATGAACAGCGTGGACGTGCCTCGACGGCTCTGCGCCCCAATCTCGCACCTCCACAAGAAGATGAAGCCCATCACCCAATTCGCACCCTCAACATCGCACCTGCATGGCCAAAACGCATGCCGTGGTCCACTTCCTCGACCTTCAAACAGTGGTTTGTGGCTGAAGAAAACCTCGACGCTACACGCTGTTGCGAGCATGTCATCGACCGCCCGGCTGGTGGCCTCAATCCGCTGTTGCTGGTGGCTGACCGGCAGGCTGGTTGCTCACATTTGCTTCATGCTACGGGCCAGGCACTGCTGCGTAGGGAGGAGGGCCACGTGCTGTGGTTGACCGCCGCCGATGCTTCAACGGTGGACGGGCTTGAAGCCCAGTGGCAGGAGGGTTTGGTTGGCGCTTGTGCCGTGTTGGTGGATGACATCGATGCATTCGCCTCGCATGAGGTTTGGCGTCATCAACTCGGGCTCCTCCTCGACCACGCTTTGAACTTGGGCGTTCAAGTGGTGGTTGGCAGTCATGCAGCGGTGGAGACGTTCCCCTCCTCTCGGCTCAAGGAGGTGCTTCGCTCATCTAGCACAACGGTGCTCACCGCACCGAGTGCGCCCTCACTGATGGCCTATGGACGATGGCGGAGCACGCAGCGAAATTTGCTGATCTCCGACCAGCACCTTGCCCAACTCAGTCGAATAGAACCTTCTGGCTGGCGGGCGATGGAACACCGCCTTGAACGCCTCTCGATGGCTTTTGAGCAGGGGGCCGTTCTGCTCGACCACGACGATGTTTCCGTCTTGTTGACAGGTCAACAACCGACCCTCGCCAGTACTGAAGAACAGCAACGGGTTGACGATTTGGCAGCCCAGTTGGTCGGCGAGGCCATGGACAGTGTCTACACCAACATGGACGTTGGTGGGGTCGACCTCCACAGTCCGCTTGAACCGTGGCCCGAGGATGATTATTCACCGCCAGTATGGTCGGCTGAGCAACTTGGTTCTGAAAGTGCAGCCCTGGAACGCCGCCTACGGGAATCGGTCGATCCTGTGGAACCAGGGCAACCTTCGGTGCTGGACGTCAACGAGCGCGAGAAGTACATCGTCCGTGCTAATGACCCCTTGCATGGCGGTGATCTTGGACGGGCCGTTGAGGTGCTGGTCGACTTGGACGCCTCCATCGATGAGCGAATGAACGCTTCCACCTCTTCAGTCGTCACCTCATCGTTGGAACTTCAGCGGCTTGAGGAACAGATGGTTGTTCTTGCGCAGCGTGCGGTTGAGGCCGATATTGAGGAACTCATCACCATCGCCGATGAATTGCGTGAGCTGGAGGAGCGCCTGGTTGAATTGGATCCTGACCGTGCACCGTTGCCACCGTTTGAAGAGACGACCAAGCGCCACCGTAGCGTACCGAAGCGAAAACGATCTGGTCGTCGTCAAGTGCCAGCAACGTCGGACAAGGGCGAATCCCTTGACACGTACGAACCCGAAGGGGAGTGGAACATCGACGGCTCGGACATCGAAGCCAGCGATCTCCTCCAAGAGGAAGCATCTCCAAACATCGTTCATCTCGCACGCCTTCACCCACGCACCGTGTTGGTGGGTGAGGAAGAATGAGGGCGCCGTGGTGGATGGAGGGCGTCCACTTTTCCTGTCAGGCCAACTGCGGGAAGTGTTGCGATGAACCGGGCGGTATTGTCTACCTCTCCCCTGATGATGCTCAACGTTTAGCCGACCACGCCGGTCTCTCTGTTGAGGCCTGGCTGGAGCGGGATACCCGCCAAACCTACGACGGTCGCTATGTGCTGAAAAGCAGAGATCACGATGGGATTTGTATCCATCTCAACGATGCAAAACAATGTAACATCTACGAAGTACGGCCGCAACAATGCCGAGCGTTCCCCTGGTGGGGTGAAAACCTCGCAACGGCCTCTGCTTGGAAGAAGGTCAAAGCCACCTGCCCGGGCATTGATGCCGAGGATGCTTTGCTGATCGACGGACAAACCATTCGCCTCAACATCTTCTCCGACCGCACATCCACGAAGGGCTTCCGAACCTGGCCTCCGACCAAGCGGCGTTGGAAACGATAGATTGCGGCGGTGTTGTTTGCAACACCGTTTTTTCTTCTGGTTGTATCCAAGAGCCGCATTTATACCCAACATGGATGTCGGCTGGTGCGAGGCACTCGAGATGGCGCAAGATGAACCCATGTTCACCGTACATGCATCTCACCTCAACACGGGTCTTCGAGGCGTTCCGGTCGGCACCTGCCGCACCTCCTTTGTCACACCCACCGAGGGCGTTCACTACTGCGGCTACCCCATTGCAGAACTGGCACATTTCCCCCCAGAAGACATCGTGTATTTGCTGTTCAACAAGGAGTTGCCAACCCCTGAGCAATCACAAGCGTTCAAGGCCGACATGAGTGCACGGGGCGCCGTCCCCGACAGCGTCGCTGCTGTGTTTCACACGCTTCCAACCGATGGCCATCCCATGGACTGGTTGAGTGTCGGCATCCACACGCTCGGTATGCTCGACACCACGGGTGACTGGAAGGAGGATGCGCTCAATCTCATCGCTCGTATGCCTCGCTTGATGGGTCTGCTGTTCCGAATTCGCGAAGGTCGCGGCGACAACATCCCATCCGATGACACCAGCCTCAGCATGGTCCAGCGCTTCGTGCGCACCCTTGAGATGGAGGGTGTGGACGACGATTTGATGGAACAAATCCTCGCCACCTACCTCGTGCTCCACATGGATCACGGTGGCGGCAACCTGTCGACCTTCACCGGCAAAGCCATCGCTTCAGGTCATGCAACGGTCTTCGCCTCCATTGCCGGGGCCATGAATGCCCTGTCCGGCCCCCTTCACGGTCGAGCGAACCAATCCTGCCTTGAATTCGTCCTCCGCATCGGCACCAGTGACCCTGCTGAGGTTGAGGCCTTTGTCCGTGGTGAATTAGAAGCCAAGCGTCCGGTGTTCGGTTTCGGCCACGCCGTTTTACGAGCAGAGGACCCCCGTGCGACCGTTCAATTCGCACTCGGCGAACGCCTTTGCCCCGATGATGAGAATTTCAAAATCATCCGGACACTTCGTGAAGTGGCCCCTCGAGTCCTGTCAGAAAACGAGAAAATTTCCAACCCCAACGCCAATGTAGACATCGCCAGTGGGGCGTTGCTCCACCACGTCGGCTTCAAGGACCCGACCTATTACACCACGTTCTTCGGATGGGCTCGTGTGGCCGGTATTGGTGCGCAAATCATCGACGAGCGCACGGTGATGCGAGGCGGAAAGGGCACCCCCATCTACCGACCCAAGTACATCGCAGAAGAGCAGAAACTTCGCCACCTCGACTAGGGGTGGAGTACGGGCCGGGATGTTTTCCCTGACCCTCGGTGGCCGATCATCCTTGGAGCACCATCGGGTGGCGTTTCCCCCGAAAAGCGCTGGAGCGTTTCATCAACGCTTGGCCTCCACTTCCACCTTCGAGTCCATTCAGAGACCAACCTGCGGCGACGAGTGTCATCGCACTCCGACCACAACGGCACGGTTGATTCCAGTTCTCGAAGGACGGTCAAGTGGTTCGCTTGGTCGACCTGTTCCAGACGAGTCCATTCCTCTTCCAAGAGTGGCTGAAGTCCAGGTCGACGCCAACGGGCATGACCTGATGGCAACCATGTCAACATCGGGTCAGCGTGGTCGGAGAGGGCCGACATTCCTGCTCGCAGTAATTGGTGCTCGATGTGCGGCTTGGTCGGCCACACGTAAGTCGGCATCCCTTCCCTTGCGTTGGTCAATCGTTCAAGGGCGCGTCCCTCGAGGCTAACATGCCGTCCAAGTGGCAGATGCTTGGTGTAGGATTGAAAGTATTCGATGGCGCACGGAAGCATGGCGCTCCCCTGTGCTCGGTGTTCTTTCACCAGCCTTGCGAAGGACGTGGTCAAGAATTTTGGTAAGACCTGCAGACGTTCTGTTGTGTTGTTGCCGTAAGGAGGGATGTAGGGGATGAGGGCCGCCCAAGGGCGAGTTGTTGATGAGAGCCGGGCCGAGTCCGGCATGCCTCGATGAAAGGCGTAGAACACCGTGTTGTCCCTTGGTATGGCACGTTCGTTCAGTGCTTCGTCCGCCAAACGCATGACCTTGGCGATGTGTTCGTTGTGGTGTTTCCGACCGAGAATGCCTCCGCCCACGGCACTGCTGGGATGCGGGCGTTTGATCTCAATACAGCCCATTGACCCTCCATCCCGCCAGGCTTTCAGCACAGCAGGGTCATCAAGAAAATCCTCAAAGGCCAGAAATCCGAGCCCGGTGAGGTCATCCAAGGTCCACTCCTCAAGCCACTTCGGGTGGCCCTTGAGGTGCTGTTCTGGCACCGACACGGTCCGGTCGTGATGAACGATGAGTTGGTTGTCGGCCGTCAGGCGGATGTCAAACTCCACACCGTCGAACAACGAGAACGCATGTCGGAGGCTTTCCAGCGTATTTTCGGGCGCTGGCTTCCATGGAGCCCCGTTGTCCATGCCTCGTCTTCCACTTGGTCGTCTTCAAAGGTTACGCCTGCCGTAGGAGAATACCATTGATTGGACGAAAAAGTGTCCGAAGGCATAAAACCACATTTCATGACGCCAAACCATGGACCCCTATGAAATCATGATGAGCATGATTTTGGTCCTCACACCCATCATTTGCTGGTTCTTCACCCGCTCACAACCTGAGGATCGTATTCCTTGGAAAAAATGGGCGGAAGAATTCCACAACAAACGCTACTACCTCCACGCCATGGGCTACATTGTCATCATCCGCTGGAAATCAATCACGGACAAACTCAACGAGCCGATGAAAACCCGTACAGGCCACTGGACCGATTGGGTCTACGGCATTGAGGGAGAATTTACCAAATGGATCCAAGATGCGTTTCGTAGCGATGTATTGACGGAATTTCTCAACTTTCACTATCTGTTTGTTTATCTGTTTCTGATCTACGTCACCACGGTATATTTTGCCTACTCGGGCGACAGGGACATGACGGACAAAGTCACCCTCAACTACCTGCTCATCTATGCCCTGGCCGTTCCGTATTACCTGTTCTTCAACGTTGAAGTGACGTCATCTTGGATTCCAGGCATGGACGCCTTGCTCTACCAAGAGGGCTGGTACACCGTGTTCTATGCCCTCCACGACCCGCTGGACAACGCTGTCCCAAGCCTGCATGTCGCCATTCCGTTCGGGATTCTGATGCTGAACTATCTCCACGTCAAGGAACATGGTGGCACACTCAGAGCTTGGCGACACTGGCCCTACCATTTGTTTGTCCTGCTCAACACCATTCTGTTCATCTTCACCATCCTCTACCTCGGCATACATTGGTTTGTTGACATCCCCTTGGGCCTGCTCATCGGGAGCATTGGAGCGTTGTTCATCCACCATCTGCAACCCCGTCTTCGTAACGACTACGGGCCGGTCTTCAAGGGCATCGGGCGCGACAAGGTGCGCCGTCATATCCTGGTTGAAGGCGTCGTGATGCTCGTCTTGTTGACCTGCATGATGATGGCCGTGAACTTCCAAGAGGAAACCATCGATGAGCGGGTCTCGTTCCGTTTGGGTGAGGGCGACAGCACCTTTGAGATCGTTCAGAAATTTGACCCTGGCGAGATGGTTCGGTCCAACATCACGAACTTGAACCAAGCCTCTCAACTTGAGATTGTGGTGGTGATGGTTGAAACCAGCGTGGTGGCGATGGAAACCGGTGAAATTGATTGGGCGATCATGAAAACATTGGGCGAACACCGTACGGTGGCGCCCCAAACCACGTTGAGTTTGAACATCACTTCCCCGAAGATCTACCACTTCATCGTCATGCACTTCCCAGACGCTCAAGAAAACGAATCCGTGATGGAAGTCCGCATCCTCAACGATTACGGCGATGACAAAATGGGGCAGGCCATGTTCCTTAGCCTGCCATCGCTCTGGATGACCGGTTTCGTGGTTTATCGACTCTATCGGTTGAAGAAAGAAGGTCGCCGATGGATTGATTCTACACCCTCATATGTGTGGGCCTCGTCGTCAACGTCGGACGAAGAGGCGTAAGGGCATGGAACGTGAACCTCTCCAAGCGACGGTTGAGCGACTTGCTCAGTCATCAGGCGGCCAGATTCTCGCTTCCGCTCGGGACGGCTTGCAGCGTTCGCTGAAGTTCTATGTCGCCCTGTTCCTTTTCGGTTTCGTCGTTGCCTTTCCGCTGACAAGCGATTTCATCGGGTGGCTGGTGGCCGAAGGTCGTCTTCCCGCCGGGGTCGAAATCATCGTGATTTCACCGGTGGAGTTCTTGTTTCTGCAACTTCGGGTTGCAGGTTATGTTGGCCTCACCCTCGTCGCCCTGATGGTGGTGGGGCAAGTGGCCACGCACGGCCTACGCCACGAAGCGGTCGTTCAGCGAATTCAAGAGCTCGATGTTTCACTTCCACGCCCCGGTCCCCGCTTGTTGGCTGCAGGCGTCGCTTCGCTCCTGCTCATGGTGGCCGGTCTTCTCTACGCATGGTATGGTTTGATTCCGCTTCTCTTGGATTACCTGACCACCGATGCACAACAGGCGGGTCTTTCCACGGAGTGGCGCCTGTCGAATTATGCCGGTTTCATCGTGAATTTACTGTCGGCTTCCGCCATTGGATTTCAGGCCCCCTTGCTCACCACGCTCGTGCTTCGGTCGGGCATGGCGACCCATCAACAACTGGCTGCCTCGAGGCGCATCATCTGGTTTGGTGCCTTCGTTTTGGGGGCGTTCATGTCACCACCGGACCCGCTTTCGCTCTTCCTCGTGGCCCTTCCCGTCATCTTCTTGTTCGAAGTCGCCATGTTGTGGGACCGAATTACACGGGGCTGAGTCGACGATCAAGGGTTGCCGATTGGACGGGCATGTTCCCGGGTCGAGCTTGCCAGGACAGGCCGTGAAAATCGGAGCCGACTGTCACACCCATGCCATGTTTTGAAGCCTCAATCGCCAGCTCATGTCGATAAGCGTCGGTGTGGCTTCGATGCACGGCTTCAATGGCATCAACACCGAGTTCGTGAAGCACAGCCAGCAACTGGTTGCTCGGTACGCCGTAGTACCATGGGTGGGCCAATGAAGTGAACCCTCCGGCGGCTTTCACGGCGTTCACCGCTTCCTCAATGGTCGGCTTGACGTGAGCCACAAAGCCCGGCAAGCCATCTCCGATCCATGTCTCAAAGGCCTCTTCTTTGGTCGCCACATACCCTCGCTCGACCATCACCTCTGCAAGATGTGGACGGCCCACAGAACCGCTGGCCTTCGCGCTGACTTCATCGATAGAAACCGGCATTCCAAGTTCGCCCAAGCGCTCGCACATGGCCATCATCCGAGGCAGGCGCCCGTCTTGGTGTGGCGAAAGCCATGCCTTGAATGAAGTGACATCATGGTCATTTTCGCCAGGAACATGGTCGGGGAAATAGGCCAAAAGATGCCAAGAGGCTGATGCGCGTTCTCTACCGATGGACCTCAAATGTTGCTCGTCGGGAGGCAACGCCGGTTCACAGGTGATTTCAACACCTGGAACGAAGGTCATCCCCAATGAACTGGCAGCAGCATGTGCTTCTTGCCAACCAGCCGTGGTGTCATGGTCGGTGAGCGCCCAGCATTCAACCCCTTCATCGCACATTAAGTTCGCAACCCGAGCCACCGGATGCTCTCCATCGCTGTGGAGTGAATGGGAGTGCAAATCGTAGCGTTGGGTCCACATGCTTCGGCCTCGGTACTGGTTTGTTTCAAACCTCGTTTTCAAAACAACTCATCCAAATCAGGCAGGTCAGGCAGGTCGAGGTCGATCGTGGGTTCCGGCGCTGACATTGCTGTCGGTGGTGGTGAAGGCTGAACCTCAGGGAGGTCAGCAAAAAGGTCGTCCAAATTCGGCAACATCGTGCCCGCTGATTCGGTTGATGGTTCGGTGGGAGAGGTATCGGTTGTTTCGCTCAACAGCTCATCCAAGTTTGGCATAGCCGGAAGATTGGTGAGCGTCTCACTCGACAACGCTGCGGTTGAAACGGGTTCGGGAGTGGGCTCAGTACGCGGTTCTGGGGGTGGAGTCATTTGTTCGCTGGCGGTGGTTGGTAGTGGTACACTGGCGACCCCGCTGGTCACGAAAGCTCGGTCGGGCTGGAGACCCGGTATTGTACTTGGGTCAACGATTGTTGAAGCCTCTTGCCCGGGCAAGGGTACGGGTTGAACGAGCACACGTTCGAGGGTTTGGCCCGTTTCTTCGTCGGTAGGTGCGGCCTCTCGAGGAGCGATGTTGGTTTGATTCGCAGCCTCGACGGCGGCCATGGTTCGTTGCACTTCAGCACCAAATTCACCAGATGACAAGGTGGAGATGGCCGTGTCCACTTGGGCCTGATCGGTGGATTGTGATTCGCCAAGAATGCTCGACAGAATCGAGGCCGTTGTGGGATTCACGCTTCCTGTGTTGCCTGCATGACCAGTGGACACGACCGTGCCAAATGCTTCTGCATCGGGATGAGGTTGGACGTGGGTCAACTCAGGGATGATGCGTTCTTTGTTGGCGAGATTCGCCACGACCAACATCACCAGCATCACCCCAAGGCCAATCCCTTCCTCGATGGAAAAACCGGAGGCTCCCACGGCATCCACGACCAGATTGACGGCCGTGAGGATGACAGATAGCCCGGCGACCAGTGTGGCCACAGCAGCAAGTCGGGGAGCGCGAGGATCGTGGACCACGATGTGGGCTTGGCGGGCGCGTTTCTTAGCCCTTCTCGTCAAGCGTCAAGGCTGTGTTCTGCGGCTCGAACCGTGTTTTCCATGAGCATGGCGATGGTCATCGGGCCAACGCCACCTGGCACAGGCGACAACCATTCGGCAATTTCGTTGACCTCTGGATCGACATCACCTGCGAGGCGCCATCCACGGTCACGGGATGCATCTTCGATGCGGTTGATGCCCACATCAACCACCACCGCACCGGGTTTGATCCAGTCGGCCTTGACCATGTCCGGCCGGCCGACCGCCGCCACCACGATGTCGGCTTGCCTGCAGACCGCCGCTGCATCATCGGTGCGGGAGTGAACCACGGTGACGGTGGCGTCTGCGCCTTTTGCAGCGAGAAGCAAAGCGGCCGGCATGCCAACAATCCTTGACCGCCCCAACACCACAGCACGCTTTCCTTCGAGGTCAACGCCCGCCCATCGAAGCATACGCAGGACGCCACTGGGGGTGCATGGCAACATGCCGTCCGTTCGTCCCTGAACCAGGCGACCGAGATTCTGAGGGTGGAAGCCGTCGACATCCTTGTCGGGATGAATCAAATCCGTGAGCCCTTCCTCGTCCATGTGGCTGGGCAGTGGTGACTGGACCAGGATGCCGTGGACATCGTCGGCCTGGTTGAGGGTGTGAATGTGGTGGCGGAGTGTTGCTTCATCCGTGTCGGCTGGCAGCGCGATGTGGGTTGAACGGATGCCGAGGCGTTTGCAGGTGTTGACCTTAGAATTCACATAAACGTGGGATGCGGGGTCGTCACCGACGATGATGACGGAAAGGTGGGGCTCTATCCCACGTTCTTTCAAGAGAGCGATACGCCCGAGCAATTCGGCTTCAACTTGGGATGCGCAGGCTTTCCCATCCAAACGTTGTGCAGGCACGAACTGCCCACCCAGCAGGTCGCCTTAGGCGTTCCGAGTCCAATACGGACCTCAAAGGGGCGTTTTGATGCCGATGGCTCGAACGACGCACCAACCTGCTCGTGCTTCGAAAATGGCGAAAGCACCACCGAAGATGCCGCCGGCAACAGCGTACCATCCCAGTCCAATTGAGACCACGTCCGTTGCCAAGAGGGCCGCGAGAATGAGGGAGCCGAGAATTGCACCAAGACCACTCATGAACCGAGCAGCCTTACCTTTTGCATCAATGTTGCACTCGACCATGTGCGCTAATGTATGGCGTGAGTATTTGAATCACTGTTTGTGGTGATGTGGAGCCAGTCGAGGGACTCGAACCCCCGGCCGTCTGATTACAAATCAGACGCTCTACCAACTGAGCTAGACTGGCCTTGCTCAGCCGGTGGCCCACCCCCTTGATGAATCAAACGGAACCTCAACTCCTGATGGGCCGACGGTCAAAGCAAAAAGTGAATGCGGGTTGGAGGATTCATGGACGAGAACGGCACCATGCAGTTTCTCGCCAGCCACGGTCATGAGAAAACCGGAAATGATGTTATTTTCAGCTGGCTTGCACGGTATCAGCAGGCAGCCGCCGCCGGTGCCAATGCCGTGAATGGGACGGTCGGCGCCCTTCTCAACGATGATGGAACGCTGGCGATCAACACGGTGGTGGACGAAGCGATTCGTCAGGCGCCAGCTCCTGAGTTTGCAGCCTATGCGCCCTTGAAGGGGCTGCCATCTTTCCTTGACTTGGCCGTCACGCTTGCGCTCGGTGAGCACCGGCCGACCCTCGAAACCATGGGTGTTCATGCCGGAGCAACCGCCACGCCCGGAGGTTCAGGCGCCTTGTACCTCGCGGCTTCGAACTTTGCAGAACGAGGTGAATCCGTCCTTCTGCGAGACCGATATTGGGGGCCTTACGCTGGATTCTTGAAGGGTTGTGGTCTTGGCATCACCACCTACCCTTTGCTACCTTCCGAAGAACACACGAGCCCCCCTCTGCTCGACCTCGGCGCGTTTGAGGCGCGTTTGGCTGAAATGGTGGAGCAGCAATCCACCGTGATGACGTGGCTCAACGACCCGGCTCACAACCCCACCGGACTCTCCCTCCCTTCTGAGAGCCGCTATGCGTTGTTGAACGCCTTCATGGAAAGCGCCACACGCCACGAGCACACCGGCCATACACTGCTCCTCGATGCGGCTTACCACCTCTACGCCGATGAGCCACACGGTTGGGCAGAGACCATTGCAGAAGCCTTGGACGCTGGCTTGCCTTGGCCGGAAAACCTCCTCATTGTCTTCGCTCTTTCACTTTCCAAATCTCACACCATCTACGGGCTCCGTACGGGTGCGTTGGTGTACTTGCACCCTGATGCAACGAACATTGCTCGTCTTGGGGACGTGATGGGGGTCACCGGCCGCCAAACATGGTCGGCAGCTCCCCGCATTGCCCAGCACGTCCTGAGTGAACTGCACGCCACCGAGTCGGGAGGGGCTGCTTGGTCCACAGAGCGAGACCGCTTGGCCTCCCTGTTGACCACTCGCCGCTCCACCTTCATCGGGGCCTGCGAGCGGTTGGGTGTCAAGGTCAATCCAAGCCATGACGGATTCTTCGCATGGTACGAATGCAGTGAACCTGCGCTTATTGCGGAGGCGTGTGCCGACCAACACGTGTACTTGGTTCCGCTCACGGGAGGCGTCCGCATCGGACTTTGCGCCGTCCCCGAATCCCAAGTCGAACGGGTTGCTCAGGCTCTTTCCAATGCCGTGGAGGCAGTGAAATGACGCGATTGAGTCGCGAGAATTTTTTGATCACGGGTTTCGTTTGCATTCTGTTCGGTGGCTCGATGAGCGTGGCCGGCCTCGGGCCCATGGCCATGACCGTGGGACTGTTCGGCGTGGTGTTTTTCCTCGTCGGCATGAGCCTTGGTCGCCAAACAGGATTGTCAACAGAAGCCATTGCGAACTGGCAACCCGACAGTGAGCGCCTTCCTGAAGCTGGGCGGTTCATGTTTCGTGTGGATGTCACCCTCGACGACCCCATCCGAACCTCGGTTCTGTGCGGTTCCTGCGGTCATGTCCACGTCGAAGACGGCCCTCGTCCCTCCTCATACACTTGCCCTTCCTGCAACTTGCAATTGTGGGATGAAGAGGAGTGAACGGCCGTTCAGCCCTCGCCGCCAACGGTGATTTCAAAGGACGGAGGCGGCTGGGTGAGGCATGGGTGCGCCCAACCTGCTGAACCCCGAGCGACGCATGTTGCGGGCCATGCAGTTGAGCGAGGCCTCCCGTACATGGGACCTTGATGGCATCTTGGCAGCCTGCGAATGGACCGACCAGGCCGTGGCCGTCGGTGCTGGCCACGGATTACAAAATCACGGTTTGGTGGAGGTCACGGAGGAAACCCTTCGTGAAATCCGACTGGATGTCGCCGGCGAGCAGGCGGTCAAAGCAGGCCTGCTCGAAGCACGACTTTGGGCATGGATGGGAGAACAGGAGACCGCCACCATGCAGGGTCTCCAATCCGTCTTTGAGCGTCACGAAGCAGGACCTGGCGTTGGGCTCCTCAAGCAACTCGGGGTCGGCATTGAAGGCGGCCAACTGGTTGCGAATGACCCTGAAGCCATCACCAAGGCCATCGGCCAGCGAACCACTTTCCTGCAATCGTTACCCCTCGATGCAACCGATGTTGACGGCGAGATGCTGAAGCACTTTTCGAGCCGTAAACAGTTGATTCAAACCGTTGAGCGCACGGTACGTCACTGGCGATTGACCGAAGCCGGCGAGGCCGTTTCTCCAGACGACCTTCAAGAAACGATGGTGATCACCGACATCACCCCTGAATTGTTGCAGGGCGAGGATTGGAAAACAGCCGAATTCCGTACCTTCGATGTCACGCTCGAGGCCACCACGCCTCGTACAGGCCGGAGCCATCCGATGCAGGCGCTGATTGAACGCATCCGTGCGATCTTCCTCGAGATGGGCTTCTCGGAGTTGGTTGACGATTACGTTCAGTCGGCTGGCTGGAACATGGACGCACTGTTCATTCCCCAAGACCATCCTGCCCGGGAAATGCAGGACACGTTCTACCTCGACCAACCCTCATCCATTGACCTTGATGAAGGTGTCATGCAGGCATGGAAAGCCATCCATGAGCACGGTGGCGAGACCGGTTCAACCGGATGGGGCGGTTCATATTCCACCGAGGTCTCCAAGCGTCCGTTGTTGCGCACCCATACCACGGTCAACACCATCCAGTACCTTGCCCGGCATCCCAAGGAGGCCTGCCGTGTGTTTTCGGTTGACCGTGTGTTCCGAAAGGAGGCCATTGACCGCACACATCTTCCAGAATTCCACCAAATCGAGGGCATCATCATGGAAGAAGGTGCCAACCTGCAGATGTTGGTGACCACCCTCAAAACCTTCTACGCCAAGATGGGCTATCCTGAGGTTCGTGTTCGCCCAGCATATTTCCCCTACACCGAACCCAGCCTCGAAATTGAGGTGAAGTGGAGAGGAAAGTGGTTGGAACTCGGCGGCGCTGGCATTTTCCGTCCCGAAGTCACTGAACCACTTGGCATCACCTCACCCGTCCTTGCTTGGGGGATGGGCTTGGAGCGGCTTGCTATGCTCGTCCTTGGCTTGGATGATATCCGCCAACTCTACATTTCTGACCTTGAATGGCTGCGAAACCAACCCATCCTTTGAGGAGAGGTTCACCGACTTTTGCCATGCAGCCGGCCACCATCACGACTTGGGGGTGCAGGCGTGAAGTTCTTAGACAGGGATTCCAACGGGTTACCATGGAACCCGCTACGACCATCTCGCTGCACATGTCCAACGTTGAAACGATTCCCGGAAAAACCATCAGGGCCTCTTTGGGTTTGGTTACAGGTTCCACCGTCCGTGCCAAACACATTGGGAAAGACATTTTCGCCGGTTTGAAGAACATCGTTGGTGGTGAGTTGAAGGCCTACACAGAACTCTTGAATGAGTCTCGAAATGAAGCCATCCAGCGCATGATGATGCAGGCTCACAGCATGGGAGCCAACGGCGTGGTCAACGTCCGGTTTGCCACCTCGAACGTCGCTGCAGGCGCTTCCGAATTGTTCTGTTATGGTACCGCTGTTGTTGTTGAGTGAGGTCTTCGTATGGCAGAAAGCCTTGGCCTCATCTTTTGGATTGTTTTTGGGATCATCATCCCACTAAGCTTCCCTCTGCTCTCCTGGGCAATGGGTCGCTGGTATCAAGGACGCTTGGTCGAGGCGCTCGACGCCAACGAAAAGGCGCATGGAACCATTCTCCAGAGCGACCGGTTCAGTTCAACCACCAAAAAAATGGACAACATGACCGCCACCTCGGCAACCCTGCTCCACGTCAGCATTTGCGTGGGTCCCTCGGTCGGCCAGGTCGTGCTCATGTGGTTCAAAGGTCTGTTCGGCGGACGCCTCCAGTCTTACGATGCCGTCCTTGATTATGGACGCAGGGAGGTCCTTTTCCGCTTGAAGCAACAAGCCGATTCGTTTGGATGCACGTCGATCCATAACATTCGTTTGGAAACCTCCGTGGTTTCCTTTGCAAAGAACAACAAAGAGAGTCGCCGGTCATCGGTAGAATTTCTCGCCTTTGCCACCGGCATCCGTCAGTGAGGTTCGGTCTTATTCCCATTCTTCTCGGAAGCGTTGTTGGCGCTCCTTCGCCTCTTCATCGACGTGATCCTCGTCTGGCTGGTGGTCTTCTGGGTCAATGTTGAGCGGTGCTTCGTCATGACCGAACATGTGGCTGAATTTGTCTCGCATGAACTTGCGAACATCATCGGCATCGGCGCCCTCAAAACGCATGTGAAACCGTCGGTTTGATCCTCGCTGCTCTTGTTGTCGGTGTCGCTGCCGCCAGAAGGTTCGGAAGACACTGAAACAGAATTTCTCATCGTTGTCCAATTGGAATTGTTCTGGCCATTCCATCCTTGCCACCTCGTGAACGAATCGATTGAGGGCTTGAAGGAACGCCTTCATGTCTTCCGTGGACGGGTCCTCTTCAACTGGATTTGCGTCGTTTTCCTCGTTGTGTTCATCCTCGTTGGTCATGAAGTCCGAAGCCCGTGAGTGTTTATGAACGGTTCAACCAGCCTTGAACGCATCCTCATAAGGAAAGAGCCTGACCCGTTGGCATGGACCTCGCTGGAACGGTAAGCAGCGGGCTTGGGCGAGCCCATGTCTTCATGGCCCAGCCGCACTATCAGGACCAATTCCGAGAAATCCTTGGCAACAAAGCCTGGCCTGGTACCCTCAACATGCAGGTTGACCCAGGCATGCTGAGCCAGTACATTGCGCTGCGACAAAAAGCAGGCATTGACACCTTGGATGCGCCCGAGGAGGATCGAAAAGCGGCTAAATCACTCGATGTTTCTGCCTACGAGCGAATCCGTATTCGAGGCTTCCTTCGTGATGGCGTTTCGTTCGGTGGGGCCTCTGCGTTCAAAGGAACGATTCACCACGCTGACCAAGCGGTGGAATGTGCTGTGTTGATTCCTGACCTCACGAGGCATGTTGATGTGGTTGAGGTGATCTCAACGGCCTTCCTTCGGGAAACGCTTGACCTCAATGATGGGGACCGCATCACGCTTTCACTGTGAGCGGTGATACACCACTGGAAGGGTGCCAATCTCCGCCCATTCATTGTACAGCA
The DNA here is from genome assembly GCA_049412325.1 of Candidatus Poseidonia sp. GTDB lineage: Archaea > Thermoplasmatota > Poseidoniia > Poseidoniales > Poseidoniaceae > Poseidonia. Next base: position 28,570 of record JBMSEL010000010.1, read on the forward strand.
TCGCTTTGAGTTCGTGCTGTGCCGCTTGTTGCCACCGCCCTTTTCGCGTTCGCTCGGCGGTTCTTCCTGTGGGCGGGGGTGTGAAGGCACCGTTGTGGTGGTCCTCTGGAAGAGGAGCGATGTCCCATGCCACGCCCCAGAGCACCAGCCACTCCGGGGGGGCAACACCGAAATCAACGGGCGTGAGCGGGTCTTGGATGGCGTTGAGGACCTCTTCCTCTTGCAATTCACCAACCGAGAGGCGAAACAATGCATTGGCGATTCGCCGTACTTGATTCCACAGGAATGCTTCCCCTCTGATTTCAAAACCCATCAACCGGCCACCGTCCATCCACGGATTCACTTCCAACACGGTTCGGATGGGATTTTTCCCTTCTTCGAGACGGGCAAAGTTTCGTGCATCGTAGGTGCCGACAAAATGCTTGAGCCAACGACCAAACGCCTCATGGTCGGGCTCCTCCCAAAATTCCATGGCTTCAAGGCGATAGCGATACGTGCGGTGGAGGGCCATTCGAGGATTGAAATCGACCTCCACTTCTTCCACTGTAAGGAAGGCGATGTTCTTGTCCAATCGGTCGTCCACAGCGCGAATCATCTTTCGGGGCGAGAGCGCCTCCCACAAGGGTCGCTCGAGGTCAACGATTCCACCGTTGATTCGGACATGAACACCTGCATCGGTGCGGCTTGAGAGGACGAGGAGCTGTTCGTCCTCGGGTCCGGTGAGCCACTTCAGGGAACGAAATACACGGATGAGTTCACCCTGCACCGTTCGCACATCGGGCTGAATTTGACTGCCGTGAAAGCCGTCGCCCAAGTAACCGATTCGGAAAAACAGCCGAACCTTCTCGGTCAGGCAATCCTCTCCTCAATCGTCGCTGTTGAGCACGGTGATGGCCTCTTCCGTGGAGAATCCAAGCGCGCCAACAGCCCACTCAAGTGCCTGCTTGAGCCAGGGTTGAATCATCGGTGCTTGGCGACTTGGGTCCATCACTTCAATGGCGTCGACCAAGTTCCGGCTGGCGGTGAAGAGGACTTCGTCCACTGGGATGTCTTCGAGTTCAAGGCGGCGAGCATAACGTTGGAATTCCTTGACGGCAACGGGGATGCGTCGGCATTCGAGGGCAAAGGACGCAAAATCGGCGATGTATTCCATGTTGTCCTCGTCAAGTTCCATGGCCCTCTTGTAGGCGTTCATGATCTTTCGACCGGGAATCACATCGTCTTGTGCTTCCATGTTTTTGAGGTTGGCAAATTCTGCCCACATGTGGTGGAGTTCGGGAACATCGCCGTTGCTCTTCAATTTCTCATCGATGTCAGCAAGGGCACCGTCAATGTCACCTTCGCGGAACAGTTCAATGGGTTTTTCCAACAATGCTTCGACCATGGTATCTTCTCCATGTTTGCGTAAGCCAAGGGGCTTTTCAAGCCTCGCTCGGCGTCGCCTGTGCTCACACCTCGGCTTCTTCGCCTGCCGTAAGGGCGCTCTTGATGTCCTCGAGCATGTTGGATTGGGAATGCTTTCGGTGCATCTCGTTCAGCATCATTTTGATGTCATCCCATTTGCGAATTTTGTAGAAGCAGTGGCGAGGGTCGTGGTCGACTCGACGGGTGGTTCGCTGGTAGGAGATGAGCGCAAATATGGATCGGAAGATGTTCTTCCTGGCTTTGGCGGTTGCGCTGTCGTCGGCATTAGGGGTCGTTCCGGGGACGTTCCCGCCGGCACCTGCAGCAATGCCAACCGATTCTTCAACCAAGCCGATGCCGGAGTCCGTCATGATGGTGACCGTGGCGTAGCCCAGAATCGTTCCCATGGGGGTTCGCTCTACCATGACTTCTGAGATGCGGTCAAAGAGGATACGACGGTGAGAGCGGGAGAGCAAAAAGGCGTGCTGGAATATGATGGCGTTGGTCGTCACGGCGTAGGAAAAGCTTCGCTGATACTTGTAGGTGAATCCCCAAAAAACGATGAGGAACAACAACCCCGAAATGAAGAAATTGTAGTTGTTGATGGGGATGAAGTCGTACGTCGTCTCGCTGCTGCTGAACAAATTCAAGATGTTGCTGATGAGTTTGTCCAGGGAGATCACAATGGGCAAGAAGGTGATGAACAACAACGCAACGGTCACCCACTTTCCTGAGGTCGAGATGTTGAGCATCCGATTGGCCCATGTGATGAAACACATCAAAAAGACAAATCCGACGGGGAGACTTTCCCAGTTGGTCCACTCGATGAGGTTTGCCGCAAGTTTGGTCAGGAAGGCTGCATCATCGGCGGGGGTGGGTGGATTATTGAAGAAGAGATGGACGCCAAAGACGACCAGTCCGAGGACATACATGCCGAGGAAGGCCAACGTGCTCGGTCGTGCCTCACCGTTTTCGAGGATGTCTTCACCTGAAATCAATCGGTATTTTGCTCGATTTTTGTCTTCGGCAGGCGCCTCTGCTTTGGCTTCTTCTGCCGGTGCTTCGGGCGTCTCTTCGATGGGTTCTTCCACGGTTGCTTCGTCACTCACGGTAAGGCCTCATATTTCTTTGGACCGAAGTCAATCAAATAACTTCCCCCATCAAGGGTCCAAAAATCAATGGAGTATGCCCCAAGCGTGTTCGGCGTTACCACGAGCCCAACCGTAATCAGAGCGCTGGCGTTTTCCGAATTCATCGATGATTTCAAGGCGTGTTAGACTCAGTGGATACTCGTTGTAGGTCAAATGGGACCAAATCCCGCCTCGTGTGGGTTGATCAAAGTGCCAGTGTGCTCGTTCAACGGCTTCCACGGTGAGTTTGATGCTCGTGCGGCCGTTCCACATGTGGACGTCAAACACGGGCAGCGGGGCACCAGGCTGTTGCCCGTGCGCTCCCTCCACGCGGTGTGACACCGATTTCTCAACGGTGACCTTGGCAAAGCGCTCAGTACGGCGATGCTTCGCATCGTGGAACAGCCCACCCTGAGAAAGCCCAATGTGGCGAATATCCCGCTTCTTCCACGGACGTGCCGTTCGAGCCGTCATCGTCGGTGAGAGGTGAGGGAGGAACCAATCCATGTAAGAGCCATCCTCAAAATGAAGCACCCCCCAGTACCAAGGTGGCGACGGTGCTTGAACACAGACCTTCTGGAAGTACGCCGTCCCCGTTACATCATCGCCGTCGATGGTCCCTGATACTTTGGTACCGTGCACGCGAAGGATGTCGTACCCCATGCCGGCTGCATAGGTGGCGGTGGATGGGCGTGCCACCGACATGGCAGGGTTCAACGGCGTCAAGGAAAGAGCCATCTCGGCGGGAGCGCCGTCTTGGACCGCAGCCTTATCGCCTCGTAGGTTCAGCCAAAACGACCGCTTGTCGCTGTGGAGTCCCATCGACAGGTCATCGGGAAGCAAGGGGACGACCGCTCCCCCACCCGCACCTTCGCCGGCTGCGGGCCAAGCCGGGTGGCTGTCATCCATCGCAATCATGTCACAGGTCCGCTTGATGTACGGCTCATGCATGCGTTGGCCGTCGAACCACCACGCACACACCATGCCGTCGATCACCATGCCCCCGTGTTCGTCAAATCCAGGTCGACCGCTTGGCGTCCAGGGGGTGCCGTTGACCTGCACGCGGTCGTTGTCTTTGGTCGACCAGAGAACCATGAGTTGCTTGCCCCACGCCTCGCCCTCAGGGTCGTCGATCATCACAAGCCACCACCACCAGTCCCAGGTGAGGTGCCAGAGGGGTTCTCGCAAACCGAGTTGCCACATGGTGGAGAAATCTCCTTGAAAGGTCGCTGGGGCTTCCATGTTCTCCACCCAATCACTCACTCGATTTCCTTGGATTTGAACAGCACACTGCCCAACAGCCAACACACGGCGGCTTGGAAGAGGAGCACCAAAACGGACACCACAATGGTCCCGAGTGCGCCCAAATCCAGGCCAGGTGTGGACCAGAAGATGTTGAGTGCTTCAGCGCCTTCCAACGGGCCATTGCCTCCGCCCCAAAGTCCCATTTGGATGAGCAATGGCGTGTCCTGCCAGGCCATGGCAGCCCCTGCATCCACGATGTTCATCGCCCAGCCGATGACGGAAAATCGGAGAATGGAGGCGTCGGGCGCCCCAAGCGTGGTGAGGATCATGCCCAGTTCCCACGCTGCAAACGGCAAGGCGAGCACCATGCCGTGCTTCCACATGACGCCCATGGTACAGAACAACATCCCGTACACCGAGATGGCGAGCACTGCGGCAAGCCAAACCGCCATCCATACGCCCAAGTCACCGAATCGATAGAACCCATCTCCTGGTCCCATCAGGCCAGCCACCAAGGCGAGCAGCGCAATGAGGACGGTGATGTAGGCCCACGCCAGGGCGTAGAATCCAAGCAATCGATACAGGAACACCTCCGCTCGTGCAATGGGCTTGGCCAACATGAAATGCATCGTCCCCGATGTCATTTCGTTTCGGATGAGGCCAGTGGCCATGAACAGGGGAACAAAGATGCCAATCAGGAAGACGACACCGAGTTTTCCTATGGCGAGAACGAAGCTTCGGTGAATGGCCTCAAGGGCGTAGGCTTCGTCATCGGGGTCCTCGTCGACGTTGCCGTCGCTCAAGACGCGGTATCCCCCGCCGTAGCGGTCAGAGATGAGTTGAATGTCGCACTGGATACCGTTTCGATTGGCGTCTTTTTGGGAATCCGTTCGGCTCTCAAGGTCGCAATCCCCGTTATCGTCAACACCAACACTTCCATCTTCAAGGGCGTCCCAATCAAAGTCGTCTTCGTTGATCCAAACGCTTTGGTCATCGGGCAGGATGGAGGGGTCGAGTACACCTGGATGGGAATCAGCATCGAAGATATCGGTTCCGTAGAGGTTCTCCTGCCCGTTCGGGTAGCCATCGCCGTCAAAGTCGAAGGAATCGCCGTCGTTGTCAATGGCTTCGTAATCTCGGGTCATGGCGTCGACATAGAACATGGTCAACACCCCCATAGCGGCGATGCCAACGAGAAGCACCACCCAAGTGGAGAGTCGTTTCTGTTGCTGACGAAGGGTGAATTCTCCGATGGCCAGAGCCTTCCGGTCCATGCCGGTCCACAAACTTGGGACCTCTCTTTTCGCCATCAGGCGTTCCCTCCCGCCAAATAGTGAAGCAAGGATTCGAGGTCGTCATCGGGGTTGTCAATGATGCTGACTTTGTGGCCGTTTTCGACAATCAGTCTCGGGAGGGCAGCATGCAATTGGCCGAAATGGAAGGTTTGGATGAGCAATTCTTGGTCGGTGGGGAAACTGACCCCAAACACGGCGGGATGCCCTAGCAGGTCCCTTGCCAGGGCGCGAGCATCCTCACCAATGATGCGAATCGTGTGAGGGATTTGGTCAAGCCGTTCACGGATGGCGTGCAGGTTGCCCAAGGCCACCAATTTACCTTGGTGAAGGATGATGATTTGCTCGGTGATGCGTTCAATTTCGCTCAAGATGTGACTGCTGACGAGGACGGTTCGGCCTAACTTGCCGAGTTCTCGAATCACGTTCATGATGGTGGTTCTTGCCAAGGGATCGCATCCCTGCAGCGGCTCATCGAGGATGATGAGTTCTGGGTCGTTGACGAGGGCGTGGGCGATTTTGGTCCGCTGGCGCATCCCTTTGGAGAAGCGCCCGATCTCTTTGTTGGCCACGTCGCTCAATCCAACGAAATCCAGCACACGCCTTGCTTCCCGCTCGGCTTCGGTTCGCGTCATCCCGTGGAGGCGAGCAAATGTGCTGACGAATTCCAGTGCCGTCATCCAGTCGTGCATCTTTTCATGTTCAGGAACAAAACCTACGTTGGCGTATGGCGCAGGGTTCTTCCAAGGGTCCATTCCGAACAACTTCACTTGCCCTGCGCTGGGGCGAAGTTTCCCCATGAGGAGCTTGAACAGCGTGGATTTCCCGGCCCCGTTCATCCCGAGGATACCCGTCACACCCCCGCTCAATCCGAGGGTAATGTTGCTCAATGCATGGATGCGCCCGTAGGATTTCGATACCCCGTTAAAGTAGACCACGGGAACATTGGCTGCCACCGGTGTTGGTGCGACCTGGGCGACGCCCTGCTGGGTCATGTCCGGCATCATTCCCGTGTCACCTCCATCGAAGCGACGCGAGAAGAGAGCACATAGAGCGCCAGCGCATTCATGGCCACCAGCGCGACGAGCGAGTAGGTCCACGAGTACTGGTCGTAGGTCGTTTGCGTTCCGATGATGGCTTGACCGACGTGGGCAGCGCAATCATAGGGGGAGATGAGGTAAAGGATTTCCCTCTCAAACAAATTTTTCACGATGCTGGCGAGCGTTTTCGTTCCAAACACGATGGCGAGCAACCCGATGCCGGGGAAGAACCGACCGGTCGAGACACTGGACAGACCAAGGCCGATGCTCGTGTAGGTGAAGATGAGGAGTGCACCGGCCAGCAGCCCTGCGAGGAACATCGGGAAGATGTCGACCATCCACGCCCATCCTCGGCCGTAAGCCACGACTTCAGCGAGGAAGTAAAGCACGTAGGTCACCAGGACCACCAGCGCCTGAATGATGGCTACGGAAAGGAACTTCATCCCAACGTAGTCGAAGCGAGAGACAGGGCGCGAGAAGTACAGTGCTGAGGTTCCATGCTGCCGGTCCTCCGAGATGACCCCTCCCACCAACAACGCAGCGACGATTGGGTAGTAAAGCACGTTTCGAGGGAAGAAGCCGAGGACGTGACCGTAAAGATTGTCTCGACTCACACCGAAAAGCGAATGAAATTCTGAACTACCAACCAGGCCTGAAAGCAAGGTCATGCCGGCATCGGACAGCGAAGCAAGGAAGGCGATGAGGATGAAGATTCGCGTGGGCATGGTCCACGGTCGGTGGCCCTTTCGGAAGATACCGAGCAGATGATGGCGTAAGATGGACCAGTTTCGCATCCACCTCGGGTTCAGTTGGCCCGTCCAAGGCGTGTATTTTTGCTCAAATATTTGACCGCTTTTTGCGGTGTTCGCAGATTGCTCCTGCTCAGGCTGCTCATCGCCTGTGTTTGAACCCCAAGCCACGTCCATCCGGGCTTGACCGGTGACCGGTGCTTCAGGCGTGGGAAGGCCTTGGGTCATGCACCGCCGCCTCCCATCGATTGAGGTGCGTCAACACGTCGTGCTTCCACCGGTGAACGAAGCAGGTCGTCGCTTGATTTCACACTGTAGCCAAGGTTGTCCATGATGGCGAGGAAGAGGTCTTCGAGGGAGGCTTCGTATTCGTGCATACGCCGAACTTGAGCGCCCACCTCGGCCGCCGCACGGAGAATGGCGGTGGAGGTGTCCTCATCTGTGTGGGCGATGCGCATGACACGTCCCTCACGTCGGACTTTGAGCCCATCGTCGAGCAAGCGTTGTTCCAGTGGTGTCGCCTTACCCCACACGTGAATTTCGATTTCTCGGTCAATCGCTTTGAGGTCCTCAATTTTCCCCTGAGCCGCCAGCGTCCCTTTGTGAAGGAGGATGATGTTCTCGCACACGCGCTCTACGTCCTCCATCAAGTGGCTGGCCATCAGGACGGAACGGTTGGCATCGTGAACCATGTTGTTCAGCGTGGAGATCATGAATTCCCTTGCCTTCATGTCAAGGCCGTTGGAAGGTTCGTCAGCGATGAGGAGGTCAGGGTCGTGAATGATGGCACAGGCCAGTTTTGTCGCCTGTTTCATCCCGGTTGAGAAACTCCCAATTTCTCGGTAGCGCTGTTCACCAATGCCAACAAACTGGAGGGCTTCATGCGCCCTGTTCATGGCCACGGTCGGGTTCATGCCGAGGAGTTCTCCAGAATATCGCACCTGATGGATGGCGTCCATGTCAGGGTTCAACGCATCGTATTCTGGCATGTAGCCGATGCGCTGGCGAATGTTCACGCCTTCGTGCCGAATGTCGTATCCGAGAACCTTCCCTTCACCGGACGTCGCCTGAATTAGCCCGAGAATGGTCTTGAGGAACGTCGATTTTCCCGCTCCATTTTGCCCCAACAAGCCGGTGGCCCCTCGTGGAATGGACAGGTTGAGGTTGTCCAAGGCGACGTGGGGACCATAGGATTTCGTCAAATCCTTGGTGTGGATGATGGGTTCATCCGTCATGGCCCTCACTTCAAAGGGTGGTCAAGGCGCCTCATGAAGCCTTTCACTGCGCGGTTCCTGTTCAGCGACGAACGCCGCCCCGTGTCTTCACGGCAATCCCCTTGCTGAGACTTGCGAGTTCGGTCGAAGTGCACTGGGAAACGCCATGGCCAAGGAATTCACCGGCTTGATTGGCGATGAGGCAGGGCTCTCCTGGAGCCAGCCACGGATCACAGGCCAAGGCAAAGCCGTGGAAGACATTGCGTCCCTTTCGAACAAAGGGTTCGGCATCGTCGTCCACGATCACCACAGCGGGACCTTGGCCGCTGTGGCCCCAGCATTCGGTACGTGGCAAGGACGCAGGTAATGGCTCCATGCGGCGGTCAAACAACGCCTGTGCACCAGGGGTGGCCATCGACAATCCCCCGTCGCGTAGTCGCGGGCTGAACAAATGAGCGCCATCGGCGTTGTTGATGTTCTTCATTCGACCTTCGCGGTTCACGACAAAGGTGGTACCGACCATGACCTCGTTGGCCACTTTTTGGTTGACGTTCAGCAGGACCATCTGTTTGTCACGGCCTTGCAAGGTCCGCAAGTGGTGGCGTGCAGCATCCCGTTCTTCGGGCGTCAGCGGTTCGTGGACATCCTTGCTCATTCCGAGCGAAGTAAGCGCTTCTGCCAGCCGTTGTTTGAGACCATCGCTGGCCACATCCACGGTAGAATAAGGCGTACCGCCTAACCCAAGGCGCTGCAGTTCTCGTTCAATCCAAGCAGTCTCGGGTTCATGGCGCAGCACCCAAGGGGGCGCATCGAGATGGGCGAAGGGGTTGAGGTCTTCGAGCGAGGCTGGAATCAGTCCAAGCGGCGTGAGGACCATCGGTTGAACGGTCGGGTGGCGATGAGTCAGCCATTCGAGCACTTCGTTGATGCGTTCTCGGAACGGTCCGCGAATGCCGTGAAAGACCACCGCTTGTTCCACGCTGGTGTCATGGACCCAACGCATGTGGAGATGGCGGCGTGCTTTGGCGATGTGAGGTCGGCTGAAGGTGTCGTCGCCACCCCATTGAATACCGCCAACTCTCGGGGTTTGTTGACTCCATACCATCCAATCCCAGGCGTCTTCCCACATGCCTTGGTCACGATCGATGTCCCGAGCCGCATCCCGGTCGGTGTAGAACTTCTCGGGTCGAAGACCTCGTTGAAGCGAAGGCGATGTCGTCAACCAGAGAAAGGCTTCGCGCAGGGCCGGGTGCTGATGGCTGCGTTGTTCGGCCAGTTGCCATATGCGTCCATCTCTCACCGCTTGTTTGCAACGAGCGAGTTCGGCGAGGGTGACTTCGAGGTTAAAGTGAGCCAGCAACCGCTCCTTCGCCTCAGCTTCCATGGCTCGAACATCGGCTGGGGTGGTGCCTGCTACGCACGGCATCAACAGCGGCCAGTCGACCAAATCATCGATTCGCTCGGTCCCCCAGGGCGTCAAGAGGCGACCATCTCGGGCAAACAGGGCATAGGCCGCCGAATCAAACAGGTCTGCACCCAAGGCAATCGACATGGGAAACAGCATAGGGTGGCCGCAGCCAAACATGTGGACCGGACGGTGAGGCGGAAGGAGTGGAAGGGTCGCCATCATGATTTTGGCATAGTCCTTGTAGCGTTGCTGTTCCATGACGGGCACGATGCCACCGATGGGGTGGACGGCGAAGTCGTGCTTCCCCATCAGTTGGGCAGAGATGTGGCGCAGTTCTCTAAAAATGCCGCCTTGTATGGGTCCATTGAGCATCGTTGTGCCCGCAGCTTGCAGGCTCTGGGCAGCTCGTGCCTCGGTTTCCCGAACGGCATGCTCCACCTCTGTAGCGTTCATGTCGGGGCGTGAAAAGACATCGAGCATGGTCGCAATGTCCACACCGATGGACCGCTGAAAGGCGACGATTTCGTCCACACCCACCTCGACATCGCCGTAAACATAGGATTGGAAGGTTCCCGAATCGGTCATGACCACGCCGGGGAAATCCAACAGCCCATGAACCCCATCTCGCTGGGCTACCGTGCGCAAATCCTCATGCTTCCACATGATGTAGGAATTTGTGATGAGGGCTTGGATGCCATACTTGTCCCACATCACCCTCGGCTCGATGGTCCGAATGTTCGGGTTGACCACGGGCAAGAGCGCTGGGGTTTCAAGGATGCCATGTCTCGTATGAAGCCGCCCCAACCGAGCTCGCCCGTCTCGCTGGGTTACCTCAAACAGCCCATGGTCTTGCTCGCGACACGGCGCAGGGTCGTCCCTTCGCTCGTCGTTCCACGCTGCCATACCGTCGCCTCCTGCCTGCCTTTATTGAAAGGCTCGCCAAATCATGCCAACTCGTCGTCGGTTGGGATGTCAATGAATTCCACCTTGCCGTGGGCGAGGATGAACTCTCGACCGAGGTCGTCAAACGTGTCGAGCAGGGCTGAAGAGAAACGAATCCGATGAACTTCTGCGTCAGCCTCCAGATCGCCCTTCACACCCTCAAGGGTGCCAGGAGCGGCACCGCACGAAAGACAAGCACCGGTCAAGTCGAGGACAAGGTCGAGTGCTCCTTCATGAAGTTCATATTTTGAGACTGCGATGCCTCCGCCGTGACCGTCGAGAGCGGCACGGACGGCGCCGAGCCGTGCGAGAAGAGCCGGGACAAAATGCGCTGTGTCGGTCAGGTCATGGAGTGAAGTATTTCGCAACCGCTCCTCCTCCTCAGGGTCGGTGGATTCCGCTACGCGCCGCGCGGCTTCCGCCTCCATGGCGGCTTTCGCCTCAGCGGCGTACTTGGCCACCAAGTCGTCGTCCATGGCTTGGCTTTGAGGTGGTCAACTTCAACCCTCGTATTCCCGGCACGATGAAGCCGTTGGTGAGGGTGGGTTCAAACGGCGAGGTTTTCCTCGAAAATTGAGCGTCCGTATGGCCACTACATTCCTTGATAAAGGAGAGACGAGACGGCGATGTAGGGATGAAGATGGCCGAGGAAATTCTGCGTGTAGAAAACCTCCACGTCAGCGTGGAGGATACACCCATCCTCAATGGCATGAACTTGACCATCAACCGGGGTGAAATCCACGTCATCATGGGGCGTAACGGTGCTGGAAAATCCACGCTCGCCAGCGTCATCATGGGCCATCCTGCCTACGAAATCACCGAGGGGTCCATTCACTACATGGGCACGAACATCAACGAGATGAGCGTGTTCGAGCGAGCCCGTGCTGGCATGTTCCTGTCCTTCCAATACCCCGCCGTCATTCCCGGCGTGCAAGTCGGCACCTTCCTCAAGAAATCGGTCCAATCGGTCCGAGACGAACCGCTCAAGGGTCGTGAATTTCGCAAGGAGCTCAACGGTGCCATGGCCAGCCTCGAGATGCAGAAATCTGTTCTTTCCCGCTACGTTAACGACGGCTTCAGCGGTGGCGAGAAGAAGCGCCTTGAAATCCTTCAGATGCTGCTGCTCAAGCCCACCTTGGCTCTCCTCGATGAAACCGACTCGGGACTGGACATCGATGCCCTCCGCATCGTAGCAAAAGGCATCAACAGTGTGGCCCCAGAGGCCGGTTGCCTCATCATCACCCACTATCAGCGTCTGCTTGACCACGTTCGCCCTCACTTCGTCCACGTCATGATCGACGGCACCATTTTGGAATCCGGTGGGCCGGAGTTGGCGCTCAAACTTGAAGAACAGGGCTACGATTGGCTTGAAACCGCAACGGAGGCCTGAACATGAGTGACGAAGCACGTGAGGCGGTTGGCGATTACCAGTTCGGGTTCCACGACCCGGAAAACGCCACCATTCGATTCGATAAGGGCTTGTCCGAACAGGTCGTACGAGACATTTCTGCGCTCAAGGATGAACCCCAATGGATGACCGACATCCGGGTCAAGGCCTACCATCACTTCGTCGAGCGGGAGATGCCGGACTGGGGCAACTGCAGTGAACTCAACAACATCGATTTTGACAACGTCACGTATTTTCTCCGCTCATCGGAGGCCACGGAGAAGGACTGGGACGACGTTCCCGACGACATCAAGCGAACTTTCGACCGATTGGGTATTCCCGAGGCCGAGCAGAAGTGGTTGGGTGGCGTGACAGCTCAGTACGAATCCGAAGCGGTGTACCACTCCATTCGTGAGGACTTGCAAGCGCAGGGTGTCTTGTTCCTCGACATGGACAGTGGCCTCAAGGAATACCCCGAGATTGTGAAGGAATACTTTGGGACGGTTATCCCCTACAGCGACAACAAATTCTCCGCCCTCAACACCGCTGTTTGGTCGGGTGGTTCGTTCATCTATGTCCCGAAGGGCGTCCACGTTGAAATGCCCGTGCAGGCCTACTTTCGCATCAATGCTCAGAACATGGGACAGTTTGAGCGAACGCTGATCATCGCCGACGAAGGGAGTAGCATTCACTACGTAGAAGGCTGCACGGCGCCCACCTACTCCACCGATTCTCTCCACTCTGCCGTGGTTGAACTCATCGCCATGAAGGGGGCCAAAATCCGATACTCCACCATCCAAAACTGGTCGGCCAACGTCTACAACTTGGTCACGAAGCGAGGTGTCGCCTACGAAAACGCCACCGTTGAGTGGGTTGATGGAAACATCGGCTCCAAATTGACGATGAAGTACCCGGCTGTCCTGCTCAAGGGTGAAGGCGCCCACGCCGAGGTCATCTCGGTGGCTTATGCAGGCGCAGGTCAGCACCAGGACGCCGGGGCCAAGGTCCACCACCTCGCTCCCAACACCACGTCCAACATCCTCTCGAAGTCCATCTCGAAGAACGGTGGGCGCTCATCGTACCGTGGAATGCTCCAAGTTACACCCAAATCCCATGGATGTCGTTCCAAGATCGTCTGCGACGCCCTCATGCTCGACAGCGAATCTCGGTCAGACACCTACCCGACCATGGAGGTTGGCAACTCAACGGCCGACCTCGAGCACGAAGCCAGCGTCTCGAAGGTGTCGGGCGACCAGTTGTTCTATCTCATGAGCCGTGGATTTTCGGAAGAAGAAGCCATGGGTCTCATCGTGAACGGTTTCTTTGAACCCTTCACCCGTGAACTCCCCATGGAATACGCCGTTGAACTCAACAAGTTGCTGGAGTTGGAAATGGAGGGTTCCATCGGATGAAGTATGCCGATATGGCCGTTCCCTCCCGTGCTCTTCATCTGTGGCGATACACTCCATGGGCACGCATTCATCCGTCCAAAGTTGACGAGGTCCCAGAGGCTTCAGGTGTTCGCTTCAAGGTCCTTGAAGGCGGGCCGTTGGTCGAGGGTGCTCCTCGGATCGTGAACGCAGAGGACATCGGTCGTGTCTTCCTCAGCGAACTCGGTGGATCTGCTTGGACTTACGAATCAGACGGGGAGGCCGACGTCGTCCATCTTCAAGCCGTGGCCTCAGGCCATGTCGCAGTGGGACACCTCCATCTTTCACTCAAGCACGATGTGACCGTCGTGCTCCACCTTTCGGGTGAATCCGGCTGGACCGGTCTCCACATCACTGGTGAAATCGGAGCCAATGTTCGTGCTGGCTTCGGGCTGGTCAACGAACTCGCCTCCAATGGCAAACTCCTGCATTGCGAAGATTGGGCGGTGAACCGAGATGCTTCGCTTGAATTGGCTGGCCTGTCCATCGGTGGGTTCCGATGCAAGAGTGATGTACGAACGCACTTTACGGCTTCTGGCGGGGCCCTGACCCAAGCCATCTCGGTGCACGGCTCTGGTCAGCGCCACGTTGACCATCACATCGAGATTCACCATGATGTTCCCCACACGGATTCATCCCTCAACGTTCACGCCGCTTGTGACGACCAGAGTCATTCCATCGCCACCGGCCTGCTGACGATTGCTGAACACGCGAATCACTGCGATGCGGGCCAAGTGTTCAGGAATCTCCTGCTCTCCGAAAAAGCACGTGCGGAAGCCATCCCCGAGCTCGAAGTCCTCGCTGACGAGGTCGCCGCTGCGCATGGTGCTGCCAGCGCCCCGGTGGACCGAGACCAACTTCACTACCTCATGAGCCGAGGCCTGAACGAAGAATCGGCCGTCGCCCTGCTCATCGAGGGCTTCATGCAAGATGGGTTCTCAAGCCTCGATAACCAAACCCTCGTCGATGAAATGCGTACTCGGCTCACGGTTCATTTGGAATGCGAATTGAAGCGGTGATGCCATGTCCCTTCGAGCGCAATTTCCCATCCTTCAACGCAAGGTCAACGGCTACCCGCTGGTCTACCTCGACAACGCTGCCACCACGCAAAAACCGAAGGTCGTCATTGATGCAATGAATGCATACTATTCGGAGTCCAACGCGAACGTCCACCGCGCTGTTCACACCCTTGCCGGTGAAGCGACTGAAGGCTACGAATCCTGCCGAACGAAACTGAAACAGCGCTTCAATGCCGACAAGGCGATCATCACCAGCGGCACGACCGAAGCCATCAACCTCGTCGCTCATGCATGGGGTCGAGCCAACCTTGAGAGCGGCGACGCCATCATCCTCACGGAAATGGAACACCACTCCGACATCGTTCCCTGGCAAATGCTGGCTGAAGAACGGGGCATCGAGTTGCGCTATGTCCCGGTGATGCCCGATTTCACCCTCGATATGGAAGCGTTTGCCTACGCCCTTCCCGGGGCCAAACTGGTCTGTGTCGTCCACACCTCGAACGTGCTGGGTGTTCGCAACCCGCTCGAAGACATCATCGCTGCTTCCCACAATGCAGGGGCGAAGGTACTCATCGATGCGGCGCAGGGCGTTCCGCACTCCACCGTGGATTTCCATGCGTTCGGTGCCGACTTCATGGCTTTCTCAGCGCACAAGATGTGCGGTCCGACCGGCATCGGAGCCCTGCTGGTCCAGCCGGAGGCTTTCGAAGAGATGCAGCCCTTCATGGGCGGCGGCGACATGATCGAAACCGTCACTGTGGAGGGCTCCACTTACCAAACCAACGAGCACAAATTCGAAGCCGGCACACCTCGCATTGCTGAAGCCATCGGATGGTCGGCCGCTTTGGACTGGATGGACTCGTTTGACTTGGACGCCGAACACGCTCGTCTGGTTGAGATTGCGGCGTGGGTCGCGCAGGAACTTCGCAACATGGGCATGAGCGTCTATGGCCGCCACGGTGAACATGACGCCGCCGTGGTGTCTTTCCTCCACCCCACCATCAACAGTGAGGACATGGCGCATCTGCTCGATGCACGTGGCTATGCCGTGCGCACCGGCCACCATTGCGCTCAGCCCCTGCTCAACCGACTCGGTATATCGGGCACAGTGCGTGCTTCGTTCTACGTCTACAACACCCGTGAGGAAGCCGAAGGCTTGGTGAGGGAACTCAAGGAAATCACGGAGAAGTTCGCATGACGTTCTATCCTGAGGCCCTTCGGGAACTGATTGAGGAGTTCAAAGAAGTCACTGACAAGCGTGAGCGACTCGAAATGGTGTTTGAGCTGGCCGACGAGGTGATGTTACTCCCCACCGACGAGTGGACCGAGGACACCCGCATCCGTGGGTGCCAATCGGAGGCTCATGTGCGCATTGGTGTGAACGACGGGCTTGTTCACATGGTGGGTGCTGCCGATGCCAAACTCGTTCAGGGTCTCATGGGCGTGCTCAGCATCGCCATTGAGGGGCTTGCACCGGCCCAGGCTGCTTTGATTCCCGTGGACTTTGCCGAGGAAATGGGCCTGCTCAACAGCCTCACACCGAGCCGCTCAAACGGCTTTCGAAACATGTACGACAAGGTGATGGACGAGATCCGCGCCAGCATGGAGTGAATCGCATGACGACCAAAGAAGCCGTGATGGAGAAGTTGGACGACGTGGAAGACCCCGAGTTGGAACTCTCCATCGTGGAATTGGGCCTCGTGTACGATGTTCGTTTTGAGCAGAAGGACGAGGGTCTCCATGCCGAAGTCGACTTGACGCTCACCTCACCCGGTTGTCCTGCAGCCCCTGAGATCATGGCAGCTGCTCACCGCGCAGCGCTGCAAACTGACGGCCTTGCCTCCGTCCACATCAACCTCGTATGGACGCCCCGCTGGGACCCGAAGGTCCACGCCAGCGAAGACGCTCGCATGGACATGGGCATCTGGGATTGACGGGTTGTTTCATCAGGCTCCCGGTCAACGCGACGGCGTTCTACCCAATCGCCCTAACTTCCAACCCTGCCAACTCACGTGGACGAAGATGAGGCCGCCACTATCAGGGGCACACCTCTCATCTGGAAGAGCGTGGTGTTCTGGACAAAGGGGCGCTGGTGATTCACGGACCTTGTTCTTCAAACAGTTCTTCAAGACCGCTTCGGAAAGCCGCTACAGAACGCCGATGGTCAACCATTCGGGTGTGCTCACGTGCCAAGCCGCCATAGCGTTCTCGCTCTTCGTAAACAGCCATCAATGCATCGATGACCGAATCGGTGTCATGGCCGTCGTCCACCAGGATACCACCATCCCCCAACGCCTCCTTTTGCGAACCAACATCCGACGTCACGCTTGGTACGCCGAACAATCCGGCCTCACCGATCACCCGTCCCCATGAACCGGTCGTCTCAAACAGGATGAGATGAACATCGATGCTCGCAAAGAAGGTTGCAGCGTCGACGTGACCCAGCACATGTGCGTTCGGATGATGAGCGAGTAGCTGGGGGTAGACGGTGCCTCCTGCGATGTGGACTTCGGCTTCCGGCCAGCGCTCCTGCAGCCTGGGGAGGAGTTGTTGATACATTCGTAACCCCTTCTCTGGGGTCACAACCATGATGCCAATTCTGGGCGGTGCTCCAGCGGCACGCTTGGCCTGCTCGGCCGACCGCAAGGCGTTGACCTCCTCCATGCTACCGAAACGCCCACCAAAATCAATTGGCAAAGGAACGCTGTGGCCTCGTTGAATCGCAAAACGAGAGCGAATGTCACCCAGCAACCCTTCCCCGGCCGCACACACGAGGGCTGCACCTTCCATGACGGACCGAAACCGTTCTTCCAAACGGAACACCGTGTCATCCCGAACGAATACGATGTAAGGTATGCCACGTTCTGAAAACGCTTTGGCAGCCCCCGTCGACCATTCAAGCTGTGTCAATCCAACGGCACCATTGTGCTCATGCTTGTCCAACCATGAGCCAACACGTTTGGCGAACTGCGAGGTGCGTCGTCTGATGTGCCGGTCATGAGCCCATTTCCTGCGTCGATGCCCATCACCTCGTTCACGAAGAACCCAAGCGACTTTTGCCCAGAATCCTTCAATGGGGAGATCGGTTGTTGTGAGATCAACTTCTGGCACGAGCAAGCCAATTTGTTCCCCACGATTGTTGCTAGCGAATGCGCTGACCTGCCAACCGGGATGGGTCGGCGTTTCTGCTGCGGGAGACATGGGCACGAACGCAGGGGCGGTCTCAAGGGTTGGGCCGGAGACCGCGATTCCGTTGAGCAGGGCTGCCAGTGAACGTTCCGCTCCACCTCCTGGAGGGTCGAGGTCCCGCACGGCGGCGAAGAGTCGACGGTTCCTCATGGCTTGGCCTTCATAGTGGCCCATTTGAGCGTTGTGGGTTGCATGGGGCGTGATACAAGTCTGCAGCCGGCCTCAGCGGCGAAGTTGTCGTCCACAGGTCTCATGGTGGCCCCTCCACCTCAACGTTCTGCTCCCGAATCACTCGTGAACAATCTTGAAGGCCAGCCGAGGGACCCTCGGACCATGCGACCGGTTCACTTCGTGTTGATGCTGGTCGTGCTCACGTCCCTCTCAGGCTGTTTGAGCGGTGGCGGCTCTTCCGACGAGGCGACAGGCACCTATGTGGTTGAATCCACGATGACGTCCATCGAGGTTGAGGCCAAATCCGCCTACTACCAAGACGGCCAGGCGGTGCCGTGGTCCGTTGAATCCAGCCCGTTTACCGACGCCATTGAGTCAGCGGGTGGCAACGTGGTTGGCGTGTTGTTTTCTCTCACTTATGGCGAAGATGAATCTTCGGGAGGTCCCGTCTGCACAGGAGGTGAGGCCGATGCCCCCGACACGGTCACCGGAACCTCCACCAAGGGTGAATGGACGCTGTCCGTCTCGGATGAGAATCCCGGTTCCCATGACGTCAACCTGACATGGCACAATGATTCGCTCCTTTCAGGCGTGATTGAAGGAATGACCAAGAGTGAAATCGAATCCCAACTGGCCTTTGGCGAGGAAGCACTTGGCACCTACGACCTGAGCATCACCGTCGATGCCGAGGCCTTCAACGGTGCATTGTGCTCCAACAACGACGACGGGGAGGAAGTCGCCACGGTCGTCAGCCTCCTCGTGCTGGACTTCACCATCCTCAACGAGAACGGCGATGAAGCCTCAACCTTGGCGGTTGGTGATGGTTCCTTGCCCCTGTTCATGTTCGCGGCCTGGATTTTTCCTGTGGTAGGCCTGATTGGGTACGTTTCGACCAAGCAACGGGACCGCTTCCACCTCGACCTTGATTTCGGTGAGCCCGAAACCGATGTCGTTGAGGGTGAATCCACCTCGGACGGCGAGACACTCGTGGACAGTTATCGGGCACGTGTCATCACCCTCTCGGCCCTCTATGTCGCTCAAGGTGTCCCTTGGGGATTCATCACCGTCACGATGGTGACCTTCCTTGCCGCTGAAGGCGCAGACGCCGGCGATCTGGCCTACCTGTTGACGCTGGGTACCTTGCCTTGGTCGTTTAAGTTCCTGTGGGGTCCCATCATTGACCGCTTCCAACTCCCTGAACTCGGCCGCCGCCGTCCATGGATCCTCATCGCCCAGACCGGCATGGTGGCGTTGCTTGTCACCATGCTTCTCGTCCCTGATTTGACCGACAACATTTCCTTGCTCGGTGCACTGTTCTTCGTCTACAACGTGTTCACGGCACTGCAGGATGTCTCCACCGATGCGCTGGCCGTCGATGTCCTTCAATCCCATGAATTCGAACGGGTCAACAGCTACATGTTCACCGCCAAATCGCTTGGCGGTGTCATCGGTGGTGCAGGTCTCGGCACCATCATTGGCATTGTGGGCATTCGAGGGGCCTTCCTCATCCAAATCCCCATTCTCGTCATCATCATGATGGTGCCGTTGTTCATGCGAGAGCGACCCGGCGAGAAGCGCTTCCCGTGGGATGAAGGCGAGGCTGTTGAGGTAGCGGAGGACAGCAAAGAGAACGACGAAGAAGTGCGTGACTTTGCTACGATTTTGGGCAACATCAGGACGGCTTTTTCTGTCCGCTCCGCCCAACTCGGGGTCGCCGTCAGCCTCGTCATTTCACTGGCGTTCATCCTCATCCCCATTCTCCCGCTGCTCTTCCTTCAGGAATTGGGGTGGAGTCAAGAAGAATTCAACGCCACCAAGGGCGGTATCATCCTCGTCGTCACCATGCTGGGTGCCATGGCGGGCGGTGAACTCGGTCGTCGCTTCGGAGGGAAGTCCATGTTGATGTATGCGGCCCTCAGTGCTTCCCTGACCACCTTGGTCTGGGGCACGTTTGACAACCTGTGGAGTGAGGGCTGGTTCATGATGCTCGTGTGGATCGTCCACACCTTCCTCTGGGCCATCGTCTCCATCTGCGCCTATTCGCTGATGATGCGGGTCACTTGGGCCGAAGTTGGCGGGACGCAATTCACGGGCTACATGGCGATGATGAACCTCTCCGCCATCATCGGCTACCAGTTGGCACCGATTTTTGCCGAGCGCTACAACTACCAGACCATCTTCTACATCGCCGCCGTGCTCGAGACCTTCGTGGTGCTGGCGGCCCTCTTCATCGACCCCGAGGAGACCGACAGAACCCTCAAGCAGGTCAATGAGGTTCAATCACCTCTGTGATTGGTTGATGTCGATGCTGGTCATCATGATGGCATTTCAACGTGGTGTTCTGGCCGTTTTGATAGGCCTTGACCACTTCATTGACTCCTTTCCTCGACGCTGATAGGTAGGTTTAGATATGAGATTCTTGTTAATTTTGAATGCTGGTGATGGATGTGTCTCATTCAAGGAAACATCGGGGAAACTGGCACACAGGAAGCAAGAAAAATCACCTTGCTACAAATGATCTGTTCGAATTTTTGAATTCCGAAAGAGCGATTTCATCCATCAGTGAGGAGAAGTTCATACGGATGATGGCCAGTGAAGCGAGGAGGGAAATCAATTGAAATCTACTGATGCTCCTGGAGACTCATCCAATGATGTCGAGATTTATCAAGACCATCTTACGAAATGGGCGGAGTACGTGAACCACAATTTGATGCCGATCATTCAATCGTTGAATGTTGAACTTGAAGGGAACATATACAGTTCGCATCAAACGTTTATTGAAAACGTTGAAATGCAAGATAAACAAAGTAATTTTTATCATTTAATCAACAGTGCAAAGCCCAAAAAAGTCCTAGAAATTGGGTTTAATGCTGGATTTAGTTGCTTATTTATGAAAATGCTTCTTCCTTCAATTGACATGACATGCGTTGATTTGAATGAGCACAAATACGTCATTCCCTGCTTCAATAGAATAAACCAAGATTTTGATGATTTAAGGATCATACCAGGGAGTTCTTATGATGTCGGTTTGCCACAATTGATTGAGCAAGATGAGAAATTTGACTTGATCCATATTGATGGTGATCATGGTCTGATCGGAGCAAAAAAAGACCTCGACCTTTGTCTACAATTATCCCATGAGAAGACCATCATCGTGTTTGACGACACCAATATACCACATCTCAACAAACTCTGCAACAAATATGTACGAAAAGGGTTGGTAGAGAATTATCATTTGGATGGGTTTAGAAACACTCAGAAATATAAACATCGGTTGTTACAAATCAACAGCCATCCAAAAAGTGGAATGAAGAGGTTGATGAATTGGGCAGCCGGTCTTTTTTGAGTGTTCAATCCTGAAGGTCCTTCCTTCTCTATCTCAGGACTCCACTTTCGTATGCTACTTGGGACGTTTTATGCTATGGTCTTCTTCGCCCAATCAAAAAGAATCCAGCGTCACATGCACAAATATATGGTCCTTAGGCGTGGGTGAGAAAGGGTTAAGCATACCCGAATGAGCCTCAAATCGTTAACGTTGGTGATGTGCATGCGAATCCCCAACGTACGATCATATCTTCGAAATCTTCTGTCGCCTATTCGGATGCGGTTCAGATCTTTTCGCCTTGGGTTGAGAAACCGATTCACATCATCCACCATCCTTGATCCAACGGGCCCCACAATTTCGATGACAACCCATGGACGCCGCTTGAAAGATGTTCACATCGTGATCGAAACAATTGGGAAAGGGACGATTCTCCCATCACGCTTCATGCTTTTTTTGGACGTAGAGGAAGATGTATTGCACCCGAACAAAGCTTTGAAGCGACTGATGAAGCGGGGCTTGGAAATCCATTTGGCGGAAAATCTTGGACCACACACCAAGATTCAGTGGTGGATTCGAAATGCGCCGGACTTTTCCCGCGCCCACATCGTGGTAGACGACGATATCTTCTATCCAGTTTGGTGGTTGGAACGTATGCTTGAGTCTGCACAATACGAGCCAACATCAATCATGGCATACCGAGCTCATAGAATCGTTCTTACCGAGGACAAAAATGGGCTAATGCCCTATGATTCGTGGCCGGCTGGGATAAAAGGACCAAGCCACCTCAATCTAGCGACCGGTTGTTCGGGAATCTTATTCCCTCCAAATTTTCTTGAGATTTTGCGTAAGGCAGGTGATGGATTCCGTGATAAATGTCCACGAGCCGATGACGTTTGGCACGCCTACCTGTCAATTGAAAACGGGGTTGGTATTGGTTTGGTGACAGAAGAAAGCATTCATTTTGACACACTACCCGGTAGCCAAGAATACGCTTTGCATTTAACCAATGTTTCTGAACAACAAAACGATGTTCAACTCCGGCAAACGTTCCAATCAAGTACCTATGCGGTGTTAGCGGAACAAGAATCTCTTTTCCTTCAACAGTGAGCCCGCATCGTCTTTGCGTGTCGCATGCCCATGGAAAACCGCAACAGCGGATTCGTTGTGCACGGACTTCATCGTTTGACGACGATCGTGAGCACGTCGCCGTCCTTGAGTTGATGGTCAAGCCCCACACGCTGATCGTCGAATTTCGCACTCGGTCCACGAATACGAGCAAAGCGGAACTTCCTCACGAAATCACGATGGAGTTTCACGCAGATGTTCTCTACCGTGGAATCGTCTTTGACAATGAGCGGTTCCTCCATGTCGGCTTCTTGGCCTTGCGGCTTGAGGAAGACTCGCATGAACCCGAGGTTGTCGTAGATGAAATCCTTGAGGTCGTCGAGCCCAATGTCCTTGAAGGCTGAGATGTTCATGATGGGCCATTCCTGGGGAAGGGCCGAGCGGGCACGAGCGATGTCATGCTCAGTGGCGATGTCGATTTTGTTGATGGCGATGACCGCTTTCTCGTAGACACGGTTGCCGGCCAGCGCATCGACGATTTGCTCGGCCGTGGAATCTTCTCGAAGGGTCACCAGGGCCGACGTGTAGCCAAAGGAACGAATGATGTCGGCCATTTCCTCATGAGTGAGGTGGGTCTGCTCCACCGTGCTACGAACCTCAATACCACCTCGGTCGGTTCGCTTGATGAACACGGGCGGCTTGACTTCGTTGAGGCGCAATCCTGCGTTGTGGAGTTCACGATGAAGGACGTTGAAGTGCCCGTCTTGGAACGGGTCAACGATGTAGAGCACCATGTCAGCGCTTCGAATCACGTTGAGAATTTCTCGGCCTCGGCCTTTGCCTTCGGCGGCGCCCTTGATGAGACCAGGCAGGTCCAGAATCTGGATTTTTGCACCCCGATGTTCCATGACGCCGGGGATACAGGTGAGGGTGGTAAAGGCATAACCTCCGGCTTCGGAGTGGGCGTCGGTCACCTTGGAAATGAGGGTGGACTTTCCCACGGAGGGGAACCCGACCAGAGCAACGGTTGCATCACCGGATTTTCGGACTTCAAACCCTTTGCCACCACCGCTGGCTTTGGAGTGGGCTGCCGTCTTTTCCTCCTTGAGTTTGAGTTGGGCGATCTTGGCCTTCAACTTCCCAATGTGGGCGTTGGTCGCCTTGTTTTTCTGGGTCTTGTCGATCTCGGCGCGAATCAATTCGATTTGCTCTTTGATCGTCGCCACGTTGAACCCTCCCGTATCGGGGCTTGGTTGGCTGTTCTTGAAGGCTCTTACG
>JBMSEL010000074.1:0-3240 GCA_049412325.1 Candidatus Poseidonia sp.
GTGGTCGCTTCCATTCGCATCACCAGCACGGGCTCGGTGTTCGATTTACGCGCCAGGTACCATCCGACGTACTCGTCGTCCTCGTTGTTGAAGCGTACACGCACGCCGTCCACGATGGAGCATTCGTGGTCCCCAAAGGCCTCGGTGATGGCCGCCACAACCTCCAATTTGTCCTCCTCAGGGCACGGCACCTTGACCTCACCCGTGGTGGGCAGGGGCGGTGCGAGTCGGTCGAGTTCGCTGGAGAACGTTGGACCACCTTCGCTTGAGGCTGCATGGCGGGACCACAACTCGATGAGTCGGGCCGCGTTGTAGAGTGAACAGTCAAAGCCGTACCACCCGCGGTCAGCGAGGAAGATGTGACCGCTCATTTCGGCCGCCATTTTGCACTCAGGCATGCTGGCCAAGACCCGCTTCATGAACGAGTGGCCGGTGCGAGCCATGACGGGGCGTCCTCCGGCTTCGAGAATGGCTTGTTCCACGTTCATCGAGCACTTCACGTCGTAGACGATGCGCAGGTGTTCGTCGTCCGCGGCATCTTCGGGGATCTCATCTTCGTCCCGCAGCAGGTCCTCAGCGAGCAGGGCGATGAGCCGGTCGGGGTAGATGAACCGCCCCTCTTCGTCCACCGCTCCGATGCGGTCACCGTCGCCGTCAGCACCCATGCCGAATTCGCATCCGTGGTCCACGACGGCCTTCCCGAGGTCGACCATGTTCTTGGGTCGGGTGGGGTCGGCACCGTGGTTGGGTTCGGTGGCGTCCCAGTCGCAATACAGGTCGACGTGGTCGACACCCATCTTGTCGAGCAGTTCGCTCATGAACGGTCCGGGCACGGCGTTGCCGCAGTCCACGGCGACCTTGACGGTACGGGCCAGCGGCCCGGTTGAAGCGATGATGGCGTCGAGGTAGGCGTCCATGTGCGGGTGGTCGACCACCTCGCCCGTTCCTTCTTTGAAGTCGCCCTTGAGGAAGACGTCTTTGAGTTCCTGAATCTCTTCGCCAGCCAGCGGCAAGGTGCCTCGGCACATCTTGAAGCCGTTGTGCGTGGGCATGGGCAAATGACTGGCGGTGACCATCACGCCACCGTTCACGGGCAGCGTCCAGCAGGCGTGGTAGACGCATCCGGTCGACACGATGCCAAGGTCCCACACTTCGACGCCACCGTCGGCCAGACCGGCCATGAGTTGCGACGCCAGTGCAGGCGATGAATCCCGGATGTCACGCCCAACGGCGAATGAATCACATTCGAGGTAGGTGGCCAGGGCGCGGCCCAGTCGGTAGGCGAAGTCGGGGGTGAGTTCTCCCGTGCCGTCTTTGTTGGCGAGTCCGCGAATGTCGTAGGCCTTGAAACAGGCTTCGGGCCACGTTTCCATGAGATGACGCAGGGGCTCGGGGCTTTCAATCCTCTCGGTTCATCGGACCATCCAATTCACCGCCAGCATGGTCACCGTGATGATGGCCAGCGCCTCAAACAACACACCGTAGTACGCACAGGCTCCCAGAAAAGCCGCAGCAGGCAGGCCGACCAAGCGCAATAGCCGAGGCCACGTCCACAGGCCTCTGGGTGGCTGGTCGAGGTAGGGCGAACCCGGCATCTCAATCGCTCTTGACGGCTTGAACGACGATCTCCACCAGCGCATCGGCGGGCAGCGCATCAACCGCAAAGGCGGCTCGGGTAGGTTTGACCTCGACACCTTCGAGCCACGCACCGTAGACTTCGTTCATCGGAGCGTAGTAGTCCATGGTCTTGAGCAAGACTTGGACGAACACCAGGTCGTGCTTGGAGGTCCCTGCTTCGGCGAGGAGCCCATCGATTTTCTCCAGCGTTCCTTGGGTTTGGGACACGATGTCGTCGCCCGCATCAATGTTGATCTGTCCGGAGAGCCAAACATGGTTGCCAACGACCACCGCAGGGGTGTAGGGGGCGTAGGTTTTGGTTCCGGGTGGGCTGATGCCGATTTTGCTCATGCTTGCCCACTCCCCGAACTCGCCCATCAACTTCTCCATGCGATGCCTTGAGGGTGGCCACCTTCTCCCCCGTCCATGCGCACCTGTTGGGTTCTGGACCATCCGGCCCATGTGCGCCTGCTGGCCGAATATCTGCGAAACGGCACGACGGCCGACCTCATCGTGGCGTGCGAACGTCCTGAAGTGCGGGCGATGGTCGAGCAGGGTGACGGACGCTTACCTCGGCGGCAAACGCTCTGGGTGCCGCGTCCCGTGGGCGATGGACGGAAGCGAAAAGCGGTCTATCGTCTGCGAAGCGTCCAGCGTTTTCTCAAGGCCGCTGGCCAAGACGGCCAGGGTCCGGTTGAACGCATTGTGGGTGTGGGAGCGGCCTTGGAGATGATGGCGGCCAAACCGCGCTGGTGGCGTCGGTCAACCGTGCGTGAGCGCTGGTACATCACCGACACCGAAGTGAATCATCTCGCTCATCGGCTGGCCAAGAAGAGCGCCACCCATGTCGTCGTTCCAACGCACTGGCGCAGCGACCTTGACGGGGGCTTCCTCGCTTCCTTTGGCGGCACCGTTCATCGCTTGGACGGGCTTCACGGCCACGTTCACCTCGTGCCGCATCGACGACCGTCAGCCGTTTCTGCACCGCCTCGAGTGCTGGTTCGTCGCTTGGTCGGCGGGGGCGTTCATGACCGGGATGAGATCGTCCCGCTTCCAGAAGAGGCGCTCGACGGGTTGATGACCACCAACGCCGACGAGAACGCCTACGAGGGTGAGGCGTGGGCGCTCGACCGAGAATTGGCCTCCCACGATGGCGTCATCACGCAGTCGGTCACCCTCGCCAGCGAGGCCGCCCTGTTGGGGACACCCGTTTTGCTCGTCTCGGCAGCTGAGCGTGGTTTCCTCGACCGTTTGGAAGAGGAGGGGGCGCCGTTGTTTAGGTGGCGAGGGCCGAACGACGAAACCGAATGGGGCTCGATTCACGCTCAGTTCCTGGCCGGATTGCATTTGACCGATGCGTTGGAATCGGCGGATTGGCCTGATGCGAAGGGGCAACTCGTTGATTGGCTCATGAATCGTTGATCTGGAAAACAATCTCTGAACCTTCTTTTCTCTTCAACGGTCAAACGACCATGTGGCTTAAGCATGAGCGCTTGGTAAGGGATGCTGTGCGCTTCCTCCCGCCCGCCACCGTGCTGGTCGCCATCATCATGCTTTCGAGCATGCTGGCAGGTTGCCTCGGCGGGGACCTCGAAAACGACATGGTTTACCCCGACCATGTCT
>JBMSEL010000011.1:0-50946 GCA_049412325.1 Candidatus Poseidonia sp.
TAGAGCGACGGACTCTTAATCCGTCGGTCGCGGGTTCGAACCCCGTCAGGCCCGCTTCGTTTCACCCGACCAGCGGGCTTCCACCAAACGCTGAGAAACCGGCCCAAAGTTATGCGAATCTTCGCTGGCCAGCGGATCGGGGTTATCGCCTACAAGAAACAAATCCCCGTTAGCTTCGACTCGTAATACTCGCTTTACCATTCTGATTTCGGGCTTGAAGGGGTGTGAAATGAGCACCACATCACCACCTTCCAGGGGTCCAAGATGTTCTTGGGTGAAGGAGACCACTTCGCCATCACGAAATGTCGGCCACATGCTGTCCCCTTGGATGCGGACATCCAGGGTCTGGTTCATCGCTAACCCTCAGGATGCACGAATCCAAGGCACGTCTCGTCCCTTGGCGGACCAGAACATCTGGTGGATGGCCTCACAAGCATCCATCAGTTCCTGAGCGTGGTCGGCCGAGACCTCAACCTTGCAAGCCGAGCAGAGCTTAGCGGCATGCCAAAAGGTATCATGAAGGTCGGGGATGGACTCGAGGTGCTGAGGCTTGAAGAAATCCGTCCACAACACAAGAAGTTCGTCCTTGCACTTCTGGGCCTCTTCTTCCTTCACGGCGGCATAACGTGCCATCGTGTTCATGTAAGCGGCCATGGCAACACCGTCGGATGTGTCTGGACAGGTCATGGCAAGCATCTTCTTCGTCATGGATTGAACGGCCTCAGCAGCGATTCGGGCGCTGGCTGGATCGTACACGCCACAGGGCGCATCGCAGTGGGCTTCGGCTAGAATGGGGGTCTTCATGATGAGACCGAGATGCCCGAACCATAAGAACATGATTCCTCATTCACAGGGGGCTTCATCTGACGATGGAGGTCCCTGCCTCGCCCCTCAAGGCTTCGATGACATGGCCAGGTGAACACAAGACGCCCACACCATGGTCAGTGTTTTCAACAAACCTGCACAAGGCATTGACTTTGGGCCCCATGGAACCCTGTGGGAACTCGCCGGCCTCTTCCATACGACTCGCATCATCCAAAGAAAGAGAACTCAAGGCTTCCGCCTCCGGTGTTCCAAAGGAACGGTAAATGGCATCGGTGGCCGTGCTGATGATCAGCGCATCGGCGCCCAACTCAACAGCGAGAAGGGAGGAGAAATGATCCTTGTCTATGACGGCAGGAACACCTTGATGATGTTCACCTCGTTTGACCA
Organism: Candidatus Poseidonia sp.; assembly: GCA_049412325.1. Taxonomy (GTDB): domain Archaea; phylum Thermoplasmatota; class Poseidoniia; order Poseidoniales; family Poseidoniaceae; genus Poseidonia. Next base: position 1,213 of record JBMSEL010000011.1, read on the forward strand.
CAGGAATGCCTCCCCCACCTCCGCAAAACACCACGGCACGCAAATCAACGAGATGTCGAATCACGTCAATTTCATGGATTTGAAGCGGGAACGGGCTGGCGACCACTCGTCGAGGACCCTGAACGGTTTCTGCGATGTCCCAATCCGCTGACATGACCGTTTCTGCATCAAGCACAGGGCCAACTGGTTTGGTGGGCCACTGAAACCCAGCATCATCGGGGTCAACTTCGACGTGGGTCAACACGACGGCGGTCCGCTCAGGCCGGCGGCGGCGGCGCAGGATGGCGTTCAAATGCAAGGAAAGTTCGTGGCCAATCATCCCCTGTGTCGCAGCCACCCAGGCATCCAAGTCGTGGGTGTGCTGGTCGTCCATGGAGAGGAGGTGTCCGACCTGAGGCCCGTTGCCGTGGGTGATGACGACACTCCAATCCATTTCAAGGAGGTCGATGACATCGCTCATGACTTTCGCAAGCACATGGGAAGTATCCGCACTCCCTTCTACCGGCGATTGGAGGGCATTACCGCCGAGGGCATACACGGCTGTCTTTCTCACGGACCTACCTCGTCGTGAACCGTTTTGACACTTTGCCATGAACACCAAGCCAGGACACGTTCTTTGCAGGTGCACCAAGGGAGACATTCACATAGGCAGGACGGGTGGGAATCGTTGGTGAGAGCATGGTCAAGACCACGTGGATAGGCGATGTGCAAAAGGGCCATTTTGACGGCGAGCAGGTGGAATTGAAAGGCTGGGTCAAGCGAACCAGAGGCAACAACAACATCCGATTCATCGTTTTGCGAGACTCAACTGGAACCATTCAATGCGTTGGCAAGAAAACCAACATCGGCGAAGCAGCCTTTGACGATTTGAAAGGTGCCCTCATCGAAACAAGCGTGGTCTTTTCCGGAACTGTGCGTGCAGATGAGCGCGCTGAGGGCGGGCACGAACTCGACATTACCGCGATTGAAATCGTGGGTGCCGTCAACTCAGAACGTCCGTTCCCGATCACCGAAGCCGACATGTTGGTGGAGGACGAAGACGGCGAATTGACCTACGGTGGAACCGAACACACTCTCAACCACCGACACCTGTACCTCCGAACAACACGAGCGACCACCATGCTCAAACTCCGCAGTTCGGCGTTTGGGGCCATTCATTCCTACTTCCGCGGGCATGATTTCTTGGAATACCAAGCACCAAACTTCGTGGCCGGTGCTGTTGAAGGTGGCTCAACCTTGTTTGAAGTCCCGTATTTTGGTAAGCAAGCCTACCTCACACAGTCATGGCAGCTTTACGCTGAGGCCGCCATGCCTGCGCTGGAACGCCTCTACACCATCGCACCATCCTTCCGTGCCGAGAAGTCTCGAACACGACGGCATTTGACTGAATTTTGGCACGCTGAAATGGAGATGGCTTGGGCCACCAATGACGACATCATGATGCACGGTGAAGGCGTCGTTCGCCACATCGCAAAAGCCCTTCTTGATGAACGTGAGGAAGAACTCACCTACCTTGAACGAGACCTCGACCTGATCGCCAACTATGCCGACAACCCCTACCCAAGAATGCGATATGACGAAGCCATTGAAATCCTCCAAAGCAAGGGCGTGAACGTCGAATGGGGACAAGACTTGGACTACTCAAAGGAGAAGGTGCTGACCCAAGATTTTGATGTCCCGCATTTCCTCACACACTACCCAAAGGTCGCCAAACCGTTCTACCACCGCGTCGACCCGAGCGACGACAACTACGTCTTGTGTCATGACCTCCTCGCCCCCGAAGGCTACGGCGAAATCATCGGCGGTGGTGAGCGTACATGGTCCGAAGAAGAAATCCTTCAACGCATTGATGAAGAAGGCACGCCTCGAGAACCCTACCAATTCTACATTGACGTGCGCTCCTACGGCGGCGTACCACACGGCGGCTTCGGATTGGGCGTTGACCGTGTGGTGAGTTGGCTGGCCGGTGCCACCCACATTCGTGAAGTGATCCCCTTCCCAAGAACATCCCGAAGGGTCACGCCCTGATCACAACAGCGTCTCGCCACACATTGGACAAGGCATGCCTGGAATGAAGGCACCCAACAAGAAGCCGCAGTGAGGGCAAATGGACATCAGGTCATCAATAACCATGCTAAATCGTGAATTGCGTACCCACATCAAGGTTTTGTGAGCTCGAAACGCTGACAGATGAGGTCGAGCACCAAACCGAGGTCTTTCTCCTCAATCACATGGGTGGCATGTGCTCGAGGCCGGTCGTCCCAGGGGTTGAACAAAATCGAACAGGCTGATTCTCCGAACATACCTACATCACCCATGGAATCACCAACCGAAGCCGTGCACGCTTTGGTCACACCAAGACGTCGCTGGAGCATCTTGACAATGGCACCTTTCCCGTTCATTTGAACTTGGTACCGGCCAAAATCACCAATTCCAGCTGGTGATTTCCCATCGGAGGCTTCCATCAACCAACCGTTGGTAAACACATGAAGTTTTGAATCCATGCCGCCGCATTGCTGTACTGCCGTGTGCCGATCAATACCCCCCCAACGCCGGCGCCATGGTTCTTCTGAGGGAAAGTGGGCAGCGATGTCTCTGGCTGTTTTTTGCAGACCGCCGCTCACGATCGCCACATGGACTCCTTGATTCAAGAGGTGTTCAATAAGGCCGTGCCAACCCTTCATCATCGGCATGCCTTCCATCAATCCACGGAGCCTCTCATCGGTAATGTTGCCACTTGGGGCTGATTTGATGAGGGCCAAATCCAGCTTGATCCAATCCCATTCATCGAGGAGGCCTTGATTGTACAGGGCGAAGGATTCATCGTTCGAAATCCCCAACCCATCGTAAACAAATTGCCACGTAGACAGGTGGTCAACAAGCACTCGATCCATGTCCAGGCATACCAAGTGAGCCATCCTCTCAACTCCCCTTTGGCCAGTTGTATTGATTCTGAATTCGTGCAACTTGTTTCCCCATGATGTAAAGGATAATGGCCACCATCATGGCAAAGAGACCGACAAGCGTCATGGCGATGGTGATGAGGGTGACGCCGATGGAGGTGGAATTCAATTCTGTGAACATGGTTGCGAGGTCTCCAGACAACCGATAACCCAACACAAACAACACCACACCAGGAATGCCAAACAAGAGGAGGGGGTGCTTGGATTCGAGCATCCAATAGAAGAGCTGAGCGAACCGTGAAGCGGTCGCCAGCGATTGGCGTTGTGGGAGTTGAATCGGTGCATCTGTTTTGATAAATCGAGCACGTACATCGTCTGACACATCTTCCATGGTGGCATCATCGGAAAGGCCAGCAAGTTGGCTCATACCCTTTTCACTCGCAATAAGGTGGCCCACCGAAGTCTTCGCAATGGCTTGAGGGACATTGCGCTCAGCAGAAGGGTCCTCTCGGTACAGGTAGTGAATATCCCAACCTTCCCGGGCCCTGTTGACGCTCAGCGGCAAGGCCGACAATTTCCAAGTGGATGAAATGGGTAAAAACAAGGTCAATCCGTCATTGAGTGAAGCCTTGATGGCTGCACGAGCCAAATCTTGTGGCGTAAGAACACCATCGTAGTGAATGACGGGAGATTGCACTTCCTCTGCCAGTTGGATGGTCTCATCCGTGGAGCCTGTATCGAACAGGACGACGTCTTCAGCCACTTCTTTGCAGCGCACCACCAAGGAAACAATGCGGAGTTCAATGTTTTCTCCGATGAGAACAACACGACGAAGCGGGACCTTCACGGAATCGGTGGACCTCTCGGAGACTATGAAACCTGTTCCCTCAACCTTGCCAAATGGGGTGTTTCAAGCATAGGTTGATGTCCGCCACCTACACGGGCAATTCATGCACCACGGACGACGTATCGGCGTGGTGATCCCCGCTCGCAACGAAGAGGAGCACATTGTGAACGTCTTGGCCAATCTTCCCGGGATGGTTGACTTGGCTGTGGTGGTCAACGACGGTTCCACGGACAAAACAGGGGAACTCGCAAGCCAAGCCAATGCGCCGTGTGAAGTGGTTGTCTTAGAAGGAAACGGAGACGGTGTTGGCGCTTCCATCGACCGCGGACACCGGCATCTCCTCGACCATTGGGAGGCGCCGTTCATCAGCGTCGTCGTGGCAGGAGATGGGCAGATGAATCCTGACGACATGGAAGCCTTGATTCAACCCATTATGGCGAACGAAGCAGACCACGTGAAGGGAAACAGAGCGCTTCACACCGAGGGATACAACCGTATGCCCAAGCAACGGCAGCGTGCGACAGCCGTGCTTTCATGGTTCACAACACTCGCCGCGGGCCAACCCATCGGCGACCCACAATGCGGATACACAGCCACGTGCTCTGAGGTGCTCAAAGCCTGGAACTGGGACAGGTCATGGGCGGGGTATGGTTATCCGAATTATTGGCTGATCAACCTTGCAAAACAAGGATATCGCTTGGCCGAGGTGCCCGTCCAATCAATCTATAGAAACGAAGTTAGTGGCATCAAGCCGTTCTCTTTCTTTTGCAGCGTTGGATGGATGATGGCGGTCGAGCACCATCGAAGGAACATCGCTTGGCTCAACCCCCGCTTCCTCGCCCCTCACACCTTGTTTGCGCTCATGGCCTACCTTCTGGGATGGTCTGCCGCCCTCCCATTTTTCACCAATGATTTGGAGATTGAACTTGTCTCAAGAGGCATTCATCCGCTCCTGCTCACCCTGTTCTTTTGGATGCTCGCACATCTTTTTGACAGAGGAGCCACACGTGTCCATCGGGAGTTGAGGTTGAATGCGACGACATGACCGGCGTCGGAAGCCTCGCAAAGCCCATGTGCGGCACATCCTGGTCGCCAACAAGCCAGAGGCGAAGATGATCCTAGAGGAAATCAGCGCTTCAAAGAAGCCGCTTCGTACCTTCAAGAAAATGGCCAAGAAGTATTCCAACTGTCCAAGCGGAAGCAAAGGAGGCGACCTTGGAGAATTTGTCGAAGGACAGATGGTACAGACCTTCGAGGACGCCGTCTGGGCATCAGAACTTGAAACCGTGCCTCAAAACTTCATCAAAACACAATTTGGATTCCATGTTTTGTGGGTGCACAGCATCGTGCTACCCGAATGATGGTGGGCGTACCAAGATTTGAACTTGGGTCCAAGCGTCCCAAACGCCCGAGTATAGGCCAAACTAACCCATACGCCCTTGGTCTGTGCCACGGCGTCTTACCTATGAACTTCACTCAAAGAACATCCACTGGTCCGGTGCCAAACGAAGGACCAAACCCTCGAGTTCTGCTTGTTCCATGAACCCCTCGGGTGATGCCTCAATCCCCCGGTTCTCCAAATGATTCCGCACGACACCCAACCCAAGACTTCCGTCCTCCTCAGACAGGTTCCTCAGTTCTTTGAGAACCGCCCTCATGGAGACAGGTTGCTCTGATTCGGGCTCAGTGAGCTTCGCCATACGTTGGCGTAATTCATCCCGTAGCTCCTCCGGCGTGTTCGCCAACGCCACTTCGAGATGCAAGGCTGTGCTGCTGTTGCATTCTTTGATGACTTCACACGAGGCCGTCAAGGCTGTTCCGCAATGCGGGCATCGGCCACCCTGACGACGTTGGCCAGAACACCGGTCACAGGCTGCACATCGAACGACGAGCCAACGTTGCTCGGTGCTCAAGACCTTCACCTCACAGTGAGAAATCGTGGTTGTTTTGGGGCTGGCCAGGGCGACGAGCAGGAGCGGCTGGGGCTTTCGTATCCACGCGCTTCTTTGGTTCCGGCGTCGCCGTTCGGGTCAAGGCACCCCGGACTGGCCCGGTTTTGGTGCGTGCTCCAAGCGAGAGGGATTCAGGCAGAATCAAAGCGGCAACAGCAACACCGTGGTGATCTTGTCCAGCGGTGACCTCGTCAACAGCAACGTCAAATTGGACAACCTCGAGGTCCCTGCTGGCAAGGCGTCGTTGGAGGTTTCGACGGAGAAGAAGAACCGTTTCCTCATAATCACGATCTGTTGTGATGGTGGCTACAACAGCGCACTCATCGCCCTCAGGCGTGACACACGAAGCCCAAGCAACACCGGCCGAGGCTGAGGAGCCATTCCAAGCATAGGCCGTGGCAAGATGGCACTCCACGAGGGAACCCATAGGGAGAGGCCGCGGGGGCGTAGCCTCGAAGCCCAACGGCAACATAGCCCCTTGTGCTTGAATCAAGCGAACATCCCCTAAACCGAGTTCGACGAGGCCTTGGTCGAACGCGTCCTCGGCGTTTTCTCCCCATGGTGCGACAGCGGTCATGAGCCAGCCAGGGCAAGCAGGCGTGCGAGATGATTGCATGATGATGCTACAATCGCAACGGGTTCATGAAGACCGTGGTGTTCGGTGATGCATGGCAGGCAGGCCGCGTACCGTCTTGGCTCTGGGCACGGCAACGGTTGTGCTCATGGCCGGCATCGCCGGTCTAGGCTCAGGTGAGCACACGCTTACATTGGCCATTGGAGCGCTGGGAGCGACGTTAACAGGCGTGGCATGGTTGCTGCTTTCTGCCCCGGGAGGCGAGGGTCACCGATCGATTGGTCACGTCTCATCCAACATCGGGCATCCACAAGGGTCGCTTGGAGCGGTCGAGAATTTGCCCGACCCGATGGACAGCGACATGGACATGCCGCTTTGATCAGAACAAGCGAACAGTTTCGAGGTTACTCGGGGCGAATGTCAAGCAGTTGTATCGTTCCCGGAGGGTAAGCCCGAGTTCGTTGCACTTCTGGTAGTCGCCGTGATGACAGATGATGTTCTTGGGTGGTGGATTGATTCGGTCAACGAAATCAAGGAGCTGACGACGGTCGGAGTGGCCGGAGAAACCGTCAATGGTCACCATCTCGCAGCCAATTTTCACAATCTCCGTCTTGCCGTTGATGAGCATGGGGACTTCACCAAACCCTTTCTGAAGACGACGACCCAAGGTACCTTCTGCTTGATAGCCGACGAAACAGAGTGAGTTTCGCTCTTCATGGGCCCAGTTCTTGAAGTACTCCATCACAGGGCCGCCGTTGAGCATACCGGAGGTGGCAAGCACGATGCATGGCGAGGTGTCCATCACGATGCTTTCACGAAGTTCACGGCCCTTCACGGGGCGGAACCATTCGCTCGTGAACGGGTTTTCACCGTCATCCTTCAACAACGACTTGCTGAGCGCCTTTGTCAGGTAGTTCGGATGAGAGGCGTGGATGGCGGTGGCTTCCTGAATCATCCCGTCCAGCCACACCGGCACAGGTTTGACTGTCCCAGAGCGAAACAGTTCGTCAATGGCAATCATCACTTCTTGACTTCGCCCGACAGCAAACACCGGACAGATCATCTTGCCGCCACGCATGAGGGTGCGTGATACAATGTCTTGCAGTTCCTGATTGGCTTCTTGCCGTGAGGGTTGGTAGTCGCCCGACGCACCGTAGGTCGATTCGATCACCAGCGTTTCGACCCGAGGGAAACGGGTGTTAGCAGCGTCAAACAACCATGATTTCTCGTATTTTTGGTCGCCACTGAACACAATGTTGTGCTTGCCGTCTGCGATGTTGAGGTGAACAGCTGATGAGCCCAGAATGTGGCCGGCGTTTGAAAAAGTCAGTTTCACATCGGGTGCGATGTCCGTGGTCGAATCCCAATCAACATCGACAACGTGCTTCATGCACATTCGAATATCTTCCATGTCGTACGGGGTTCGCTTTCCTTCTGCACCACCCACCTTGAGGTAGTCGGTTTGCAAGAGCAACATCAAATCGCGCGTCGGTGGGGTGCAATACACAGGTCCACGGTAACCGTACTTGAACAACACCGGGAGCATGCCAGCGTGGTCAAGGTGAGAGTGGGTCAAGACAACAGCGTCCAGTTTGTCCAATGGCAAGGCTTCGGGAGCATTGAAGAAAGGCATTGGATCGGTGTCGGAAGCGATGTTCACACCAACATCGATCATGATGCGGGATTCGTTGGTCGTCACGTAGTGGCACGCTCGACCCACCTCGCGATAGGAGCCAAGCGCGGTCACACGGGCCCACGTACCTCCAGGACGAGTCGGACGGTGAATGTTCAATCCGAAGTCCTTCAACAACTTCCTTCGCTCGTCGCCATGGGTTTGTCGGTACATGCGAATGTCATGGACGGTCTTGGAGAACAGCGGAGGCGTTCGCTCAACCTTGACAGCCCAACCGGTCTTGTCGCGAATCGCGTTGCTGTTTTCACCTCGTCGTCCAATCGCCGACCCTGGTTGTTGGCACTGGATGGTGACTTCCCGGTAGCAGGCATCGAAATACATCTCAGAAATACCTGCCTCTTCGGGGATGATGTCATGAATCACATCTTTGGCTTGGTCCATGTCCATCATGGAATCGATGGGCGTACGGAGCACAATTTTCCGCTTGACACGTCGTGCAATTTTGCCGATCAAGCCGTCTTGACCCGTAAAGGGCTTCATGTTCGTGGTGATGATGGCGATGTTGCCAGCTTCCAAATCCACTTCGTATTCGATGTTGCGAGGGATGATCTTCGCAATCTCGTCCTTCAGTTCTCGGTAGGTCATTTGCATGATGTTCACTTCACGCTCCCGCAGTCAGCATGGACCACAGCCACTCCCAAGGGAGTGGGAAGCGGCAGAGCCGCGGGAATATGAGCCTCACTTCAGGAGTTTAGCGATCTCGTCTTGGGAGACTTGTTGGTAGCCGGCACTCGGCGTGATGACGGCCAAATCCATGCCGTTGCCGGAGGCCGCATCACGCTGTCCCGATGCATGGAGGGCTCTCGCCGCCAAACTTAAGGCCTCCGCTTGCGTCATGTTTTGCTTGAAGCCATCCTCAAGGACACCGTACATGTAGGGTGAACCCGAGCCAGTGGCACAGTAAGCATCAGGGATGGAGCCACCGGCGGAGTCGATGGAGTACACATGACCGCCGTCGTCGTCAACGCCGACAATGAGGAGTTGGACCCAGTGAGGTCGTCCGGAAAGAATGTTGGCTGTAAGGGTGGCTGCGCCTTTCACCGTCATGGGCTGTTGACGTCGGAGTTCAAACAAGGCCACCTCGGCCGCCAGTGTACGGGACAAGGATTGGGCATGGCCGACCAGACCAGCCGTGGTGAGAGCGAGGTTGTCACCGATTTTGAAGAGCTTCTGCACACTCTTGTTGGCGATGAAATGACCCATGGTGGCACGGTGGTCTGCGCCAACAACAACGCCTCCTTTGAAGGTGATACCGACGGTGCTTGTTCCAGTCTTCATGACGGTCTGGTGTTCTGACATGATTCCCTCACTCCCCCGACACTTCTTGAACCTTGGGCATTGAGGGGATGAAGGACCGGAATTTGAACGCTGCACACCAAACCGAAGGCGGGGGCTCCTCCTTGGGGGAGTGTTGAAGAAGCCTCGTTTGCAAGGGGCATCTGTGCGGCGAAGGCGACGAAAGGAAAAAGACGAGGCGCAATCCTCTCTCGATGCCTTTTCTCAACCCCCTGAGCATGGTCAGGCTCCTGAACCAACCGTTCCAGAGATGCCAGACCTGGACTTGCTCGAAGCGGCTGAAGCCAAACTGAATGAACAGCCCCTCAACGACGAACCGCCAGCTTCAGGCTCGGGTGGCCCCCGAAGTTTTGCTATGCCAAGCGCCGCAAGTACGCCCGCGCCTCGGATGCCACGAGGCGAGGTCACCTACCACAACCTTGCACAGCTCTATCCCGACGCACCCGTCCCGCTTTACGAGGGAGAGATGGTCCTTCACAATTCGACACTGCTGGATCTGACCGGCTGCGGCCAACTGATGGATTGGGTGGCCGATGGCCACGGCTGTATTGTGGAAATGAAACGGATGATGAAGCGAACCACGGAATTCAACCAAGCGTTGGGCATGTTGTATCGCTTTGTTGAGGGTGATGCCCAGGGCCAAATCATTCGTATCACTGATACACGTTTGCTGTTGCTTCCACAAGGATGCCGGGGTATTCGAGGCACTGAAATGGAAGGTTTTGCCGTTGACAGCGACGACCTGAAGGACGTGTACGAATGAACGAGCAAGCCATCGACCTTCCATGTCCGATTTGCTCATCAACCGGCAACGTCAACATGATCGCTCACATCGATGAAATCCCTTACTTTGGCGAGCACACCCAGGTGACCATTCTGTGCCACGATTGTGGATGGCGACAGACTGATTTTATTCCAGCCGAGGGAAAAAAGGCGGGCGGCTGGTCGATGGTTATCGATGATGAGGACAAACTTCGGGCGAGGGTGGTTCGTTCATCTTCATGCACTGTTTGCATCCCAGAATTGGATTTGGAAGTCAACCCTGGCACCAGTTCAACCGGCTACGTTTCCAACGTGGAGGGGGTCTTGCATCGCTTTCAGGAGATCATCAACATGGTTGAACGGGACATCTCCAATCAATTTCTGGCCGCAGAAGGAGAACAGCGAGAAGCACTGATGGAACAACTTGCAACCCTCCAACAGATGACCCTCACGCTCTCGAACCTCGGAGGACCTCGAGCCGATGTGATCACCCTTGAACTCCTCGACCCCCACGGACACTCCATGATTCTTCATGCCGATGCCATTGAACGAGACCTCACCGAGGAAGAATTGGAATCATTACCTGTCGGACCCGACCCCGCCGTGTTTTCCACAGACGATGTCAATGAATCATCGTGAGTCTTCAGCGAGGAAGTCAAGGACCTGATGAGCGGTTTGATCTCGCATTTCGTGAAGTTCGCCCATCCAACTCGTCGCTCGCTCGATGCAGAGTTGCTTCATTTCACCAGCGAGGAGTTTACCCGAGCGGAAAGCGGCGTTAATTTCACTCAGATAGGCGTCATCTTCCTCAAAGAAATACATCATGTATTGGTAAGCGACGTCAATGTCGGGGTTGCCACCAAGACGACGGTGCTCTTCAACCGTCGGTTGGCCTCCGGAGAACGCTCGCTTGATCTTCTTCTCAACCGTGGCCAAATCGTCGCGCAGGAACAACGTGGTTTTCGGTTGACTGCTGCTCATCTTATCGCCGGTCATGCCCACGGCAAAGTGATGGTAGGTCGAAGCCGGAGCCATCAGTCCAGGACCCCCGAGGGCACGCTCCAATCGAAGAAGCGCCATTCGAATCGAATGACGGTCTCGAGCGGTAGCGGATGGAATGTGAACGGTCCCCTGCTTGGGACTGGAGACGATGTCGGAAAACCCAAGGCCAGCAACAGCCTCAACGATGCGGTCAAAGACAGCGGCGACCTTGGATTTGTCAACGCGTCCGTTAGGGAGTTGTCCAAACGCCTCAGCGTTCTCGTCATGCACCGAGAGGCTCACGAGCCATCCCCTCGAGGAAGATTCCCGGAGATTGAACCAGTTGGTTTTCGCCGCAAGACCCCGCGTCAAGCGAAGGTGGGGGTCCTGGTCAACCCCGACGGGAACGACGATCGGCCTGAGGCCGCCAAACTCATCCAATTGAGGATGTAAGATATCTCCTACTTGGACCAAGGGGGCCTGAACATGCGCCAGGTTTGTATCTCCACCAAACCCATAAATCGCCTCAAATTCACTGAGGTTCGTGCGCTTGCCAAGTTGAAACCCAAGACGTTGAACAACGGGCCGCGTGGATTGAAAATACACGCTGGTTTTGTCGGGGTCAAGGCCAAGCGCAGCGTAGTGGGCAATGTATTCCTGAAGCGCAATGGAACGGCCTTTGGTCAGGGAAACCCCTCGAGTGGCCTGACTCTCAAGGTCGGCAACGGCAATGGTCACATCGCCGCCTTGCTGCTGAAACCACTTGACCTGTTCAACCACCATCGAGTGGCCAAGGTGCATTTGCCCGCTTGGCATCAACCCGGTGAGCACGCCGAACGCCTCGCCCGTTCGTTGTGCCTCGAGGATTTGGTCAACATCACGGTGGGCGAATACGATGCCGCGGCGATGGAGTTTGGATGGCGAATGAAGGTCGACCTGTTCCATGGAGGTCAAACCGAACTGTTGGATGATGCGATCGTAATCAGTGGATTGAGCGCTGCCCCACGGGTCAATGACCAAGTCATCCTGAGCCATGTTTGCTTCCTCCAGCAGGCCTACGCTTCCTCGTCGGCATCAAGGCTTCGCATGATTTCTCTCTCAGGATACCGTTTTTCATCATCGCCCCGCACGGCCAGTTGTTTCATTGGACCCAAGCCCTCACGACCAAGAACGCCCAGCATCACAAACACGGTGAACACACTGACGCCGACCACGGCGTAGGGAATCCAAGCATCCGCTCCCTCGGCTGGGCGTGGCTGGACAAGCCATGTGAATCGAACCTCGGTGTCATCGACAAATCGCTTTGCCCACTTGAACAAGTCCGTGGTTTCGTGGCCAGCGACCGTAACGGCAGTTGAATGGTTGTTGAAGAACGTAGCCTGAGCGAGAACATCGTGATCTACCCCTGACCCATTGAGGGTGATGTTGACCGCATGTCCGTTGACCACAGAGAGAACCAAGGTGCCGTCAGCTTGCTGCCACCACCCTTCTTGAGCGACTTTTTGACCTTCTATAGAAGGGAGTTCGTAGCCAGTGTTTGCAGTGGATACGTTCGATACTTCGACACCTTCAACATCGATGAGCCACGTTAAGGGTACATTCCATGGAAGGTCATCTGAAACAGCACGACAAGCCTCGGCCCGCAAGGCTTCGAAGGTGATGACGGTACGACCGTTGACTTCTGCCACATCTCGTTGGTATTCGTAGCATCGCTTGGCTGACCATGACGACCATGCTTCGCCCCACGTGGTCAACCAAATACCCGGCGTGTCGTCGAGATAGGCAAGGACATCACGGTCATGGCGAACCGTCGCATCGTTCACACGGCCAATCCAATACAGGTTGACCAAACCGCCCATCTCCACTTCTTCCGTGAGGGCGTCAAGGGAGGCCATCCCTTTCTCTAGGCTGCCTCCTCGACGACCCAAATTGTACCAATCCCACAGATCTGCAGGAGCATCCGTCGCATGGTGCCATGCACTTTCCTCAAGGTTGGTTTCGTCGCCATGGACGACAAAGCCTTGACTCGCCACTTTGCTGTGGTCGGCCATCGTGAGCGTGGAAGGGGTGAAGGTTGACAGGGGGGAAACTCCCCAGCGACTTGCATTGGTTCGCTCTTCAATGTAGGTCTTGCAGGCGTTTGCAACCGCTCCGGGGTCGTTGGACCAAGACAAGCCAGGCATACCGTAGCAACCAAACTCATCGCCGAGTTCAAGGCGCTCTTTCGCAAACGAAGTCCGCAGCCAACCGTCTTCTTCCCAAGCGGCCTCTGCAAGGGCCACTGGGTGAAGGACCACCGAGACGACCAACACCCCGAGGAAGACGGGAAGTGACGTTGAGATGGAACGGCTCATACCACGGCCTTTTGCTCGTGCTCTTTCACGCTTGCCCTTCCCCCTACCCTGCGAGAATACGGCGCTCTAAGCCGGTTTGGTGAACAAATATCAAAACCTCTGGCGAAGAGGTGTTGCTGTGAGCGAAGGAGGTGAACTGGAAACGGCATGGCAAGCCCTCAAGGCACATTGGGCCATTGAGTCAAGTCCAGAACCCCTTCCATCAACACCCGTCTACGCTGGCTTGCGCCTGTTCCTCTCGCCTGCGCTTCGCCCCCTTTTGCGATGGCGAATCCATGGCGCAGACCGTATTCCACGGAAAGGTGCGACCATTCTGGCGGCGAACCATCTCTCCCATGTTGACCCGATTGCAGTGATTGCCGCAGCGCGTCGAACCACCCACTACCTTGCGAAGGACGGACATTTCGCCAATCCATTCACTCGATTTATCATGCGGGCCACCGGTCAAATCAAAACGCACAGAGAAGCGGGCGGAAGCGATGCGTTGGCCAGTGCTGCAAGCATCCTCAGCCATGAAAAAGCCCTTGGTATCTTTCCAGAGGGAACCCGATCGAAACGAACGAAAGCACCGTTTCTCCTTCCGGGAAAAACAGGTGTAGCTCGTCTTGCAGCGGCCTTTCCTCACGCCGTGGTGGTGCCCCTTGCCCTGGTTGGGACCCGGGATATCATGCAACCTCAGCATCACAAATGGCCTCGACTCTATCGGCGCTTTGACGTCAATGCGGGCGAAGGCGTGACCTGGCTCAAATGGTTAGCATCCAGCAACGGCGGCAACATGACTTCATCTGACCTTCATGCTCTTGCACAACGAGATGAACACGAGGTCAGGGCGGAACTTGCTCGGTTGTACCGTACCTTCACCGACCAACTGATGGCAACCATGTCTGCCCTTGGCGCTCCCTGAGAGTAGAAATAGCCTCGCAGTACATGTCTTGTGTGTCATTGTACCACACGGAGTTTGGCCTTCTTGATCTGACGTGCTCATCAAAGGACGCTCCGCGACCGACGCCAGAGCGGATCAACGCTGAGTTGCGTGGACTTTGTTTACTTGAGAGCGTGGTGGCCATGGCCAAGACATGGGGTCGTGAATTGTGCACGCTGACCGGGAACACCACCCTCGTCACGGCTGTCGACGGGTTTGAATTGAAAATTCATGTCATGGAAACGATTCGGAAATTCCTTCTTTTTGACGACCCCCACCTCGCTGTGAGTTTTCATCGTGGCCGTAACCGTACGGTTGGCAAAGTGGAACATGTTTGCATCCTTTACAACAGACAACATCCGGGTTGTGCGGTCGCCGACGCCCTGGTTTCCCTCGTCTTGCTAGGTGAAGCCAACTGGCCGGAAAACGCCACCCCTCACACGCTTCGTGATTTCGCTCGGGCAGTGCATATTGAGACGCGTGCACGTCGCCTCAAACTTGGACTGATTGAACTCACGCTTGAGGATCTTGAGGAAATCAACGACATTCGAAAGGCCATTGAACTCGGTATCCCTCAAGCGGCTGTTGACATGCTGTGTTGTTTTTGTCGCAGATGCTACACGTGCAAGGGCATGGAAATTGACGTTGTCAAGCGATACACGGCCCCGCTGTTCAACGAAATCCCACAGGAGGCCATTGAAGCCTATGCGCTTAGCCCAAGCATCCCCAGCGATGTGCTGTTTCTTCCTGATTTCGCCGTGGCCGTTTGAACAACCCCTAAGTGCTTCCTCCGCTGGTTGGGAACGGGTGAATCCGTGCAAGCGTACCTTGACCTCATGAGCCACATCCTCGACCAAGGGGCCGAAAAAGGCGACAGGACGGGGACGGGGACAAAGTCAGTGTTTGGTTACCAGATGCGTTTTGATCTCGCTGAAGGCTTCCCCATGGTCACCACCAAGAAACTCCACCTCCCCTCCATCGTGCATGAATTGCTCTGGTTTCTCAAGGGCGAGACCAACGTGAAGTACCTGCAGGAAAACGGCGTCCGTATTTGGAATGAATGGGCCGATGAGAACGGTGATTTGGGACCGGTCTATGGCAAGCAGTGGCGCCGCTGGGAAGCAAAAGACGGACGCATCATCGATCAGGTTCAGCAAGCCATTCAGGCCATCAAAACCAACCCCAACAGCCGAAGAATCATCGTCTCGGCTTGGAACGTGGGGGAACTCGATGACATGGCCCTGATGCCCTGTCATGCCTTTTTCCAGTTCCATGTGGCTAACGGTCGTCTGAATTGTCAACTCTACCAGCGGAGCGCCGATGTTTTTCTCGGCGTCCCGTTCAACATTGCCTCCTACGCTCTCCTCACGCACATGATGGCTCAGGTCTGCGATTTAGAGCCGGGCGTGTTTGTCCACACCCTGGGTGATGCCCACCTCTACAACAACCACCTCGACCAAGCCCGACTCCAAATTACCAGAGCGCCACTTCCACTGCCGACACTGAAATTGAATCCCGACATCAAGGACATTGATGACTTCACGTACGAAGACATCGAGGTGGCTGGCTACGAACATCATCCACACATCAAAGCCCCCATTTCAGTGTGAGGTGAATCAATTGATGTCAATGATCTTCGCTTGCGACGAGAAGGGGGCCATCGGCAAAAGCGGTGACCTGCCCTGGCGTCAATCCACCGACCTGCAACATTTCAAGCGAACCACGCTCAACAAAACCGTGGTCATGGGTCGTAAAACATGGGAAAGCCTCGGCAAGCCCCTTCCCAACCGCCGTAACGTGGTCATGACGAGGCAAGGGGTTGAAGACGACGTCGAAGTGATGTCCTTTGACGAGATCATGGCGCTTTCAGATGAAGAAGACGTCATCATCATTGGAGGTGGAGAAATCTATGCATTGTTCATTCCATACACCAAGGAAATTCACCGCACTGTCATTCATACCGAAGTGGAAGATGCAGACACATTTGCCCCGCCCATCAACGCCGATGAATTCTATTTGATCGGTGAGCGTAAAGTGGAAGCAGGTGAGCGAGACGAGCACGCCATGACCTTTCAGCACTGGATTGCATGATCACTCTGGACGGTATTCCGTCACCCGCACGCCAAGCCGACCCTGCAGGGCTTCACGCTGCATGATTCGAGCATATTTTTTCTCAAAGGCCGCCTTGAGGTCCAGTTCCATCGCCAAGCTGTGTCCCATCAGGAGAATGAGAACATCCGCCATTTCTTCAGCGCACTCTTCCAGTGGTTTCCCCTTGGTGACGGCCGCTGCCAGTTCACCCAATTCCTCAATGGTGAGGGCCAAACGATAGCCCATGTCGTGGCCGTTTTGGCCTGCAAAATCGTGTTTGTGATGAAAGGCGGCAACTTTCTTCATCATGATGTCCCATTCGTTCGCTGGGTCGTGTTCCATCCATTCATCAACAGAGCGCCCGTTCATGCGGGCTCATCGACCCGTTCCGTCCATCATGTTTGTGTCATGCGAGCATGCCCAAAATGCACGCCCAAACCGGGTCGAGGCGATCGTTTGCCGTTGCAGAAACTTCGGTATGGTCGAGGGCTTTGGCTCCGTCGTTTGGGTCGCGCCCAGCGGCCCAATTTGATGAAATGCACACCGCAGCGTAAGGCAGGTTGAGTTCGAGGGCGAGTTTAGCCTCTCTTGGCATGGTCATTCCGACCATCTCACCACCCAACTTTTCAATGGCATCAACCTCTGACGCCGTCTCAAATTGGGGGCCTTGGGTCAGCCAGTACGTGTAGCGGAAAGGTGCAACATGACCGGGTTGCTCCCTTCGAAGGATGGCCTCCAGCCGGTCGTTCATCTCATGGTCGAAGGGAACGGTAGCAGAGGTGAACACCGCTTCATCGTCATGAAACGTGGTGGCTACCCCTGTGAAATCGACGTACTGCTGTGCAAGCCCTACCTTCCCGGGTGGGAATGATGCAACAATGGCGCCTACGGAACATACCGAAAGCACGGCATCGACCTTGGCTCCAGCCATGGCACTCATGTTGGCTTTGTGATTGATCATGTGAGGTGGGCACCCGTGGCCCGATGAATTGTGATGCCGCTGGAGAAACACCACTTCGTGGGAGACTGAATCAACTTGAAGGGAGCAAAGTCGCAAGGGTACAGGGCCGTGAGGGGTGTCGACCCGAACATCGTCCTGGCGTATGACCTCGCCGCGTTCACCGAGTTGCTGGTTCAAGTCAAGGTTGACCAGGCCCGTTCCGCCAATCACACCGAGGCGCATGGGCAAGCCTCAACGTTCTCACTTCTCAAACCTGCGGCGAACATCGCCCTCTTGAGCGAGGGTTCACTCGTTGAGGCGAGCAATGAGGTCGGCTTTCTTACCGGACACTGGCTTGCCAGCGGCCTTGAGCAATTCCTTGAGCTCTGCCACGGTCATGCTGTCATAATCTGCACCAGCGTCTTCAGCAGGTGCGACCTTTTCTTCAGCAACTTCTTCAGCGACTGGTTCGGCTTCGGCTCCGGTCTCAACGACCTCTTCTTCAGCGTCGCCGTCCTCGGCCTCAGCACCATCACCATCAGCCTCTTCTTCAGCCATGGCTGCGGCGAGAGCAGCCTTCTTCTTGGCCTTCAGTTCGGCTGCTTGGCGTTGTTCCTCCGCGTGGATTTCGTCGAGGGTTGGCCCGTCGGAAGCAACCACACCTTCTTGGAGAAGTTGGCTCTTGCGGATGGCCACGGAGCGAACGGGGTAGATCGACTTCACACCCTTCTCAATCTCTTCTTCGAGTTTTCCATCGAGAAGAGCACGTTGAACATCAGCGTAGGTGTTCTTCGCACAGAACGCGATGATGATGTCTCGGGTTCGAGTTCGCATGTCCTGCTTCACCGAAGTCTGGACGCGCTGTTGCGTGATGATGAGCGGTTTCATTCGCACGAGGTATCCGTCGGTGGTGACCACATCAACCACATCGTCGACCTTGCCACGGTAGCGGCGAATCTGTCGGCGAGTGTGGTCGGTTTGGTGGTGGTGACCGATGAAGGTGGTCAGCGCATCTTGGCCAACGCATTCGGTGACACGGAACCGCATCACGACGTGCATCTTGGAGAAGTTACCATCAAATTCTTGCTGCGTCATTTCGTAGACGCGGCCCATGATATGTTCATCAGACTCACCGATTGTTTCGCCAATTCGCTTGAAATCCCATGGATGGCGAGGTGCACGAATGGTGTACCATCGCTTTAACTTCCACTTGTCACGTTGTTTACGCGCTGCTGCGCGTGCCTTTGCACTCACTTTCTTCGCCATGTCGTTCAACTCGGTGTGTCTTGCGGGGGCTACCCCACTTGCAGGTTGCCGACTCACCTCCCCTATTTGAATGGGCCTCATGTCGAGAACGCTGGCGTGAACCCCGATTCGGCAACCTCTTGACCCTCGCCCGACACCCGGTCGTTGTGGGGCTTCATCACATCACCTGGAGAGCGACGGCGAGTGCTGTTTCGAACATGGAGGTGTTGGCCGAGGCCATGGCATGGCTCATTGGCGACGATGAGGATGTTGAACTGGACCGCAGCCGTTCGTATCACGGCCCTGAGCTGACCCTCATCAAGGCATCAACAGCGAACAAGCGAAGAGCAGCACGCTCCTTTGCACGCCTCGGAGAGGCCAACCTTCGACAACTCATCGACGAATTTGAACAGCGGGTGGACGAACACAACGTGCTCCACTTCCGTCTGAGCATGGACTCGCTCATCCAAGGCAAGCCAACATTGGTGAACACCACCGGAACCGGGACCGTCAAAGGTCAGGCGAAATTTGAGGTCTATGCCGGACTCCCGGCTGATGAACAACTGCAGGCAACGTTTGACGAGGCATTGGAGATAGCGGCGAGGTATAGTGCATGAATGCTCGCGTCCGCCGAGGTTCTTGTGCCCTTCTTGTGGCCATCCTCGTGATGACGTGGATTCCCACGATTCAAGGCGACACGAACCCATCGGTCAACCACCCGACACCAAGTTGTAACGCAGACCGCACCAACTGGACCGTGGGGTTGGTGTTCTGCAATGAACATGCATCGACAGGCTACACCTTGTTCTCACCCATTCCTTCCAACACCACCTACCTGATCGACCATGAAGGTCGCGCCGTCCACCAGTGGACGTCACCTGGCGAGCATCGACCTTCACTTTCGGCTTACCTCCTTCCGGATGGGGATTTGCTCCGTACTGCCAACAATGCCGCCCAATCCGTTGGCAACTTCTCCGGGGGAGGTACATCAGGCAAAGTGGAACGCATCGCATGGGACGGTACGTTGGAATGGTCATGGACCTACGATAGCGAACAGTACATCACCCACCATGACATCGAGCCCATGCCAAACGGCAACATCCTCATGATTGCTTGGGAGGAAAAAACAGAGGAAGAAGCGCTTCAAGCAGGACGAAACCCTGCCATCGCCAGCGATTCGCCAGGCGGGCAGAACAACGTTTGGCCCGACCACATCATCGAGGTCAAACCCTTGGGAACCGATGATGCAGAAATCGTCTGGCGATGGCACGCTTGGGACCACTTGATACAGGATTACGACCCCGCCATGGACAACTATGGCGTGGTGGAGGACCATCCTGAAAAAATTGACATCAACTACATTGGAGGAACGGGTAATGCAGCCGGCCGTGCCGATTGGATGCACTGTAACGGCATCGATTACAACCCCTACCTCGACCAAATCGCGCTTTCGTGTCGAAGCATGAACGAGATTTACATCATCGACCACAGCACGACCACCGAAGAGGCAGCAGGAAGCTCCGGCGGCCATGCCGGAAAAGGAGGTGACATCCTGTACCGTTGGGGCAATCCACAGGTCTACGACAAGGGTCTTTCAAGCGACCAGCAACTGTTTGCTCAGCACGATGTGCAGTGGATCGAGGCTGGGCACCCTGAGGCAGGCAACCTCATCGTGTTCAACAACGGGAACGGTCGGGCCCCCGCCTACTCTTCTGTCGACATCATCAGACCAACCATGGACAATGGCAGTTATGTTCTGGAGGCCAACGGAACGTATGGACCAAACCTGCCGGGGTGGTCATGGGACCAAGGCGAGGCCATGTATTCTGGATTCATTTCAGGCGCTCAAGCCCTGGCTAACGGGAATATATTGGTCACCCATGGAACGCAAGGCACCCTGTATGAGGTGAATCGCAACGGTGACATTGTCTGGGAGTACATCGGGCCCATCGGTGCAAACGGAACGTTCAACCAAAGCGAACCTCTCCCAGAGGGAAACCGAGCGGGTAGCACAGCCAATGCCATTTTCAAGGCCACCCACTACACGGAAGCGTATCTGAACGCCACAGGCCAAACCTATGTTGCGGGCGGCTACCTTGAGCATTGGACGGATGCATGCCCTGATGAGGATGCGTGGGGTTGGGACAGTAACGGCGACGGCTGCATCGATGATACCGACGGAGATGGGGTGAAGGACCCTCACGATCGCTGCGCCCTCGGGAACGACGGCACCGACGCAGATCTCGATGGAACGCCAGATGCTTGCGACCCGTTTGTTGACCAAGATGGAGACGGCGTGGTGGACGAAGAGGATCTCTGTATGGGTCATGACGACGAAGTGGACACCGACCTTGACGAAGTGCCGGATGGTTGTGATGAATTGATCGACAGCGACGGCGACGAAGTTGGCGACGATTTCGATACCTGCCAAGGCCACGATGACCGAATCGACGTTGACGCCGACGGTACACCTGATGGATGCGATGATTTGGTCGATAGCGATGGCGACGAAGTGGCCGATGCTGACGATGTCTGCGATGGGGACGATAGCGTGGACAGCGACCGTGACGGTGTACCCGATGATTGTGATGCTTCCCCGCTTGGTGAAGCCGAACCCAACGGCACTCAACCGCCTGAACAGCCATCAATCAACGGCTCTGATGAAACCGAAACCATCGCAGAGGTGGGTTCAACCGATGGTGTTGACCAAATGGCGTGGTTGGTTCCTGTGCTCGTCGGCGGACTCTTGCTGGTCGGTTTGGGAAGACTGGTTGCTCTTCGACGTCGAGGATAAACTCAGGAATTTTCGGCCACCCGAAACTAAATTTTTACCGTGACAAGGCATTAAGTAGACCGTCCTTTGTGGAAGGTTTGAGGAATCCACATGCCCCACGTTGTAACATCCGCCTGCGTTGATCACAAGTATCAGGAATGCGTCGCCGTCTGCCCTGTTGAGGCCTTCCGCGAAGCAGAAACCTACCTGGTTATTGACCCCGATGAGTGCATCGACTGCGGCGCCTGTATCCCCGAGTGTCCCGTTGACGCTATTTTTGCTGACACCGACGTCCCAGAAGGCGAGGAAGCGTGGATTGACCGAAACGCCGAGGAATCCGTCGACGCTGAAATCGCAGAGGGTGATTCCCCTGTGCTTGCTGATTGAGTAAGCCACATGACGAAGAACCAACCGTCATAAGGGAGGCCGACTAGGCTGAGGCGTGAGCACCATGAAAACTGACTTTACCCAGTTCCGAAAGGGGAGCGACCTCCTCAAGCGCGGATTTGCCCGAATGCAACAAGGTGGCGTCATCATGGATGTGGTGAACCCCGAGCAAGCCGCCGTGGCAGAGGACGCTGGTGCCGTCGCCGTGATGGCGCTTGAGCGCGTGCCCGCTGACATCCGTAAGGCCGGCGGCGTCGCCCGCATGAGTCATCCTGACATGATTCAAGGAATTCTTGATTGCACCTCCATTCCAGTCATGGCGAAATCACGAATTGGGCACGACGGAGAAGCTCGTATTCTCGAATCCATGGGCGTTGACATGGTCGACGAAAGCGAAGTTCTCACCCCTGCCGACCCGTACTTCCACATCAACAAGCACGAATACAGCATCCCCTTTGTTTGTGGTGCTACTGGACTGGGTGAAGCCGTGCGTCGCATTTGGGAAGGCGCGGCCATGATTCGTACCAAGGGCGAAGCAGGCACTGGAAACGTGGTGGCAGCCGTCACACACGCTCGGCTCATCGACCAAGAAATTCACCAGATTCAATCCCTCGACGACAACGGTTTGGACCTCGCCACTGAGAAGATCATGGAACGCTATCGTGTCCTCGCCTCTCACTCCGAACTCCCAGGCACCCACCTCATGACGCCCTTTGGCGCCATTGACGACGAGATGCACGCTGGCGTGCGATCAGTTTTGGACGACGTCCACCGACTGGGTCGCCTACCTGTTGTGACCTTCTCGGCTGGCGGCATTGCCACCCCTGCCGATGCCTCGCTGATGATGCAAATGGGCATGGATGGCATCTTCGTTGGCTCTGGTATTTTCAAGTCAAGCGACCCTCCAACGATGGCCGATGCCATTGTGATGGCCACGGCACACTACGACGAACCCAGCAAGGTCGCCGAAGCGATGGCCATGATGGAAGGCATTCCTATGAAAGGCGACGAACTTGAGACGCTCGAAGTCCGTTTGGACCAACGTGGCTGGTGAACGCTTCAGTTCAGCGGGTCGTCAACGCCCTCTTCGCCCAGTGTCCACTTCAAGGTCTTCACGACACCCTGCAAAGCTTTGTGATTGCGAGCGGCTTCTTTCATGCCAGCCTTGTCATCTTCAGCCTTGCACATCTCGTACCATTCCTTCCACTGGTGCATCTTTTCAGTGGCTTGGTCGAGCATGTTTTCAATTTCTTCCCAGGTGCGTTCATAGGTGCGATGGGGTGTAGAACTCATGCAACTCGAATATGCGCCACCGTTCACCCTTCTTAGATGCTTTTCCTACCGGTTTGTTTGATTCGCGATTTTCTCATTCACATACACCCTTCCGGCCACCAACGTGGCGCCGTCGCCAACCACACAGGCGTCCAACACCGTATCAAAAGGAATCAGTACATCTCTCCCAATCACCGAGCCGGAAACGGAGGCTCCTGATTCAACTTGGCAACCATCCATCAACAATGAATCCATCACCGTTGCACCGTCGCGCACCACCGTCTTTGAACCCAGTACAGAGCGAACGACCTTTCCGTGAAGTTCAGCATCGGTAGCATGGAGAACTTCCCCCTCGTTCGTGTATGTTGGTGGATAGGTGAAAGGAAGGTCGTCGTATCGCAACATCAAGGTTGCTTGAGCCTTGATAAGTTCAAAGGGTTGGCCCACATCAAACCAAACGCCGTCGATGGTTTGAGCGTACATCGGCCAGCCCATCTCAAGGAGTTTGGGAAAGAGCTGTTTGCTGAAATCAAATTTCTCACCAATCGGGACGTGGTCAAACACCTCGGGTTCCAAAATGTACAACCCTGCATTGATCACGTTGCTGAAGGCCTCTTCTGGGGATGGCTTCTCCAAAAACCTGCGGATGAAACCCTCGCGAAGGTCGCCATCAACCGGCCCGTTTGCCGCCTTTGAGAGGCCAACAATACCGAATTCTGAAGGGTTCTCAACTTCCCATAACGCCATGGTGACCTTCGCGCCGTGTTGGCGGTGAGCAGCCAGTAATGAGGCGATGTCAAAAGAAGCGACTGAGTCTCCTGAACCCACCACGCAGGTGGTGGTGATGTGCTCACGCAGCAAGCCGACACTCCCAGCCGTTCCCATCGGCGTTGATTCTTGATTGATTCGGGCGGAGATCTGGGCGCCACCTGCTAAGGCGGTTGACCACGCATCAACATGGTCCTGAAGTTGTTCACCACGGTACCCGGTGGTGACGACGATGTTGTGAATACCGGCATCCACCATGGCGTCTTTGACGAAATCAATAACCGGGCGGCCGAGAACCTCAACCATGGGCTTGGGTCGTGTGGCCGTGAGTGGCATGAGCCGGCTGCCTTGGCCACCGGCCATGATAATGCCCATCATCTTACGACCTCAGCGTCGACGGATTGGCCCCATGCGACGCATGTTCTTCTTCTTTGAAGAAGCGCCGCCTCGCTTGGCTTTCTGTGCGGCGTCGTCACGGCCCACACCACCGAACACCAATTCGCCGTCAGAGAGCAGGGAATTGACGAGCATGTCGGCGACTTCATCGGACTCCGCACCGGTCTTCATCTCGGCCTTGACCGACTTGTTGTGATCCGTGATCCATGATTCTCGTTCTTGGCGAGCCATGTTCAATTCGTCTCGGGCTTTGTTGACGTTGACCATCAACTCGTCGATCTTCTCGTGGATGGCGTTGGCCTTCTCGTGAAGCTCCACTGATTCGTTGTGGTGGCGGTCGCCCTCGGCTTTGAGGAAATCGCGGTGGTCAAGTCCTTCCTTGTATTCTGCCCATTTTTCATCGGCACGCTTCAGAGCCTCAACGAAGAGGTTGTGCGCATCATCGGATTCCGCCTTGAGCGTAGCGATGGCCTCATCAAGGTTGGAAAGGTCGACAGCGACCATCTCAAATTTGGCAACCTCAGGTTCCAGTTCCTCAGCTCGACGCTTCATACGCTTGATTCGTTCCATGGTTTCCTTTTCCTTCTTGGTGCTGGAGGAGGTGGTTTGGAATTGTTCCTCAAGGTTGTTGATTTGATTCAAAAGTTGAGAGTATTCTGCAGTAGCGGATTTCTTCTCACCGTGCTCGCCACGACGTCCCTTGACCTGGGCGAACAAATCTCGAAGTTGAGCATTGACGGCGTCTCGCTTGGCCCGATGCAGGTTTCGTTCCGTGTGGATGGCGTCAAGTTCAGCCTTTATCCCGTCGAGTTTGTCTCGGTGTTCCTTGTACTGGTCTTGTACGGCATTGCGCTTTTTGGCCATGGCTTTGCCTTGGTCACGGAATGAATTGCGGTTGTCCCGCATTCTGCGAACCTTCGCTTCCATGTCCCTGAGTTCCGCAAGTTTGTCTGCATCAGGGTTTTTCTCAGCATCTTTGGGCATGCCGCGCATGAAGCCTCCACTACCTTCACCATTTCAAGGCTATGGCTGTCCAAAGAGACGTCATCAAGCCGCAACATCGCTGAACAGGACCAGCACGAGACGAATGGTAGCCACCACCAGCCCAAGCCCACCAAAGAGGTAAGACACGTACGTGCTGGTGGAACGAAGCCATTGACGGAACTCAGCCCTTACTCGGACGTTAATTTGGCGACCAAGAAGCAATTCTCCATTGGTTTCCTCCAAACGGACAGACACGGTGGCGTCGCCCACACTGGTCGGAATGAGTGTCTGCCAAGAAACGGTACCGTCTTTGAGAAGGCCAGACATCTTTCCAAGGACGTCTTCATCACCTTCGGCAGCAAGTGGAAGGGCTTCAGAGGACCACCAATACTTCTCACCTGGCTCGAGACGGTAAGTCAACGCGAGATCTCGTGGCTCAAAATTCGGGGTCTGAACGCGAAACACAACGGTTCTGGTTTTGTTGGAGAGGTTGTGGAAAAGCGTGAACAGGTTCGCTTTGTCAGTGACAACGTTCTCCATGTCCACTTCAAAGATCAAGTCCGACATAGCGGGTTCTCGTCCCCCTTCAAGGTCTTGCTTGAGACGGTCGACCATTCGGAAAAAGGCTGGGCAGCGCTGGTTGATAAGGCCGAGAAGCACCAGCCATGCCTCGAGGGTGAAGGTGTCGTTGGAAAACACATGTTCCATGCCCTTTTTGGTTAAGATTTCACTCATTTCGGATTCGAGGGTCTTTCGGTCAAGACCGGTCGCATGACGGTAGAGCGTCATCAGGAACTTTTCAAGAGCAAAATTCCGGTCAATGCCTCGCTTGAACGTGCCTTCCAACACTTTGGTGTATTCATCGTACTGGGAACGGAGCAGCGGATCCATGTGGGTTTTGATGAGGTCGTTGAAAACCATGTTCAAAGTTGAGGGGTGAACGGGGGGCGTGTACGCAGGCAGCAAGCCTGTTTGTTCAACCATGTTGAACGGTGTGCTTCGTGTTGGGAGGTGCTGACCGACGGAAAGGAGCAGGAACGAAGCTGCAACCAGCAGGAAGAGGTTGCCGTGGATTGAACCTGTTCCGTACCAAAACACAAGGATCAGCGTAGCGGCCGACATGATGGCCAGCAAGAGAGACTTGTTGTGGTGGCCCATCGACGTTTGGAGTTGATAGAGCAGACCATCATAGCCGTGGAGGGATTGAACGGAGCGGTGTTGGTCGTTGGAGGCGTCAACTCGCTCGTGGAACGTGGTCAGTGAAATGCTCACCCTGTAGCGGTGAAAGCCAACAGCGAGGATGTAGCCCAGCACCACAACGAAGCCCAGACTCACCATGAAGGTTGAAAATCCGAGGCCGAGGTTTGGCTCGATGTTGTCTTTCCAAAACGATGGAGATGCTTGTACAAACGCCCAACTAATGAAGAAGGTCAGGGCGGCAAAAGCCGGCAAAAACATGATCAATCGCAGACCTGAACTGACGATTTGACGGTCGATGGCATGAACGATTGATTCGGATAATTGGAAACCGAAGCCGGTCTTTTCCTCCGCAACGGTTTCTCCTTCGGTTTCCTCAACCTCCGGTGAATCCACATCTGCCATGGTGCGGGATGCGGAGGTGTGTTCTAAAGTGTTCACACCGAACTCGAATCGATTTCAACAAAAATAGACCGCATGGCTGCCTCGGAAAGCTGTGCAGTCCATCCGCTCTCGAGGACGAAACCGTCCCTGGTCCGTGAAACCTGCGCGCCAACGCAAAATCCGTGTTCGTTCAGTGTTGCGAGTTCACCGGACGGAAGGAGCAGCATGGAGAGGCGGCCCGTTGCTCCTACGGCCATGTCACACAACGCATGATTCGTTTCGCCGTCCAATAATCTCGCCGCAATATCAGCCGTTGGGTCAGGGATGGTCCGCCCGCTTGGGTCAAGGGCGTCCTTGCTGATAAGTCGCGAAAGGGCGACTTCCATGTCGTCATCGATGGCGTGTTCAAGGCGGCAAGCGGTCTCATGGGGGTTACCGTCGTAGGGGAGCAGGTCGAGCAAGACCTCTGCAAGTCGGTGACGACGTTTCATTTTCTGACCGTGCGTCAATCCTTTGGGCGTCAATCGAGCACCTTTGTACGGAATGTACTCGAGATAACCACGGGTGGCAAGTCGCTGAACCATCTCCGTGGCTGACGCGGGACTCACGCTCAGTTTTGCTGCCAGGTCGCCGGTACGGACCACACCGCCGGGAGAGGCTTCGTGAAATTCATACATCATTTCGAGGTATTCATCCTCAAATTCTTGGAAGTGCCCGACCATGGTCTCACCTCAGGATGTGCTCGTGCCGTCCTGTGCTTTGAACACATGCGTGCACGCAGGACAACGCACAGACCCCTCGTAGGAACGCGGAATCCTGAGCGTTTGCGTACACTCGGGGCAACCGATTTCGATTTTGGCAGGGAGGGGTTCTGGTTCCTCGGACACCACTTCAACCTCATCGCTTTCCTTGGTTGGAGGGGAAGCCTGTGATGGTGATTCCATGCTCGCTTCCACGGAAAACTTGTGAGTGCAATCTGGACAACCCACAGAACCAGTATAACTGACTGGAACGCGAAGCCTTCGATCGCATTCTGGGCACGAAACCTCTCGCTTCTCCTCCGGGGAGGACGGGGACGAAGGTTTGGAGGTATGGGTGCTACCGGGACCTTTGGGCGGCGAGGGCGTTCGGGATTGAAGACGGAGAACCAGGACGATGGCGCCCCCCAGGGCCAGCCCCCATCCAATGGCAGCCAACGGCCATTCATTGTTGGCCTCGACAACGACTTCACCCGAGACATAGGTTGTTTCTGCCGAGACAACCTCACCGTTGACCTGCCACATGGCTTGAAGGCCGACAGTGCTTCCTTTTGGCCAAATGACGTTGACCGTGATGGTCGTTTGATCGTCGTCGTTCCAGGAAGGAGATTGAACCTTGGCAAGCTGCGTGCCGTAGGCATCGATGATCCAAACGTCGCCGGTTGCACCAAGATAGGGCCCTGACTGACGGAGTGTCAACTCAACACGGACATCATCGCCCACCACCGGTCGAATCGGGTTGGTGGTGCTTGAGAATTCCATCCAAAATTGTGTGGTCTCGTCCGGAAGAGAGGCCGTCGTGACAAGTGGCCCAGGGCCAATGAGCCAGTCCACAGGAGCAAGTTGAGCGACCAGCCGTTCAGCCTTGACATCCCCGAAGGTGAAATCGAACGTATGGAGGCCTTGCTGAAGGAGGAGACTGGCCTCTTGGAGGAACACGGTAGCACCACTGGATTCGTAACCAACTTGGAGCAGCACCGTTCGGTCAACGCCCTCATCAAGGGTGAGGGACACAGAAAATTCTGTACCTTGTCCTGCTGAAGAATTGATGTTCTCGATGCCGATGGCAACGGATTGCTGGGGCCGAACAACAACAGAGATGTTTCCATTTGTTGCATCGGCGATCAAGCCATCGTCACTCTCCAATGACCAAAAGATGGTTTGTTGCCCGTCATCGACAAATTGCAAGGAAACGGCTACCTCGCCGGCTGAACCATCCTCCAACACCACCCAGTCCCCTTGGCTGAGCGATGACCCAACGTTGAGAACCAAACGAACTCGCCCCTCTTCAGCACCCGTATTTCGGAGTAGCAAGTTGGCTGTGACCTCGTCACCTTTGTGCCATGGGCCACCGGAAAGGGAGGGAGCGCTCGATCCAGCCGACTCAAACACTGCCGAAGGCATGTTGATGTTCAGCCCACCTGGAAGAGTCGATGTGGCATCAATTCGGTCCCCGGAAGACGTGCACGAAACCGTCATTGGTTTTGCAGAGGTTGAGAAACTCCAATTGGATGAAGTTCCCGAACCCAAGAGGAAAGGATTGCTGTCAAACAGGACCTCAGCGTCGTTCACGCAGGAAAGAACGCCTGAAAACGGCACGCTTCCATTGTTCCATACGGTCAGTGAGAACGTGAGTTGGTCACCAGCCTGAACATTTGCAGCATCTGAGGTGAGCTGGCCGTTCAACACGGGCAGCGGTGGTGGACCGACCGTCCACGAACCGTTCAAAGCATGTGTCCCAGGTTCTGCCCCCAAGTCGCCGGTAAGGTTGACCCACCAGTGAAGTTGACCTTCTGCGAGCATCAACGATGGTTCTGCCCGAACCACCTGTGAGGACGATGCTTGGACGGACAAGTTGTCCAACACAACGGTTTCATGAAATGCTCCACTCAAAACCTCAACGGTCGCACCACCGGTCCAATTAACATCTCCATCGTTGATGACAGGGAATTCAAGGGCAAGGTGGTCTCCGTCTTGCAGGGTGAGGTTGCCCGTAGGTTGACCGTTACCATTGACACCTTCGGGGACAACACTTCCGGGCCCACCAAGGGTGATGGAAAGTGGACGAAGACGTTGCACCGTCGCTGAAACGGCATCCACGAGGTTGCTGCTGTTTGATCCGACCTCACCTGTTAACTTGGCGATCAAGACGCTGTGCCCGTAAGGTAGTCCTGTAAACATCACCGAAACATTCCGAACTTCCCCGGCAAGGACTTCAGCGGTGGTTTGGGTTTGGTTACTTAACACCTCACCGTCCAATGTCTGCACCAGAAGGGTGATGGAGACATTGGCCGATGAACCCAACACTTCGTTGAGTTCGAGTGTCGCCGAGACAACGTCGGTCTCAAAGGTGGCACCGTCGACCACACTAAACGAAGCCTCGTCGATCAAGACAGCCCCGCCTTGTGCTTGCACAACGGAAAGCATCGGGAGCACCAAGAGGAGAATCAAGAGCAGGCTTCGTTGCCTCTCCAGCCCTGTCCCACCTCCCATAAGACTCCCTGAATGTGGTGGTTCTTCACCTTCTCGCCCATAGGTGCCGCGAGGGGTTGTTTCTTTTACGTTGATGAATCACCCCGAAACGATGCAGGCGAAGGAGTTGCTATCGGTCATGCCCGAAGCGCTCGTGGCCTCGATCCTCAAGCGGCGTCAAGCCGCTGCATCCTCGCTCCCTTCGGCTCTTGAACAACGCACAGAAGAAAACAATCGTGCGCACCAACTCGCAAGCGAGGCCAGGGCGACCTTGAAGCAACTTGAAGCCGAACAATCCTCCAATGAAGAACACCAAAAGGCCCTTGAAAAGGCCCGCAATATGTACGACGAACACGAGACCTTTCGCCGTCGAACTGACTCACGGCTGAAAAAGGTCAAACATGCCATCAAGGATTCGGAAGAAGCCATTCAATTTTGGTCAGAAATGGGCGAGGGCGGCTGGGGGCACCTGCTCGAAGATGCAGAACAGCTCTCCACCGGCGGAGACTCGAGTTACGCCAAGCAAAAACAACGGCGCACCAAGAAGGAGGGCGAAGAATGACAAAGCGCTCAGCCTCCGTGTTTGACGACCTTGCTTCGCTCGAAACAAGCGAGGTTGAGGCCATGTACGAACAGGTCATTGGCCGCCTGACCGAGGCAGAAGAAACGCTCGTTGGCCTCCATGTCAAAAAGAAATTGCATTCCGAGACCATCAAATTCGGCGTGAACAAACTCGCAGTGCCTCCGGAGGTCAAGGATGACGCCAGTGAGGAGCTGATTCAACTCGCCATTGAGCAAAAGCAGGCCTTTGATGCCGCCATCATGAGCAGAGATGAACTCGTGCAGCGATTGGTGCTGCCCCGTCATCGCGTAGCCAACACCTTGGCTGAATTTCACACCAAACTTACCACCGATGACAGTTTGAGTCTTGCACAAGAGATGGAAATGTTCGCCCGCTTCTTTGAGTTGCAGACCATGCTGTCCATCTACAACGAACACCAGTCAATGCTTTCGGATTTGAATCGGACGAGGATCAATCTCCTTGAGACCATCAAGTTGGTCAACAAAAGCGACCGAAGACTGGCTCAACAGATCACCCAAACACGAGACGTCGCCAAGAACCTTCGAAACGAAGCAGGACGGCTACGTGCGTACCTCAAGAAGCACCAAGCCGGCCCGGAGCAACCGCTTCCTCCACCCACGCCGGAAATGAGCGAACGTTTGCTGTCAGGTCAAGCGCTTTCGATGGAAGAGTTTGCCGCCATGCTGGAGCACGGCGGCCTCACCGATGTGGCATCATCAAGCACGCCTTTTGCTTCTTCCAAGGATAGGCGAGAGCCAACCATGCGCAAGGCTGCACCGCGAAGAGGAAAACGGCGGTCATCGACTTCCCGGCGGTGAACACATGCCCACCATGGCATGGGTGCCGGGTCTGCGTCCCCTCGATTATGGGCCGGCAGCCGTGAGTGAGGTCATTCAATTGTTCAAGGATGAAACGGGAGAACGCTACGCCGAAGCCTCCGTTCGACATCTTCCCATACCGGAATGGAACGGTAACCTCATTTTGGTAGACCTCGATGAGCGGGAACCCCGAACCATCCAAGGTGTGTTTTACGGTACACCGTTCATGGATGACATCGCCAGAGTCGCTGCATTTGTCGTGGCCAGCGAACATCAAGGTCAGGGATGGGGGAGTGAGGCATGGAACCGGTTCAACAACGAAGCCTGGCGGAAAGGATTCAGGCGGGTTCAACTCGAGGTCAAAGCCTCCAATCAAGGGGCGCAGCGATTCTACCAACGACGCGGTTTGCACATCGAACAGGAACTGAATGGCTACTATCAGTCGGGTTTGGGGTACATGATGCGAGGGCCACTTTCCCCGCCTTTCGATTGAGAAGAATTATTCACCGAAGGCCAGCATTCCCTTGCATGATTGAGAGACTGTTGAGGCCGCTCACAGAACTCTCGGGTGTCATGTCCGTTCACCTCGTTGAACGAGACGGTTTTGTTGTGTACAGCAGTGGCCCACCTGCGGGCAGTGATGAAATCGAGCGCTGGCAAGCCTTGGTCCAGTCTTCGACCAACGACGCCACCACCACCCTGGTCATGGAACATGGCTACCTCATCCTCTCACCTGTCGCCCCACGAACCTTGGCGGTGAAATGCGACCGGAGCACCAACCTCGGGTTGGCTCGTTCGACCATCAACGAAGTCCGATGGCCTGCCTGACGGCGTGGAAACAACGGACGAGTCGCCCATGAAGGATTAAATGGGGGAGGTTGGTCGGTAGCACGCGGGAGGATGGGAATCCTCCCCAGACCAGGTGAGATGACGAATGGCAGAACTCAAAGATCTTCTTGAAGAACGACGAAAAATGGTTGACAAGAAAGCAACCCAACACCGTGAAATTCGAGACGATTGGAACGAGAAAACCAAGCAATACACCGCCACCCGAAACGAACTCAACAACGAGGTCAGAGAGTTGATCGTCCAAGTTCGAGAACAGCGCGACCTACGCGACCAAATGAACGAAATGGTCCGGGAGAAAAAGCGAGAGCGAGAGGAAGCCAACAAAGTCGTTCGTGAAGCCAAGGACACGATGCGAGCCGACCAGCCTGAACAACCTCAACAGTTTGACCGTCGGGGCCGACCCATTCGACCTGACACCGTGCAATCCCTCACCCGTACCATGGAGCGTCTCGAGCGAGAATTTGAGCAAGGCAAGCACCAAGGGAAAAACGAGCGAAAATACTTCAAGAAAATGAAGGAACTCAGTGCAAAGCGCAAGGCGTTAAAGAATGCGCAGCAAGCCACCGAGAGTGCCGAAGGCAGCAGTGAACTCCGTGAAGCCATCGCCCTCCAAGAGGCTGCTCACAACGCTGTCAAAGAGGCAGCAGAGGCCGCTCAATCCGCCCACGACAACATGCTTCAATGGAACGCAGAAGTCGACCGTCAGCGAGAGAAGGCTGAAGCAGCCCACCGAAAGCTCCGGACGTCAAAGAAAGAGGCCGACAAGGAACACAGCCTCTACATCGTTTCACTTCGTTGCTTGCATTCCATCCAGGACATTCTGCGCGCCATGCGCGGCGCCAGTGCCGGCCAAGGTCAGCGCCCTGCCGCCAGCGATCAGACGCAGGACCTGATGGCCAAGTTGCTCGCAGGCGAGACGCTCTCAACCGAGGAACTGATGCAACTCCAGCGGTTTGACTGAACCAAACCCAACGGATACATCAAAAACCCCCGTTGCAGGACAAGGTTTGGACGTGCCGCGAATGATTGACCAATCCGATATCGCCTCCATCGTTGAGGAATACGACCGATTGAAACTCCGCATCGGGATGACCGCCTCTCATTCTGCGCTGGACATCTGCGATGGCGCGATCGAGGAAGGATTCCCTACCGTGGCCTACTGCAAAGAGGGGCGCCACAAAACCTATGCCAACTACTTCAAAACCCAACGAAGTTCCTCTGGTCGGGTTGTACGTGGCATGGTGGACAAGGCCATCGTCCTCAACGATTTCAACGATGTGTTGGCTCCTGAGATGCAAGATGAAATGCGGAAGCGAAACGTGATCTACATCCCCAACCGTTCGTTCACATCCTACTCGGCCATCGGGGACATTGAGGAGAACTTCCGCGTCCCCATGTTTGGTTCTCGAAACATGCTTCGCATGGAAGAGCGAACCGAGGACCAGGACTACTACTGGATTCTGGAAAAGGCCGGCCTGCCATACCCCGAAAAAATCGACAACCCTGAGGACATTGATTGTCTGGTCATCGTCAAACTCCATCACGCCCAAAAGAAGCTCGAACGCGGCTTCTTCACGTGTGCTTCTTACAAGGAATATCAAGAAAAGTCAGCGGCCCTGCTTGCCGAGGGCGTCATTGACCAAGCTTCCTTGGACGGCGCTCGTATCGAGCGCTATGTCATCGGCCCTGTGTTCAATTTGAATTTCTTCTATAGCCCGCTTGCAGAAAAAGGGGAACGCCTCGAACTTTTGGGTGTAGACTGGCGATTTGAATCCTCCCTCGACGGTCATGTTCGCCTTCCAGCCCCTCAACAAATGACCATGCCTCTTCACCAGCAAATCCCCGAGATGACTGTGGTGGGCCACAACACAGCCACCATCCGTGAATCCCTCTTGGAGAAAGCGTTTGAGTTGGGTGAGAAGTTCATCAAGGCCAGCAAGGAACATTACGACCCCGGCATCATCGGGCCCTTCTGCCTTCAAACCTGCATTGACAAGGACATGAACTACTACATCTACGACGTTGCGCCGCGCCTCGGTGGCGGCACCAACGTTCACGTGAGCGTTGGCCACCCCTACGGCAACGCCACTTGGCGAAAGCCCATGTCGAGCGGACGACGCATTGCCATGGAACTCCGCATGGCTGTTGAGCAGGACCGCCTCCTCGAAGTGTTGACGTGATCTGCGCCGATGTTATCGCTCAACATCGAAGAAGGCCTCGTCAGTGATTTCATACCATGGGTTCACACCAATGTCACTCCAATCGTCTTCGTACGCCGTTGACTCGACAAAATAGTAGGTGAGGTTGCTTTTCTCTCCGACCCCATTGATGCTCCATCCTGAGTGGTTGTCCAACGCAACCACAGGCCAAGCATGACCGCCCCAATCGTCGTCCTCATCGGCTTTTACGTCGCCCAACATCAAGCCAGCATCGTAACCAAGCGATTCAACCAAACTGATGAAGAGTGCACTTGAATCCTCACAGTCACCGCTTCGGTCGTAGAGCATCTCCAAGGGGTATTTGGGATATTCAGAAAAATTGGTGGTGTCGATGTCATAGGCGTACTGAATTTGTCCAACAAAAGCATAGATGAATCGAAGGATGTCAAGGTCCGAGGTATAGCCTTGAGCCAGTGCATTTGAGCGCAGTTGCTCGGCGACCGCCTCAATCGTGGCGTCGTTTGGCGTGGAAAAAGCAGCGTATTGAGGAATGATGTCCTCGTAGGTGGATGCATACCTCCAATCGATGGCATGGTTCATGTTGCGATACATGAGGTAGTCAGCATGGGTCGTATCAATCTGAAGGCTTTGGTAGGTTCCATCAAAGGTCCATGAGTAATCGATGCGTGTGAGGCCAAGGTAGTCCAATGGTGCGAGGGAGAACGTCAACGACCCCG
The DNA here is from genome assembly GCA_049412325.1 of Candidatus Poseidonia sp. Classification (GTDB taxonomy): domain Archaea; phylum Thermoplasmatota; class Poseidoniia; order Poseidoniales; family Poseidoniaceae; genus Poseidonia. The sequence continues at coordinate 36,310 of JBMSEL010000011.1, forward strand.
CATCACCATCACCGCTGCCGTTGGCCACGAACGACAGGTTCTGCTCTTGGTCAAAGCTGTCGTACACTACGGTGTACCGAAGAACGCCCTCATCAGGATGAATGTCAACATTATCGTCGACCAGAGGGTCTCGGTCGTAGACCGACAACTCAATCCAGTGATGACGCAGCCCTTCGTCAAGGTTGATGGAAGCGTTCACCCCGATGAACGCAGATTCACCCACCGTGACCGTAAATGCACCGTTGCCGTTGAGGCAAACATCACTCTGGTTGTAGATGGAGTAGCAGAAGTACATGTCTCCAGTGTCTGAAAACCAATCCACGGGATCGAAAAGGGTGAACCGTTCAAATTGAATCACGATACCAACATCTTGACCCAGGTGAAGGTCGTTTTCATCCAAACTCCCGTCGTTGTCATCATCCGGGTCGGCGTTGTCGCCCCAGCCATCTCCGTCTTCATCCAACCATTCAGACCCGTTGAATGGAAAGGCGTCGCTGTTATCGCCCCAGCCGTCTCCGTCGGTGTCGAACTGTTCGGATGGGTCCTCTGGAAAAGCGTCGCCGTTGTCGCCAACACCGTCTCCGTCCGAGTCCTGCCATTCACTTGCATCAAGTGGGAACGCATCGAGGTCGTCGGAAACATTGTCATTGTCGTCGTCGGTGTCCTCAAGGTCATCATGACAGCCATCGCCGTCACGGTCGGTTTCAGCCGTCGGAAGCCACCCGATACTACCGGTTGGACAGGCATCGCCATCATCGAAAACCGTATCGTTGTCATCATCATCGTCTTCCTGAGCGTCATGACAACCATCACCGTCGTGGTCAAGGGTTGTGCTGGAGGTCCAGTCGGCCAAGCCATCATAGCAATCATCCACTTCATTGGCGATACCGTCCCCATCGACGTCATTGGGATCGTAATCCGACAGGCTCCACAGGACGACAGAGATGGTCGATGCAACCACCAAAACGCCAACCATGACAAGGGCAACCAATATTCCGGGAGGCGGGGAAAATGAGCGCTGCGTGATTGCACCGACATTGGTTGATACTTCGGTGGGCTCAGGAACGTCGGGTTCGTTATCGCCCGCCTTGGATTCGGATTCCATGTAGTCTTGAGCCAAACGCCAAAACTCGCCGTCTTCGGCCATGAGAGGGACTCTCCTCATCCCTCTATTACGGTTCTTCCTGCATCAAGGCTCAGCCTTGGTAGGGAACCCAAGCGCCCGAAGCGGCGTCGAAATAGGACAGTTGGCCGTTGGCATCTCTTGACCAATGCACGCCGTTTTCTTCCCATTGTTGAGGTTCAGCGCCTTCGAGAGATGGGAGGGTCTTGTCGCCTTCATCCATGTTCTGTTCTGTGGCGGCGTCCATGGAGTCAACAGCATTTGCGAACGGGCTCGAAACAAGGTCTTGCTTTCGGGTATAGAAGTACCCTCCACCGCCCAGCAGACCGACCAAGAGGAGGGCGATCACAGCGTAGAGCATGCCGTTTCCACTTTCTTCGACTTCGGCTTGACTACGGGTTGGGTCCTCGGGGAAGGCGTCCCAGCGATCGGCGACACCGTCGTTGTCCGTGTCAACCGATTCGTTGGCGTCGAATTTGAAGGCATCCTCGGCGTCGTTCACACCATCACCGTCCGAATCGAGTTGAACCAGCGCACAACCAACAGCGTTGATGAGTTCTCCATCAGGCGTGTTGGAACAGTCGTCCACGTGATTCTTGATACCGTCGTTGTCATCGTCCTTCTGCTGCTCAGCACAACCGTCGATGTCAACCGAGAGAGCTGCGGGGGTGTCAGGGCAGAGGTCCTTGTCGTTCGCAATGTCATCGTTGTCCTCATCCTTTTGCGAATCCGAGCAACCCTGAGCATCGACTTGCTCGCCGCTGGGGGTCACCGGACAGATGTCCTCGGCGTCGGAAATCATGTCGCTGTCGGCATCACGCTGGTTGGTCGCACAGCCGAGCATGTCAACGTTGAGGCCGTTTTCAGTTCCCGGGCAGTTATCAACATCATCGGTGATTTCGTCGCCGTCGCTGTCCTTCTGTGAATCGGAGCAACCTTGGGCGTCAGCCACTTCTGAGAATGGCGTATTGTCGCAGACGTCGTAGGCATCCATGACACCATCATCGTCGGTATCTCGCTCAGTGGCGGAACAGCCCACACCGTTCACAGGCTCGCCCATCGTCGTGGTCGGGCACTGATCTCGGTCATCGGTAATGGTATCCCCATCGGTATCGAGTTGGCTCGTTGCACAGCCAGCTGCGTCCACCACCGCACCCAACGGGGTGTTGGCGCAGGCATCAAAGGCGTCCATGACGCCATCGTTGTCGGCGTCTTCCTGGCTGCTGGAACATCCAACGCTGTCGACCGTTTCACCGGCGGGTGTGTTCGGGCATGCGTCGCTGGCGTCGTTGACGCCGTCCATATCTGCATCGAGTTGGGAGGTGGAACAACCGTTCTCGTCAACGGCTTCGCCGGCGGGGGTGTTCAAACAAAGGTCAGGACTGTTGCCGTTGGCGTTGTCGCCGTAGCCATCACCGTCTGCATCCCGCCATTGGGTGGCATCGTTGGGGAATTCATCGGGATTCATTCCAGCAGCGTTGTCGCCAAAGCCGTCGCCGTCGGTGTCAGACCACTGAGTTGAGTCGTTGGGGAACGCATCAGGAGACGTGCCGGCTTGGTTGTCGCCGAAGCCGTCGCCGTCGCTGTCGGACCACTGTGAAGGATCATCGGGGAAGGCATCGGCGTTGTTGCCCTGAGGGTTGTCGCCGTAGCCATCACCATCGTCGTCTTCCCATTGCGTAGCATCCGACGGGAAAGCGTCGGGAGTTGTTCCGTTGGGATTGTCGCCATAGCCGTCGCCGTCCCCGTCGGACCACTGGCTGGCATCGTTGGGGAAGGCGTCGCCGTTGGTGCCGGTAGGATTGTCGCCAAAGCCATCACCGTCGCTGTCCTTCCACTGCGTGCTGTCGGATGGCCATGCGTCAGGATTGTTTCCACTCGCGTTGTCGCCGTAGCCATCACCGTCTGCATCCGACCACTGGGTTGGGTCGGTGGGGAAGGCATCGGGGTAACTTCCGTTGGCGTTGTCGCCATAGCCGTCGCCGTCTGCATCGGTCCACTGTGTGGCGTCAGTTGGGAAGGCATCGGCCATGTTACCGCTGGCGTTGTCGCCGTAGCCGTCGCTGTCCATGTCCGACCACTGTGTGGCATCAGTCGGGAAGGCGTCCACATCATCGTTGTAGCCGTCCCCATCGGAGTCTTTCTGAGAAAGTGCACATCCGTTCAGGTCAACCATAGCCCCAGTGGCAGTGTTTGGGCACTGGTCGGCCTCATTGGCCACGCCGTCGTTGTCGTCGTCCTGGATGAGCGTGAAGCAGTCTCGGTCTCCGATGAGCTGAACGGAGACGTTGGAGTACAGGTCAATGTGGACACAATATGTACCCGAGGCGTTGGGCGTTGCGTACGTGAATGTCGGGATGCTCATGTTTTGTGCGGTGGCCGTGAAGGAGGTCATCGACGAAGTCGCATGGTTGGCTCCGCCAGCATCCGTGACGCGATACTGGTACTGGTAACCGTCCCCGACGACCAAGTCCAGCCCCTCTGCCTGGACGTTGTTGGTGCTGGCCGTAGAACTGGCCGAGTAGGTGGCGATGACCAAGGAAGGGAGTTGAGGGATGAATTCCTCAAAATGAAGTCCCGTTACATTGTCATTGTCGCTCAAATTAACGACCGTTCCGTTTTGTGAAAGGTAGGTAAGGAAAAGGTGGTCGTTCATCGTCGTCGGTCCTGTCCAATTGATCTGATAAGATACCGAGGAGGTCGTCGGCGAAAGGTACCACATGTCCGAATCGATCATCGAATGGTTGATGGCTGCATTGACATCGTTGGAAACCGTGACGTTGTTGAACCATTCATCGTAATCAAGCACGATCCACTTGACCACGTAATCCCCACCGACCGTCAGGTTGGTGAGTTCGATGTCACCGGTCGTCGATGAGGTGGTTTCAATCTCCACCATCTCGATGTACAACGCATCCGTATCGCTGTTCAACGACACTCCTGATGCATCATACAACGTCGATGACACCAACATGGTGGATTCATTGTTGGTCGCCGCCACGGTGATGTTGATTTCGTGGGTGCTGTTGGTGGCGTTGAACGTCCCGTTGGTTGAAGTGCCCCAAACTTCGTTGCCGTCAAGATGAATCTGCCCGTAGGTGTGGTTGTAAGCGTAGGTCGTCCCGTTGGTGAGCCCCGAAAACGAGAGGGTTGCATGGGTCGTGTTGATGATCGAAACATCGACCAACTCAGCGGATTGTCCGCCACCTGGGTTATCGGTGGTGATCTCAATACCGTAGGTGTTGGTGGCTCCCTGCCATCCATACACGTCGACATAGGTCGTCTGGTTGGCCGTGGCTGTCACCTGCATGGACTCGAGGCTCCCTGTCGAAGTGGAACTGTCGAGGAAGCCTCCGCTCGCCGTATCCCACCCCGTATCAAGATCGCCGTTGAGCCCGTTGAACGTAACGTTCACGTAATAGGTGACCCCAGCCGTCATATCGATTTCGAAATAGTCAACATCGAGTGAATTGTGGATGGAAAGACCGGTGCAGACAAGGGGAAGAAGCGAGGCTGAAGTGGCCGCAGTCGTGGAATCGTTGGGCTCAAGAATATCGGAGGTCAAGGTGCCTGCACCAGTGCAGTTGGTCACCGACCCGCCGCCACCCCCGCCGGTTCCGTTACTGACCGTGAATTTGGTCAAGGTCAGGTTCCATCCACCAGAGGTGCCAGCGTAGGAATAGGCGGCGATTTCGATGTACACCATGCCGCCGTGGTTGGTGGAACTGCTGTTCGTGCTGACCGTTTCGGGGTTGCTGTAGTAGGAGTTCGCCATTTGATTTTGGTTGGCGTCGTAAATGGACAAATCAAAATCGTCGCCGGAAGCGAAGGACAACTCTGCAGCCAAACCTTCGTTGCTGCCGAGGGCTACACGGAGATAATCGTAGTCGTCAGAGGTGGAGACCAACTCACCCGATCCAGACACAGAGCCACTGAAAATAAGGTTCGGGACGGTGGTCGGCGTGGACAGGTTGTCCGGGAGATCGCCGGATGTCATGCCCATGTCGTTTTGATTTGACCCAACAGCCTGAACGGTTGGCGTAAGCCCCACGAGGATGGATGAGAACACAAGCATCAGCGAGAAGAGGGCTGAAGTTGTCGTGGCGTGACGGTCGGTAACTGGGTTCATAGACAAGCGATGCATTGGAAGTATATCACGCCTGCCCCGTTTTTCCAGCGTCAAATGGCTGTCGGTGCAACATGTCCGTCGCTTTTGTCGTCGGGTTTCCTGACCCGTGACCAGACACCATTCATGAGCTCATCATGGTGGTTGGAACAATAATGGAACCGGCGATATGCCTCACGGAACGAGTAGGCTTTCTTCCCTGTAGCGACGAGGTATCCCTCAGGAGAAAGACGGGAGACAATGGTGCCTTCTTCGCCACATCCAGGGAAGTCGCACACCGGTTTGCCGTCCATGCTATCCTTCTCCTTATGATGCTACATTAACCCTTTCTCAACCGATACCAACTTCAATCCTCGTCCTCGGTTGCGGCAGGTTCGATGACGACGAGAGGAACGTTAGCCTCAATGGCTTCCCCTTCGCTGCACTGGACCGAGACGACAGTTCCTGAAACCGGTGCTTGAATCTCATTTTGCATCTTCATGGCTTCAAGAATCAAGATGACCTGACCCTCGCTCACCTCTTGGCCCTCCTCAACTTCAACCGTGACGACCTTCCCCGGTATATTGGCAGAAACCGTGCCGGATTTCTTCTTCTTTCGGCCGCCAGAGCGGCGAGGCTTGGCGGCGACCGCAGCTTCGGGCATTTCGATGTCAAAGGTTTGACCGCCGACGGTGGCTTTCCACTGGGTGCCTTCGCCTTCAAGTTCGACTTCGTATTCCGTTCCGTTCACGATGACTTTTCGGGTATCTGACATGCGTTCACCTCCAGGGCGAGCGACCTGCTCGTGCGTTCATCAACGACGTTTTTCCCGTCAGTTGTCGACGGTGATCTTGGGACCAAGCAGAACCGAGTTGGCGTGCCACTTGTGAAGGGTCGTCGCCGTCGGCTTGGGTTTCTGCAATGACGGCGGCGATGGCAGCCATCATCAATTCCGAGACTTCTTCACCCATGATTTCACCTCAGAGCGGGATGTTCCCGTGTTTTCGTGCAGGTCGGAGTTCTTCTTTGTCCATCAACATCTCAAGCGCACGGCTCAAGCGCTGCCGGGTTTGGTTGGGCTCAATAACATCGTCAAGATAACCCAGAGCAGCGGCCTTGTACGGGTTGGCAAAGGTCTCCTTGAAGTCCTCGGTGAGTCGTTGGCGTTCTTGCTCGGGGTTACGAGCGTGGGCGATGCGCCTACGGTGAATGATCTCCACCGCACCGTCAGCACCCATCACCGCCAGTTCAGCCGACGGCCAGGCGACGTTGTAGTCGCCACGAATGTGCTTGCTCGACATCACGTCGTAAGCCCCACCGTAGGCCTTGCGCAAGATGACGGTCAGTTTGGGAACGGTCGCTTCGGCAAAGGCGTAGAGGAGTTTCGCACCGTGGCGGATGATACCGCCCCATTCTTGGTTCGTTCCGGGAAGGAAACCGGGAACGTCCTCAAAGGTCAGGATGGGGATGTTGAACGCATCGCAAAATCGGACGAAACGAGCGGCTTTGTCGCTGGCGTCGATGTCAAGGCAACCTGCGAGGACCTTGGGTTGATTGGCAACCACACCGACGGTATGGCCTCCGAGGTGACCGAATCCAACCACGATGTTCTGGGCCCAGTCGGCTTGAACTTCCATGAAGCCCCCATCGTCCAACACTTCAGCGATGACATCGAGCACATCGTAGGGTTTGGCGGGGTCGTCGGGGATGATGCTGTCAAGGGCGTCACACGAACGGTCCTTGCTGTCAGAGGTCTTCTTCATCGGCGGGCGCTCAAGGTTGTTGGGCGGAAGCAGATCGCACAGATCACGAGCCATTTGGATAGCGTGTTCGTCATCGCTGGCAGTGAAATGGGACACACCCGACTTCGAGCCATGAGTGGCTGCACCGCCGAGGTCTTCGAAGCTCACGACTTCGTTGGTAACCGTCTTGATGACCTCAGGACCGGTGATGAACATGTGGGCCGTTTGGTCAACCATGATGACGAAATCCGTGATGGCCGGTGAATACACGGCACCGCCCGCACAGGGACCCATGATGACGGAAATTTGCGGGACAACACCGGAGGCTCGGACGTTGCGGAAGAAAATCTCGGCGTAGGAACCGAGGGACGCCACGCCTTCCTGGATGCGAGCCCCACCGGAATCGTTCATCCCGATGACCGGGCGACCGGTCTTGAGGGCCATGTCGAGCACCTTGCAAATCTTGAGGCCGTGCATCTCACCCAGGGAGCCGCCGTAGACGGTGAAATCTTGAGCGAAAGCGAAGACTTCTCTCCCGTTGATGGTGCCGTGGCCGGTGACGACACCGTCCCCTGGAATGATGTTCTTGTCCATGTCAAAGTCTCGGCAGCGATGTTCAACAAGGGCATCAATCTCTTGGAAACTGCCGTCGTCGAGGAGAAGTTCGAGTCGTTCTCGAGCCGTCATTTTCCCGCGGTTGTGTTGAGCCTCAACTCGGGCTTGGCCACCGCCAGCCTCGCTGCGAGCCTTGCGATTTCGAAGGTCCTTGAGTCGCTCTTCTGTACCTGACATCAACTTCCCCAAATGACGGTTAGCCCAAGCCGCCCTTATTGCTTGCTCTTGGGTCAACACCCACATGGCCCGTTCTTCAGGCTGCTCTTGAGCCTCGATGGAGCATGCCATCGACCAAGTTCATGGGCGGGACCGTCAGTGCAGCCAACCGGATGAAGACCACCCGCAACAGCACATCCGCTAGGAGCCGCACAGACCTTTGATAGGATGAACACCTACGGGCCATCATGGAGCACCCCCTGCGCATCGTCGTTGCGAAACCCGGGTTGGACGGCCACGACCGTGGTGCAAAAGTGGTTGCACGGGCCCTGCGTGATGCCGGCCACGAGGTGATTTACACCGGTCTGCGACGCACCTCTCAGCAGATTGTCGATACCGTTCGCGACGAAGACGCACGTTTCCTCGGCCTGTCTTCCCTGTCCGGTGCGCACGCCCACCTCTTCCCCCAAGTCTGCCAAAAATTGGTTGAAGCAGGGCTGGATGATGTGATCGTCTTTGGTGGTGGCATCATCCCCCACGAAGACCGCCCTGCGCTGCACGAGGCAGGCATTCGAGCGGTGTTCGGCCCTGGAACACCCACGGCTGAGATCCTTGATTTCATTCAACAGGCCTCTGAGAAAGCCGATGCTGGCGTGGGACAAGGTAGCGACTGGCACTGGGAATCCTCAGCGTGAAAGGAGTTGCAAACGTGAATGTGGAACGCGACCAAGCCGTGAACGGCGACCGCCGTGCCATGGCTCGTTTGCTGTCCAACATTGAAAACGGCACCCTTGCGTTAAGCCAACTCATCGACCACCTCCCCGACACATCGTCCGAGGAATGGAGCACCATGGCCATAACAGGACCACCCGGCGTTGGGAAATCCGTGCTCGTGGATGCATTGATGACCGCCTGGGCAAGCGATGGCATCAGGGTGGCGCTCCTCGCCGTAGATCCGAGTTCACCACGAACCGGGGGCGCCCTGCTCGGGGATCGTATTCGCATGTCGTCCGTTGACAATCCCGCCATCAGCGACCGAGTTTACGTTCGTTCGATTGCCACGCGTTCCTCGTCCGGTAGCGTACCGCTCATCGTCGAGGACATGGCAGGATTTCTTCTGGCCTGCGGCTGGGACCGCGTCCTCATTGAAACCGTGGGTTCAGGTCAGGCCGAGCTCCGGTGTGCTGCTGTTGCAGACCGCATCGTGGTGGTCGAAGGGCCGGCTCGTGGTGATGGCATCCAAGCAGAGAAGGCCGGTCTCCTTGAACTGGCTGACATCGTCCTCGTCAACAAAGCTGACCTCGAAGGTGCTGACCGCCACGCTGGCGAGTTGAGAGAATCCTACGCCCTCGATGGCGATGATGCACCCGAGGTCTTGCTCACATCGGGCCTCAAAGGCCACGGCATTCCTGAGGCGGCGGCAGCGTTGCTCAACCTCAAGAGTTCGGGTCGGGCACTGCGCGCCCGGATGCGAGAACGCTTGTTGGGCCAACACGAGCGTCGGCTTGTCCTCCACCCCTCCTACAACAGCGTCTTGAACGCTCTTTGCGAGGGGACCCTTGATATTGATGAGGCTTTGACTCACCTGCAAGGGGAAGGATATGGACGGTCAAGTTGAGATGACCAACCCGTTGGACACGTCCGTCGGGGGAATGCAAGGACACATCCTGCGAAGGGGCGTCCACCTCGGCATGGTAGGAATACCCTACCTGTACTTCGCCCACGGTGAATCCGTGGCCGATGCCGTCGGACTTGAACTTCCTCAAGCCGTCGCCGGCATCGTGCTCTTGGCACTCCTGCTCGAAGGATTGCGATTGAGACTCGGCCTGACGGTCTTCGGCCAACGGGATTACGAAGCTCACCAAGTTTCTGCCCTCGCTTGGGGTGCAGTCGGCGTTGGCTTTGTCCTGCTGTTAGCACCTCACGAAGCCTATGCATGGCCGCTCATCGCCACCCTTGCGCTGGGTGACCCACTGATGGGTGAACTGCGGCGAAAGGAGGTGGCTGACAGGCAAGTGATGATCTACGCAACACTCTTGATCGCTGCCATTTGGTTGATTTCAAGTTTCCAATTTGGCACGCCGGTGTGGTTGAGCATCGTTATCGCACCCGTGTCCATGCTCTCTGAGTGGCCTCGGTTGCGCTACATCGACGACAATGCCACCATGGTGCTCATTCCGCTTGCGCTCGTTCTTCTCTTGGAACCTTTTGCCATGGTGATGGGGTAAACCGACCGATGGCACAGGCTTAATTCAATATGTTGAAATGGTGGCCACCGCTGGTCCTCTTCAGTGAAGAACATGGCGGACGAACCCACTCACTCGGACCCCCCACAAATCGCATACGGAATGGCCTTTGCAGTCGCCATCATCCTCCTGGCTGTGGTCATGTTCCAATATCCACTTTGGTAAAGAAATTCCATTGAATCTGAACATCCCTTCAAAAGGGACGGTCGGTATCAGCCGTTTATGTGTGGCATTGCTGGTGTGCTCGGCCACCCCGATGTCGCCGTCCTCCAGCGCATGAACCGCCTCCAACAACATCGAGGACCCGATGAAAACGGAGTTTGGCTGGACGAGCACATCGGCTTCGCTCACGCACGATTGTCCATCGTTGACCTGCAGTCCAGTCAGCAGCCCATGACGGGTGCAGAGGGAACGGTCGTGATCCTGAACGGTGAAATCTACAATCACCAAGCCCTTCGTTCCAACCATTCGGCCTACCCGTTTCAAACTGCAGGTGACACCGAAGCCGTGCTCGCTGTTCATCACGCAGCAAGGCGAAGCAACACCCTCGGCATGACCGCCAAGGATCACGCAACATGGCTCTCAACCTTAGATGGCATGTACGCCCTTGCCCTTTGGCACCCAACTTCTCAGGAACTCATTCTTGCCCGCGACCCCATGGGCATCAAACCGTTGAGCAGAACCGTCATGGACGATTCGATGATGTTCGCCAGTGAAACCAAAGCCTTCCGGGCCGATGAACGCTACGTTCCAGAATTGGACGAAGTAGCGATGGCTGCGCGCCTGGTATGGGAATATCCACTCGACGGAACGACCCTCCTGAAGGGGGTTCACCAAGTGCGACCTGGTACGGTCGAACGTTGGAGCCTCAATCAACTCAACCAACCGGTCTTGCTCGACGTCGCTAACATTGAACGACAGGTGTTGAATCCGACGGAGACGTGGGATTCGTCCACCGGCGCTGCCAACCTCCTCGAGAGTTTTGTTTCAGGCGTTCAGCAACGTCTCATGGCCGACGTGCCCGTAGGCATCGTGCTCTCCGGCGGATTGGATTCCAGTTTAGTAGCCGCAGTAGCCCATGAGGCCGCTGAACGGGCCGGTCAACCAGTTCCTGAATGCTGGACCGTGGCAGAGAGCGAGGACAACCCGGATTGGAAGGCGGCCGAAGTGGTCGCCTCGCATCACGACCTCGTTCACCACCAACACCTGCTCGAGGCCTCCGCCTTCGAACAACGCCTGCCAAAACTCGCTTGGCATGGCGAAGACGCCGATGTGACGGTCATGTTCTTCCACCCGTTGTTCGAACACATGGCCAACCACGTCAAGGTCGGGTTGTGCGGTCAGGGTGCAGACGAACTCCATGCGGGCTACCCGAGGTATGCAGCGCTTGCTGACCACGGCAGGACCCTGAAACAGCGTATGGATGCCCTGCCCACCCACCTCAACGCTGCCTTGCTCAACGGTGGTCTTTCTCGGGAAGAAGGGTGGTACGCCCCTGCTCACGACCCTGAAACCATCACGGGCGACCTGCGAACCATGCTCAACTTTGAGTTGGAACACGGTCAGTTGAGTAATTTTCAACTCCGCTTGGTCGACCGCCACTCCATGGCGCATTCACTCGAGGTTCGCGTCCCGTTCTTGGGTAGCGACCACCGAGCGGCCTCTTATCGCCTCCCAGAGGATTGGAAGCGAGGGGCTGGACGTGAAGAGAAGGCTGCCCTTCGTCAGGCGGCTGACTTGACCCGCCTTCCAAAGGAAATCGTCCGTCGCCCAAAACTCCCAGCAGGACGAGCAACTTCCCCCACCATGCTGCAGGAATTCTTGAGCGAACGAAGGACACAAACCGAAGAATTGCTCGAGCACTACACCCCATGGGCTTCCGTGCTCAGAGGACAGGAAGAATTAGCATTGGGATTGGGCCTGTTTGAGTCCCTCCATCTTCGTGAGGACGGGCACCTTCGAACAGCCCACTCCATTGACGACTTGATTGCCGAGGTGATCTCACCATGAATCTGCGAAAACAAACCCAACGATTGGAATCAATGCGCGACGAAATCACCGCTTGGATGAAACAAAAACGAAGCGAAGTACCCATCCCCGTCTACGGCAGCGTCGACATCCGAGACGCAGGTTGGAAGATTGGCGTGGTGGACGCCAATCACTTTCCAGCAGGTTTCAATAACGTCTCAAAGGAAGATCTCGCAGAATTATCGAAATTGTTCAAGGAACACATCACCCGCGCTCACCCCGATTGCACCTGGGTCCACATTTACCCAGAAAGCCACACCCGCAATCAAGGCTACGTCGAAAACATCGCCACCATCAAAGCCATGATCGAGACGGCGGGCTACACGTGTACCGTTGGTTCACCTGACCTCAACGAACTGGATGCCGTTCATGGCATCTCAGGGCCGTTGGTATTGACCGATGTGGCCCTCAACGACGATGATGAGTTGACGGTGAACGGGGCTAAGCCCGACCTCATCTTACTCAACAACGACCTCACTGACGGTGAAATCCCCGGCGTGCAAAGCACCAACATCACCCCGCCGCAGCACATGGGGTGGTACCGGCGACGGAAGTCCCAGCACTACGAAGCCCTGCGACCGTACATTCTCGAGATGGCTGAACTGATTGACATCGACCCGTGGCATTTGATGCCGGACTGGTTTGTTTCCAAAGACAAATGCTTGACTGAAGAGGCCTGCCGCATCAAATTGGCAGGAGAGATCGATGACTTCCTGAACGAACTTCGAGAAAAATACCGTTCGCTCGGCATCGACCGAGAACCAACGGTCGTCATCAAAAACGACAGCGGGACCTACGGACTTGGCGTGATGATGGTGACGGCAGGCGAGCAAATCCTCAATCTTTCAAATCGGAAGGCGAACAAACTCCGGTACGCCAAGGGGGGTGCAAAAGTGGAAAATTATCTCATCCAAGAAGGGATTCCAACTGCACTGGCCAGTGAAGAGGGGGAGACCCTTGAACCCGTGGTGTACCTGGTCGGCGGTGAAGCAGCATCGTGGTTTTACCGCATCAACGCCAAGAAATCCGACATGGACAACCTCAATTCACCGAGTGCTCGATTCGAGAATTACGAAGGAAGCGAGAACCCCTACGGAAAGGAAGCCCACAGCTGGCACGCCCTGGTCGCCGAACTCAGCATGCTCGCCATGGGTGCAGAAGCTGCCGCATGGAAAACGTGACAGAATCCAACCCGATGCAACAGAATGAAAACCAGCGGGCCATGGCCAAAGCATGAGCCAGCGTGTGTGGTTGTACATCACCACGATCGTCGTAGGCCTGTGGATTTCAGCCACCGGCGCTGCCGGTCTTTTCCCGGACGGAGTGGCAGAGTGGCCGGTGAACATCTGGTGTTGGGGCGTCTTTGCCTATGTTTACAGAATGGCCGACAAAAAAGAACGCATTGAGATGGTAGCGGTGGTGGCTTTGGCCACCCCCATGGAACTGTTCTTCTCTGAGGTTTGGTTAATCTACGAATACCAACGAGACCTCATGCCGCTCTTTGTCCCTGCTGGACACTATTTCCTCTTTGATCTTGGACGACGAGCAGCCCATATGATGCGGGAGTCGATGGCCATGCCCGCTCTTCTGCCGTTCATCCCCCTCGTGACCTACGGAGCTTGGACAGGCGGTGATACCTCGGGCGTGGTCATGCTCCTGCTCGTCCTCGGCTTCACCCAGTGGGGTCCACAACCTCGCCTCTATGCCGCCATGGCATGGGCTGCTCTGGCCATGGAACTCTGGGGCACCCACCTCGGCAACTGGACGTGGGCATCCGAGGTCCCATGGACGGGATTAACGGCGTGGAATCCACCGCTTCTCGTCGGAGCGTTCTACTGTTTTGGAGACCTGTTGGTTAACCTGTGCGTTGCCAAGTTTGAAGGGGAACCTACCCCCGAGGGTTCAGCATGACCGGTGCTGACGAGTTGCGCAAGCGCCGTGAGCAAGAGGCGCTGAAGATTCGCACAGCGCTCAACCGACAACGAGGTGAACAGCGTGCCAACACCAAAGGCGGTGAAGGAACCGTGGCCTTCGTTGAGGAACGCAAATGCATCGGGTGCGATCAGTGCACCATCGTTTGCGACGATGACGCGATTGAACTCTACCACGTTGACGTGCTCAGCCCGCTCATGTCGGTGGAGAGCAACCGCAAAGCCAAGATCATCCGAGACGCATGCACCGGTTGCCGATTGTGCGTCCTCGCATGCCCAACCGACGCCATCACGATGATTGACCGATGAGGTGAACACCATGTCAAAGAAAGGAAAAGACCCGACCGCACAACGCTTTGGAGGCGAATTTGGACCTTACCGCAAACCAGGAACGCAAGGCGTCACCTTGTCGACATTCAAGACGCTCGTTTGGACGTCCAATATTGGCGGTCTCTTGCTCGTAGTGCTTGCCCTTGAGTTGCTCTTTGTTCAACAGCGCTTCAACTGGGGCTTCCTCGCTTTGGTTCTCGGTGTGGCTGTTGCCCTGTTCCCGTCCAACTACGAGATCGTTGGCATGAACGAAGAAGACGACAACGATTGAGAGAACGCCGAATCTGACCGTAGCGTCTGACAAGACCCACTGCGAGCCCTCTGATTGGCTCAAAACGAATCAGTGGGTTTGTGCATTGAC
>JBMSEL010000012.1:0-50543 GCA_049412325.1 Candidatus Poseidonia sp.
GTTGAACACACGGTCACCGAACTCATCACCGGGCACAATCTTGTGGAACTTGGCATCCGAGTCGCACAAGGTGAAGCCTTGCCGATGAAGCAAGAGGAGATCACGTGGCGTGGTCATGCGATTCAATGCCGATTGAACGCTGAGGACCCCCGAGAGTTCGTTCCCAGTCCAGGTCGCCTGTGGGAGTGCCATTTCCCAAGCGGGTTCGGCATCCGCTGCGACACACACGCTCACCCCGGGTACGAGATGCCTGGTTGTTTTGATTCCCTGCTTGCGAAACTGTTGGTGTGGGGCAGGGACCGTGAGGACGCCGTCCGTCGCATGAAAACGGCGCTGGATGAAACGATGATCACGGGCGTTGAACACCTGATCCCGCTGCACCGCCGCATCATGGACGAGGAAGATTTCAACAACGGCGACATCACAATTCAGTACATCGACATGCACCAAGAGCTCCTTGGTTGAAGAGGTGAGTGAACATGAGCGTCCTTATTGTAGGTAGCATCGCATACGATTCCGTTGAATCACCGGCTGGTTCGGTTGACAAGGCTCTCGGTGGTTCTGCCACCTACGGAGGGCTGTCCTGCCGATTTGTTCAGTCCATCCACGGCTCAAGCACCACGGGTTTGGTGGGTGTGGTGGGCGAAGATTTCGCACCCGAAGACCGAGCATTGCTGGCTTCGGCTGGGTTGAACCTCGATGGCTTGGAGGTGGCACCTGGAGAGACCTTCCGTTGGGAAGGTGCCTATCAGGGCGCGATGGCCGAGGCAGAAACCCGCGCCACCTATCTCAACGTCTTCGAACATTTCCAGCCGGTCGTCCCCCAAGGACTTCAGAAGCCTGCGGTCTTGTTCTGTGCCAATTTGCACCCGGAGATCCAGCGGAGCGTGATTGAGCAAACCGAAGCCAAGCGGCTCACCATGTTGGATTCGATGAACCTGTGGATCACCATTGCCAAACCCTCGTTGCTCGAGGTGATGGGGGCGGTTGACCTCGTCATCATCAACGACGGTGAAGCCCGTATGCTGACCGGCGACGACAACCTCATCCGAGCCATGCATGCCTTGGCGGAGCAAACGAACACCTCGACCCTGATCGTGAAGCGTGGCGAGCACGGGGTGGTCGCCCTTCACGATGGTGCGTTGTTGGCCTTGCCCGCCGTGCCAACGGCCGCCGTGGTTGACCCAACGGGATGCGGTGATACCTTTGCAGGTGCATTGGCGGCCCATCTTTCCGAGGGCGAGGGTCCAGTCAGCCTCGATGAACTTCGTGAGGGGTTGATGGGTGCCACCGTGATGGCCAGTTTCACCCTCGAAGCCTTTGGTACAGCGGCGCTCACCAACGTCAAGGCCAACGATTACCAGCAGCGGCTGGTCGACTACAAGGCCATGCTCGGCCACTGATCACTCATCGTCCAACCGAGGGACGTGAACATTCTCATCCTCTACCGTACTCGAGCGAAGATCGCTGAAGGATAACGACGCCAAGCGTCCCGCCTCGGATTGACTGATTTCGTTGGCGGCTGCGAGAAGTTGCGCCTCCCGTTCTTTGAGTCGAGCGGCCTCCTCAGGCGACATGACACCCCCCTGGTCGGTTGAAAGTGAATTCATCACGCGTTGATGGTTGGGTGGAGTGGAGGCCTCAGCCTGTTCCCGAAGAGCACCTGAGGTCTCAGAGGTTGCATACGGGCTTGGGCGAACGATTTGTGAAGCTCGTTCGAGCACGCTATTCGACGTTTCTCGGATTCGAGAAAACACGGTTCCTCTTCGCCGTGCTTTGGGACGCAAGCTTTCGGTACGACGTGGTCGAAATCGAGATTCGTGAATGGAGGCAGGAGCTTTTGGTTTCAGCAGCGTCGGTGTTTGTTCCACGGGTGGCGCAACGGGTTGTTGTTCAACTTGGACGTCGTCCTGTTCTTCATTCCCCTCGTCCAAGAGGCCGTCAAGCATTTCTGCATCGAGAACGAGTTCATCCTCGAAGGTGTCAAGTTCCTCGGTCGTCTGCTGACCGGGGATATGGACTCCATTTTGACTGAAAAATGACGGCAAGAACGAACCGGGCCCGTGTTGCTGGATTCCTTGGTACATGGGTGGCGTCGGGTGGGGTACCAACACCGGGTTGTTCACGGGAGCAGGCCGGTGGTCAGGAGGGTAGGCCACCGGTTGGACGGTACCATGGACGGGCTGGAAACTGGAAATGTAGCCGACAACGGGTTGGGGTTGAGGTGGCTCTGGTTCGAGGGTTGGGATCCACTCGGGTTCAATCTCCCGAAGTTGTTCAACAGGTTCGATGCCTGCGTCGGCCGCGAGAAAGCGTTCGAGGGCTTGCGGTGCCTGCAGTGGGTTGGGCAGAATCGGAGCGGGTGGGACCTGGGCCTCTCGCCATGAGGCCCCGCCTTCTGCTTCGATGGCCTGCAGTTTGGCTCGGACTTCGGCCATCGATTTGTTGTTGGCGAGGTGATGGAACATGAAGCTGAGACGGTTGAGGTCCCGCTCATATCCGTAGAGCACGTGTGAGTCACCCGCCGAAGTGTGAATGCTCAACGTTGGTTTTCGAGTTAAAAATCGGCCGATGATGAGGGCGCTTCCAGCACTGATGAACGCCAGCCTGTATGTCGGAGGCACCACCAGACGATAGCCAATCCACATCAAGGCAAGACCGAGCACCACCAGCCACCCCGGGACGAGGTTGGTTGAGTGATGACGCATGGTGGTGATGGCTTGAAGGCGCATGTCCACCGTAGCGTTTCGCTTGCCTTCAATGCTCAGCATGCGCTCATCCAAGGTGATTTTCACCCGTTCTGAAGGCTCTGCCAACCGGAGAGACAGGAAGATTTCCTGTTCCGCCTCGCTGGTTGGTACAGTCGCCTGTCCAATCTCGCGCATCCCATTTCCGAGGCACTTGTCTGAGGTTATCAAACCACCGATGGTGGTCCAGCGCGACCGCAGGAATAACGGGTGAGGTGCAGGCGGCCGTCACGCTTCGTTTCGAACCAAAACGGCCGAGCCCATGATGCGAGGTTTCGAGTCAAGTTGTGCGATGAGCACGGAAGGAGGGTTGTCCTTTCGAATGAACAGGGGCTGGTCCCAATCGACCTCGAGCGCCCCATTGGACACCTCGGCGATCCGCCCAACGACAAATTGAAGATCAACGCTGGCATGAATGACATCGCCTTTGGCCAGCACCCGCTTTTGGAACGGTGAAGTCGTGAGCTGAACGGTGGAGCGTTGATGTTGCTCAACTGCTAACGGTACAGAGATGTTCGCTCGCTTGTCTTCAACCGGCGGGTGGACGATGATGGTGCCTCCCGTCAAGTGCTCCTCCTTGGCGTTGCGGAGCGCAAGACCCACTCGATCGCCTGCACTGGCGACATCAACATCGTCGTCCATGACCTGGAGTGACTTGGCGTTGCCCGTCCCGTTGGCCGGCAACAGTAACACCTCGTCGTGGACGTTGACCTTGCCGGATTGCACGTAGCCGATGGCCACCAAGCCAATGCCTTTGACGTTGAAATGCTGGTCCACAGGGAGGACGAGGGGTGCGTTGGCGTTCGCTTCCAGCACCCCCTGAATATCGTCCATCAGGGCGTACATTCGTTCCCGAAGATGGGTCCCATCGTTGTTTTCAAAGGTCCATGATTCAAGCCCAGCCTGCTTGAAGAGCATCTTGACTTGATCTTCATCCACCCAAGCCCCGTCCGGCGGGTTGACCACGGCCAAGCCTCGCTTGATGCCGGCGCTGGCAAAGGCGACCAGGACTTCGCCCAGTGAGGCGTCCACAGCGGTCACCTCAATGATGCCGGCGTGGGACGTCGACAGGGCGTTGAGAAACGGCGGGAGCCGTTCGGGGTATTTCGCTGGACGAATCAGGGAGAGAATGCGCGCACCGTCCGGTCCGCTCTCTTTGTTCACATAGGTGTGGACGTCACGCTGGTCGGCCGCCTTCGCGATGCTGCGAGCCAACTCATCCGATGCGATTACAGCGACGTTCAACACGACCATGAAGCGCCGAGATGACAGCGATTGAAGAACCAATGGGTGGTCAGGCTTCTCGCTTGGCCTTTTGTGCCAGCATGTTATCACGAATGGCCTTTGCTTTGGCCCACTCGACTTGCTCTTCATCGGATTGTGGCGTGAATTGAGGGACAGGAATGGGTCGCATCATGGAGTCGATGGCCACGAAAAAGAAGTATCCCTCGCAAATGATGCTCTTTTCCCATGTCGCCTTGCTCATCGTGTAGGCCGTTACCTTGGTGCATGCTGTGTGGCTGCTGGTGTAGACCACTTGCCCGGATACCTCCAAAAGGTCGCCTTGCCGTGCTGGAGCGATGAAGGTCAGCGTGTCGATGGAGATGGTGACGAATTCGCGATGCGCAAACTTGGCGCAGGCAATGCCGCCCGCTTTGTCCATCAGGGAGAGAAGCCTGCCGCCAAAGAGGGTGTTGTAGGCGTTGGTATCCTGCGGAAACACCTCTTCGATGAGGGTCACCGGTTCGGTCGAGTAGGGCTCCATGCACCTTCCAACCCGTCCACCCTCATAACTCATCTTCACCAAGCAGGGACGATGTGCACGAAAAGAGGAGGATGTCTTGAAAGCGACGAGATTTTAGGGGGACAAACCTTGGAGGAGGTGCAGGTGACACCATGTCAAATCAAACTCACCCGAAAACAAAGCCTATTTTCCTGATGTTGTTGATGCTTCTCGCTCCGTTTGCTTCCGCCAATGTCACCACGTTTGCTGATGGCGATTCGGAGGTCGACGTTGAGATTCGAGACGGTAGCGACCTCGAAAATCTCGTCGATGGCGCGATCAACCTCCCCGACGGCGAAACGGTCACTGGGGCTTCAATGATCATCTCGACCAGCATGGTTGAGCACGGTTCTCACTCCCGCATCGACTTGGAAACCACCCAGCGCGTCTGGAACCCCCAATACAACAACCAACTCACGGAATTCTCAGATGAATCCCTCTTCCGATACGAGGACGGCACCCAAGCTACACCTGTTTCGCTTGTGGCCGAAGGCTTCCTGACCGACTTTGAAGGGACTCCTGCCGGCTTCACCGATTCGACCGACCCCCTCCTCATGCCATCCAGCGGCGTTGGCTGGGAACACGGGTCCCTCTCAGCGACCGACATTCCCGGCGGCTGCGCTTCCGGAGAGGAGTGCTGGGGCACCAACCTCGCTGACACCAACTACACCGACGACAACGACGATGGTAGCACCCCTCCTTCCTACCTGCCGTTCACCGTTTCCATGACGAGTGCGGAATTGTTTGTGGACCCACTGCTCAAGAGCAAAACGGCTTACTTCGATTCGTGGTGGAACCTTGAGACATCCCTTGGGTCCAGCGGACAGAACAAGCGATTCTCCGACTGTGCTTATCTCGAAATCCGCTCCTCGCCAAATCCCGGTTTCCCACCCGACAACACCGGGTTTCAGTACATCGCCATTGACCAGCAATCCAGTACAGGTCTGGTTTACGGTTCCAACTACGCCCAAGGTGGCGGCTTTGGAAGCAACTGGGACGGGAAGATTTCGAGCAACTGTGGCGGTCTGCAAAACGGCAGCCAGTGGGAATGGGGCCTCGCCGGTTCCTCAACCACGGCTCAGAACCCCACAGGGTGGGCCAACATCGCCGTCGACCTGACCGATTACATCGACGAGTACGTCCAAATCCGCTTCGTCCTCGACCATACCGCACGTTCTGCCATGAACATCGACGACAACATGTCGGGTTGGTACGTCGACAACTTCCGACTCGGCGACCTTTTGCCGCAGAGCGCCAGCATGACCGTTCGCGGCATGACCCCGTCGACCTTGGGCGGTGAAAACCATCCCAACGGCTACGGCATTCTCACCCTTGAAGCCGAGACCTCACTGTCAGCCACCTTGACCGTTGATGTTCTCGACACCAACAACAACCCCGTCACGGGCAAAGACGGCTCGATGATGACCGGCCTCTCGGGCGACATCATTGAACTGTGGAACATCGACACGGTGGACTATCGTGCTGTCAACCTGAAGTTCAATTTCGACTCGGGTCCCGACCGACTTTCAACGCCTGTCCTCCATGGATTTAGCATCGGTTCGCGGGTGGGAACCGGATTCAATTTCTCGGCCGTTGGCCCTGCTCAAATTGACGGCGGCATCTGGCAAACGATGGGCGGTGGAGAGCCCATGATCTACGTTCCAAACCTAAAGCGAGACGCCTATTCGCCAACGCTTGAACGCAGCAAGTTCAGTTACCCCATCACGGCCATGACGCCAGTGATTCAGGACGATTGCAGCGAATCACCGTCCATCGAAATCACACCGACCGGGCAAACCGCCAGCATCAGTGTCGAAGACGGGGTGATGACCACGTTTGATGACCCGCTGTTCGGCTTCACCGCCGTGACGTCCTACCTCGGTGCATGCGACGTTGGTGGCATTTGGTTTGACCTGGAATTTGGACATCACGCGAAGCACCTTGAAATTGACGTGGCAGACGATGGTGACATCGACTACGGATTTACCGAGCCCGCCTTTGACATGTTTGGCCGTCAGACCACCTTTGTCTCAGGCACTGTTGACGGCGTGAACTACGCTGCTGACGACGCAACCCTGACCTTGGGCGTGAACGGCCAGGCCACCGGCGGCTTCTTCCTCTTGCCCGAAGGGGCTGAGGTGACCGCTGCGGATTTCGGTTTGGACCAAATTTCCATCCGCTCCAACAGCGACCCAACCGAAGGCTTCGAACTCACGCTCATGGCCGGTTCTCAATCGGTCGTGCTCGGCGACATGCCCAACAGCACCATACTGGTCCAAGAGATGCTGAACGAGCCGATTGACTTCGTCGGAGCCCTTCAGAGCCTCCTGACCAACCCGTCCGTTGCAGGGACGCACCAAGACGAGTTTGGCCGCTACTGGATCATGTTCCGGTTCATGGTGGACTCCCCCAACGCCTCATCGGGAACATCACTGGACATCGTTGACCTCGACATCATCTATGATTACAGTACGACCCTCGACGAAACCGACGGCTTTGACATTGAACTCAATCAGGGTATTGCCCTTTGGACCGGCGGCGCAACCGCCACGGTCCCTGTGGCCGTCTACAGCTCCACCGGCGGCGGTGTGACGCTGAGCGACCTGAGCGTCTCGTCCAGCACCGGCTACAGCAACACCCTGACGTTGACCGACAACCCGGTGGGTCTCTACCCCAACGGGGACATTTACGAGGTGGTCACGACCCATGCCGTTGACCCCTTGACCGGCGCTGCCTTGGCCGAGGCCTGGCTCACCTTTGAGTCTGAATCGGGCTACATCAAACTCTCGTGGAGCGACTTCATGTCCTTTGCAGAGGCCAGCGACGAGCACGACCACATCCAGCTTGAATCCACCTCTTCGGTGGCGGACATCACCAACGGCAAGGAGATCACCTGGCACTTCCGTGTGAACCCGACCTGGGATGATACGCCGGCTGTTCGCATGTATGCAGGCCTCACGGCCACCAACGGCGTGAACGGCTTGCCCGACGCTGTGCTGCTTGAGCCGTCGCTCGGGAACGCCGTGGAAAACGATGCAGGTATCACCTCCTTTGAATTGCAAAACAGCATCGGTGCACCACAGTCCTTGAGCGGGGCCGAATCTGGGCAAGACATCAACCTCATCGGCCAAATTCGCCTTGAAGACTTGAACGAAGCACCGGACCCGTCCTCGTATTTCCTCGTGCTCGAACTGAAGCACGTCAACTCGACCGACGGCAACATCACGATCGAATGGGAAGAAGTCGCCAACCGCTCCGGCGTCATTGGTGGCAATTTCAACTGGAATGTCGACCTTGGTGCAGCAGCAGGAAGCGAGACCTACCGCTTCGCTGTGCGTGGCTACGACGGCGGCGAACTGCTCTGCCCGCCTTCGCAGTACAATCCTGATGAGACCTGTGCCATTCCGTTTGACATTACCATTGACACCTACGAACCGAACCTCCTCGACCTTCAAGTGCTCAGTCCAGGGACGGATGCCAACGTTGATTCCAACTGGCGAACCTTGCTCGACGATACATGGGTGGTCCCTCAGGCCAACCAGCAAATTCGCATGTCCAGCCAAGACCTGCCAAGCCCACCTGCCACCCTCGACCTCCACCTTTGGGTTGAGAACGACCACGATGCCAACAGCGATGGTCTGCCCGATGCTGATGAATACATCACCATCACGCTCAACGGTGATGGTCAAGCACCAACGGCCAACTACACTGGCAACTACAACGACCTGGCCAACGAAGGGTTGGAAGGCAAGGTGTCGCTTTGGATTGAAGGCTATGACCTCGCAGGCAACCCCATTGATGGTGGTGGACCCGGCTTTGACAACGACCAAGTCACGTACGTGTCCATGTCGTCCAAGACCCCGGTGATTCGAAACTTCTTCATTGAGGATTCAAAGGGAAGTGGCTTCCTGAACTCCAACGAACTTCAGTGGGATGGCACATGGAACCAAACCATGTACGCCGGCAACACCTACCACCTCATCCTTGAGGCCAGCGACGACAACGGATGGCGAGACGTGGACTTCTTCCAAGTCAATCTTGACAAGACCGCCGACGACATGACCGTCTGGTACTTCCCACGCAACCAAACCGCCTGGACCGACAGCCCTCACATCGACATCGTCTACGACGGTGATGTCGAACCGACCATGCTCACCATGGACAACACGGCCCTCATTGACCCCTTCGAATCCGATTTCATCCTGAACATTCCAATTCGAATTGATTGGGGTATTGTTGGAATGGATGGAAAAGACATCGAGCCCAAGTTGCAAATGCAGGACCTCGACAACCCGCTCTACACGATGCTTTCCGGTGTCCCTGGCCGCTACATCCAAATCTGGCGCTACAGCGACGGTATGCAACTCGACTTCCGCACCGACGAGGTCAACAACCTCATGGTCACGCCGATGTTTGAAGACGCCAGTGCACCGTTCACCAGCGATGTTCGTCAAGGCTTCATCTTCGCCGGCGACACCGTCCGATTCACCGGGCAGTTCGCCTTCCGCGAAGGTATCTACGACAGCGTCTACATCAACCCTGAAGTCGAATTGACGATGGAAATTGTACGTCAGGATGCAGCCGAGAACTTTGCCAAGGGTTACATCTCGACGCCGGGTGAAACCATCACTCACACCTTCACCGGTGGTGTGTTTGACATCAACATCACAGCACCCGTGTTCACCAACGAGTACACCTACACCTACCAACTCATCAACCTGCCCGACGGTGCTGAAGACTTCACGGCAGCGCTTTGCGCAACATCGACGTCCTATGGTTGCGGCGAATTCACCCTCAAGGTTGACCGAACGCCTCCGGAGGTCCTGCCCAACACATGGCTCGCCGAGAAGGGCGCTCTTCCTGCTGGAGCCGATGATCGTATCATCGCCAACACCTTGTCCACCGCCAACTACCACTGCGTTGACATCCAAGCCCAAATCAAGGAGCAGGAAGCGATGTTCCCCGGTGACCTGCAGGTGAACTGGATGTTCTACAGCAACACCATTGACTACACGCCATGGTCCGAATACGCCGAGTACTTCGGCTTCGAACCCTCGTCTGCAACGTTGTCCTTGAGCACCCTCAGTGGTGGTTATCTCGCTACAGCAACCTGTTTGGACCTCTGGCCGCTCTCGGATGCTGAACCTCGCGTGTTCGATGCCGAGGTCAACGAAGCCAACCAGCCCACGCTGGTGTTCTGGATTTCAGGCGCCGACTCCGCCGGTTCGACCGTCCGATTGGGCGGTGGTGCACAAGAAGACGGCAGCGTTCTGCCGATCTTCTCCGGCCAAGCCCAGCACAAGTCGGAATACACCTTCATCGAAGAAAAGGCGACCTTTGAGATTCAGGACGTCCTCCTCAGCGAAGACCCACGGGTTGGCGAGAGCATGAAACTCCGCATCAAGGTCAAGAACACCGGTTCGATGGCTGGTGTGGCTGATTTGGTCATCAAGTCGGTAACCGATGCTGGCACCCCGGTGATTGAAGACACCGTCTCCACGCCAGAACTCGGTATTCAAGAAGTAAGCGATTGGGTCGAGGTCACCTTGGCACCGTTTGCTGCTCAAACCACGGGCATGTACTACACCATCAGCCTTAACGGCTCGAGCGACACCATCTACGACGGTTCTCAGGCCCAATGGGCAGACGTGTTCAACGTCAAGGTTCAGGCCGAAGAGGATGGTTCCAACCTGTTGCTCATCGTCATCATCTTGGTCGTTGTGGTCGGCGTCCTCGGTACGCTGGTGTTTGTGCTCGCCCGTCGTGGCGGAGGTGCCTCCATGCTCGATGATGAATACGAGGAGGAGGACGATGACGAGGGCTACGGAGAGGCCAAGGTTCTCGCCGAGATTCCTGCCGATGTTGACCCCGAAATGGCTCGAGCCATGCAAGAGTTCCCGCAGTGGACCCAAGAGGAAATCCAAGGATACTTTGACCAAGGGTGGAACATCGAGTCCCTTCAAGACTGGGTCAACAACCAGTGAGGCGCCTGCATGTCCTCGCTGTGGACCGACACGGTCTGGGAGGACCCTGAGGGCGGAACCGTGATCGTTCACGGGACGATGCCGACGGTGGTCTACCCCAATGCGATGCGTCCACGGGTGGACTGGCACGGCCTGGCTTTGCTCGAATCACCGGACATCGTTGATCTGTGGGTGCAGGAAGAGGCGGATGAAGCGGAATCGCAGGGCATCAACCTCACCCATGCCCTCCTTTCCGGTGGCGCTTTTGGCAAGTACATCGAGGGCATTGAGACGCTCGAAGGCCTTCAGGGCGGGCGCTTCCCGGACCCGGAGCCTCGTCGCCTTCAGCGAAACGCTGACCGCCACTCCCGGCCGGTGTTCTTCATTGAACCGCTCGCTGACGACGATGACTGGGGCGACTACTTGACGCAAGAAGCCCGAGCGGTTTCCCACTGGCGAAAATTGCTGGGCATGGTGCGTGTTGGGAAGCGGTGGAAAAAGAGCGTCAAGCACCATCTCTTCAACGCTCAACCGCCTCCCAAAGGGCAATCCGTGGACTATTCCACTGCCAGCGTGTTGAGCGCTGCTTGGTGGGAACTCTCCGAATGGTTGAGCACGCCGGCCCTCGCCAAGCGTCGAGACGAGCGGTATGCCGCTCGTGTCCGTGGCGCATTGGCCTCGCTGCGGACAGAACATGGCAACGAGGCAACCCTGTTGCTGGTCGTCCACCAACCCCATGCAGCAGCGATGGTGAAGGCGCTTGAAGAGAACCGAGCTGCGGAGGAGATTTCATCAACAGCAACCGATTCCATTCACACGGAGGAAGAGTGAGATGGCTACCGGCAGCATCGATGTACGCGTTGAAAATCAACTCGTCCGGTTTGTTTGCCCGACGCCGCTTGACCACGATCGTGTGGTCGCTGAAGTCGGCGGCCAGCGCAACAGCGGCGTGGTGATCAAAGCGATGGAGCGGCCACGGGCCACCCTCGTCATCGACGAAGAGGGGCGCATCGTTGTTCACGGTACCCACCGCGTTGAAGCGGCTCGTGCTGCCGCCAAGGAATTACTGCTCCGCATGGGCATGGACGACAGTGGCTTGGTTGCCGAGATGGGCCCCGTCGTCGTTTCGTTCCAATTTGATCATTCCGTCAACCTCGAAGCCATTCCAGCTTCACTTCCTTCAGGTTCAGCCGAATACGATGCCCGTCTGGGATGCACCACCTTGACCGATACGCGCCACAGCCTGACCGTTCAGATTTGGCCCAACGGAAAGTGCGTTGTCGCCGATGCCCGACACCCCAACATGGTGGCGATGGCAGCCGTCTATTGGAATGGCGTGTTCACCGACCGTGGCTTGTTTGTGGAACGAATTTGAGGGGCGAACATGGTCTACGACGGTCCGATCTTGGACAACCATTTCCACCTCAACCGCCAGGGATTGTTTTTGGACGCCGCTCGTGCTTTCCAGCGCGTTGGTGGAACTGACATCGTTCTGGTCCACTGCCCTGATTTCACCGCCCCTCCAGAATCCTTGGCCGGTCATGAGGCTGCCTACCGGGACACCGTTGCCATGGCCCAATCGGTTCGTGATGAGGTCGGTTTAGGTGTCCGCGTGGTGCTCGGCCCTCATCCAGCCGCCTTTGCTCACCAATTTGAGCGGTGGGTCGGGGATGAGGGGTCTGCTGGCAAGGAGCGGGCGGTTGAGAATTACCGCCACAGCATTGAGGCTGCGCTCACGTTGGTTCACGAAGGTCACGCTCATGCCATTGGCGAAGTCGGCAGGCCCCACTGGCCTGTCTCGGACGAAATCTGGGACCTTTCCAATGAATTGCTCGATGAAACGATGCACCTTGCAGCGCAAGAAGGCATCCCCTTGCAATTGCACGTCGAGGGTGAGAGCGAGGACACGTATCCTGACCTCGCGAAACGGGCGACCCGGCAAGGCATGGATTTGAGAAAACTCGTGCGCCACTACTCGCCGCCCGATGTACGAACCGAGAACACGCACGGTCTGACGCCCAGTGTGCTGTGTGGTAAGGGAGCGCTTGACCGCTTGGTCGAGACACATACGATGGCGAAGCACGGTTTTTTCCTTGAAACCGATTACATGGACGACCCCAGGCGCCCAGGGGCTGTCCTCGGCCCCAAAACCGTGCCGAAACGAACCCAACAGTTGCTCGATGCTGGGGTGGATGAGGAGGTCATGTGGAACACGCACCGTGAACTCCCGGTTTCGGTGTATGGGGTGTGAAGGTGGAGGAAGAACGCCACTTTGTTCACCTCAATGCCCCATCACATTCATGAAAGAGTATCACCACGAGCGGATAAGAGGGAGTTGTTGATGCGACGCCAACTGGGTTCATTGCTCGCAGCCTTGTTGCTGTGTTGCCTTCTCCCCGTCACCTCCGCTCAGGTCCCAACGGCACCGGGCGTCGAAATCGATTGCAACGACAAGCAACCTGAACTTGATGTTCATCCACTCAACGACCCCGTGGTCGAAATCACGTGCACGGTAAAGAACCCCTCCTCGTTTGAAGAAACCATCAGCGTGGAGAAGGAATGGGACGGCCTCGAGGTCGATATGATGTTGGAGGAAGATACATTCACCCTCGGTCCTGATGAAGAAGAAGACTTCAAGGTGTCCTTTTCGGGACAAACCCGCCTCTCTGCTACGCTTTCCTACGACTTCACCCTCACGGCCACGGTCACCAACGTCGGCATGCTGGATTGGCCTGAGGCCCTTGCTTCCAACGCGACCGTGAGCGGTGATCTGAACATCGCCACCTTTGGCATGGTCGACCTTGACGTTTCCGACAAAAGCACCCGCACCATGGCCGAGGGTGATGAAGTGAAAATCACTTTCCAGTTCCAAAACAACGGGAACGACGAAGACAAGATTCGAGTGACCATCGCCAACGCTGCTGAGTTGGAAGAAGCAGGCTTCTCCTTCCCGGGTGGCACGTTTGTGGCGGAGGATGTGTCAGAAGATGGTGTTTCCACGGTGAGGGAACTGGCTGTTCGTGCACCTTCCGAAATCGCTGAGGACACTCGGTACCAAATCACCTTCCAAGCCCAAAGTGAAAATGATGATGATGCCCCGGTAAGTGAAACGAGCATCTCCCTCCAACTCGAAGCCAGCGCTGCAGCCGGTGGCTTGGGTGGCGGTTTGGAGGAAGTGGACAAAGACACCCTGGTTATGTATGGCAGCATCGGTGCAGCGGTGTTGTTTGGCTTGATTTTCGTCGTTGCGCTCGCTCGAACCTTGCGCCGTCGTGCCAACGCCCAACCGACCTATGTTCCACCGGTTGAACTCGAGGACGACGATGATGAGGAAGATGAACTTGATTTCTCTGAACTTGACGATTTGTTCTCCGAGGAAGAAGAGGACGAATTCGACGATGTTTTCGCCGACCTCTGAAGGCGAATTTTGGCCGTTGCTTTCAACGCACCAACTCGGCCGATGTGACACGATTTTATGAGGAACACTCAAAGGCTTGGTGTAGAGCACTACACCTAATCCCCACGGAGGTTTTTCATGCTCGGACTAGAAGGAAAAACGGCCTTTGTGTTTGGCGTGGCCAGTGAAGACTCCATCGCTTGGGCGATTTGTAAGCAGTTGGCCGCCGCCGGTGTCACCCTCTATCTGGGGTATCAAAAGCGATTCATGAGCCGTGTGTTCAAGCTCAAGGACCAACTTCCCGCCATCGGAGGATTCTATCCACTTGACGTTGCATCCGACGCTACAACGCAGGAATTTTTCACGGCGTTTGCGGCCGAGCACCCCGGCAAAAAGGCCGACATCCTGGTCCATGCCATCGGCTTCGCTCCAAGGGCCTGCTTTGACCGCCCGGTCTTGTTTGTTGAAGACGAGGACATCAACACCGCGATGACCATTTCAGCCAATTCGCTGCAACGATGCCTCAAGCACGCCCTGCCCTATCTCAATCCGGGTTCATCCACCATTACCTTGACCTATGCAGCCTCCAATCGATTTGTCCCCAGTTATGGCATCATGTCCATGGCCAAGGCGGCTCTTGAGTGCTGGACCCGTGAATTGGCCTGTCACCTCGGGCCAGAAGGCCACCGCGTCAACGCCATCTCCTCGGGCCCGATCCGGACCATCGCCGCCAGCGGCATTCCCGGATTTGACCGCATTCTCGATCATGTCGAGGCCAATGCACCGCTTCGAAGAAATGTCAGCCAGGACGATGTTGCAGGTGCAACCCTCTGGCTTGCCAGCCCACTCGCCGCCGGTGTCACCGGCCAATGCATCTACGTCGATGCGGGGTATTCGATCACGATGGTGCCAGAGAGCATCATGAACTGAGGTGAGAACATGACGTTGACAACCGAAGACGGCAAACCTTGCGAAGGAATTGAGCAGGGTCCTTTTGAGCCGATTGCCGTGATTGGCCTGGGGGCGCTCATGCCCGATGCCCACGATATCAATGCCTTTTGGCAGAACATCTTGGACGCCAAGGTCAGCATCCGAACACTGCCAGACGGCCGTTGGCCTGGGCCGGTTGATCATTTCTGGAAAGAAGGCGGCCCAGGCGCCCATACCGAGGGCTTTTCCTACGCCAAAATCGGGGCTGTTGTTAGCGATGCAGAGTTCGACTGGCGACGTTGGCGGCAACCTCCCGGTACGCTTCCTCAAATCGACCCTTGCCAATTGTGGGCCGTGACCGTATCGGCGGATGCCATCGAGCATGCAGGCTACGACGGCAAGACCAACGATATCGACCGAACCCGGACCGGCGTCGTGTTTGCCAATGCGTTGGGTGGAGAGAACCGAAATTTGTCCAACTTACGGGTGTGGTCGCATCACACTGGAGCCGTGGCCAAAGCTCACGGCATGACGGATGACCAGGTCGGTGCATTCTCCGAGGCGATGACGGAAGGCACCCCTCGAATCGATGAAGACACCATGCCCGGCGAATTGGCCAACGTCGTTTCCGGCCGGGTGGCCAACCTGCTTGACTTGCAGGGGCCGAACCACGCCATGGACGCAGCTTGCGCCTCCTCCATGGCCGCCGTGTTGGATGCGTGCCGCCTCCTTCAAACCCGACAGGTGGACGTCATGCTCGCCGGTGCTGCGGACCGAACCATGGACCCGGCCACCTTTGCCAAATTCTCTGCGATCGGCGCGCTTTCGCCAACGCACTCTTCCCCTTTCGATGCCCGTGCCAACGGGTTCGTGATGGGCGAAGGTGCCGGCGTACTCGTCCTCAAGCGCCTGAGCGATGCTATGCGAGATGGCGATGAGATTTACAGCGTCATTCGTGGCATCGGCGGCTCATCCGACGGGCGTGGTAAAGGGATCACGGCACCCAGTCAGCG
The DNA here is from genome assembly GCA_049412325.1 of Candidatus Poseidonia sp. Lineage (GTDB taxonomy): Archaea > Thermoplasmatota > Poseidoniia > Poseidoniales > Poseidoniaceae > Poseidonia. Next base: position 15,834 of record JBMSEL010000012.1, read on the forward strand.
AGGCCAAATCCAAGCCATTGCCCGTGCCTACAACCAAGCAGGTTACGACGCTTCCAGTGTCGAACTGGTGGAGGCTCATGGGACGTCCACCAAAGTGGGCGATGCCACGGAACTGTCCACGCTCTCCCGGTTGTGGACCGGGGTTGAAGGCGCTGGCAACGTGGCCGTGGGCTCCATCAAATCTCAAATTGGCCACCTCAAAGCGGCAGCAGGTATTGCCGGTATCATGAAATCGGTCATGGCCCTTCACCACCGCACCATTCCTCCAAGTGCGAATTTCGAAACGCCCAATCCAACGGTTGATTGGTCAAACATCCCGTTCTTCGTTCCCACTGCACCTCTTGAATGGCCTCGGCCTTCATCCCACCCTCGCCGTGCTGGCGTCTCCGCCTTCGGCTTTGGTGGTACGAATTTCCACATCGCTTTGGAAGGCTACGAACCGGACTACCACGCCCCAATGGCAGCGGAGTGGGATACTCGATGGGCTGCCTACAGTGGCCAAGGGCCTGTTTCCGCCCCGTCCATCTTCGACGGCACCCTTCCCGCCACCATGACGCATGAAGAGATCAAAGCTGTTGAGGGTGGTGTTCTGCTGTTGTCGGCTCCCTCGCTGGAAGCCTTGCATGAGGCCGTAACGGCCGTTTCCTTTGAGGGTCCATTGTTCGATGATGACCCACGGGGTCGCCGCCTCTCAGATGCGCTCCAGCAAGCCAGCGCCTCGTTCAATGCACAAGCACCGTTCAGAATGGCCTTGGTCGCGACCTCTTGGGCTGAATTTGCGAAACGGCAGGCACTGGCAGGCCAGGCCATGCTCGACACAGAGAAGTGGGGCTTTTTGCAAGCCCAAGGCGTCCTTGTGACCGACCAACCCGCTATGCCGGCCGAAGCGAAAACCGTCCATATGTATCCGGGTCAAGGCAGCCAATACGTCGGCATGACGGCGGATTTGGTCCAACGGTTCACCGCTCCAGCAGAGGTCTGGCGACAGGCCGATGAAACCATGGTTGAGGTTCTTGGTGGCGAAACACTCTCGGGATTTGTCCTTCGGTCCTCCCTGAGTAAAGATGAACTCAAGGAAGCAGAGCACAAACTGAAGCAAACGGAATACACGCAACCAGCCATGCTCACGGCCGATTTAGCCATCGAGCGCACGCTGGGCTCCTTCGGGCACGTTCCCGATATGGTCGCCGGCCATTCCCTCGGCGAATATGCTGCCCTGATGTCCTCCGGCATCCTCGACATGGACGGTGCGCTTCGTGCAGCGGCCGCCCGTGGAACGGAAATGGGTGCGGTTGAAATTGATGACAAAGGCCTCATGGCCAGCGTCACCGCTCCGTACGAAGCCGTTGAAGCCGTGCTGGAGGCCACCGAAGGCTACGTGATTGCAGCGAACAAGAACTCTCCCAAGATGACCGTCATCGCTGGTGAAACGGCTCCGGTCAAGGCGGCGATGGCGAGTTTTGAGGAACAGGGCTTTTCCTGTGTGGCGCTGGCCACTTCGCATGCGTTCCACTCCAGAATCGTTGCACCCGCCAACGAACCATTGCGCCGATTTTTGGAAAGCTTGGAGATTCGCTGGCCATCGGTGCCAATCACCGCCAACGTTAACGGCGCCTTCTACCCCATGGAGGGGGCCGATTCCAAAGCAGCGATTTTGGAACAACTCGCTCCTCAGATGGCTTCCTCGGTCGAGTGGACCAAGCAGGTTGAAACCATGTACGATGCGGGCGGCCGGGTGTTTGTCGAGGTTGGTCCAAAGCGTGCGTTAACCATGTTTGCCATGCAGATTCTTGACGGCAAACCCCACGTTCCCGTGATGACGAACCACCCCAAGCAGGGCGGTATTGCGAGCCTGCTGACCGCCATTGGAGCCTTGGCGCTCGCTGGGCGACCACCGGTGTGGCCCTCGCTGGATTCCGATGCCCTTCAGGACGGTTTCAAAGCTGGGCCGATGGAGGCTCGTTCCGCTTCCTCGCTGACACCTGTTGCGACCACCGCCGAGTTGGAATCGCTCCGCGTTCGAGCCCGACCCCTTCCAGGGAGCGGTGCAGGCGCACCAATCATCACTCCCCAAGCGGTTTCGGCGGCAACCGTCGTCCAAACCGGTCCTCTGGATTCCGATTACGCACGCGACCGGGCCATTCGTGCCTATGTCGGTGACCGAATCGCCGCCTACAGCGGCTACCCTGCTTCGTTCTGCCACGGGCACGTCTCCCTGACCGACGGCCTCGGGCTCTCGCCTCAGCAGGTGCAGAGCGTCGTGGCCACCATCGCTTCCGAGGCCACCACCGACGCTGAGTACGATCCATCCTCCGCTACGACAGCGGGCGACTTGAACCGCTGGGTGACCGCTCCGCCCTCGGCTTGGGCGCCCATGACCTCGGTGGCTGCACCCGCCTCGCTCAAGACCGCACCCGTTCAAACCGTTTCAGCCCTCCAAACGACTTCCCGGCGGGATGTCGACCCGTATGTGGTGACCGGTATTTCCCTTGGGTTGCCCGGCATGGACCGTGTGTTCTCCGAAGATGCCTTTGAGAAACTCGTCCGTGGCGAAACCTGTATCAGTGAGGTGTCAGATGAATACAAGCAACGTCTGCTGGATAAGAACATCGTCCGTCTCATCAAAGGTCGCGACGGCTCCGTGAACATGGACCAAGCCAAGGTGTTTGGCGATATTCCGCAGCTTGCTGGCCTGAAAGGAGCCTTTGATTTGGCCGAGGAATTCGGCATCGACCCCAAGGCCATTCTCGCATGGGACATCAGCACTCAACTGGCTGTGGCCGCTGGTTTGCTGGCCCTGCGCGATGCCGGCATCCCGCTTACACCGGTTGAACAAGTAGGCAAAGGTGGCCTCCGTTTGATTCGGAACTGGCAAGTCCCTCAGGTTCAACGTGAACGCACGGGCATCGTGTTCTCCTCGTGTTTCCCAGGCCTCCAAATGGGTCTCAAACACGCCAAGAACGACGGCGATGACGGCGAGGGTCGATTCGACCGCAGGTACCTGTTCCAAACCCTCAACATGGGGCATTCGCAATTTGCACAATACACGGGCATTCGTGGGCCAAACACCACCATCAACCTCGCCTGTGCATCGGCCACAGCGGCCTTTGGCGTGGCTGAGGATTGGCTCGATGCCGGGCGTGTGGACCGCGTGGTCATCATCAGCGGCGACGATGTCACAGGCGACGATTTGTGGGAATGGATTGCCGGTGGCTTCGCTGCCTCGGGTGCTGCGGCGACCAACAACGTGGTCGAAGAAACGGCGTTGCCGTTTGATCGCCGCCGCAATGGACTGATCCTCGGCATGGGCGCGGCGGCCTTTGTCGTAGAGCGCCACTCAGAAGCGCAGCAGCGCGGCGTCCAACCCATCGCAGAAGTTCTTGGTTCGACCACGGCGAATTCCGCCTACCACGGCACGCGCCTCGATGTTGAGCACGTGGGCCAAGTCGTCAACGGCTTCATGACGGACATGGAGCAACGCTGGGGCCTTGACCGGCATGCCATGGCGCCCAACACCGTCTTCTTCTCCCATGAAACCTACACGCCTGCTCGTGGTGGTTCGGCTCAATCCGAGGTCAAAGCGCTCCGCGACACCTTTGGCGATTCAACCAACAAACTCGTGATTGCCAACACGAAGGGCTTCACCGGCCACCCCATGGCCGTCGGCATCGAAGATGCCAGCATGTTCTACGGCTTGAAGACGGGACGGATTCCCCCCATCGCCAATCACAAGGAAAAGGACCCAGAGTTGGGTGACCTCAATCTTTCAAAGGGTGGCGATTACCCCGGATTGCAGTACGGCTTGCGGTTTGCAGCAGGCTTTGGTTCACAAATTGCGCTTTCCTTGATGCGTCGGTGGCCGGTTGAGGGTGAACGCATCAACGGCGCCAAATTACTGGCGTGGGCCCGAGGCCTCGCAGGAACCGACGATGTTGTGCTGAGAGTGTTGCAGAACAAACTCGTGGCCTACGTCAACGGTGAAGATAACCTCCATGGTGGTGTTCAGGGTGAGGCATGGCCAGCAACGGCTCAATGGGAAGGGCGCCCCACCGTGGTGGACGCCCCTGCTCCACAGCCATCCCCTTCGCCCGCTCCAACCCCGACGCCCGCCCCCGCACCGCCCACGCCAGCAGCGTCAGCGCCCGCCGCACCTGTTCCTCCCGTGGTCGAGGACAGCGAAATGGTCAGGACGGTCATCGAGGTCGTGGTCAACCATACCGGCTACCCGGCCGACTTTGTTGAACTCGACCAGGACCTCGAAGGTGAATTGGGCATTGACACGGTCAAACAAGCCGAAATCATGGCGGATATTCGTGAACGGTTCGGTCTTCCCGTGGACGAGGATTTCGTGCTGGCCGATTACCCAACCCTCAATCACATGATTGGCTACATCCAGCGAATGACCGGTGGCGCCCCTGTGGCCTCATCTCCCCCTTCGCCTGCTGAACTGACAACGCCGGCGGCCACACCCCAAGACGAAGCTCCTGCGCCAACCGTTGCTGTGCCTTCCACAGCACCGGTGGTGGACGATGCCGAAATGACCGCCACGGTGGTGTCGGTCGTGGTTGAACACACCGGTTATCCGGCGGATTTCATTGAACTTGATCAAGACCTCGAAGGCGAACTCGGCATTGATACGGTGAAGCAGGCCGAGATCATGGCTGACATCCGCGACACATTCGCCCTCCCCGTTGACGAGGACTTTGTTCTGGCCGACCATCCAACCCTGAACCACATGATTGGCTACATTCAGCGAATGAAAGGTGGCGGCTCACCGCCGGCACCTGCTGCCCCTGTCACCGCCAGCGTGCCTGCTGCTCCAGCGGCCCCTGCACCCGCTTCCTCATCCACCCCTGCACCCGCCGTATCGTCGGGTTCGCACGGCGACATCGAGGAGGTGCTGGTGTCCGTGGTGGTTGACCATACCGGATATCCTGCTGATTTCATTGAGATGGACCAGGACCTCGAGGGCGAGTTGGGCATTGATACGGTGAAGCAAGCCGAAATCATGGCCGAAATTCGAGACCGTTTCGCCCTCCCTGTTGACGAGGACTTTGTTCTGGCCGACCATCCAACCTTGAACCACTTTACGGCTTACATCCTCAAGATGCGTGGCGATACCTCGGTCGAGGCCTCAGATGAACCGATGTCGGGTGGTCCCGAGCCATCGCCTGCGGCGCCCATGGCTCGTCCAAGTTCTCATCATGCTGGCACTCGCCGCTGGCAGGTTGAGATCGAAGCTTGCCCTGGCGAAGCCTCACCTCTCGCCGTTGCTGGTACAGTGGTGGTGTCGGATGATGGTTGGGGCATCGCAGAAGCCTTCTGCCAGCGCATGGAAGCACGAGGGCTCTCGGCCGTTCGTGTTGGATTTGAGAGTCGAATTCGCGACGCTTCTCGCCAGGATGAAGGTGGACGGACGGTGTACAGGGCCGACCCGGAACAACCTGAACATCTCGCCTGGATTGCCGAACAACTCAAGGAGACGCCGCTGGCCGGACTCGTGCACATGGCGCCGATGAAATTGGCTTCAGAGCAGTGGTCTGAGGACTCCTATCCGTCTTCGCAGATCGCCCTGGCCGCCCACGGCTGGTTTGGGCTGCTCAAGGAACTTGGTGGGGCTCTGCCTTCTGACGCCCCCGGCTTCGTGGCCTCGGTGACTTCCCTCGACGGACGTCATGGCAACCTTGGCGACCGCTTCAACGCTGTTCAGTGTGCGGCCTCTGGTGTCACCAAATCCTACGCCTTTGAGCGGCCAGACCTTCGCTGTCGGGCCCTTGACATCCATCCCGACTTTGTGTTGGATGAAACTGAGGCAGCCCGACGCATCGAAGACGATGTGTTTGGTCTGGCCGGTGAGGTCGAGGTGGGTCTGGACCGCGACGGCCGTCGCTGGGCCCTGGTCGCCTTTGCCGAGGACGTCGTTGACGAACTCCAACCTTTGACCTCAGAGGATACCTGGTTGGTCTCTGGCGGTGGCTCAGGGGTAACCGCCGCTTCGGTGATTGGCGTCGCCAGCGCCAGCGAGGGTGCAGGTGCACACTTCGAGTTGCTTGGGCGCTCCCAACTCATCGAGTCCACGGCCCAGTGGGTGGATTGGTCGGAGGACCAACTGGCTGAGGAGAAGAATGCACTTCGCCAGCGCCTCATCGAGGCCAGTGAGAGCGGGAAAGTGACCATGGTGGAATGGAACCAAGCCTGGCAGCGGTTCACACGAAGTCGCGACGTCTTCCTCACGCTGAAGGCGATCACGCAAACAGGTAACTTCGCTCAATACCATGCTGTTGATGTCATGGACCGTTCGGCCCTTGAAACCCTTGGGAAGGAACTCGGGCGCCCCATTACGGGTGTGGTTCACGGTGCCGGTCTTGAGGATTCCAAACTGGTGGCTGACAAGGGTTACGATGTGTTTGACCGCGTGGTCCGTGTCAAGATCGATGGCTGGCAATCCTTGTTGTCGGCGGTAAAGGCTTCGGGCCGTGACGCTCCATCCTTTGCCTGCTGCTTCACCAGCGTCGCTGGTCGCTTTGGCAACGGTGGTCAAACCGACTACGCAGCAGCAAACTCTGTTCTTGACGCCGAAATGGCTCGCTTCACAGCGGCGCACGATGGCCGTGGTGTCGCCATTGGTTGGACCGGCTGGCGAGATGTAGGGATGGCCACTCGTGGTTCTATCGAGGCGGTATTTGCTGCAGCCGGCATCGAGACCTTGGCGGTTGAAGACGGCGTATCCATCTTCGTGGACGAAGCCTTGCGCGGCGGTAAGCGTCGTGTCCTCGGTTGCGGTTCACTGGGCCTGATGGACCGATTTTCTTCCTTCCGAGAAGCGCCGTTGAAACTTCCGGGTGAGATGGCGGCGGCGATGGCCGACCCCACGCGATTCCCGTTCGTTGACAAGGTCGTGATGTTCGAGGAAGGTGCGCGTTTAACGACACAAAGCACGCTTTCTACGACCGATCACCCCTTCCTTCTCGATCATGCCATCGAGGGTGTCCCTTACCATCCAGGGGTGATGGCACTGGAGATGTTTGCTCAAACCTCCTTGTTGTTGCATCCCTCTTCGTGTCTCGCTGGGTTTGAAGAGGTCACCTTTGGCCTTCCTGTGAAACTCATCAAAGGGCCGATGACGGTTCGTGTTGAAGCCGAAGTTGATCGCACCGATGGTGACCTCACTTGGGTTCGGTGTCGGTTGGTGTCGGATCTGATGAACTCCAAGGGCGAGGTGTTCGGCGAGCGAGAACATCATCAGGCCGTGGTTCGTTTGGTGGCCAGGAAAGATGACTTGCGACCGTTCTTGGAGCGAGAGGTTGGCATGCTCCCGGCCATTGGGACTCCTCCTCTGGTTGACGTGCTTCATCCTGCTTCGTTCATCTACGACCGATACTTCCACGGTCCACGCTTCCAATCGCACGGTGGCGTGCTCGCCGGTATCGGCGACGAGAGTGAACCGGGCATCGACGGCTTGGCGCTGATGCGGCATCAACTTCCTGCTGCAGACCAGTTTGCAGGAGAACAGGACGGGGAAGCGGTCCTTCTCGAGGCCCTGCCCATGCTCATCGAAGCGGGCTTCCAAAATGCGGGCCTCGTGGCCATGGAAGTCTTGGGCTACAGCAGTCTCCCCGTTGGTATTGCGTGGTCGACCATGTTGCGTGTTCCTGAGGAAGACGAAACGCTCAGGTTGCGTACCGTTCAACTTGAGAGCCTCGACGACGGCACCACCGTGCATGACGTGCTCATCGTGGGCGACGACGACGCTCCTGTGATGGCGTTGAAGGGACTTCGTCTGAAAGCGATGGCCAACGTCGCCGAAGACCAACGCTTTTCGCTCGAACGATGAGGTGGCGTTGATGCAACCGCTGGTGGTTCAACTGACGCCGCCTCAAACGACCGCCGTTCATCTGTTTGCCACCACAGTGCAAGCGTGGGAGGTTCGGGATGTTCCGCTCGCACAACCTGCGGAGGTGGAGACATTTGCGACAGAAAAGCGGCGGGACGAACATCTGACCGGAAGGTGGTTGCTCGGTCGCGCCCTCAACACCTGGGGCGTTGACGACCTGTCCATCGTTGAAGTCGTTCGAGATGAACGCCGAGCTCCCTCCCTCACTTACATTCACGGGGTGTGGAAGCGGACACCGTTGCCGAACATTTCGATCGCTCACAGCGATGGCATGGCCTTCGTTGCGCTTGCTGATGAGGGGTTGGCGGTGGGGTTTGATGCTGAACCGCTGTCCAGGACCTTGGCAGAGAATGCTTACGACATGATGGCCAAAGGTGAGGAACTGGACCGTCTCCGGAAATCCCCGACCCATGTTTTTCAAGCCTGGACTGGGAAGGAAGCCGTTCAGAAATGCCTCGGTTTGGGAATGCACCTCAATCCTCGACATATCCGAATTCCAATTGAAAACAAGTTTTCAAATATTTCAATTGAAAATTCAAAAATTCAATTGGAATATTGGAATGAGCAGGACTATCATTGTTCCTTGGCGACGCGAGTCGCAGAGGTCGCTGTGCCTACGCCCGAGGACCTTCTGTTGGAGGTCACACGTTCAGCCATGGCCGCTGATCCAGACTGGGGCGTGGGCTGCAAGACAACTCGGAAAGGTGCCTGATCAGTTCCACAGGCGACTGCTCTCCCAAGGCAAGTCCAACGCTACACCAAGTTCGGTGAGAATGACGAAATTAAACACGATGTAGGAAACAAAGGCGAGCGACAGCACCACGACGGAGGTGTTGACGATTCGCTTTCGTTGCCGCTTGGCCTCATCGAGGCTGCAGATGCCCTCTCCTCGGAAATAGACCACTAAACCGGCCACCACCAACAGAACACTTACCGCCGATAAGACCGGACGAAACCATCCCATACCGTTGGTTCCCCAATACAAGTCGTTGGACAAGGCAGCGGCGCTGGATACGCTGGCCAGGCCGAAAAACACCAACACAACGCTGGGGAAGCAACACATCGAAGCGAGGAAGGCTGAACCTCCAATCCACCTCCAAAGGGACTTCACATCGCTTGTAATCGTCCCTTCTTCCATATCGACTCCTCATTCTTTTCATCTTTGAACATGTGTTCCATTCATGTGCAATCGCTGAACTTATCGACGTCGTCGATCGCATTTCTATGCCAGATCAAGGGCAACACTGGGGTCCCGTCCGACCATTCTCCCATACCGGTGAGCATGGTCTCATCGGTCATGTATTGGAACGCCCAATCAGCGGTGAAGGTGTCGTTGCGTCCGTGAGCGACCAAGAAATCAGCTTGTGCGTCAATGCGTCGATAGAAACTCCAGTCGGACAATCGGTCCCGTACGGGATCCGTTTGGAGGTAGTGGCTGGCGACGAGACGTGGGAATCCGTAGAGATCAGATTGAATCTCCAGCAGTTGATTCCTCTCCTCTGGTAAGGCATCAAACACTTGCTGGTGGAAGGCACCGGGGCAAAGGCCGACGCTCATATCATCTTGTGGCACACCGATTTGCACGAGTGTTTCGTTCGGCATACCGGTCAGGTTCGGCTGCAGGTTGGTCTGCATGGGGCGGGTGGCAGGGGCTTCCAAGGCGACCACCAAGGCGTGGGAGCCCCACCCACGCTCAAAGGCTGAATTCAGTGTAAGGAAGGTGTACGAGGCTCCAAGACTGTGACCTCCTGCCCAAAGGGTGGTGGGGTCAACGATGACCTCACCGAGATGAGCGTCGATTTCGGGTGCACGTTGCCCTTGCAAGAGGATGGTTTGCACGTGGTCCATGGCAGCCCGGATGGCCAGGTCTCGGTAGGTGTGTTGGAGGTAGTCCGACATACCCGCTTCGTAGGTGGCCTCGTGCGCCTCATAACCGTCGGGTCGGAGGTCCGAGGGGTACTGGATGAAGGCCACGGCTATTCCCTTGGCCGTCAGATGGGTGATCCAACTTTGGTAGGCGTTGATGTCGGGGTAAGTGAATCCGTGAAGAAGAATGGCCAGTGGCAGGTGAGTGACCGGTGAATCTTCGGCGAGTACGGGCAGCGTGATGTAAACGCTCCACTCCACATCATCCTCGAGGTTCCCTTGAACCGATTTCACCTCCTCAGGCAGGTCGTAAGGGAAGCGGTACTGCTCCACGGCATACGGGCCGGGGGATGAACCGTAACCCATCGCGGGTGCATCGGGTGGTGAGGGTGCAAAACCGATGACGGCTGGAACGCCGGGCATGACCAACCAAGCCGCGAAAAAAACACCCAGCATGTGAATGACCCTCGTGGTCGCCACGCGGTCATCGGCCGCTCTCCGGAGTGTGGGGGGGCCACCAAGGGCCACCAAGAAGCAAGCCAACGTCCATCCCATTACGGTTGGAATGAGCAAAAATGCCCCTCGTAGATAGAACACATCCATCAGGAAATGAAGGGTGATGAGGCCAAACAGCATGCCAAGGCCACCGTAAGGAAGCAACAGCCACGAGGGTGGATCTTCCTTGGCGATGACGGCTTTTCTCAAACCGTATCCTCCAAGCGCCACGAGGAGCATGATGGAAAGCGCCAGCGCTGGAGAATTTCGGAGAGCCATCGTCCAATCAAGCGAACGAACGGCGTGGGGCCAAATGGCATCCACGACATCTTTCCCCGAGAGGAGGCGCAAGATCATCTCAGCGAACGCCAACAGAAAACCGACGAACATGGCCCAGTGATGCAAGTGGCGTTCTGGGCTGACGACCGTCGTGGTTTGTGACGGTGCCCCCTCTTCCATGTTAGAAAACGACTTGATTTTCTACAAGAAGTTTCGTTCAACGCCTCAGGCGTTGACGTTGCGAACTTCAGGGTCCTGGTCGGCCAAGACGAACTCAAGGAAGGCCGCCCACAACACGAACTGGATGCTCTCCTCAAGGTTCTCTTGGCCGCCCACGACCGCCACCATGTTCTCGAGCGTGTCCTGTGGTGAGTGGTAGGCGGAGTAATCTTCGTCGTATGCACCGAGGTGGAAGATGGTCTGGGCGCCGAGGTTCCTGAAGGTCACGTGGTCCGAGCGTCCGAATGTGTCCTCGTGGACGTCCATGACGAGGTTGTAGTGGTCGTCCCAATGTTGGTCGCAACCCGCTCCGTAGCTGCCTTCGATGCGAAGGTCCATCGGGGCCTTGAGGATGTTGCGATGCACGTGGTCGAGCACACTGGTGATGGCCACGTCCTGAACCTCCGGGTCAATGTCGGGTCCTGACCATGCATGGTAGGGGAAGGGATCGCCGTTCTCTTTGACGGCGGGCCACGAAATGCCCATCATGTCCATGTTGATGTAGAATCGAAGTTCTTTGTCCTGAGGTAAACAAGCGTCGCAATCGTTGTTGGCAAAGGCGTTGGAGCCTCGCAGACCTTCCTCTTCGGAGGACCACAAAGCGAGGAAGGTATCGCACTCGACTTCAAGGTCAACGAGGATTTGAGCGTACATCATAACCGCAACCGTTCCGGCCGTGTTGTCGTACGCACCTTCCCATGTTCCGCCGCCAGGTGGGCCTGCCGGCGGTGCGATGTCCATGTGAGCGCCCATGCCTTGCACACAGTCGTCACGAATCCCTCGCTTCCAAGCAACGACGTTGAGGGATTCTGGCTGGGTCGGGTTGAGGGTGTCAACCACACGCATCAGGTGCGTATCGTACCCCAAGCCCTCGAAATGGCCTTGGAAATAGGAAGCGGCGCGTTCAAATTGAGCGTTGGGGCTCCCCATCCAACGGAAATTGTAGGACCCACAATCATCGGAAGGAGTATCGCAGGTGATGTAGTCCATTTTCTCGTACCATGCCTCACCGCTGATGATGGGTGTTCCATTGCCAGCGGTTTGATTGAAGACGGCTTTGGTGCCGTCTTTGGCGTAGACCACCAGTTCAACAAATTCAGTGTAGGGTGTCGTGAGCAACTTGAGGTTGATGCGGTCGCCTTCCACAGGCACTGAGCTGTCAGTGTCGATCACGCCGTCAACAAACAGCAACACGTCGTGAGCGGGTGCCGAAATTCGCAAGCCCTCGCCCATCAAGAGAATGTCATGCCATTCACCGGCCCTGAACATTGCATCGGAGGGTGCCAAGCCGTCAATGGTGAGGGCCACTTCAAGATCGACCGATTCGGTTTCTTCTGCCTCACCGAAGCAACCCGAGAGGGGAGCGATGATCATCAACAACACGAGGAGGAGTGCGCGGAGGGTTGCATGGGTGCTGCCCTGCATGACTCCCATCGGTTGGCCGGGCCTTCATAGGGCTTGGCCTTGGCGGCGCAAGGCGAGGTCAATACGGAACATCTTTCCAACCGATTTTGTAGCCGATGAGGTTGAACGAACGGTGAAGCACTGGGGTGATCACGATCAACGCCACCATCGGTAGCCGCAATTCCTCAGCGGCCAGCACGGATGGCCCAAGGAAGAGTTGGCCCCAAAGGAAGACCATGATGGCGAACGGCAGCGTATCGAGCAGCGGGGCTTTTGAGGAGATGTCACCTTCTCGCTTGAGTCCTCGGCGGCGCTTGAAAAACGAACCCGTGCTATCGCCCACCAGGCAGGCAAACCCGAGGAAGGTTCCCAACACAAAGGCGGCCCCGTTGGCACCGCCGATGAAGAACCATGCCTCTTCTGCACCGATGAGTGGATGGGCGAACACGGTGGCACCGTCTGCAAACACGGTGGTCATGTCGCCACTGCTAACGATGGAAGCCAACAACATGCACAGCAGCCCCGAGGTGAGCGACCCCCCGATCAGGCCGTTCCATGTCTTACCGTCGCCCAGCATTCGATTGCCGTCGGCCATGACGCGCCCGCCGTCGATGGGCCACGGGCCATAGCCCGTTTTGGGCAGCCATTTCCCCCACATCATGGCGAAGGTGTTGGCAAGGAAACCGGGGAGGTACAGCCACAAGGTCAGCAAACAGAGTGAAAGGAAATCCATGACATCACCGAAGTTCTCGTTCCGTTCCTTGCAAGGTGAGCCTTTGATGCTTGCGAGTTGAGGGAGAGGTACGAACCGAACTGTAGGTGATGTTGTGAGGTGCGGATAGCGGGAGTCGAACCCACGACATAAGGTTGGAAACCTCAGATGATAACCACTTCACCATATCCGCAGTGTGGTAGGCCGGACGACAAGCCTCTCCTCTTTGAGGGAATCGGTCCCTTTTCGTAACTCATCGTGAACGACGGAACTCATCAAACATGGAGTTCGTTCGTTCCCGTTGTTTTTCGGGTTGTTGGGTGACAAGGTCTCGCCTCGGAAGTTCACCCAAACCTCGGGTTTGCCGAAGTTCAGCAGCTCGCATCATTCGCCGCTCTTGGTCTCGTTGTCGACGGCTCTGACCGCGGATCATCAAGGTGCCCATCAGCGCAAACAGCACCAAGCCGGCCAGTGCAGCCTGCAGAACTGTGCTGTTCTTCACGGTCTCAACGATGGAGGCTTCTGCCTCATCGGCGACCTCAACCGGTGCGTTGGAATCCGAGGCGTCAACGACGACCGTGACGGTATCCATGGGGAATTCCGCTCCTGGTTCAGCCGCCGAGAGAAGCAGTTGGTGGCGTCCAACAGTGGTGGCCGTTCCCGAAAAGGTGACCGTTTGGGAGTTGCCGCTGGCGGTGGTGAACGTCAGGAAATGCACGGAGGATTCGCCCACGATGGTGGAGGTTGCCTGCCATGCAACATTCGCTGCAAAGGCTGAACTCATCCCTGTTGACACGGTGCAGGTGAAACTGAACCAACCGCTGGCCGCCAAGTCCACCTCGATGGTGAGAGGGGTGCACGTCAGGCTCGCCTCCGCTGAGTTTCTCGACGAATCACTCGGCCAATGATCGGGTTTGAAGGCGCCCAGTGTGGCGTTGTCACCGTAGCCGTCGCCGTCGCTGTCGAGGAATTGACTCCGTTGGTCTGGGAAGGCGTCCTGTTGGTCGGACCAGCCATCGCCGTCAGCGTCAGGGCATCCAAAGACACTGCCCATGGTTGAGGTGCCGTAATCGTTGGGGCAAGCATCACCGTCTGTACCTTGGGTCTGGTCCCCGTAACCGTCGCCATCGCTGTCATACCATTGCGTGGTATCGTTTGGCCAAAGGTCGTTGGTGTCGCTGACACCATCGCCGTCGCCGTCAAGGCAGCCGAACACGTCAAGGTTGGAGGTCCCCATCGTGTTGACACAACCGTCGGGTTGTGTGCCGTTGGGGTTGTCGCCGAACCCATCGCCATCACTGTCCGCCCACTGTGTAGACTCACCAAGGAAGGCGTCGTTGGCGTCCGATGTTCCGTCGCCGTCCTCGTCGACACAGCCAAACCGGTCGGCGAAAGAGGTGCCTGCTTCACTGGGGCACGCATCGGGCTCGACGCCGCTGGTGTTGTCGCCGTAGCCGTCGCCATCGCTGTCCACAGCTTGGCTTGCTTCGTCGGGGAAGGCATCGGCACCGTCTGAAACGTTCCATCCGCTCGTATTCCCTACCGGTAGGGTCGGGTCAGAGAATCCATCGCCGTCGCTGTCAAGGCAACCAACGCGGTCCTGGGTCGAATTTCCACCGATCAGTGGACAGGCGTCTTCAGCATCGTCGTAACCATCCCCGTCGTTGTCAATCCAGCGTGTTGGGTCGTTGGGGAAATCGTCGCTCAAGTTAGCGTACCCGTCGCCGTCATCGTCAACGCATCCGTAAGGCGTCGTGGAGGTACCCGCCTCGCCGGGGCAGGCATCGGGTTGGAGGCCGGTTGCGTTGTCGCCGTAGCCATCCCCGTCCTGATCGAGCCATTGCGTGGCGAGGTCGGGCAAGGCATCGATGGTGTTGTCCCATCCGTCGCCGTCGTTGTCAAGGCAGCCCAGTCGGTTGCCTTGAGTGGAATTGCCCCAGACGCTTGGGCACGCATCTGGTTGACTGCCACCGGGGTTGTCACCGTAGCCGTCGCCATCACTGTCAGCCCACTGCGATTGGTCGCCGGGGTGGGTGTCCTGGTCGTCGCTCCATCCGTCCTGGTCGCTATCAGGGCACCCGAAGGTGCCGTTCTGCCACGACTCGCCGTACGTGTTCAGGCAAGCATCCGGAAGCGTTCCCGTTGGGTTATCGCCGTAGCCGTCCCCGTCCGTGTCGTTCCATTGGGTGTTGTCGGACATGAAGGCGTCAGCGCCGTTGGCTGTGGTCCAACCGGCGTCGGGGTCTGAGTAGCCGTCGCCGTCCTGGTCAGGGCAACCCTTTCGGTCGTGGACCGAGGTGCCGAAGAGTGCAGGGCAATCGTCGTCCAAGCCGTCGTCGTAACCGTCGCCGTCGATGTCGCCCCATCGGTTGGGGTCGTTGGGGTAAGCATCCGCTCCGTTGTCCACGGTCCAACCGCTGTCCGGGTCGGAATAACCGTCGCCGTCGGTGTCGGGGCAACCTCGACGGTCTGCCGTGGAGTTACCTGCCGCTGAAGGGCAGGCGTCCCCGTTGGTTCCCGACGGGTTGTCGCCGTAGCCGTCGCCGTCCGTATCGGCCCACTGTGTGGCATCGTTGGGGTCGATGTCGGCTCCGTTGGCCGTGGTCCAGTTGGCATCACCGTCGGACGAACCGTCGTTGTCGGAGTCCACACATCCGAAGCGATCTCGGGTGGACGTTCCAATCGTAGCGGGGCATGCATCGCCCTCGAAGCCGGTTGGCTCATCGCCGTAGCCGTCGCTATCAGTATCGTTCCACTGCGTGGCCTCAGTCGGGAAGGCATCGTCGATGTCGGCATACCCGTCGCTGTCGGCGTCGGCGCAACCCAGTCTTCCCATCTCTGTGGAGGTTCCGAACTGCGTGGGGCACGCATCGGGGTTGTTGCCGGTGGCGTTGTCGCCATAGCCGTCGCTGTCGCCGTCGGCCCACTGGGTGCTATCGGATGCGAAGGCATCAGCACCGTTCGCGGCCGTCCAGGTGCTGTCGGGGTTGGAGTAGCCGTCACCGTCCGAATCGGGGCAGCCGAACCGGTCCTGGGTTGAACCACCGTTGGTGCTTGGACATGCATCGCCGGTGGTAGCAGGAGGTGGATTATCGCCGTAGCCATCACCGTCCGAGTCGACCCACTGAGTGTCGTCGGTTGGGAACGCATCAGCACCGTTGGTGGTGCCCCAGGAGCCGTCAGGGTCGGAATAACCGTCGCCGTCTTGGTCTGCACATCCGTTTCGGTCCTGGCTTGAGGTCCCGGAAACGCTGGTGCAAGCATCCGCCCCGTTGGCCGTGGTCCAGGAACCGTCCGGGTTGGAGTAGCCGTCGCCGTCGCTGTCAAGGCAGCCGAATCGGTCGCCGGTGGAATTTCCGGCCGCAGCGGTACAGGCATCAGGTTCGACGCCGGCAGCGTTGTCGCCGTAGCCGTCGTAATCTTGGTCAGCCCACTGGGTGATTTCGCTGGGGAAGGCGTCAGCCCCGTTGTTCACCGTCCAGTTGCCGTCGGGGTTGGAGTAGCCGTCGCCGTCCGTATCCGGACAGCCCGTCCGGTCAATCGTCGAGGTGCCTGCCGTGGTGTTGCAATCGTCGTCGTCGTCTTCGTAGCCGTCAAGGTCACTGTCCTGGGTCAGGTTGGTCAAACTGTAATCGCCGGTCATGGCGAGCGCATAGAACTGGGGGCCGGTCGGAATGTTGGAGCCAATCATGTGGACTTCCCATGTGCCTTGGGCGGGGTTGGCCAACGTCACTCCGCGCAGGTTGTCGAGGTTGTTGCTCACGTTGGTCCATGTGCCAGACGGGCTCTTGAGTGCCAAATCAACATCGTTGACGAGGTTGGTTGAGGCAGCGGGTGTCGAGGCAGGGTCAGTCCAGGTCAGGGCGATGTTGATGTCATCGGCGCTGGCTGGGACATTGAACGACCATCCCGAATCGGCATTGGTGGTCACCGAATGCCCGTAGAGGTAGGAGGTGTTGATGGCTTGAGACATGTTGATCCTTCCCCAACCCTCGTGGTTGTTGGGCGCTGCTTCGCCTGCACCGTTGGTGTTGGAGGAATACTGGCCTGTCATGTCGTGGGCGCTGGCGGTGAAAATGGCCTTCACCAAGGCCGAGGTGGGGTTGCTTTCCCCAAGGTTTTCCATGAGGTGTTCAAGCAGGAGAGCCGAGGCTCCGGCGGTGAGCGGTGTGGCCATGCTTGTGCCACCCATGTAGGTGTAGCTGGCGTTGTGGCCCAGCCAACCCACCGAGGTGGTGCTGCGGGATTTGGCGGAGAGAATCATGGTGCCGGGGGCTGAAAAGTCGGGCTTCAAGCGGCCATCATCGGTGGGCCCGCGTGAGGAAAAAGCAGCCATGCCCTCGGGGTTGTCCGCCAGCCGGTCGGTGGAAATCGGTGAACCGTAGTCCGTACCTCCCCAAGTCCAGGTCATGTTACTTCGGTCGTTCTCGCTCGCACCCACCGTCAGGACGTTCTTGGCGGTGGCGGGACTGCCCATGGAATCAAGGTCAATCTCGCCGTTCTTGTCCGCATCAGCCCCCTCGTTGGCAGCGGCAAAGAGGATCACGAGTTCGTCGTAGGTTCTTGCGCTGGAATCGGCTTGCATGGAGGACGTGGTGTATGCGCCAGCGACTGCAGAACCCCATGAATTGGTGTGGATTCGGCTATTGTTGTCCCAAGCGAGTTCGAACATATCATCGAGATCGTTGGGGATGCCCAGCAGTTTTTCCTCGCCGTCGTGTGTGGTGGCGATGGCATGGAAAAGAAGGTGGGCTTCTGGGGCTGCCCCGATGATGGCGCCGTTGCTGTGGGTGCCGTCACCGAGCACCGACCCGGCCACGTGTGTGCCGTGGCCGTGCAAGTCTTCTGCGTCATCTCCACAAGGGCTCAGGCTGAGCGCGGCGCAGGTGGAGGGTGGGGGTGGGAAGGACAGGATGCCCGTGATGTGGTCTCGGAAATCAGGGTGCATGTTGGAGTTGTTCACACCGTTGTCAAGACCCGTATCGGCCACGGTGACGATGATGCCGCTGCCGTCCAGACCAGACCAGGACGAATCGATGGTGGCCATGTTGGTGTTGTCCCAAGTGTCGTCAACGTTCATCACCTCAATGCCGACTGAATTCATGATTTCGAAGAAAGGACGAGGCTCCACCCATTCGATTTCGTCTTGCTGAACCAACCAGGCGAGGTTGTCGGCTGTCATGGCCATCGTGGCGAACCGTCCGCTGTGTGAATCCAAGGCCACGCCGGTTCGTTGACCGAGGCCTTCCGGGAGGGTTTCACCCGAAAGGACGACGTTCACCACGGCGCCTTCCTGATTCACAAAGGGGTTGGGGGCCACCATCTCAAGGCCGAGCAGTCCTCGAACCAGGTCGGTCTGCACCTTGTCCGTAGCGTCCATGGCGGCCAAGCCCACCACGTTGAGTTGGGCCAATGCAGCCGGCGTGGACGAGCCAACATCGCAGTGGAAACTCGCCGGGGGCATGAACGAGAAACAATCGATTCCAGCCGCAGCAAGGTCGTGGAACCAAGTGCTGGGCACCGGGTAGGTATGGCCGAGAATGTGGAAGCCTTCCACCCGTTGTTGGCCCGTTTCTTGTGTCCAATCACTCGGTGCGATCAGCGCGATGTCTCGGTAGAGCAGGTGCGTTGTGCTCGCCGCTTGGTCAGCGTTGAGCCAGCCGTGCTGGGCTTGCAAGGAAGGGGCGATGTTGAGTTGTTGGAGCAGGTCAAGGGAAGCATCGGTCTCGTTGGTGATGCCATCCTCGGGCGCCTGTGCAAACGCCAACGGTGAGAGAACTTGAACGAGGAGGAGAGCGATAAACACGAACGAAGTTCGGTGGCGTTGCCTCTGCATAGGCTTCCCACCACGGGGAACCTCATCAAAGATTGGTTGCGAGGTCAACCCCTCCAGAGCCATAGCGAGGGTTCAAGAGTCTCGGTCCTCGGCAGGGAATCATGACGGCAGCGCATGCAGCGAAAGCCAAGGGAGACAAGATGTCTCCCGAGGACATCAACGAGAGCGCTGACGTCCTGGGGAAGCAAATTTGGCGCATTGTGCCCTACGCGAAGAAATACCCAAAGCGTGTATTGACTGGCATTTTCGCTAACGCTGCGGCCCGCTTCTTCGACCTGATGCCTTTCGTCGCCATCGGACTGGCCGTGGACTACTTCACGACCGACATGCTCTCTGGTCCACAAATCGTCCAGGACATGGTCACCACCATTCACAGCGACCCAGCCATCGGCTACGGGGTGCTCATCTTCCTTGGCTTCCTTTGTCTGGCGATTTTCCAAGGCATTTCGGAATACTCCTGGCAAACCCTTGGCTACAACATTCAACACGACCTTCGCATGGATGCGACTCGCTCCCTCATCGCCATGGAAGCCTCCTACTACGACCTAAGGCAAACCGGCCAAATCATGTCCGTGCTCTCAAGCGATGTGAACCAGCTCGAAGACGTGGTTTCAGATTCTTCAACGTCCATCATTCGGATCATCATCACCTTCGCCACCGCTTTCCTGATTCTTGTCCTCATGTCGTGGAAACTTGCGGCCGTGTTGTTCACGCCCATCCTGTTCATCGTGCCCGCCGTGTACTGGTTTTCCACCCGTGTTCAGCGCAAATATCGCAAGCAACGGGAATCAACGGGTGACATTCACGCCGTGCTTGAAAACCTCATTTCGGGGATTGCCGTCGTTCAGGCGTACAACGCTGAACAGTGGGAAGCCGACCGAGTCGCCAAGGAATCAGGCTCTTACCGAGACCAAGCCATGGGGGCCAGCAAGGACCGCAACCGCTTCATTCCGATGATTTACGCCGTCGCTGGCGTGGCCTTCGGTTTGTTGACCACGGCCGGTGGGTATTTTGCGAGTCAAGGCGACATCACCACCGGTCAACTGGTGACCTTCTTGCTCATCAGCACGCGAATGACCATGCCGATGTTCATCTTCGGCATCCTCGTCAACCAACTTCAGCGAGGCGAAGCCGCGGCTCGTCGCGTCTTCGCTGCGGTCGACCTCGAACCCACCATCGTCGACAGCGAGGACGCCGTGGCCTTGGAAGGGGGCATCAAGACGGTGGAGTTCAACGACGTCTACTTCACCTACCCCAACACCAGCATCAAGGTCCTCAATGGCATTTCGTTCAAGGTAAACGAGGGTGAGTTCCTCGGCGTGATGGGCCACACCGGTGCCGGAAAAACCACGATTCTGAAATTGCTGATGCGATACTACACGCCAGACAGCGGCGAAGTGCTGGTCAATGGGCGTTCCATCACGGACTTCACACTTCACTCGCTGCGAGAGGCCATTGGTTTCGTGAGCCAGGACCCCTTCTTGTTCTACGGCTCGGTCAAGGACAATGTCATCTACAATCAAGAGGCCACCGAGGCGAACCTGGAAGCTGCCCTCAAGATGGCCGGTGCCTGGGAGTTTGTACAGGAACTCGAAGACGGCATCAACACCCTCGTTGGCGACCGGGGCGCGATGTTGAGCGGTGGGCAGCGAGCCCGCATTTCGCTGGCTCGTGCTTTGCTCAAGGCTCCCAGTCTGTTGATTCTTGACGAAGCCAGCAGTGCGTTGGACGCCGAAACCGAGCGCCGTATCCAAGAAAACCTCCTCTCCTCTGGAAAGGAACGCGCCACCATCGCCGTAGCGCACCGGCTCAGCACGATTCGAAACGCTAACGAGATCCTCTCGATGGTTGACGGTGCCATCGTGGAGCGAGGCCTCCACGACGACCTCGTTGCCTCGGGTGGTGTCTACGCCAGCCAATGGACCATCCAAACCGGTGATATGGCCGGTTTGTGATCACGCACGAACGCCTCGTCGCATCAACACGAGGTTGGCGACTGCCAGCACGAGCACGGTTGCTGACAACCACATCGGCATCAACGGCACATGGTCGTAGGGCAGGCTGAAGATATCGAGGAGGGATTCTCCTCGGCTGAATGTACCGCCAAGTGAGGCCGTCACCAAGACCAAACCGACGGCTCCCAAGCCACCAAGGGTTTGCCAACGCTTCCCAGTGGGGTGGTGCCAAATGGATGCACCTTGGCTTTGTCGAGCGAAAAGAACACCCAAAGCGAGCCCGAGTGCCGATGAGGCCAGCAACATCTTGTTGATGAGCACCGGATGGTCGACGCCCTCGCCAGGACTGGACTGAATGCCGGTCAAGATGGCCAACGGCATGGCCAGCAGCCCGAAAGCCA
The DNA here is from genome assembly GCA_049412325.1 of Candidatus Poseidonia sp. Taxonomy (GTDB): domain Archaea; phylum Thermoplasmatota; class Poseidoniia; order Poseidoniales; family Poseidoniaceae; genus Poseidonia. The sequence goes on from JBMSEL010000012.1 coordinate 36,895, forward strand.
GAGCAAAATGAGCGACATTGTCGGCCAACGACAGGTGGCGCTCGCCGAGTAACCAACCGTGGCTGGCCATTCCCGCCATGAGAAAGGCAACGCCGGCCATGGCAAACGAACCGACCGCCAACTCGGTACTGACGACATGCAGGGTGGCGGGCGAAACCATCAGGCCTCCACCTCCTCATCGAAGACATCGTCCTTGGTCAACAAGCCCTCGTCACTTCGTCCACGTTGCAGTGAAAGGAAGGCGGCCATGAAGGCCAGCACCATGGCAAGGGATTGGAGGTAGGCAGCGTTTTCGTCCACGCTCCAGCGAGCCTCTTCACTTTGGAGGGTGAACCACGGCGTCGTTTGGTCAGGGCCTTCTCCGGCGAGGTGGGCGCGCCACTGGACGGCGACAGGCTGGAGGGTGGCAGGGAGTTCAAACGACCACGCGTCGCCATCGGATGCGACGGTTACCATCGTCGCCTCGCCACCGGGGAGTCGCCACTCAACCTGCACGTCGTCAACGAAGGCTGTTGTCATCATGACGGTGGTGGCCTCACCGACGGTTCGCAGAGCGGGTGGTTCGAAATCAGCGGCGAGGCGGGGCAAATCTTCGGGGACCGGGCGAACATCGACGACAGCCGGTGAGGCAGAGGCGCCAAAGAACGGCGCTTCACTCCCGTCTTCCGTGCCGTGATGAATGGCACCGTACAGTGGGTATTCGCCGATGCTAGGTGCCCGAACCGTCCATTCGACCGTGTGCTGGGTTTGCCCAACGCCGATGCGTGCCTCAACATAATTTCCAGTTCCGCCCTCGCTGTTGGAAACGATGGTCCAGCCAGCATCGCTTGGGGTATCACCTGCACCGGACAGGTCGGAGAGAAGGAAGAAACCCAGCAGGCCGCTGGTGGTGGTTTCGATGTTGGTGACGGTGATGGAGACGCTGGTGAGCAATCCTTCGTAGGCGATGTCGGGTGCACTCACCTCCACCGTGGCGGCGGACGACCGGTTCATGTCAGCGTCGCCATGGCACGCGCCGCCACACTGGGCGTCAAACGATCCGGAACCCACGCCGTTGGGGTTGGCCGAGCCCATGGAGGGCAGAACGAGGAGCATCGTGACGATCACGAGCACGTACACGCGGTTCATCGGCGTCCACCCCCTCGCTGGCCGACAGCAGGAAGAACGAGTAATGCCAACACCAGCAACGCCCCAAGGCCAAGGCCCAAACCCTTCGATGGCCCGGGTTCTTCGACTTGAGCGGGGCTCAACATGGGGCTGATGGAATCGCTTGCCCCGAGGAACGTTCGCTCTTGGTTCACGGGTTGAACGGTGTAGGTGACGACGCCGCTGATGGGCGGTTGGTCTTCGAAACTCGTAGCGTTGGTCGTCCCGATCACGACCCCGTCTCGCAGGATGTTGAAGGCGACCTGGTCACCGGTCCATGTCCATGAAAGGCGGACGTTGCCTTGGTCGTCGTTGATGGACTGCAGGCTTCTGACATCGGGGCCGATCTCCACTTCAAGGGACAGGTTGGTTTGGTGGATTGCCCCGTGGTCGTCCGTGATGGTGAGCGTGATGAGGGCATCGTCCTTCAGGACCAACTCGAGGCGTTCCCCCGTGCTGCTTCCCCCTTCCCACGACCAATCATAGCGTGCGATGACGCCGTCGGGGTCCGTTGACGAGGAGCCGGAGAGCACGGTCGTTTCGTTGTACCACACGTCCGTGGTCACATGCACGATGACGGCTGAAGGCACCAAGTTCACGAGGGTGATGCTGGAATCGGTCTCGGCGCTCGAGTCGGTTCCGTCGCTAGCAACCACGACCAGTCGCCATGTTTGTTCTGGCGCAAGACGGTCGGCTGGAACGACGGTGGCATTGGTCAGTCCAGCATCGCGAAAGCCGTTCTTGTACCATGTCGTGGAGAATTGAACCGTATCACCGTCGGCATCTTCCGTTGAAATGGTGGGCGACAAATCGTTCAGTGATGATGGGTCTTCCGGCCAACTGACGACCACCTGCGGGGGTGCATTCTCAATCAGGACGCTCGGTGTCGTGAATTCGGTCTGGTCGAACCCGTCGCTCACGGTCAGCACGGCGTACCAGTGGTCGTCACGGGTCAAGGTGCTGGCGGGGAGGCTTTCGCTGGTCGAAGAGGAGTCCAACGCATCGTTTCGGTACCAATCCACGCGTTCCAGCATCACTTGGTCGCCATCAACGTCCGAGATGTTGAGGACTGCCGTCAGGTCATGAAGGGCACTGAAGGAGGGTGAAAAAAGGGTGGCTTCTCCACTGGGAGCTGCATTGCCGATGCTCACGCCGGCCGTCACGGATGCTCCCCATGCCTGCCCGTCGTTGGCCTGGACTTCAACGGTCCACGCTTCGTCTCGCTCGGTGAAGGACGATGGTAATGGGTTCAATCCGTCGGCGGCAGGAACGTGTTCGCCGTCCAGCCACCAGGTCAACATCGTTTCAGCGATGTCGTCGTCTTCAGGGTCGGTGGTTGTCCATGAAACGGTCAGGTCGTCTTCGGTCGTGGGCGTGGAAGGCGAGATGGACACGTCGGCCACCACCGGTCCTTGATTGCTTGAGCCGACCACGATGTCGGCGGACGTGGTCCATTCGCCCGTGTCGGTGTCGTCCGAGGCTCGAACCTCAACGGTCCATACATCGCCCACTCGGGTGGCGATGGCCGGGAGTGTGTTGGCGTTGTCCAACGAACTGACGTGGCTGCCGTCCAGCATCCAACGGAATTCGGTGGACACAACGGCGTCTCCGTCCGCATCACTGGTTTGGAAACTCATGGTGATGTCGTCGTTGGTGTCGGGGCTCTCATCGCTGACCTCCACGTTGAGAACATCGGGAGCCCGGTTGAGAACGGAGACGGTGGGCGAAGCGACGGCAGCACCAGCGTCCTCACCGTCAGAGGGGGTGACGACGGCGTGCCACGTTTCACCCTTGGTCGTGGCCGAAGATGGCAACGTAAGGGCGGTGTGGCTGGGTTGGGCGGTGCCGTCCTTGAACCAGGCGACGGTCGTTCCGCTTTCGGCGTCACCGTCGTCGTCGGTGTAGGTGTAGGACACCGTCAGGTCGTCGGTGGTGTCGGGGGTTGAGGGGGTGATGAGCACATCGCTGGCCACCGGGTCGGTGTTGCTGGAGACTTCTTCGGCGACGCTGATGGAGAAGGTGTTGTAGTCGTCCCCGCTGTTGCCACCGTTGCCGTTTCCTGAAAGCACGGCGAGCTTGAACAACACGCTGCCCGATCCGGAGGAAGGGGCTGTCCAATCCATCGTCCACGACGTCGTTCCGGGCGCTGAGGCGTGGGTGGCTTGCCGGCCGTTGGAAGCCACTTGGGTGTTGGCATCACCGTTACCCAGCGTGCCTCGATTCACGTCAAGGTTGAACCCGCCGGTGCTGGGTGAAGTGCTCATGCCCACCGAGAGGGTATAGGTGGCCAGGGCCTCATAGGCCGATGGCAGGCCGGTGAGTTGAGCGGTAACGCCGCCCGCACCACCGTGGCAACCGCATCCGTTGGAGGAGTTGAATTTCCCACCGCTGTTGGCATTGACTTGTCCCAGCGGCAACAGAAGCAACAAAAAGAGGACACCAAGGGCACCAACCTTTCTGTTCATGCCTTGAAGATGGCCGCTTGCCCTTTTCATTCTTCGTCTGTTCAGCAGCCCTCAGGCTGATGTTTCCTCATCGCCTCTGACCAAGCGGTCCACGTAGGTGATGACACTGGAGATGAGCAAAAACAGGGGGATGCCAACGATCAGGGCCCACACGCCGATGGTTAAACCTCCCATGCGGACATCGTCAAACACTTCGCCGATGATGATGATGAATCCCACCATGACAATGCGTCCCAGCACCATCAAGGGGCGGACGGAGTTCCACAAGGCGCTGGCGTCGCTGGCGTGGTCCGGTTGGTCGAGGGCTGAGAGCCGTTCGGCCAGCGTTGGACGCGCCATGGCAGGCTGGAACTCTAAGCGACCATCAATATTCGCCAACCGGGCCGGGAAAGGCCGGCATTTACCAGCGGTTGGGCTCAAGCGGTGCGAACGCGGTCGTCGATTTGTGAGCCTTCACCGGCACGGCCGCCCGTTCTTCGAATCTCTCGCCAGGCCTTGATGACGCCTTGGCCGTACGCCCAGTGGGCGAGGAACACAAAGAGCGGCGCCAAGAAGACCGTGCCAATGGAACGATGCGGCGAGGTGCCGATGGCGGCGCCCAGCCACGAGATGGCGACATAGGCCACGACAAAACCGCCGGGGATGTGGAAAGCGATGCGTGGGAGCGTCCATTCGCCGCTGAGGGACAACCAAAATTCGTCAGCAGCTCCGCCCGAGAGGGCGCCGTAGAGGATGGCAGCCAGCGAGAGCACCACGAGGGGCGGGAAGAAGCCGATGGCGGTGTGGGACCACGTGGCGATTTCAGGCCATCGCTTGTTGGCCACCATGCGGGTGTAGCCGTAGTTTCGCATCTGTTTCATGTACGGCTTGAAGGGCCGTCGGCGTCGGTGAGGCATCACGTTTGAGGGGTCGATGAACAACTTGTGGCCCTTGCGTTGAATCTTGGCATCGAGCACGACGTCTTCGGCCCCGATGCAGCCCTCTTCGAAGAAATCCACTTCGCGCAGGTTGGCCATCCGGTGGGCGCAGTTCACGCCGGGATTGTGCGTGATGGGGACGAGTTCGCCTTTGGGTTGGGCGCCGTAGCGGGTGCCGGCGGTCATGAACCTCGTACAGAAAGCCACGTCGGCGCACTTGGCGCCGAACGGGTCATCGTCGGGCGCAAAATTCGGGCCGCCGACCGCACCGACCTCAGGGTTGTCGAACCAGCGTACCAGTTTGGCGACCCAGTCGAGCGGTGGGACGGTGTCGTCGTCGGTGAACAGCACGAGGTCGTGGTCCATCTGTCGCAGGGCAAAGTTGCAGGCATCGGCCCGATTGCGGGACGGGTCCTCGATCCACGTAGCCCCGTGCTTCTCGCACACGGCCTTGGTGTGGTCTTTGGATTTTGAATCGGAAATCACAATTTCGAAGTGAGGGTAGGTTTGCTTGCCGAGGCGCTCGAGCACGATGTCGAGTTCGTCGGCGTTGTTGATGGTGGGGATCAACACGGCCGTCTTGTACGGCGTACCGTCATCTTTGAGCAAAACGGGGACCGTTTCACCTTCGCCCATGCAGGAGGCGAGACGCCCGCCTCATAAGAAATCAAGGGCGAGAATCTCACTCAGCAACGACGCCGTTGGTGGTGTCGATGGTCTTGCCTTCACGGGTGTCCGTGACGGTGACGTCGATGGAACAGCTGCCGGAGCAGAGGTCCTGACTGTTCTCGACAACGGTCACACCATCACCAACGGACCAGACTTGGTCGTCGGTGTTGCCAAACTCGACGAGGCTGCACACAGCGGTGCCGTCAACGCCGGGGTTGTCACAGGTCACTGGTGCAGCGCCGTCAATGCTCAGCTTGACGGAGATAGCAGCCCAGTTGATGTCGCCGCCTTGGTCCATGGTCAACATGATCAGGTTGTCAGTGGTGCCAGTGCCGGGGGTACCTTGGGCGTCCTTTCCGCTGATAGCAAAGGCGGGCTGAGGGGACCTGTCTTCCGACCAAGGTCCTTGAGGGGTGGTGGAATACACATTCAACATAGTGATGCTTTGGTCTCCAGCGGCATCACTGGCGATGAACGCCATCGTGGTCACCTTTCGTTCAGTCGTTGGGATGTCGTGCCACTGATTCAGTGGGATATTGATTGTCGTGAAACCTGAGTTGGTTGAGACAGGGGTGTCGATGGTGCCGTCGAGGTCGATGTCCCAGCCCATCGCCATAACCGTCCCCTCAGGATCAATAGCAGCATGATAGAGAGTGACATTCATGCCAACGAGTGTTCCATTGTAGAAACTTGAGGTAATTTCGGTCGTGTTGGTGGTGGAACCATTGGCGGACGTGGTGGTGATCGTGGTTGTTTCGTTTTCCCATGCCCACGAGATATCCGCTTCTGTGTCGCCCATTTGTGTAGCATGAACCATGGGGAGGTAATTCCCGTTGACGATGGTGGTCACCGTACTTCCTTGGGCAGTAGGAATCAGTCCACCACTTCCACCGCCTTCGGTGTCATCTCCTGTACTTGCTCCAAGGCATCCAGAAAGCATCATCATGCATGTGAACAGAACGGCGGTCAGCATACGGGTCGTTGGCTTCATGGGGTATTGATGCAACTTGGTTGTTTTAATTTTTCTCCATGCGCGGAGAATAATAAGGACATTTGAAACCGCGCATGAACGCGTCCTTTCATGCTTGCGTTTGTGCTAAGTTCATAAGCCGTCGCGAAGGCCTTTTGATGCAGAGAGGGATGAACTCATGTTGAACGTCACGGCCCGACAGGACTTGATGAACAAAATTGTAGAAACTCTGGGCGTGGTCGTCGAGGACGCACGCTTCGAGTTCAAAGAAGACAAAATGCAGGCGACCGTCGTGGACGCCTCGCACGTAGCGATGATCGACATGAAGGTCGACGCCGCTGCCTTTGACACCTGGGAGGTCGAGGAAACCGACCTCGCCCTTGAACTGCGCAAGGTCAAGGAACTCATCAGTCTTGGTGGTGCCGACGACCTCATCGAAATGGCGTACACCAAGGACTCCGGTGTCCTCACGCTCAACCTCGGCAAGATCGACCGAAACATTCGCCCGCTGGACCCCAGCACGGTGAACTCCCCCAACCTGCCCAACATCGACATACCCTCCTCCATTGAAATCAACGGTGCTTCGCTGGCTCAAGCCCTTCGTGCGGCCAAGCAGGTGGGCGACTTGGTCAACTTCAGCATCGACGGCAACTCCTTCACCGTTCACGTGCAAGGGCAAACCGATTCGGTCACCGTCAGCTTCTCGAAGGACGAACTCGAATCCCTCAACTGTTCCAAGCCTGCACGCAGCCAATACTCGCTGACTTACCTCGTGCCGCTTTCAAAGGTCTTCGGTTCCCTTGGTACCGTCAAGTTGGGCTTTGGTGAGAGTTTCCCACTGAGCCTTGAATTCACCTTCAACGACGGTGCTGCCGAAGTGCTTTACTTCTTGGCACCACGCGTGGAATCCGATTACTGATTCAGTACTCGCGCCATCCGTTGCCGCAGTCCTTGCAGGTCAACATTCGAGTTTCCGGTTCGTCAGAAGAACGGGTTTGCTCAAGGTAAGCGAACACTTCGACGCAGTCGCACTTGGGACACATGTAATCCCCAATGGTGAGGATGCCTTGCATGTTGTCGGAATCCTTGATGACTTCATAGTCGCGAGATTCGACCTTCGTGCTGGACGTGGCTTTGGACAGGTCGACTTCCTTTCCACCGATCTTGGTTTTCAAATTGGCAGGTCCTTTGTAACCGCACTTGTAGTTCGTGCAGGAGATGTCTCCAGACGGAGTAGGGAACGAGAGTGTTCCACATTGAGGGCAAAACATGGGTAAAGCCTGCCAATTCGGATATATAATGTCTACCACTTTACGGAAATACACGGTCGTGTTGTTGTTGGACAATGCCCGTGGGGAAGGGCAAGGGTCAAAATCAACGGCGTGAAGGGTTGCCTCATGTGGTTGTGGTACGACTGGCAGGCCGCGGCCGTCGCCAACGAACACGGCCACCTCATCGATGTCATGCAGTGGGACGGTCACATGACCGAACACGCCGTGGTTGAACGACTTCGTCTCATCGCCTCGGGCCGACCTATCCGAGAAGCGGTGGCCCTTCACGAACGCTTTCCCGAGGCTGTGCTTTGTGTGCACGGCGACCCGCAACTCCCCGACGTCGAGTGGCCTGTCCCCTCCGCCGAGCAACAGGCCTTGGCCGACAGCGCCGCCCTTCGCTTGGCGATCGAAGGCGTTCAAGCCGCAGCCAGCGACCCGGACCGCCGTTTGGAGCACCTCGTTCGAGGCAGCGATGAATTGCGGGCTAGTCACCTGACCATGGAGGCCCGTCTGATTGAATGGGCCGGCCTGTTTTTCCCCATGACCGTCGTTTCTGACAGGGCTGCCTATGTTCGGTCGGTGGCGGCCAGCGAGACCCCACAAGCCTTCGCTGAGGCGATGGACGTGGACGTTCCTGTCGAATTGCCCTCCGATGGAGAGTGGCGGTCGTTGCGTGAATGGGCCGAGAGCACGGCCGGCGCTCATGCTCGCCTCGACCGGATGGAACACGCCCTTCGCCAACTCACAACGTCCCACCTGCCATCGGTTTCCGCCCTGGTCGGCCCGCTTTTGGCTGCTCGCCTGTGCGTCGAAGCCCACGGACGAGCACGCCTGGCCCGTCTTCCCTCGGGCACCGTCCAAATCCTTGGCGCCGAGAAGGCCTTCTTCCACCATCTCAAGACCGGTGCTCCGTCGCCGAAGCACGGCCACATTTTCATGCATCCTTGGATCAGCCGTTCACCCCGCTGGGTACGTGGAAAAATCGCTCGAATGCTCGCAGGAAAGATCAGCATCGCCGCCAAGGTGGACGCCTTTGAGGGTGAAGCCTGGGGCGAAGAAGAGGTGGCGAAGGTGGAACAGCGTGTGGAAGACCTTCGTGAGGCCAACAAGCACCCACCGTCCCGTCGTTGAGAGGGTGTTGACATGGGTGGTGGAAAAAAACGGAGGCAGCGGGGCCCACAAGAACTCTCCTCGGCCGTTCTTCTCGACCGACGAGCCCTCTGGACCCGAAACGCCGTCCCGGGCACCGCCGTTTACGGCGAATCCTTGCGGAAGTTCTCCGGTAAGGAGCATCGCCGCTGGGACCCGAACCGGTCAAAACTCGGGGCAGGCATGCTGCGAACCAAGGGAGACCCTGGGCGATTGCTGCCCGACCAAGGCGAGACCGTGCTCTACCTTGGCGCCGGCCACGGTACCTCTGTGAGCCATCTTTACGACCACCTGTGCGGGGCTTCAAACCGGTTCGGTGGGCGCTTGGTATGCGTTGATTTGGCGCCACGTTGCCTTCGCGATTTGACCTTCATGACCAAGCAGCGGCCGGGTCTTGTACCGGTGCTTGGCGATGCGAGGAAGCACGCTGCTTGGGGCGTGTTGTTGCCAACCAAGGTGCCTTGGCTGTTCCAAGACGTGGCTCAGGCCGGTCAGGTGGACATTTTCCTTGGGGCTTGTCGGCGCTTTTTGCAGCCTGGGGGGACGGGTTTGCTCTCCCTGAAGGCAGCCAGTGAACGGTGGACCGGGGAGGGTGAAGCCGCCCTGTTTGCCGAGGTTGAACAAACGCTGCGATCGGCGGGTCATGAGGTTGAGGAAGTCATCGAACTCACCGGCTACGAGGACAACCACCGCCTCTTCGTCGTGCGTTCGCCGGAGGCTTGACCATGCCTGAACTCCCTGAGGTCGAGACGGTCCGTCAGGGTTTGATGCAAGGCATGCAAGGCAAGACCTTCCACGACGTGCTCATTCGTCGAGAAGGTTTGCGCTATCCCTTTCCTGAGGATTTGGCTACGCTTGCCGGTGTGACGGTGTCCAACATCCGTCGCCGTGCCAAGTACCTGCTCATCGACCTCGACGACGGCCGTGTCCTGTTGTCGCACCTCGGCATGAGCGGTCGCTACACGCTGTTTGACAGCGACCAAGCTGCCCTGGCCAAACCTCTCCTCCAAACCGTCAACGGGGGCGTGCCAGTATCGGCGTTTGGTGACGAAACCGGCCACGGTGGCAAGCACGACCATCTCGAGTTCATTTTCACCGATGGTTCCCGTGCGGTCTACACCGACCCGCGTCGCTTCGGCATCATCGACCTCTTTCCCGCTGAGGAGGAGGGCGGCCACAAATTGCTCGCCTCACTGGGTCCCGAACCGTTTGACCCGTGGGACGCCAGGGCCTTGGCCGACCGTCTGAGAGGGCGCAAAACGGCCATCAAACTCGCGTTGCTTGACCAGAAAGTGGTGGTGGGTGTGGGCAACATCTACGTCTGTGAGTCACTCCATCGTGCTGGGATTTCACCTCGTCGCGAAGCGGGGGGTTTGGTGCGCAAAAGCGGTCAACCAACCGCCAGGTTGGTGGACCTCGTCGGCCACATCAAGGCCGTCATCGAAGAGGCCATTCAGGCAGGAGGTTCCACGCTCAACGATTTTGCCAGCGTGGACGGCACGCTCGGTTATTTCGCCCACCATTTTGCTGTCTACGGCCGAGAGGGCCAACCCTGTGAAAAAGCGGATTGTGGAGGCGTTGTTCGACGTATTGTGCAGAGCAACCGCTCGACGTTTTTTTGCCCGACTTGTCAGCGCTGATCAGAGGTTGAACAGCACGCTGGCCGCAAAGCCCCACAGGACAAGTGCGGTCAATCGGTGGATGAAGGCGGCTCGGTCCTTCAACCGGTCCAGCCAGGGTGTGCCGGTCAACACGACGGCCACCAAGAGGTACCACAGGGCATCGATGCTCATGCCGAGGAGGCCGACGGCGGTTTTCGAAAGCAGGTTCATGTCCGGTTGAAGGACTTGGGCGAGCACGGCGACGAGAAACAAGGCGATTTTAGGATTGAAAAACGCGATGGCAAAGCCTTCAGCAAAGCCCTGTGCGCTTGAGCCCGTGTCCTCGCTGAACAGGGCGTCGTGGTTGGCATTCCACATGGATATCCCGTACCACACCAGCAGGGCGCAACCCACGAGTTGCAAGCCCGTGAACACGCTTGGGGCTTCCTCGAGCAGGACGATGAGACCGAACACGGCGAGCCCGGCGTAGAGGCCGAAGCCCAAACCATGGCCGAGAGCACACATGACGCCCTGGCGGCGACCGCCGATCATGGTGTTTCGAAGCACCACCATCAGGCTGGGCCCGGGTGAGATGGCACCGAGGGTGAACACCGTCCCGGCCGCCAAGAGCACGTCCCACGCGATGGCCTCCACGGGCCACCGAAGCGGTTCACGCATTCAACCTTGGCTGTCAGGTTCACAGAAGGTAGAGAGTGACGCCGTTGCCAGCCTTGCGTTCCTTTTCGGCCGCTGCAAATTCAAGGCTCCAACGCAGCATAGAGGCGTTCGCTTTTCGCTGGTTGACCACGCGGAGGTAGGCTGACTGCAGAGCAGCGATTGAGGAGGGGTTTGTCTGTTGGTTCTCCATGATAGGCTCATCGTACTTTTTGCACTTAAATGTTGTTTCTCATGCATCAACGACGCATCATCGGCTTTTTCCTTCGGAATATGGATGGAAATTGCCGGATTACGGTAGTTAAGTGTTGGATTTAAACTGCCCGCAAGCGATCCGATGCTTCGCTGGACCAGAACGGTTGCTTTCGTTGGCGGTAGACTCTGAACGAGGTGGGGCCTCTGGAGGCACCTTGAAGCCGCTCTTCCATGGTCTTCCGGTACACGCGGTAGCCGCCTGCTGTGATTGCATCCGGTTGTTCGGGAAAGACCACGCCCACTTGTTCCAACTCACGCTGGGCTCGCAGGGTAGAGGTGCTGGCGGATTTGGCACGCGAGGCCAGTGCTTTGAGGCCGAAACTTCTCGCAACCTCGGATTCTCGGAGGTTTTCTTCGCCTTTCCACGCTCGCTTCTTCTTTCCTTTCCCCTTCTTTTTGCCATGCGTATCGATCCGGTCGAACCATCGGTCGCAACGGAGCGTGGGTTGTTTGACGCATCGGAAGGTGGAGGCATCCACGGCGGCCAAGCCCGGTGCCACGTGGTTGTAGGCGCCGATGTCCATGCCGACCCAGGCTGGACGCCCGTCCGGTAGACGGTCGTCGGAGAAGGCGACTTCGCCCGCCTCGCCGAGTTTCGTGGTGGTCGTATGGCCAAAGAAGACGGTGCGGGCTGGGTCGACAGCGCCTTCGTGCTCGAACCATTCCCTTCGAATCCAGAGGAGCTCTTTCTCACCTTGCATGTCAAGGGGCATCCTCGGGTCGTAGCCGGCGTGGACGAAGCGAAGGTGGTCGAGCACGATTTGGGTGGGAAGCGTGTCAAGCCACATGAAGTCCTCGGCCATCTGCCGCTTGGCTTCGTAGAGGTCGCCATTCGCTTGGACGATGTACGAGGCGTAGGTGGATTTCCCGCCCCGTTGCATCCACGGCTGCCACGCTTCAAACGACCCGTCGGGCTGGACGCACTGAATCGCCATCTGTTCGTGGTTGCCCTTGAGGCAAATCACCTGCGGGTGGGTGCGTAAGAGATGCACGAGGCCAGCGGAGTTTGGGCCCCTGTCGATCATGTCGCCCAAACACACCACCCTGTCCTCGGGTTTGAGGTCCAAGCGGTGGAGCAGCGCCCTGAAGGTCGCCATGTGCCCGTGGATGTCGCCGAGCACGAAGAGGCGGTGCCCGTCATCAAGACGTGACTGCAGGTCGGCTTCGAGCGATGGGTCGCGCAGCGACGGTCCGAGGGGGAGATTCAACTTGCAACTCAAGCTGTTCACCGAAGAGATGGTCCCTTCGGTCAACCGTTGTTTGAATCCCTATATGTTCTTCCCCCAATATATGGGGGTCAAAGGCCGGTTTTCCGACCTTTTCTCGAACAATGGACTTCACTCTTCTTCCGAAGGAGCGGGGACATCCTTGGGCTCTTCTTCGGTGGGTGCGTTGGCAGCGCCAACCATGCCCATGCCGATCATGGCGATACCGCCCACCCAGAACAGGAGGGTGACATAGTCAATCCAGGAGTCGAAGTTTGTCCAGTAGGTCATCTTGTCTTGGTTCTGCACGATGGCGCTCTCCATCGTTTCTGCATCGCCGTCCTCGATCATGGAGGAGGAGTGGATTTCGAACACCGGTTCCAAGTCCGACATGCTGGGGGTGCTGGCTTGGCTTCCGTGAGCACGGGTGTCCAAGAAGAACGTGGATTTCGACTCGCCAGCGATGATGAGGCCGGACAGTTGCTCGGCCTGCATGCTGATCTCACTGCCGAAGTACACGGGGAGCGCACCGGGGGTGGCGTCGAGCAGGCTGTAGGTCTCGAGGAGGTTGGCCTGGATGTTGCGCTCGGTAGCGACCACGGTAGCCGAACAGTCGTCAACGGGGATGCCCTTGACTTCGCTCGTGCCGTCGCAGGTGATGTCGGCGATGGCGTAGCCGCTGACGTCGACCTTGTCGCCCGTTCCAGTGAGGAAGCCACCGGTGGTGCCGACAAGGGACTCGGGCGTGATGAGGCCGAAGGTTGCGGCCATCATGGCGTCGTTGCGCCAGGAGAGTTGGGTTGAGCCATCTTCGGCAAGGGTCTCGCCCTTGTCGCAACCAGCGACTTCACCCGTACACATGGTGTAGTTGGTGCCGTCGCCGTTGACAACCGCCACGCCGCCGTTGAGAACATCGGAGCTGAAGTAGGTCTCGTTGGTCTCCAGGGAGGTCCAACCCACGCTCGTGTCAGCGGGGTTGCCCGTGGCCAAGAAGGCGCTGACCGGGTCGTGCCAGCCGAGGAGCCAGTTGTTGAACGACTGGGTCAAGTAGGGCGTGGTTCCGAAGGAAGACATCAGGAAGCCAGGCACGAAGGAATCGGCCGTGGTGCCGTAGAGGGGGCCCATCATGAGGGCGCGCATGGCTGTGGCTGCATTCGTGTCGACGCCGTAAAGGGCACCAATGGTTGCCTCATCCCAAACCATGGGGGTGCCGGGGCCCATGGTGCTGAAGTTGATCGGTGGCGTCATGCCGGAAAGTTCACCGTAGAGGAAGATGGAGGCACCCGTTTGGGTGGTGAGGCCAAGCGGCCCGTAGAGGATGTT
>JBMSEL010000013.1:0-48267 GCA_049412325.1 Candidatus Poseidonia sp.
GCTATGTTGGTCTCCCCACCGCCATCGGTTTTCACGATGCTGGATTTACGGTGTGGGGCGTGGACGTGTCTCAGCGGACCGTTGACATGGTGAAGGCCGGCAACAATCCGACGGGCGACCCGGACGTGGACGACATCGTCCCCCAGCCCGGTACCGAACGCTGGCACATTACGACGTCCACGGCGGAAGCGGTTCCGAAGTGCGACATCGTGCTCGTGACCGTTCCCACGCCGGTCACGCACGACCTCAAACCTGACCTGTCGTACGTCGAGGCGGCTGGAAAGGCGGTGTTCGAAGCGATTCCACAAGGTTCCAACACCATCGTGGTGTTGGAGTCCACCGTTTATCCAGGTGTGACCGCCCAAACATGGATGCCACTCATTGATGAGTTGGGCATGACCATTGGTGAGGACGTTGAAATTGCGTATTGCCCAGAACGGTTCAACCCTGGCGATGCTGCTCACGGCGTGCGCTCTGTGGCGCGGGTCATCGGTTGCTCCAATCCCGAGGTTGGTGAGGCCTTGGTCCAATTGTACAGTCAACTCACGAGCGAGGACGTCCGCTATGTCGGGAAGCTCGAAGTCGCTGAAGCTGCGAAGGTCATCGAAAACGTTCAGCGCGACATCAACATCGCCTTGGTCAATGAACTCGCTCGAATCTTCCCGGCCATGGATGTGGACGTGGAAGATGTGCTGTCGGCTGCGGCAACAAAGTGGAACTTCCATCGCTACACGCCCGGCGTCGGCGTGGGCGGCCATTGCATCCCCGTTGACCCGTATTATATGATCCAGCGAGCCAGTGATGTCGGCGTGCCTGCTGGGCTCATCACCGCCGCTCGTGCTGTCAACCGCTCCATGCCGAATCACGTGGCTCAGGTGCTGGTTGACATTCTTTGGAAGGCTGGGCTTTCGGCCAATGCCACCAAGGTACTCTTCCTTGGCTGGTCGTATAAAGCCGAAGTTGGTGACCCTCGGGAAACGCCGGCTGAACCACTGGCTGAAGCACTCCAGCAGCGGGGCATCAATGTCAGTGTCTACGACCCGCATATCGACCCTGAGACCTTCCCCGAATCGGTGGACGTCATCACTGATTTATCCCAAGCAAGGGGCCATCACCTCGCCGTTCTTGTCACGGCACACAAAGCCTGCATTGAATTGGATTGGGAGGCGCTCGCCCGGCAAATGGAGGCGCCACGCATCTATGACGGCCGGCGCGTCCTTGACTTGCAAGCGCTTGAGAAAATAGGCTGGCAGTGTTTTGCCGTCGGCCGCCCGCTCTCTTCGTGAATGCTTTCGTCTCTCCTTTCCTGTCGCCGGAGATGGTTCATGAGGAACGTTAAACTGCAACAGACCAGCAGGAACAACGGTACATGCAAGAGAGCGAGCGTCCCTCATTGTCCACAGGACAATTTGCGTTGAGTCTTGGAATATTCTTCGTCGTGTTCCTTGTTCTTTCGGGCTCGGTAGTTCCAACCTTCGTCAACGACGGACTCATCGAGGGGAACTTCATCAAAAGTGGACGGTATGCAGTTACTCATCCTGCTTTTGAATCCATTGCGGCCGAAGAGAGCGATGCCGTGGTCGTCATCGGTTCGTCCGTCCTTCAATATGCCACGGACGGGAAATGCATCGGTGAACACCTTGACGATGGCGAAACCAAGGTGTACAATTTGGCCATCGGTGGTGCGAATCCTTACACCGAAATGATTCAGGTTCCTTCGCTGGTCAACGCCAAACCCAAAGCCGTTATTGTTGACGTTGGTCCAAATTCACTCTGGGATTTCTACGAATCCGAGAGCCTTGACGAGTACATACAGTTCCGATTCACCATCTTGAGTTTGACACTTGATTTGGGAGGCGAACAAGCTTGGAGCGATTTGATACGAAACCGCGACAAGGTCTACATCGCTTCAAGTCTTGAAGAGCGAATCCAACTCACGGCTTCCTATTCTCAAGTCGCCCTCGACAATGCATTGGCTGCCGAATTTCATGATGAGTTGGGCGTGCAATATTTCGATCGCGACATGCCCGGTGTTGATGACGAAGGTTGGTTGGACTACCTGCAAACCCCCGGCTACTTGCCACCATTGTTTGAGTTGAAAAATCAAACCGAGGTGGATGCGTGGTTCGCTGAGAACATGCCGAAGCGCGTCAACTACGGCGTGTACAACCCTCATCACAACGGAACGCTCAATCACGCGGCGTTGGAATACACCGTTCATGCGCTGACCGAAGCAGGCATCCAAGTCTTCATGCTCGCAACTCCTCATCATCCACTCGTGTACGACTACCTTTCACCCGGGCAAATCGACGGACACAACACGACATTGGCCCATCTCAACGAAATGTACGGTGCAACACCCGTTAACTGGTTTTGGGAATCATGGGAGCAGGGGATGTTTCGTGATCGAAATCACCTCGGAGATGCGGGTCGAATCTATGCCTGCGAGCGAATAGCAAACGTGCTGAACGAACAATTGAGGTGATGGCTTGGATTTTGTCACACCCGAATACTACCTGTATTTTCTTCCGCTGGTGTTTCTTCTCACCTTCGGCATCGCTTCGAGGCAGCGTCGACGACAAGTGCTCATTCTTCTGGTCATGAGCTATGTGTTCTTTTGGCTGGCTTCGGGCTGGCACCTTATTCTCTTGCTCATCTCGACATGCATTGACTGGACGGCAGGACAGAAAATGCACGAGTCCGAAGATGCTGCTCACCGGAAACGATGGCTTCGCATCAGTTTGGTGACCAACCTGTCCTTGCTTGGGGTGTTCAAGTACCTTGATTTCCTTATCGAAAGTTGGAACCTCGTTTCCTTGCGTTTCACGGAAGGGTTGGATGTCGGAACGTTAGGGCTGGCCCTGCCGGTGGGGATTTCCTTCTACACGTTCCAAACCATGTCCTATACCATTGACATCTATCGCAAGAAGCAGGATCCCTACGATTCCTTCCTTGATTTTGCCTGTTATGCAGCCTTCTTCCCTCAACTCGTGGCAGGCCCGATTGTCCGAGCCGACCATTTCCGAGAGCAAATCAAGGAGCCGTTGGCTCCCTCAGCCTATCGGTTTCGTTTCGGGTTGACCCTCATCATCTACGGCATCGCCAAGAAATTGGTCATTGCCGACAACGTCGCAGTTCATGCCAACGAGGTCTTCGTGGAGGGCGAACACCTCGCCAACATCGGTTTGGTCTGGTGGGCAACGTTGTGTTTTGGCATCCAAATTTATTGTGACTTTTCGGCTTACACGGACATTGCCATTGGCTCCGCCCACCTCATCGGCGTTGAACTCCCGGAGAACTTCAAAACGCCCTATGCCGCTACTTCGCCCCAAGATTTCTGGCGCCGGTGGCACATCTCGTTGTCCACGTGGCTGCGAGATTACCTCTACATCCCGCTGGGGGGCTCGCGAAACGGCCGAAATCGGATGCTCTTTGCCTTGATGATGACGATGCTTCTTGGTGGATTATGGCACGGTGCTTCCTGGAATTTCGTGCTGTGGGGCTTTGTTCACGGTTTGCTGCTCATCGTTCATCGATTTGGAAAAGAAATCTCCTTTGTCAAACGGTTCTTTGGCGCAGCGGGGCGCGCGGGTGTTCTGTTGTCGTGGGTCATCACCCAATTCTTCGTGTTCCTGACATGGCTGATCTTCCGAGTTGAGGACACGGCTGTGCTCATCCCGTCGATGAAGACCTTTGTTGGATGGGGAGGGCACTTTGATTGGAATGAAGGCTACGAGTTCCTTCCCGAGATCAAATTCCTCACCTTCGCCCTTGCAGCATGTTTTGTTCTCTTTCACGGCATCAGTGGAAAACTTGGTGGGGGTAAAGAATGGTTGGCTCGTCAACACCCGGTGGTTTGGGGGTCTGTTTGCGGTGTTATGTTGTGCTTGGCGTTCTATCTTCGACCTGCAGAAACCATCGATTTCATCTATTTCAGATTCTGAGAACAGCCTTTTTCTGCGGCCACTATTGACCAAGAGTTATACCACACTCGCCCGACGGAGGGCTGTAGCCAACATATTGGCATGGTGAAAAAATGAAGTATCAACTGAAATGTTTGAAGTCAGAAGATCTCATTGAGGACGAGTACACCCTCCATCACACCAAGAACGCCTTGCTAAGGGCTGAGTACAACAAACCGTTTGAACTCAAAGAACACGCAGAAGGGGTCTGGAAGTACCTTTCGTGGCTCCCTGTTTCCAAAGCCAATGCTTACACGGCAGGAACGGTCACCTACAAGGCTGAAGCACTCGGCGACGCCATGGGGCTCTCCAACCTCTGGGTTTCCTTCAACGGGTACTGGCCTGAGAAAGGCGGTGCGTGCCCTACGGGGAGTTTCAAGGACATGGAAGCGGTTCCAACCCTCCAACGCATGCACGACCACGGTGTCAAAGGCCTCATCGTCGCCAGCGCAGGCAACACCGCTCGAGCCTTCACGCATTTTTGCGGGATGGACGGGACACCGCTCATCGTCGTGGTTGGCAAAGATCACGCCGACCGCATCTGGGCGCGTCCAGAAAACACTGCTGAAAGCGTGCGGGTGGTGGTGGTTGAAGACGGCGATTACTACGACGCCAAGACCGTAGCCAAAGGCATCGGTGCGCAGCTCCCCGGATGGCAAATGGAAGGCAGTGTCCACAACGTGGCGCGCCGGGACGGGATTGGCAGCCTCATGATCGATGCTGCCTACACCATCGGTCGCCTCCCCGACCACTATTTCCAAGGCATCGGTGGCGGACCGGGCCCCATTGGGATTCACGAGATGGCGGAACGCCTCATCGATGAAGGTCTCTTCAAGGGGCCTGCACCTCGGCAACACGTTTCCCAAAACATCGAACATCACCCCATCCACAATGCATGGCAAGCAGGCCGTGATCATTTGGTGGACGAGGATTTCCCTCCCCATGACGTTGAGGTCTATTCGGACTATCTGATGAACAAAGGCCCGGCCTACGGTCAGGTCGGCGCTGTCCATGACATCCTCGAGGCGTCCAACGGTCAAACATACGTGGTCCGGCGTGAAGACGCTGTGGATGCTCGAGAACTCATCGAATCCATCGAAGGCATTGACGTGATGACCTCAAGCGCCGTCGCAGCCGCCAGCCTCCTGCAGGCGGTTGAATCGGGCGAGGTCGGCAAGGACGACTGCATCCTGTTGAACATCAGCGGAGGTGGGACGCAACGCCTCAAGCAGGACATGGAAACAAGGTCCGTCGAGCCTTGGTTGCGGGTCAAAAAAGCCACTGGCGTTGACGCTATTCTCGAAAAATTGGCCGCTGAATGAGCGGTGTTGAGCAGAGCGCAGGTTCAAAGAAGGTGCGAAGCCACGGAAGGTTGAGGCGTGAGCATGGTTGAGGCAGCGTGGATTGAGGCGGAGGTCTTGAAAGCCGTTCCAGAAGCCACGGTCGAAGTCATTGACCTGCACGGCTCAGGTGACCACTTCCACGTGCGCGTCATCTCCGAGACGTTCGAGGGCGTTCGTCCTCTTCAGCGCCAAAAGCAGGTGCTCGCCGTGATGGGTCAGCACATCCCTCATCCCGTTCACGCACTTGACCTCAAGTGCATGACACCCGCCCAAGCCGAAACCGCTGGCGATACGGCCTTTGACCCGCACGGCGGCGGGCAAGGCATCCACATCCGCCGTATCCAGAAAAAGAAGGAGTGAACCCCATGAATTGGACCCCAGAAGAATTGCAAAGCCTCGTCGACGACCATCCCCTCGTGCTCTTCATGAAGGGCAGCCCGAACCAACCTCAGTGCGGTTTTTCCAACCGTGCAGCACAGGTGCTTCAAAGCCTCGGAGAGGAATTCGCCTCCGTGAATGTCCTCAGCGACCCACGAGCCATCCCTTCCATTTGCGCCTGGTCGGACTTCCCCACCATGCCGCAAGTCTTCGTCCACGGCGAACTCATTGGCGGGTCTGACATTGCCCTCGAGATGCTGCAAGATGGTAGCCTGCGCGAGATGTTTGACGCTGGTCGTCAGGCTTGAGCGTCAGTTTTGTTCATCATCAAACTTCAGTTCGCGTGCCTTTTGCATGGCGTCATCATCGGTGAACCAAAACGTCGGTGTTTTACCAAGGGCCTTGTCCCACTGTTGAACAGCGCGAGCAAACATCTCACCTTGAGTGTATGATTTGCACCACTTGAGGTACCAATCCATCTGTTCCTTCATCTCCTCTTCATCATCAGACAATTGTCGCTTGAGCGTCTCGGCTTGAAGGGCATAGAGGACGAGCCAGACGGGTGAAAGAGCGTAGGTTGCAAAGGGGTTTCGTTCGGTGTCAACGTTGCGCCATTCCGTCCACAAGGAAAATACTTGATCGTAGAGGAAGCCAACGAGCAACACACCAAACATGACCGTCATGAAAATCGTCACCAAACCGACATAGGTCAGGGGAATGCCGAAGAGTTCGGAATCGAAACAGAGCATCCCATCGCCGCAGCCCGGTTCAAAGCGCCATCGTAGATAGGGCCAAACCAGGAGGGTGATGGTGGTCCCCCACAAGAGGAGGCTGACCACCGCTTGGGATTGCTGCATTCGCCAATATTGGCGCATCACCCACTTTTTGAAGAAGGAGGGGTTTCCCGAAGGCTCATCCATGGCAATGAGCCTTGGTCCATCATACATGAAGCAATCGCAGAAACGCCTGCTGAGGACATGGTCTCTACCACCGGGATTGAGCGGCGTGTCGCGAGCAGATTATCTACCAAACGCTACCAAGGCCGCCCATGGCTCGCCCTTCTCGTTGGAGCGATGAGCGAAAAGCCAACCGTGAACAAGCGGAGTGGATCGTTGGTTGGCTTCGCACCAACGGCCCCGCTACCACGCCTGAAATCATCCAGGCCCTTGAGGCGGAGGGCCGAGCGGTTCGTGCCCACATCCTTCAACGGGCTCTTCGCAAATCGCCCTTTGTCCACCGCATCGGTTCATCCGAAGGTGAGCGTGGAACGGTGAGTCGGTGGGCTTGGGGGCTGGATGAGGACGAGGCGGCCGTTCGTGGCGGAAGTGATTGAAAGCCCGCTCTCCTTGGACGAATCATGACCGAGACGGCTGCGCGTACACCCTCCAGCGGGAGGGACGCTTCGTGGTTGGTCGGAGCGGACTTGGCGGCCGTGGCCTTGGCCTTCACCGGCCAAATCATGCTCACGCACGCGCTGCTCGCCGAACATTACGGTTGGATGGTGCTGGCCATTGACCTCTACGCCTCGTTGTTTTTAGTCATCGATTTGGGGCTTCCAACGCTGCTGGCACGGGACGGCACACGTGCTCCATCGATGGTGCCTGCCGCCGTGTGGCGTACATACCGTTGGCAAGCCATGGCCGCCTTGCCCTTTGTTCTCCTCGCCCTCGTCGCTCGGCCCGAAGCTTGGCTCAACGTGGACGGGCCGGCGACGTTGCTGATGTTGGCGGCCATGATCGCCCTTGTTCATGTCGCCTCGTATGCACCGCGTTCAGGTTTGCGCGTGTTGGGTGAAGCACGCCTCGAGGCGTTGAGCAAAGTCGCAGAGCGGGGTGTGACGGTCGCCGCCTATGGCGTGCTGGTGTGGCAAGGCTCCACTTCGGCCACCGCCTTCACTGCGGCTTTTCTGGTCGGCGCTCTCACCGGCTGGGCCTTGGCGTTGTGGTGGCTTCTACGAGTCGCTCCGCCCGCCCCCGAACGGGTCGAATGGGTGCGATTGGGTGAGGCTTGGGTTTCGCCTGGCTCACTCGTGATGTCGGCCCTCCCCTTTGCCATTACATTGGGCATCCTACCTTACGTGATTCGTATAGAGAAATTCATGGTGGCCGCTTCGGGCGATGCCACCCTGGGTGCGGTGTTCCATGTCGCCCAGTTGGCATGGCTTGCCGGCTTGGTGGTGCCCGCTGCGATTCGGTCCGCCCTTCTGCCCGTCCTCGGTGCAGCACGGGGCCACCCAGAGCGACATCACCGCGAGATGCACCAAGCGACTGACCTCTGTTTCGGTTTGCTTCCGTACGGTTTGTTCGGTGGCTACCTCATCATGAGGTTCTTTGCCCCGTTGGCGTTTCCATCCTCCTACCTCGACGGCACCTACGGTGCGTCAGCCGTGGACGTGTTCACCGTTTTGCTCGCCGGTTGGGTCCTGACCTTGTTGGCTACGCCAACCTACACCAGCCTCATGGCCGGCCCACGTCCGTGGCGGTTCACGCTGTTCATCGTGCTCGTGTTGCTGGCAGCGGTTCTGTTCGGCTACGGATTGGTGATGCAGGGCCCTGCAGACCCCGGCCAGAAACTGTTCGCTGCAGCTCTGGCCAGTTCACTTTCTGCCGGAGTGTTGTTGGTGCTTTCATGGCACATGAGCGAGGCTTGGGCCATGGTTCGTGCGCGAAAGGACGATTGGTCGTTGGCCTTGCTCGGGAGTGCGTTTGTGGTGGTTGGCCTCGTTTCAGGCACCGCCTGGTGGGTGTTTGGCCTCCCGCTCTTCTTCTTCACGCAACGAGGCTGGAGAGCAATTCGCTCCACGCTTGACTGACAGTTTCCTTTGAGGCGAAGGCAAGACGTTCTTCCACGGTCGTGTCTTCCGTCCATCCCGTTCGAAGCGCCGCTTCGATGCCGTCGGCCAGGGCTTCAGGATCTTCATTGCATACCCATTCACCGGGAAGGTAGTCGTCGACCTCGCCCACATCAACACTGACCACGGGCGTACCGCACAAGAGTGACTCCCTCGCCACGAGAGGTCCAGCCTCGCGAGTGGAGGTGATGAGCGTGACATCGGCGGTCAACATGCGGTCATAGACGATGTCCCGAGGTTGGTGGCGCAACGAGGTCATGCCCACCATCCATCCGCGTTGTTCCAGCGCTTCTCCGGTTTGGAGCGCCAGCAAATGACGCTTCTCGGGGCGTCGCGGGTCGGCGGGAAACAGGATGTCAATGGGTTCCTTTTTCCACGTTTTTTTCATCGGTTTGACGGGGCGTCGCCATTCCTTGTGGATGTCCGTGACGCAGGCAATGGTCACCAGACGCTTGGGTGGCGAGGGAAGGTCGGCAGCAACGGTGGCCAGCCGGCCGGTGACGCAGACCAGGGCATCGCATGACGCCACGGCAGCGCTGATGTTGGTTCCAACACCCCTCAGGCCAAGCCCAACGTCAAAGTCGTGGCCGTGGACGATGCCGGCCCATGGCACGCCCCAACGTGTGGCCAGTCGCTGGGCGAGGTGAGCAACAGGCCAAAGCGTGTGGCAGAGGATGACCTCCGGTCGCCAATCGCCCAGTTGCTTTTCCACCCACGTTGCTTTACGGCGAACACTGGAGGCTGTGAAGCGAGGGTAAGGGTGGTCCGGAAGGGCGAAAAACCGAGGAACGAGGGTCTCGATGCCGTCGTGCTGCCAACGCTTCGGGGCTTTGGCCACGCCCATCATGGTCGACCGTCGAGCCTCTGCGTAGCGCGGCATCCGCGGAAGCGGGTTGACCACCTTCACCTCATGGCCGAGTTCACGGAGAAGGTGCACATGATCCTCAACAAAGACCCCTCGGGTGGGGTTCCTTGGAACGGGGTAAAGCAACGAGACAACGAGGATCTGAATGGAGAGGCCTCCTCAGTTGAGTGCTTGATGAATGACAGCGAGGTTCTCGGACACACTGGCTCGGTCGTTGAACAGGCCTGAGCCGACAACACAGTTGGTGACGCCCCAATCGCGTAGCATGGCGATGTTGTGGGCCTTGACACCACCGTCGACTTGAATCTGCACGGGGCGTCCTCCGCTCGCGACTTGCTCCTCAATGGCCGAAGAGAGTCGGCGAATTTTTGCCTCGACATTGGGAATGAACGATTGCCCACCAAACCCGGGGTTCACGCTCATGATGAGCACCAAGTCCACTTCGCTCAGCACTTCCAGGGCCGCTTCAACGGGGGTGGCCGGGTTCAAGACAACACCGACGGTGGCGCCACCTTGTCGAATAGCGCCGAGCAGGCGGTGAAGGTGCTTCACGGCTTCAACGTGAACGGAGAGATGGTTACAACCTGCATCGATGTAGTCTTGAAAGCAGGCTTCGGCGTTTTCAACCATCAAGTGGGCATCGAAAATAGCGTCGGGACCGAGCGCTTTTCGCAGGCTTCGAATCACGGGCGGGCCAAAGGTGAGGTTGGGCACGAAGTTGCCGTCCATGACATCGAGATGGAGCCAATTGAGGCCTGCATCAATCGCTTCTGTGCAATCGGAGGCCAAGTCAGCGAGGTCGGCGGTGAGGACGCTGGGTGCAATGATCATGTCATCCCTCAACCCCTTCCAGTCACCGCCATTTGAAGAGACTTGCCTTTTTTGGGACCATCCGATTTGGCGCAAACGCCTATAATGCGTCCTCAAGACGGGGTTTTAGGTGAAGACATGGGCGAAGTAAGAAACGTCAACGATAGCGAATTCAATGACACCGTCAACGAAACCGAATGGGTCATCGTTGATTTCTGGGCTCCCTGGTGTGCACCTTGCAAAGCCATCGGCCCCGTCCTCGAGGCGGTGGCACAGGAGCGAGAAATTCTCGTAGCCAAGGTCGACACAGAACAAAACACCTCCACTGCCGCTCAGTTGGGTGTACGAAGCATTCCAGCCCTCTTCATGTATCGAAACGGGACCATCGTGTCTCAAAAAACGGGCAGCATGCCCAAGGCCAAACTCCTCGCTTGGATTGACGAGGTCATGACGGCCGACGATTTCTGATGTCAAGCCAAACGGTTCTTCCGCTCCTCGTGGTGCTCACCGACGTCGCGCAACAACCGTTCCCGTAGCGCTTCGTGAAGCCACATGCCTTCCTCAAGTTCCAACAGCAAACCATGCTTCAACAAGTTCTCTGGAGGCGTGCCGTTCCAACCAACGCCACCGGCGAGGGTTTCCCAAGCGACGGGCGCTTCGGCAACGGCGAGCGTCGCCAACAGTTCCTTTTCCTGTTCAGGCAATCGAAGGAGGATTTCTTCATCGAGAAACCGAAGCCAATCTTTGTGCGTGGGCTGGCCGTACAACTCCAGCAGTTCCATGGCCAGCGGGTGGCCGCCGGTAGCGGCGTGAACATCTTCAGCAGGGGGGGTATTGCCACTCTCGAGGTTGGAGAGCCATGCCTCGGTCGCCTCGAGGCTGAGGCCTTTGAGCGGAAGTTCACGGACGGTGTCGCGAATGTGCACGTCCCGCCGGTCGTAGACACTCAATTCTGTGCGCGAGACGAGCAGGACGCGGAGCGGTCCGTTCTGTGCCAGTTGCAACAAGGACCCGAGCAGGTGTTGGGCTTTCTCACTAATGTGATGCACATCGTCCAGCACGATGAGCCAGTACGGCGGGGGCCCGCCAACGCTGTCTTTGAAGCGTTCTCGAATGGTGTTGGCGTCGGTCATGTAGGCCATCAGTCGGCGGCGCCATGCATCCACATCCATGTCCGCGCCGGGCGTCAGGGGCAAGGTCTCGATGATGCGGTATGGGTCGTGTGTTTCGTCAATACCAAACCGATGGAGCAGACTGGTGGCCAGCCCCAAAGCCCTGTCCCACGGCTGGCACGTGTACCAGCAAACAGAGAGATGAGGGTCGGTTTCCATGTGTTGTTGAAGCCAATGAGCGATGAGGGTCGATTTTCCAATCCCCGCGATGCCGTGAACCACCATGCAGGGGTGCCGGTCGGCAAACCAAGCGTGCAAGGTTTCCAACTCCTCGTCTCGACCGTACACCGGACGCGTGGTCGGTGGGCGATTCGCATAGGTGGCATGAACGCCGACCAGTGGCGTCAATCGCCCTGGCTCAGGCAACCCGTCGTCGTGCGATTTGCGAATACTTCCAAAGCGGATATCACCGTAGGTCAGCACACCTTCGTGTTGGGCGTGAAGGAGAATTTGAAGCAGCGTCAGTTCGGTTTGGAGAAGTCCCGGGGCCTCTGAGGCCTTGACCTCCAACAACTCCCCTTCCATGTTTCGAACCAGCACTTTCGTGTCGTCCAAGGCCACCTGACGCTGGCGTGCTCGAAGGCGCCCTTCTTCGGTCAGCTGCCAAGTCTTCTGCCGTCGTTCATCCCCTTGCACGGCTCGTGTATGTTCTTCCACGAGGAGATCCTTGAGCAAGTCCCGCATCGTTCGACTCACATTGGGAGGGTGTTGGGCGCAGGCCTCGGCGATGCCAGGGCGCGTCAGGGCGGGGGGGACCATGTAGCGGTCCGCCCATTCATCATTGGCCAGCAGGTGGAGCAGGACCCTGTCCTTGGCAGCGACATTGACCTTGGGGATGTCGCCCGCCATGCTTGCGGCTATCGGTTTTGATTGTTCAACACTTGCCCCTACCGTTCGCTGTTTCACGCTAGCGCTGAGGAGCACTGTTTACGCAAGATTGCAACAACCCTTTTATTTGGACGATGATGGGCATTCATGCGCTCTCAACCCAACCTCGGCCGCCCTCCCCGAACCATGGCCTTGTTGTTATGCTGGTTGATGCTCCTCGCCGTTCTCCCCTTGGCGTCCGGCGCCGATGCAGACGGTGATGGCTATGACGACAGCGTGGACGATTGCCCGTACGCTTACGGAACGTCCACCGTTGACCTCACCGGTTGCCCCGATGCCGATGGCGACGGCACCTCCAACCTCAACGACGGCTGGTCATCCAACAACCCCAACTTCGCTCAAGATTTCTATGTCAGCGGGACCAGCGTTTATTCCGTTGACCACAACGCCGACGGTAGCCTGGTCGCTGCCGCCATCGGCGACCGCATTCGCGTGTTCTACACCGCCACCTTCACCATCGCTGTCACCAGTCCGGACCTTGTCGACGGCAATGGCGCGTATGTTACCGGCCTTGACTGGAGCCCTGACGACCAGTACATCGCGGCCTCCCTCTCCGACGACACCGCCGTGGTCTTGTGGGCCAGTAACCTCACGGTCATCCATGATGGCATCACGCACAGTGGCTCATCCCGCACCTTCTCTGATGTTGGCTTCCTGGCCAACAGCACGAGTTTCGCTGTGGTGGACGAGGACTCGGGTGGATGGGGCGGTGGTAACTGCAACAGCTGCGCCATCATGCTGGTCAGTGTCGAGACCGGTCAAATTTGGCGTGAAGTCAAGCCCGGTGGCAACAACGGCGAGTACTCCTCTGTGGCGTTCTCTCCCGACGGTTCTCGTATGGCCGTGGGCGGCGAAGGCACG
Organism: Candidatus Poseidonia sp.; assembly: GCA_049412325.1. Lineage (GTDB taxonomy): Archaea > Thermoplasmatota > Poseidoniia > Poseidoniales > Poseidoniaceae > Poseidonia. The sequence goes on from JBMSEL010000013.1 coordinate 13,131, forward strand.
GCCTACCTCGTTGAGACCTCGGGTTGGACCACCGTGCGCGCCATGAACCCAGGTGCGGGCACCGACGTCCACAGCATCGACATCTCGCCCGACGGCAACACCATCGCCATGTGCACCGGCTACGATAACGGCGCCAGCCGATTGCGCGTGTTCAACACCTCGTCGGGTGCATCCATTCTCAATCAGCAAGCGACCAGCTCGTGCTACGGCGTTGACATTTCGCCGGACGGGACTCAGGTGGCGTACAGCATTGGCTACTACAGCACCAACGGCGGGTCTGTCTTGGTGTACGACATTGACACGTCGTTGTTGGTCGACACCATCCAAATTGCTCGGGGCAGCAACACCTGCAGTCAAAGTGGAAACGGCAACCCCTGCGGTACCGTCAACAGCGCCTCGTGGCACCCCGATGGCATTCACATCACGGCTGGCGTGAGCCGCAACTACAACGGCCTGTACTTCCTGTTTGCCGACCTCGACAGCGACAACGACGGCTACAACTCCACAGACCAAGGCGACGGCGTCGTGGATGCCTTCCCCGAGGACGGAACGCAGTGGAACGACACCGATGGCGACGGTTACGGCGACAACCCCGCCCCCGCCAACGAACCCGACGAGTGCATCACCACCCCAGGGACCTCAACGCAAGACCGCTTCGGCTGCCCCGACACCGACGGCGACGGCTGGTCCGATGCGGGCGACTGGGCCCCGCTCGACCCCCTGCAGTGGGTTGACGCCGATGGCGACGGCTACGGTGACAACTACCGCTTTGACCTCAACGATTACCAACTCCATGTCAACCAATCAGGTGACGCGTTCCCCAACGACCCCACCCAGTGGAACGACACCGACGGGGACGGTTATGGCGACAATTACGGAAACGCTTCGTGGGATTCTTACCGGCCTTCAGAATGGCCAGGCGTCCTGCTGCCTTCAGCCAACATGCCTGACGCCTTCCCGCTCGACCGCACGCAACACATGGATTCCGATGGTGATTGGATCGGCGACAACCCGAACAGCGACCGTGCCGACGCCTGTCCAAACCTCTATGGCGACTCACAGTACGACCGTCTTGGTTGTCCGGATACCGACGGTGACGGTTACTCTGACCCCACGGCTGGCTGGCCAAGCACCACGGATTGTTATGGCGCTGATGCATTCCCCTCCGACCCCACCCAGTGGTGCGATGAAGACAACGACGGCTTCGGCAGCAACCCAGATGGGAACAACCCTGACGACTGTCCCAACAACGCCGGCTCGTCCACCATCGACCGCGTGGGTTGTGTTGACCGAGACGGCGACGGGTACTCCAATGCCGGCGACCCCTTCCCCGACGACCCCACGCAGTGGTCCGACCGGGACGGTGACAACCGAGGCGACAACGCTTCGGGCAACAACCCCGACGCTTTCCCTGACGATACGAGTCAGTGGAAGGACAGCGATGGGGACGGTTATGGGGACAACCCCGGTGGAAACAACGGCGACGCCTTCCCTTCCGATGCCACGCAATGGAGCGATGAGGACGGGGACGGCTACGGCGACAACCCCGACGGGAACGCTGGGGACGTCTGTCCGATGGACTATGGCGAATCCCAAGCCGAACTCAGTCGTGGTTGTCCTGACTCCGACCTTGACGGTGTCACCGACCCTCTCGATGCCTTCCCCGATGATCCCTTCCAGTGGGCCGATTCTGACGGTGATGGCTACGGTGACAACACCAACGTCCCCAGTGGCGATGATTGCATCGATGTCTTCGGGAAATCCTTCGAAGAAGGCCGCCTGGGCTGTCCGGACGCCGACCTCGACGGCTATGCCGATGTTGACGATGTCTTCCCTACCGACCAAGAGCAATGGGCTGATTTCGACGGCGATGGCTACGGCGATAATTACTACTGGGAAAACAGCACGGTGGCCGACGAAGAAAATCCAGGGATGTTCCTGACGTTGCGTGAACAGCGCGGCGACGCCTTCCCGCAAATTGCGAGCCAGTGGTCAGACATGGATGGCGATGGCTGGGGTGACAACCAAAGCAGCTCCAACCGTGTGGACAATTTCCCACTTCGTGTCAGCCAGTGGCTGGACTTTGACGGCGATGGTTTCGGCGACAACGCTACCGGCTACCAATTCGATGCCTGTTACAAGGTGCCAGGGACCTCGACCACCGGGGACTATGAGGAATACTTCGGTTGTCCTGACTCCGATGGGGATGGAACCGCCGACGAATACGACCCATGTCCGTGGGATCCAGAGGTGTCGCAAGGCTCACGCACCACGGCGGTTTGCGGCATCACCGAAGACCCAAGCCTTGCCTCAAACGATGACAAGGAAACAGGCTCACTGCTCAGCGGGAATGGCAGCACACTCCAAATCATGGGTGGCGTCATCATCTTCCTGCTCGCTTTGATCGTTGTCGCCCAAGTCGCCAAGACCGCCGGTCGGCGAAAGGCTGTGGCTGCCAAGCGCGAAGACCATCTCGCTCAAGCCTCCGTTGCGGAGGAAGAAGAGCGCCGCCAAGCTTGGATTCAACACTACCTCGCTGAAGGAAACTATGCAGAAGCGCGTGCACTGGGTTGGGAAGGAACGGAAGGATTGCCTGAGTGGAAGCAATACGAAATGCAACAGCAGGCCGCTCAAGAAGCAGCGATTCCTACCATGATGGACCTCGAAAATCTCTGACCCATCACACACGATTTGCACCGCTGACCTTTCAAAGGGGAAGTGGCCATGTTTTCACATGGGCGAGCAGCCGACAGGCCGATTGTTGATGTTGGCGGGGCTCTTGGTGGCCTCGTTGTTCATCGGCATGGTGTCGGCGGACGAAGGCGACGTGGCCTTGACGGCCAACGTGGTAAACGCTCCTGACCAACCTTGGTATGAACCCGGCCACCCCCTCGTTCTTGAGCCTCGCTTGGTCAACAACGGACCAGCGGTCTCGTTGCTGATGAACCCAGCCTGCCCTGTGGTGTTGAACGTGTACAACGCCTCCAACGTCATGCTGGTCAACGGTTCTTCGGATTGCCCACAGCGGGAGCAAGGCTTGGACCTGTTTGCTGGCGAAGAACTCGCCCTTGAGGCCGTTTCTTGGTCCATGAAAGACGAAGCGGGTGCGTGGCTTGAAAGCGGCACCTACACCGTTGAACTCCTTCATTCGGCTGGGGCCTCCTTCATCACTGAAGCAACCATTCAGACGCCGGTTTCACTCCCTGAAGACTTGACCTATGCGGTTCAATCCACTCAGCGAACAACCGACGGGCAAGCCGTCCATCTGGTGAGTTTGTACAACCCCACTGCACAAAGCGTTGACTTGAACGAAATGTCGACGTGTTGGCTGGAAATTTCGGTGAACGAACATCATCGCCTCGGTGCACCCTGCACCGGAGACGTCAGCACGTTGATGCCCGGTGAGGTCATGCTTGTTGAACAAGTTTCAACCAACCCTTCGGCCACGGTTTCTATCTCGACACCCGGCGATTTCTTTGTGTTCAACACCGCCGAAGGCGAGCCGACCACCACGCCAGCGTCCTCATTGGAAATGGACCTCATCATGAGCGGGAATGAATTGCCTGCCTACAGCCCCGGTGAGGTGTTGGTAAGCGAAGTGCTGTTGGGCACCACCTCCATGGAATCCGTCCAAGTGGACTTTACCGATTCCTGCAAGGCCGAGATGTGGGTGGTCGACGACATTGGAAACATCGTCTACGACAGTCGAACCGGCAAAACCTGTACGGCGATTGAATTGGAAGTCGTGGTTGAGCAGGATACGCCTGAACGACTCACGTTGCCACAATGGAATTTCTACGACACCGCCGGGTGCATGGTTGAACCGGGATCCTACACTGTGGTCGCCGAAGTGCCCGAGCACGGTTTGATCGCCAGCGAGGTGGTTGAATTCATCTCAGCGGAGGTCAACCCCTGCGCTGCCTCCGACGCCGCTCAACTCACTGCTTCACTGACGTGGCAGGGCGACCAAACCGTACGTCTCAACGCTGAAGCCTCCAACGCCCAAGCCACCTACCTCCGTATGGCTCAACCCTGCACGTTTGAGGTTGCCTTCCTCAACCAAGAGAACGACATCGTTCACGTCTTCCAGACCCTTTGCGATGCTTACGACGGTCGCAAGGTCCTCCTGCCCGATGCTTCTCAACCTCTCGAATTCGATGCGTTTGACATCAGCATGGTCCAAGACGGAGCGCCACTCCTTCCAGATGGCTACTACACCCTCAGCCTCACGATGTTGGCCACATCACCGTCAACGGTCACGCTTCCGTTCGCCTGGCCAGCTGACTTCGGTGTTGAGGAGGTTGAAGAGACGGTGGCCGAACCAGCTGAACCGTTTGAGTTGACGGGCACTTGGACTGGTCTTCTCACGGACCAGGGCACATGCTTTGTCATGGACACTGGCGGTGAAACCTACCTCCTCTCCAATGCTCGCACCCTATCGACCTGGCAACCCAGTGCCCAAAACCAAGGAATTTACCTCGTGGTCGACACCACACCCTCTCCCGCCTGTAGCGACTATCTCGCCCCGTCGGTGGAAGTGGTTGAGGTTCGCATGGAACAACGCATCGTCAGCGAAGAAACCGCCCCGGTCGTGGTCTTGGACGAGCCAACCACCACCGTCGTGGAATCCAGCACTGTGGTCACCGCAGTGAGCGTGGTGGTCACCGCTTCGGTTCTCTCGATGTTTGTTGTGGTTGCCGCGACGAACGAAGGTCTTCGCTTGCCAGCCACCGCCGCTGGCTTGTGGTTCCTCGGGCTCATTGGCAAGACACATGAAACAACAGATGGCCGGTATCAACGCGGACGGCTCATGGGTTATCTCACGGCCAACCCCGGATGCCACTTCCGAGCCCTCATGAGCGCCCTTGACATGAGCAACGGGCAGATCACGCACCACCTTCGCATCCTCGAGGCTGAGGAACACGTATGGCGAAAGAACGACGGACGCCTTGTCCGATTCTATCCTCTGACCAACAAACTTCATCCCAACACCAGCGAGGAAGACCTCCCGGTCCCACCGCTTTCCCCCGACCCGAACAGCCTGCAAGGAAAAATCCTCAATGTGTTGGACCAGGACGGCGATTTGGGTCAATTCCCCACCCAGGCCGAACTCGCCAAGCGTTTGGAAAAGAGCCAGCAACTCATCTCACATCACTTGCGCACGCTCCAGAAATACGGGTTGGTTGAGCGGCGTAAGATGGGCGTGAAGAACCGATACAAACTCACCCGAGAAGCGGTGTTCCTCCTGGAGACCAGCGATGATTTCGCTCATGACGACTTCCTCTGAGGTTGGCACTGCACCTGTTGAACCGAGGCGTGGATTTCATAGCGTGTCGTTGATTGGCCACAGTTGTCCAGTGGACGGTGATGAACCATGTCGGCCGAGGCAGAACCCGTGGACGAAGTTGGGTGGCAGCAACGATGGGACGAAGCAGGCTTGTTTCATGCCGATATTCACAGCGACCGCCCCAAGTTCTACTGCCTTGAGATGTACCCTTACCCGTCGGGAAAAATGCACATGGGGCACGTTCGAAATTATTCCATCGGCGATGCTGTGGCCCGATTTAAGCGATTGATGGGCTTCGATGTGCTCTACCCCATTGGTTTCGATTCCTTTGGAATGCCAGCCGAAAATGCTGCGATTTCCGAGGGTGGCCACCCGCACGACATCACGGAACGCAACATGGCGTCCATCACGGAACAAATCAAGCGGATGGGCTTCTCGTACGATTGGCGACGCACGCTCAAAAGCCATGATCCTCGGTATTACAAATGGAATCAGTGGTTCTTCACGAAGTTCATGGAAAGCGGCTTGGCGACGCGCGAATTCTCTCCCGTCAACTGGTGCACATCGTGCAGCACGGTGTTGGCCAACGAGCAGGTCAAGGCAGGACGGTGCTGGCGGTGCAACGGCCCCGTCACTCAAAAGGAGATGAACCAGTGGTTCCTTGACCTTCCCTCCTACGGCCAGGAACTCGAGGATGGTCTCGACACCATTGGCTTCCCTGAACACGTCAAATCGCTGCAGCGCGACTGGCTCGGTCGTTCCGAGGGCGCCAACATCCGCTTCGGGATCGTGGACGATGAGCGGGACATCGAAGTCTTCACCACCCGTCCCGACACCTTGTTCGGTTCCACCTTTGTGACCCTCGCTCCCGAACACCCGCTCGCTGAATCCTTGGTCGCTGGAACCGAGCACGAAGCGGCGTGGAAAGCCCTCTACGACGAAGTTGCGTCCATGGCAGAGTTTGACCGTATCAAGAACATGAACAAGAAGAAAGGCGTGTTTTCCGGACGCTACGCCATTCATCCTTTGACAGGTGAGCATGTTCCCATTTGGATTGGCAATTTTGTCATCGCCACCTATGGGACAGGAGCCGTGATGGCGGTGCCCGCCCACGACGAAAGGGACTACGACTTTGCTCAGCAATACGGTATCCCCATCAAGCGCGTACTGGTGATGAACGAGGGCGGCGACGGCGAGGCCCCAATGGACAAGGCCGAAGTCGACCTTGGTTGGATGGTGAACAGCCCGCTGGACGGCTTTGATGGCCTGTACGGCTCAGAGGCCAAGCAAGCCGTCTGTGATGCCCTTGAGAAGGTGGGTCGGGGTTCGCAAACCATCAACTGGAAAATTCGCCCATGGCTCATCTCCAGGCAGCGCTATTGGGGCACCCCCATCCCTGTGATTCACTGTGGCGATTGCGGTGCAGTCCCCGTTCCCGAAGAGGACCTTCCGGTTGAATTGCCGCGCGATGTTGTCTTCGGTCACGGCAACCCGTTGGCCACGTCCGAAGACTTCCTGAACGTTGATTGTCCATCCTGTGGAGGACCTGCTCAACGTGAGACAGATACAATGGACACGTTCATCGATTCATCGTGGTACTTCCTGCGCTACACCGACGCCTTGAACGACGAGGAATCCTTTGCCAAGGCGGTGGCCAACCACTGGATGCACGTTGATTTCTACTGCGGTGGCATTGAGCACGCTCAAATGCACCTCATTTACGCCCGCTTTATGACCAAGGCTTTGCGAGACCTCGGTCTCGTTGACATCGACGAGCCGTTCAACGAATTGCTCTGCCAAGGGATGGTCAACAAGGCAGCCCCGTTTTGCCAGCCGTGTGGCATCACCCTCTCGACCGCCCACGAGGGTCAACCCTGCCCACATTGTGGGAGCGAACTCGGGTCTCGGTCTGCCAAGATGAGCAAATCGTTGGGTAACACCGTCTCCCCTGAGGACATGATCGCCCGCTATGGGGCCGACACCGTCCGCCTGTTCATCCTCTTTGCAGCAAACCCGACAGCCGGCATGGACTGGTCTGATGCGGCGCTTGACGCGAACCACCGAGTGATGGTGCAAATGCGAGGCATGCCGGAGCAACTGATGGCTTGGTCCGAAACCGATTCGCCCATGGACGGTTGGCTGGAAGCTCGCTTCACCCAGCGCGTGCAGGCATTCATGGAAGCCATGGAGACCTATGATTTGCGTCGAGCAGTGGAGATTTCTCACTACGAGGTCATCAAAGACATCAACTGGTACATGCGACGAGGCGGTCAAAATTTGGAGGTTGCACGACGTTGGCTCCCTTCTTGGGCTCAGATGGTTTCGGTGTCAACGCCCCACCTCGCAGAGGAATGGTGGGCTGCATTGGACGGCACAAACGGGTTGGTTGCAGGCAGCACGGTGACCATGCCCGACCCGTTGTCCGAGGCACAACAAGCCCTCCTCGATGGGGAACAGTACATTCGCGAAGTTTTGGAACAGGCTCGAAAGGTTCGCGTGGTGGCCGAGCGCCATCTCGGCCAGCCAGCGACCGAAGCCACCTTTGTGATCTCACCTTCGTGGAAGCGTAGCATGGCACAGGCGGCGTTGGAGTTCATGCAGGATGGCGGCCATCCCAAACAGTTCATTCCAGTTCTCCAAGAACTTCCGTTGGCGCAAGGTGATCGAAAAGGCGAGATGCTGGGCTTCTGGGGCAAGAAAATGCTGCCTCAGGTGTTCAAATGGGACGATGCATCAAAGGCTATGGTTGCGTCTTCGCTTGATGAAACCGCCGTTCTCGCTGCTGCTCAGGCCTTCATCGCAGAGGAACTTCAACTCACCACCGTTCATGTGGTCCTCGGAGAAAGCGAGGGGGACGGCACCGGACGAGCCACCTCAGCCATGCCGCTCTCTCCGGCGGTTGTGTACGCCTGATCAGGCCTCTTCGTCCATGACAGGACGGGGCGGCGGTGCCGTGATGTACTCGGGTTGCGTCTTCGGTAGCGGGGGGCCCGGTCGCTGCGCGTTGGTGTACACCGCATACACGATGACTGCACCGGCCAAGAGGAAAATGATGGTCGAAGCGCTCAGGCCACCTTCGTCGGTTTCGCCTGCAGGGTTGACGACCGCTGCCTCACAGCCTCGTTCGTCCACCACGGCGTCCACCGGCGTGTTGCCACAGAAGTCGTAGGCGTTGACCACGCCATCGTTGTCGTCATCGAGTTGATATTCACTGCATCCATTTGATGAGGCGGTTTCCTCGGGATTGGTGTTCGGACATCGGTCCAACGGATCAAGGACCCCATCTTGGTCATCATCATCATCTTCGACGGCATCGATGCAACCGTCCCCATCGTTGTCTTGGCCGGGCTGAGCAGGTCCGATGAGGCCACGTGGGCATCGGTCCATCGGGTCCTTGATACCGTCTTGGTCGTCGTCGTTGTCTTCGAGGTCGTCGTGGCACCCGTCCCCGTCGTTATCAAACAGCGAAGCATCGCCCCCCCAGTTCTTTTCACCCATGGGGCATGCATCGTTGACGTCCAACACCGAATCGTCGTCATCGTCTTCGTCTGTGGTTTCGTCAAGACACCCGTCGCCATCGTAATCGTTCCAAGAGAAGGAAACCCAAGACTGGATGTCATTGGGGCAGTTATCGTCGGGAATGGAGATGCCGTCGCCGTCCTTGTCGGCGTCGCAAGCATCGCCGATGCCGTCGTTGTCGAGGTCGGCTTGGGTTGGGTTGGCAACTGCAGGGCAATTATCGGCCTGATCAACGAAACCATCCTCGTCGTTGTCCTCATCCGAGCATCCGTCCGATTCAATGTCGTTTTCTTCGGTGGAGACCCACCCAACCGGGCCCTTCGGACACAGATCGTATTCGTCAAAGATGCCATCCTCATCGTCATCCAAATCTTCGGTGATGTCTCGACACCCGTCGTTGTCGTGGTCGGACATGCTGTTGGCTGCCCACCCGACATCACCCGTCGGGCAACCGTCATCGCTGTCAAGCACACCATCGCCGTCCACATCGTCGTCGCAAACATCGCCAAACGCATCCCCGTCGAGGTTGGCTTGGTCGTTGTTGGCAAGACCGGGGCAGTTGTCAAGCCCATCCAGCACACCGTCAAGGTCCAGGTCGGTCTCGTACAGCCATACACCCATGTCGTAATGGTCACGTTGGTCGAACGGATGGGCACCATAGGCGCCATCACCGTTGGAAATGAAGGAAATGACCGGTGAGCCAGTTGCACTCATGCTGAGTGTGTCGGGAAGATCGTCGCCCTGTCCTCCGGCTGAGATGGCCCAGTCCCACGAACTGTTGGCTTGCCGTCGTCCGATGAAGAGGTCATGGTGGTTCCCGTCGTTCAGGCCGTCGATATCGGTGAGGGTGAACTCGCCCAACACGAGTGTTCCCGTGGTTTTCCCGAGGATGAGCGAATCGCCTTGTTCGGTGAGATGAATCGCCACGGCGTGGTCCGCTGCTCCACCGCCAAACGCCGTGGCGTGCAGCCACTCACCTTGCGAGGAAATGTGAGCTTCGAAGAAATCGACCCACACCGAAGGGGGAAGTTCAATGTCGCCGAAGGTCATGTTTTGCAGGAAATCCCCGACCACGGCGACTCCACCGTCATGGCGGCCATCACAGTCGGTGACGATTGAGTCGCCGGAGCCACCGGCGCCCGTAGCCCAAAGCCAACCGCCTGAATTGTACTTGGCCACAGCGACATGTGAGGTTCCGTCGGTGATGAGTTCATGTTCACCGAAACTCACGAGTTGGAGGAACGAGGTTGCAAAGTAGGTTTCACCGTTGTAGTCCGCGCACAGCGAACCCGTGTTTTCGATGTTCTGGCTGGAGAACACCGTGTGCATGTGTCGATGGTTACCGGTGCTGTCCAGCACGATGATAGCAACGGAGTCCTCTGAGAGGCTGCCAGGGGCCAGATCCTCGCCGGAGGTCAGCGAATCCCGATGAAGGAGTGCCAGATGCACTTCGTCGTTGGGACCAACCATCATGTCCACCACCGAAATTTGGTATGGATTGGAGAAACTCGTTGCCCACATCCATTCACCAGTGGAGGTCATGCCAGCCACGAAAACAGCGTTTTCGTGCTCGTCGGCAGATTTGTTGATCGGCGAGAGATCGCCAAGCGTCATGTTGCATTCATCGCCCTTGGTCATGTCACAAAACGTGCCGGCGATGATGATCGTCCCATCGCTCATGCGGTCCATGGCTTCGATGCCGTCGAGCCCACTGCTCGTACCGGCGAGGGTTTCGGTCCACGTGCCGTTCTCATCGATCCATGCCAGGAAAAAATCAATCCCAAAACTTGAATCACGGCTCGAAAAGCCCACAACGTCGCCGTGGAAGTCAACATTCTGTTCAAACATGCCGCCCACGAGCATGCTACCGTTGGGCAAGGGAACCATCCCTTGGACTCGCTCGTAACTCGCTCCTCCGGCGCTGGCCAACCATCCGCTGGTGTTTTCTGCCGAACTTAGGCTCTGCTCGGCTTGATTCAGCCATGTCTCGCCACCGTTTCCGCCGGTCAGGGAAAACGGGGAAAGCAACATCATGCTCACCGCCAAGAAAGGAAGGATGCCGTTGATTCTCACGGCATGACCAGTGTGCCTCCGCATAAGAACCCCTCGTGTTTCCGTTTGGGGGTGGTTGGGGGAGCCTTCATTGAGTGTCGCCAGCGAGGAAAGGACATGGGTGATGGTTCACGGCCGCATCGGCGGCAGCAACAACGACGTGGGACCTCATCCAAACGCCGCTATGGCGGACCGAAGCGAGTTCAACAAATGGAGCGATTTGCAGCCGATGTCGCTTCGATGAATGCCGATGCAGAAGCGCGATTTGACCGCACCCCCCTCCCCATGGCGTTTCCCAAAGACATGGAACCTCCTCGTACATTCCATCTCTCGTGGACGCCCCAGCCGGTACCGCTGAAGGCCGAGGAGCGTGTCGCCTCCTTGGTGGTCAAGCGCGGAGATTTTGGTTGGCTCAGTGATGAGCGGGTTGACGTTATTGCGGCCCAAGTTGAATCCGAGCAAATGAACCTGGACCAAGCCCTCTCTCTCCGTTCTGCCCTTCTCCAGCAAAAGACCGTGTATTCGCATCACCGGCTGAAGTCAAAGGCTCGTGAACTTGCACGCCTCTATCGGGAAGGTACGTCCGTTGTCGAGCTATCAAAGACATTCGATTTCCCTCCCGTCAACATTTTCCGTGTCGTCCTCGAAGCGATGGGATGGTCAAAAAAACGCATCAAGGAAAGCCTACGAAACCCCTCATCGATGAAGCAGCGGGAGCGAGAGGAATTTGAAATGGCAGAAGCCGTGGATCGTGTCTCAAGCGTCGACCAGTCCGAGACCCAAGTCAAAGCCGACCTCTTTGAAGACATCCTCGCCGATTGGTTCGAAGCACAGGGCATTCGTCTGCGTCGGCAACCGGAGATGGTCAAGGAGCAGTCCGAACTGCTTGGTCGCCCCGTGCGAACGCCCGACCTGTTGTTTTTGGATCACGTTTACATCAACGATCAGCCTGTTGCGTGGATTGATGCCAAACACTTCTACGGTGCCGACGTTGAATTCCAACGAAAGAAGATGAAGAAGCAGATGAATCGCTACATTGAGGAATGGGGCAGTGGAGCGATCATGTTCCGGCATGGATTTTCAGAAAACCTGTTCCTGCCTGGTGTTCTGATGCTTGACGCCAGCCCCATCGACCTTTCTCGACTCAATTCAGATGACTGACCGGTGAAATGCTTGTAATGAGACAGGCGAATCCACGTTGACGAATGCGTTCTCCAAGGTCGTCCAACACCGCTGAGGGGAGTCCTTCATCCAACGACCGCGGGAGCACCGCCACCGAACTGCCGAGCATGCAAAGACGCACCGCCATGGAAGATTGCCATCCACCCTCCTGAACTGCTTCAAGGACGTGGCGGCGTATGCGCGCACGTTCTTTTTCATCCAACATACCTGAGGCAGTGGCGAACGTCCTCGATTCCAACAAGAGGTCGCTCCAACGTTCGTTCGACCACGGGCGAGCGGCGAGCGCCGATACGCCGGCCTCTCCGGCAGCGGTGATGGATTGCTGCCACGCTGGGTCATCGATGTAGGTGGACGTGTGCCGCTCCTCAAGTGGGTCCCACGCCAGCAGGACCGGTACGTTGGCTTCGAAGGATGTGGCGTGTCCTGGCCATCCCGGTGCACCAGGTGCCAGCCTCAATTCAACACCGCCTACCGAGGCTCCCAACACATCACCAAGTCCGGCTCCATGGGCGCGTTCAATGCGGTGAGCGATTTTCAGATATTGCGTTGGGCGCCCTCGTCCAGTGAGGCCGTGAATCACCCGCCCTGCAGCAATGAGGCCCGCGGCAGACATGCCGAACCCTTGGCTGGTCGGGCATTCGAGGGAAACACGCATCTCGACGTGTTCGTCAGGACGCAGGAGTGTTGCATCATAACACGCTTCGATGAAATCAAGGTAGAGGTCCACCCGTTCGAGGTGTTCGCCGTGCATGTTGACGACCGTTACGGTGGAAGGCTTCGGTTCGTGTTGGTTAACCCGAGGGTCGGGTACCTCCCCTGCCATGGGCTCATGGCTGGAGACCTTCTTGCGATGAAGTGTCCCCGTGATCTCCACGCCGTGGTGAATGGAGAACCCTGCGCCTTTACTGCCCTGACTTCGCTTCAAGGTGGTGGATTTGTCAACCGTGAAGAGGAGGGTGATGTGGCCACCGCAGCGATGCGTAACAGTGGTCATCCCTCCAAGCGAAGGGGCAACGGCTGATGAATGCCGCGCTGGTTCAAGCCAAAGCGGAAGCCAACTCTTCGCTCAGGTTGTTGAAACGGTTCTTCAGCTCATCAAGGGCCATGTTGAAGGCCGTGACCGGGTCAAGACTTCCGTCGGTTTCGTAGGAAAACACGTAGGCACCTTCTACGGGCTCGAGGGTGATGGCGTCGTCAAAAGCTTCCTCTCGACCGGTACCTTCGCCCACTTGGTGGAGTGCCTTTTCAAGGTCCATCACGTGGTTGACGTTGGTCAATTTCTTGTCCTTACCGAACAGCTTGGCGTCGATGGCCGTGCCGTCAGAGGTGGTCAGACCGAGGTCAAACAGCACGCTGGCCTTCTTCGGCTTGTTGAGGACGGCCACACGGTGCGGTCGGAAGCCAACGGCGGCCACGGGGGACCACTTGGCGTGGTCTCGACCACGGCCGAGCACGGCAAAGGCATAGAATTCCAAGAACTGGCCCTTGGACAGAACGGTCAGTGGGATTTGCTTGTGCTCGTCTCGGATATCGAAAACGGGGTCGGAGATGGTGGTGATGTCGCCGGCGTAAACGGTCTTGAATTCCTCTTCGGCGTCAGCGGATGGACCGCGAGCAGAAAGGGTGTAGAGCACCTGGCACATGGGGCAGCCCTTGTCCTTCTCAACAACATCTTGACAGTTGGCGCATTCTTTGGGGAAGACCAATCCTTCATCGAGGTTGGTGGGGATGGGGATCATAGCCAAGCGGTGAGCAAGCACTTCGTCAGGAAGGACGTTCACCGATTCCACGACTTCGCCTTTGTTGTCCTGCGTGACACCTTGGGAAAAGTCCACGCGAGTGATGGCGAGTTTGGGAACATCGGCGATCAGCGCTCGACGAATAGCGTTGACCTGTGAAGCGTCGGTCTCGCTGATGAGGATACGAATCTCGTGACCTTGAGGCCAGCCTTCAACAATCTCGGTCTTCATGTTTGTTCAACTCCTTCATCAGACACGACGGCCACGTCGGCCGCCCTTTTTCTTGGTACCATCGTGTGCGATGGGGGTGACGTCTTCGATGCGGGTGATGGTCATGCCAGCACGGGTCAAGGCTCGAATGGCAGCTTGGGCACCAGGGCCTGTGTTGTTGGAGAGGTTGCCGCCGGGAGCACGGTACTTGACGATGAGTTCGGTGAACTCCTTGTCTTTCAGTGCGTCAGCCATGCGTTCGGCAGAACGGGTTGCAGCAAACTGGCCGCCCTTGTCCTTGCCAGCCTTGACGACTTCACCGCCGTTGCAGGTGGTGATGGTCTCGGCACCGGTCAAATCGGTGGCCGTCATGAGGATGTTGTTGTAGGAGCTGAAGATGTTGACAATGGCTTTGCGGGACATCACTCATCGCCTCCTTCAACGGCTTGGTTGGAAGCTTCTGCAGCCTCACGAACTTCTTCAGCGAATTCAGCTGTGGCTTCTGGACTGACGTCTTCGTCTTCGTAGTTGGCAGCCTCTCGAACGCCCTCGATGGCTTTTCGAATGGGGTGGTTGGGGTCGTTGAGCGGGGAAGCAGGGTGATAGCGGAGTTCGCCCTCTTCGTCTCGGCTCACGGCGTAGGAAGGAATGGTGATCTTCTGGTCGCCGATGCAAATCTGGCCGTGTGTGACGAGTTGGCGAGCTTGCTTCATGGTGCAGGCCAGGCCCTTGTAGTACACTTGGGCTTGGAGGCGTCGGTTCAACACGTCTTCCGTGCTGAGAGAGAGGATGTCGCCAAGTTCGGCGTCGGATTCGATGAGCCCCTTGTGGTGAAGGGAGCGGAGCAAGTCTTCGCGTTCTCGCTTGCCATGGCCTTCGGTGGTGTCGACGTTTCCAATCAAGCGCATGGCTTGACGTCGGTGTCGACGGAGTTGCGACTTGGCCTTCCAAATCTCCTTCATGTTCTTGAGACCGTGGTTGCCTTGAATGGCATGCTCTTCTTCAATTCGGTCAGCCTTCCAGGGGTGAGAAGGCGTGTCGTACTTGGGTCGTGAAAACTTTGGCTCTCCCATGCTGATTCCTCCTCATCACTTCTTTCGGCTGACACCCAAGGTGAGGCCGCCACGACCGTTGGAACGGCCGCGCTGACCACGAACCTTGTTGCCGGAGGCGTGTCGAACGCCTCGGTAGCACTTCATGGTTCGAAGACGGTTGATGTCGTCTTGGAGCGAGAATCGGACTTGTTGTCCGGTGAGGTGAATCTCGTTGCCAGTCTCAAGGTCTCGCTGTCGGTTGAGCATCCAGAGCGGAACGCTTTCGGCGTAGGATTCGATGGCCAAACGGAGTTGCTCTTGCTGGTCGGTGTCGAGGAAACCGGCAAGGGCGTAGGGGTCAAACCCGGTGTTCTTGCAAATCTGGATGGCGGTACGAGCACCGACACCCTTGACCGAGGTCAAGGCCGTTGCCAGCGGCTTCAAGCCGTCCATGTCCGTATCTGCCATTCGCAGAATGTAAGAAAAGTCATCACCAAGGTCCTCATCCTTTGGTCGTGCCATACCGTTCACCTCAACGTTAACACCACAGTGTCAAGCATCCCTCCGACCAACCTCCCATATATCAAGACCGCGATGACGACATTCGCGCCACTGAGCCGCGAAACCGCTTCAAATCGGGGTTGGTTCATCCAACGTGTTGGGAGAAACACACAGCAAGAGGACCTCGCCGTGGGGGTGGCGGGCGACAAAACCGACTCGGCCGCCACGCCTGCGCTTGAGTTGTCGGTCGAGCGAACCTTGCAGTTTTGGCTGCAACGCCGGGTCCAATTCAAAGCGCAACTTCACCGAGGATAATCGGTGTTCAAGGGCGACGGCCACCAACTGGTCAACCGTCGTTTCATCCAGCGGGAAGGGGAGAAGTTCAACCACCTTGCCCGTGGCCTGGACGAGTTGATGGTCGCTCGATTGCAAGTTGAGCGGATGTTCATGATGGAGTTGAGGTCGCCGCCCCTCAAGTGTGGCCCAGCGCCCCACATCTCCCGGCGCGACGCGCTCCAGCCAGTCAACCATTAATCCGCTCTCGAGCAGAGCAGCGTCAAGGATGCTGACGTATTCATTTCGTTGTGGTGGATGATGGCGCTCTGACAGCTCGGTGGCGTCTGCTATGGACCTGAGGATCACCGGTTGGTCGGCCATCGAAGGAGGGACACGAACAAAACGACGTGTGGCGTTCGGGTCGGCCACACCACCAAGCCAGAGCGCCAGCCGATCCACGCGGCCTCGGCCCCGAGAGGTCCACTCCCATGTTCTAGCGACGCCCGGCCAGGTGCTGTCAACAATCGTCTCGACTTCTGCTCGCTGGGTGGCGGTCAGCCGGGGCGAGAGGTCGAGCAGCACCGCTGGCCCTGCTTCGGACGAGGCGAAATGCGGTGCCCAAGCAGTCAATACGCTGTGCAGGGGGGGCTGCATCTCCTCGAGGGCGTGCGTCCGACTGTTTCTCGGTCGGGCTGGGTCCAGGTGGAGGAAGGCCACGGTGGTCCACGGCTCGTCCAACGATTTCAGGACGCCCACGGCATCGGTCCCGTCGCCGCTAATGATGCGGCTGGCGAGGTACCATTCCTCGCTGCTGCCCCGACTGTGCTCGACCACCGAACGCACATTGACGGCGCTGGCCCTTGCCCGTTCTTCGGCCAACTCAACCCCAAGCACCGGTCGTTTCAGAGCCATTCCATAGGCCGCGAGTTGGATGCCACTTCCACAGGCGCAATCGACGACCCACCCATCCGGGAGGTTGTGTCGACTGACCATGCCTGCACGGAGCGCAGCGACCTGCCAGGGGGTGGCCAACGGCCGCCCTTCGTTGGCGTGGTAGAACACCAACCCGTGTGGGGCAGTGGAATCTTGCGCCTGCTCAACCAGTCCTTCAGCGGTGGTTTCAATTGGTGCGAGGCTCCGATGCAACGGACCACCTCACAATGCCACGATGTCGGACCGCGTCAAGAGCGATTCAAACGGAATGCCCGCTTCGGCGAACGCCGCTTCAGCCCCCTCTTCTCGGTCAAGAATGCTGATGACGCCGACGACCCGACATGCGGTGTCCTGATGAATACGATCAACGGCGACGATCGAGGACCCACCGGTGGTGGTCACGTCCTCGACGATGACCACGTTCCCGCCCCCTTCCAATGAAGTGCCCTCAATGCCGGGGGGGTTGTTGGTTTTCCGTCCACCTCGGCCTTTCGGGTTCTTTCTCACCATGAATCCGCGCAGATCGCTGGGTGCGTGAGGTGAAGTCACCACGATGGCGGTGAGAGGAACAGCGCCCAACTCAAGACCTCCCACGAGGGAAGCCTCCATGGCGTGGATGCGAAGATTGAGCAATTCCCCCATGATACCGGCAGCTTCGGGGTGCATCATCACCGGTTTGGTGTCGAAGAACCATCGAGATTTGCGGCCGCTGGCCAAGGTGAATGCCGCCTCATGCCCACCGTCGAGGAAGGCCAAGTCATGCACCAACTCGGCCAGCCTTGACCATCGCTCGTGATTGCGAACGGTGTCGTGAACGCCCATGTTCGCCACCTTGGTGGTCACGACATGAACTTTCCTTCTCTCACACGGCCATCCATCGCTACCGAGGTGATGATAAAGGGTCGGCATGAACACAATCCGAGCGAACATGAGCCAAACGGACGAGGGCGTGAATTTGGGGGCGAAAAACCCCCTCATCGGCGTCGACGTTGAGCGTTTGGAGCGTGAGATGACCACGTACCACCAATGGCTCGATGAACGCGCCGATGACGCCTACCGCATCGCCGAACAAGCCCGGCAACAGGGCCTTGACCACAAGAAAAGGGTGGAAATTCCACGGGCTTCCGATCTGGCTGGCCGAACGGAAAAACTCCTCATCGAGCATCTCGAAGGCTACGAAGTCGCCGATGACATTCGCAACCTGCTGGACGAGCACGACCGCGAAACCACCTCGATCATCATCGCACAGTCGGTTGCACGTGGGTTCCGAGATTCGGGCTATGATTTGGAGAAATCCATCGATGTTGGGCTACGTGTAGGTCTGGCTGTGTTGACCGAGGCCGTTCTTGTGGCTCCGTTAGAGGGGATCAGTGAGGTCCGCTTGCTCAACAACATCGATGGCTCACAGTTCGTCTCAGTCCATTTTGCAGGCCCCATTCGCGCTGCAGGCGGAACCGCTCAGGCGCTGGCCGTTCTGATTGCGGACATGATTCGCCGAGAACTCAACATCGGCCATTACCAGCCCACGGACCCCGAAGTGGAGCGCGTGAAGGAAGAATTTGGCCTCTACCGCGGCAACCTCCAGTACCGACCATCGCCACAGGAGATTGACGAAATCGTCCGGGCATGCCCGGTGATGATCAACGGTGAATCCACTGAGCGCATTGAATGCGCTGGATACGGCAACGTCAGAAACATCGACGAGGCAAGAATTCGGGGCGGTGTCCTTCTGGTCATCGGCGAAGGTATGTGTTTGAAGGCCCCCAAGATTCAGAAACACACCGAACGCTTGAACATGCCTGGGTGGGATTTTATCGCTCAGTTCGCCGCACGTGGGAAGGAAGATGATGACCCCGGGAAAGCCACGTTCAAGAGTCAACAAATCCAACCGATTACCAAGTTCATGAAGGACATCATCGCCGGGCGTCCGGTGTTTGGAGGCCCACTTCAGCCCGGTGGGTTCCGCCTTCGCTACGGTCGCGCACGCCCTTCGGGTTTGGCGGCGGCCTCCACCAACACCGCTTCCATGTTGGCGCTTGATGATTTCATCACCATCGGGACCCAGATGAAAATCGAACGTCCCGGAAAGGCCTGCGCCATCACGCCTTGCGACGAAGCCGAAGGCCCGTGGGTGGTGTTGGAGGACGGCCGATTCTTGCGGATCGATGACCCCTCTTCCTATGCCGCCCTTCGCCATCGTGTCAAACAAGTTTGGGACAACGGCGAGTTGGTCATTGGCTATGGGGAATTCATGGAGAACAACAAGCGGCTCGTCCCGGCCGGCTACACGATGGATTGGTGGGCCAGCGACATGCTCGACAACCTCGTCAGCGAGGACGACGTCGCTACGTTCCTCGAGGTGTTGGGCGAGAACAGGTCCGAATGGCCCCTTGGTGCACCGGGCCTTCCGCCCACGGAGGCAGAAGATAGCCAAGCCCAGTTTTGGGTTCGATGCGACTGGCATGAACGCCTGCGTCAATGCGATTTGTCATGGACCCAAGCGCATCGCTTCGCCCGCCGATTTGCCACATCATTACCCCCACCCCACAACCCTTGGTTCAAGGACCTCCCACTCGAATGGCTTCCGGCATTGCTGCGGCAGATTGAATCCTCCATCATTGAGGCACAACCGGTCGATGGTGAAGCCCCGGAAGGGGCCCGTCCCTCGCCGAGTCAACGAAGGCTCCGCATGCCGGGTGGGGCTCGAAATTGGACGCCACAGAAGATGGACGAACTGGAACCAGAATCGCTTCCACCCCTTGACACCGTTCAACCCCCGGGGCCAACGGTCGAACTCGAAGCACCGATCATGTCAAACGCACTTCCTGAGGGCTGGGCCCTTCACCAACACGGGATGGTCAAAGGCGCCATGATGCTGCTTGGTCTTCCTCATCATCACGAAGGCGACGATGTCGTGGTTTCAGCAGGCTGGGAAGCCCTTCTTGAAGGCCTTGGCTTCTCTTTTGAAGGGGAAAAGCCACTGCGAACGAAGAACGCCCAACACCTTGCGGCAGAACGAATCCACGCGCTTCAACAGGCCAGGGAGGTCTTGAATGAGGAACGGGCTCGAAAAGGGGCTCTTGAGAAGGAGCGCGCCACCATTCGAATCGCTGCAGAAACCGGTGCTCGACAGCGAGGCTTGGGCATTGCAGAGACCGACCAGGTGGGCCGGGATGCAGCGGCCTCGGTTCCAGATAACGGACCTCGCGACCCTGCTGCATACCTCGCCGCCCAACGGCTGGAAGACGAACACGCTGTTGAGGGTATCATGGTGCTGGTTCGGGCTCTCTCAGACCTTCGTTGGGAACACAGTGCGCCCGTCAGGGTTGGTTGCAGAATGGGGCGACCCGAGAAGGCAGCACCTCGGGTCATGAACCCGATGACGCATTCCTTGTTCCCCATCGAATTGAACGGTGGAAACCAACGCCTGCTCAACCACGCCATCGATAAGCGAACCATTCGCGTCCAACTCGGCCGACGAACCTGCTCAACCTGCGGTCAAGAGTCCCCTTACCTGCGTTGTCATCACCGAGCAGTCGATGCCCACGGGGAGGGCAAAGCCGGCGAAACCTGTGGTGGCCCAACCACCGCCAATCCAACAAAACCGAACGCTTACCGGCGGGGCGAGGTCCAATCGGTACGCGTCGACGAAATGGTGGAAGACGCTCGCATTCGCCTCGGGATTGACCGCCTACCCGCTCAGGTCAAGTGCACGAAGAAATTGAACAGCCGTGATCAAACACCGGAAGCCATTGAGAAAGGCATTCTACGGGCGAAGCACCAATTGCCTGTGTTCAGGGACGGCACGGTTCGCTACGACATGAGTGATGTTCCAACCACGCACTTCACCCCCCGAGAGATTGGTGTTCCTTGGAAAACCCTGCACGGCCTGGGCTATACGCACGATTATCGGGGGGCGGCTCTCGAGGACGACGAACAGATGCTCGAACTCTTTCCACAGGATTTCATTGTCGCCAAGGGGGCGGCCGATTTCCTGCTTCGCACGGCCAAGTACATCGATGAATTGTTGGTTCGATTCTACAAGATGGAGCCGTACTACAACGCCGACAAGGCCGATGACCTCGTCGGCCACCTCATCTGTGCCCTGGCGCCTCACACCAGTGGCGGCGTGCTCTCTCGCATCATCGGATGGGCAGATTGTTCAGGCGGCTATGCTCACCCCCTGTTCCATGCCGCGAAGCGTCGAAATTGTGACGGGGATGAGGACGCCATCATGCTGCTGATGGATGGTCTTCTCAATTTCAGTCGAGACATCTTGCCCGCTAACCGTGGTGGCCAAATGGATGCTCCCCTGGTCCTCACCACGCGATTGAACCCAACGGAAGTTGACAAAGAGGCTCTGAACGTTGATTCAGCATGGTTCTACGAGCGTGATTTCTACGAGGCGACCTTGAGCCAGCCCCACCCTAAGGACATTCAAGAGCGCATGGATTTCGTTGAACGTCGGCTTGGCAGCGTCGCGGCTGTTCGTGGGTACGGCTACACCCATGGTTGCCATGCCATTGACCAAGGCCCCGCCCTATCGGCCTACAAAACCCTCGAGACGATGATCGACAAGATGAACGGGCAATTGGCCCTCGGTCATCGCTTGCGCGGCGTGAACGTTCGTCAAGTGGCGTCAAGCGTGGTGCGCTCTCACTTCCTTCCGGACCTTCGCGGCAACCTTAACGCGTACGGTCGACAAAAAGTCCGCTGCCTCAAATGCGCTCATTCCTACCGCCGAATGCCCATTTCTGGCAGTTGCATTCAGCCCAAGAAAGAGACCGGCAGAGGTCTGTCTCGCATGGGTGTAACCAAGGCAGAGGGCGGGCTGTGCAACGGGAATTTAGCGCTCACCGTATCGGAGGGTGCGGTTCGAAAGTACATCGAAGTCATGCGTTTCGTCATGGACCATTACGGCGTGGATTTGTACACTCGGCAAAACGCCGAATGGCTGGCTTCCAGCGCTGACTCCCTGTTTAACAACGACCGGGCAAAGCAACTCTCGCTGTCGGACTTCTTGTGATCAGCGCAACGGTTCCCGCCAAGGTGAGTCCGAATCGTCCCAAGCCAACGAATTGTCTTCGTGTGAATAGCCAACCGGTTTGAAGGGCGCTTTTTGGTCTTGATTGACCGGTTGGGAGGTTGCACGACGAGCCAAGAGTGCGCGCACACCTTGTTCGCCCCAGGCAAGGAGGACCAACAACGTCGTGAGCACAACATGACCAATCGCTTGCACAGCTGCAAGCGGCTTGAGTTCGAGTTGTTGCTCGACCAAGATTCCCTCGTCGACGATGGTTTCGATGGTGTAGGTCCCGGGGTCGAGTTCACCGGCCCATACCGGGACTTCCTCGGAGAGGGTGCCCGTCCAGGCGTGCACCGTGGTTTCGTTGTTGAGCTTGATGGCGTAGCTGACGTTCCCATCGTTCAACGAGGTGCTCGAGAACACGGTTGCAAAGGACGCAGGGATGGGAGATGAAGAGCCAAACACTGGAGAAATGTTGACCTCCCGATAGGGTTGGAACTGATCTTCAGCATTGATTTCATTGGGGGCGGATTGTCCTGCAACATTGAGCCATAGGACGTTGACCAAGACGACGGCCACGACCCAAAGAAACACGGTTTGCCACGACCATGTTCGCTCCATGGACCATGGTTACAAGGTATTCCTCTTAGCCTTATGTTCGCCTTTCACGCCAATGGTCAACGACGACGGTCGACCCAATCTTGGTCGATGAGGTCCAACACATGAGCCATCCAAGCCAACTTCGAAAGCTTTCGTTCAGGGTCGGTTGCCCCCGACCACGGCCCCACCCGGTCGGTTGAATATCCCACAAAGGAAATGCGTTCTTTGGAAATACCCAAGGCCAAAAGAAAGCAGGCTGCTCGATCACCGTCGGTGAATCCACCGATGTTGTACATGTCCTCGTACTGATCATCACACTGGTGGGTGAGCACCAAGGGAATGCCGCCCGACGAGGACCAACGTTGGAGACAGGCTTGCCATGTTTCCATGTTGTCTCCATGGGCGTGCACCACCAGCGGAATGCGCCGTTCAACCGCTCTTGACAGGTGCGGCTCACCGTCAAGGTCGGACACCACACACACCACCTCTACCCGGTCCAAACACGCCCCGACTGCTCCATCGGCGGCGACGAAGACGGTGCCTTCTTCCCATGCTTGTTCGAGGTCATCTTCACGGACGCCTGCACCGACGAGCACGATGTGTTGGGCTTGCTTGAGGGCGTCGTGAATGTTCTCTAAGGTTGCTGCACGAGCCAAAGGCGTCCAGCCGCACGTGTTGCCCATCGGATGATGATTGCAGGCCTCGCGTAGCATGGCAGCACTTCGCTGGTCCGCCTCATAGCCCCAGCCAAAATGGGCTCTCACCTCGTGCTGGACAGCCATCAACGATGGAGGAACAACCAGCCTCATGAATCAAGTGGAGCGGCTTCAGGTCAAGAACTCCACCCAATGTGGAACTTCATAATCCGTGGCCCCGTCCTCCCACCATGCCCGTCCCCCCCTCTCCGCCTTCCATTGCGGATGAGGTCACGCTGGCCCGCTACCCGTTCCTGCCTCAAGCCTCGGATTGGATTCGAAACATGGCTGTGCGGCACAGCATTGACCTGAACGAATTATTGGAAGGAACGTGGATGGAACAAGCCCGTCAGCGGGCGCGCATCCGTCTCATCGACTCGGTGCAATCCAAAGAGGGCGTTCAAGTGGTCGGGGGTGATATCCACACCGAGGAAGGGCGTCTGATTGAGGCGTTTTCTTTCTACTACGCTCGCCTTGTGATGTGCGCCAGCGAAGACGAGCGTCTCATCGCTCGGTGGGCCCAAGCCGAGGCGGCCAGAGCGGAGCAATTACTGATTCAAGACACGAGCAACCTGCCTGCTGTGGCCAACACGTACCTGTCGGAAGTGGAAGCCGTGAGCGGTGCAGCCGTCGCTTCTCCCGCCGTTGCAGGGATGTCCATGCATCAACTCCGCCAGTCATCATCGCAAGAATGGCGGGTCGGCCTTGCTGATTTCATTGAGGTCTGCCCGAAAATCACCGGGAACCGATGGCGCTTACCGAACGTTGACATCGAGAACGGTTGGGTCAAACTTCACAACGAACGGCAATACGCCTCCTCCGCCAAACTCGCTAGGTTGCTGCGTGAGCGAATCAAGGCTGGCATTGAGGCCGAGGCCCTTGGGAAAATGGCGGAGGTCACGACCGACCTCGCCGTACGACTGGCTGAACCCGTCGGGATGGTAAGAAACCTGATGGCCAACAAAGCCAGCGAAGCGATCGCTCTGGTCGGCGCTGAAGAAAGTGATTGGCCACCCTGCATGCAGAAGATCATCGCCGACCTCGCCGGTGGCGTGAACGTGAACCACTTTGGACGCTTATTCCTTGCATCGATGTCCGCTACGCTTGCACTGCCTCAGGAATCGTGCGTGAGTTTCTTCCGTGGTGCTCCAGATTTCAGCGAAGCCACCACATCCTACCAAGTTCAGCACGTGTACCAACACGAATACACCCCCGCCGGTTGCGGGAAACTCAAGGTGAATCACAACTGCCCTGTGCTCCCGGGTGATAACCGCACCTGCGATCAATCATGGATGGACCATCCACTCAAGTACATTCGTGCCACACAACGCTGGAAGCGGTTAACCGAACGGCCTGCATCCAGCGAGGCTTCTTCGAGTGATGACCCTGTAATCGGAAGCGACGCCAATTCCGAAGGTTGACCTTGTTCAAAGGCGTGTTCTCTAAATCAAATGATGAAAGGGTTGGTCCATGGAGCGAGGCAAGGGGTCCGATACCGAACCCGTTTCACTTCCCCTCTCTTACCGATTCGTTCGTCGCTTCTATCGTTTTTTGACCAATGTTTGGTTCCGCGAAGTCGACGTTGTTGATGATGAACATCTTCCGCCCGAAGGTGGACGCTTGTACATCACGTGGCATCCAAGCGGGCTGATCGACCCCATGCTGATGACTGCAGTACTCCCAGGTCAGCTGACCACCGTAGCGAAACACACCCTGTTTCGAGTTCCACTGCTGAGTCGCTTGTTGAAGCTCTCCGGCGTCGTTCCTGTTGAGCGGGCCAACGACACCAGCGACCCGGATGGTGCCCGCCAACGAAATGCTGAGCGCCTCGCAGGCCTCGCATCGGGCCTTGCCCAAGGCAAAGACGTGCTGATTTTTCCTGAAGGCTCCACGCACAGTGGCTCGGATGTTCGCCGCGTTCGTTCTGGAGCGGCCCGAATCCTCTTGGCAGCCATGCGCGAAGCCGATGCTGCAGGATTCCCAAGGCCCAGCGTTATCCCGGTCGGCCTTCACTACTCAGAGACACAACGATTTCGTGAACGGGCGGCCGTGGTGATCGAGCGCACGATGTCGCTCCCTGAAACGCCAACCCTCGGCCACGACCCTACCGAACAGGATCAACTCGACCGAGCATGGGTGGACGAAGTCACCGAACTCTTTGCTGCAGAACTCCATCGCGTGAACCACGCCAAAACCTCATGGGCAGAGCGAACACTCATCTGGCGCGGTCGAAGTTTGGTTTATGCTGAAAAACAGCGATTGGCAGGAGGCCAACTGACCAAACCTTCGTTTTCAGCCTCGGTGCTCGCCGCCCGCCGTTTACGAGCAGGTTGGGAGTTCATGGCCGAACATCGGCCCGATGAAACCCATCGCCTTGCTGAGCGTTGCCAAGACCATTTCAAAGAGCTGGAAAGCCGTGGAATTACGCCGTATGACGTGGATTCGCGTCCTGAGCGGCTCACGGCTCTGGCTTATGGAAAAATTTTCGTCCAGTGGCTTTGGGCGTTTTCGTGGATGTTGGGGTTGGTCACCTGGAGCGCCATTGCGGGGAATTTTGTACCCTACAAGGCCAACGGGTGGTTCAGCAACGCCATGAAACGACGGGAAATTGACTCCTCTGCTATCGGGTCGATGAAGGTCCTCTCCGCCATCGTGTTTTTTCCCATTTGGTGGGTGCTGGCTTCAGCCTTCATCACGTGGTCGTTGCTGAGTTCGGCCAGTCCGCTCAACGCCCTGCTGCTCTCGCATTGGTTGTTGCTCAGCATCACCAAATTGCCTGCTGCGGGCGTCTTCATCGTCTTCCTGCTCTGGTGGCCTACGTCTGCTCGGTTGCATCTCAAATTGTACGCCAGGCTGGTCGTAGGTGCTCAAAACCTGAGACGGTGGAATCGTTGGAAAGACGAGTCAAACGATTGGGCAGCGCTTGTCAAAGAACAGCGTCACTTGTCGGCCGAACTGGTGGACCTCGGAACTGCACTGGTGCTCCCCGGAGATCCTGATTGGGAGGACCCGCCCCCGGGTCAGGATGACGCGGATTCGGTGCGTTTCCGTGCTGCCAATACCACCGCCTGAACGCGGTGTCGAGCGGATTTTTTCACAAGGGTTTGAATGAAAGAAGCGCGGTGGGTTGACCAAACGGGGGTGCACACGGATGACGAGAACCTTGGTCCTCACCGTTGATCGAGACAACGATCTTGGGTTGAAGACATCCATTCGTGGCCCCGTGGTCGGCCGACGCAATGTGCTCACGGCCGCACTGAAACTCGGCATCGCCGACCCGGAGGAAAGTGACACCAACGCCATCCTCGGGGCCCTCTCGGAAAACGACAAACTCGTGGAAACCAAAACCGAGGAGGACGAAGTCGAAGTTGCGATTTTGACAGGCGACGAGAAGGTTGGTGTCCGCTCCGACCGAGCCATTGCTGCCCAACTGGAAGAAGTGGTTGCCGCGTTCCAACCGGACCAAGCGATTCTTGTAACCGACGGCGCAGAGGACGAAAGCGTCCTGCCCATCATCACCTCACAAGTTCGAATCGACCACGTCGAGAAGGTCATCGTCAGACAATCCAAGGGCATCGAGGGCACCTATTATTACATCGTGAAGGCGCTTGAAGATCCGAAGTGGCGTTCTCGATTCATGATCCCACTGGGTGCCGTGTTGGCCATTTTTGGTTTGGGCATCATGCTGCCCAATGAAATCGGTGGCGTGGTCATCGGTGCCTTGCCCCTCGTTCTTGGCCTGTACATCTTCAGCAAGGGTGCAGGCATTGAATCCACGGTGAACCGTGTCATCCAAGAAATGCGAGAAAACGCTGATGCAGCCATGTTTTCCTCCCTGTTGTGGACGGCGACCTTGTTCAGTGCCATTTTCGCTGTCGCCGAAGGGTGGCGAGCGTTTGGACTGGCAGAAGGAACTGTCAATTCTCAATCGGTGCTGTGGCTGAGCGTCATTCACTCTTCACTGGCGTGGACTGTGATTGCGTTTTTGACCTCAACCGCTGGCTTCATGTTGTTGCGCCTGAAACGTGGTTCTTTCTCTGGAAGTCTCATCGTTTTGAGCGTGTTCGGCATGGTGGTCTACTCCTTCCTCAACGCAGCGCTCGACATCGCCATTCGTGTGCTCAGCGGGACGTCCTACGAATTTAGCGTCCAGATGATTCTTGATGACCTGACCACACCCATCGTCTGGGTGGCCGTGCTGTGGATGGTCACCACCGTGGTTCGTACTTTGCAGACTCGACAGGCCCAGGCTGACCGCTACTGGGGCATTTGATCAGAGCAAAAACCTCGGCAGCACCCTCGCTACCGTGTTGTGACCCACCACGCCGATGAGTGCACCTTCACCATCAACCACGCCGATTTGATTGAGGTCGTGCGTCAACATCAGGGCGCCTGCCTTGAGCAGTGGTGTGTTGGCTCGGACGGTCAATGGCGGATGGGTGAGCACCTGCTGCGCAGGAATGGAATGCATCCACGCGATGTCTCGGTTGACGGTTTTCTTCGCCACCATCTTGAGGAGGTCAACCGCATGAATACGACCCATGGGGACCCCATCGTTATCGACGATGAAAACATGGTCCCAGTCGTGCTTGACCAACACGTCGAGCACCGTGGCCATCGAATCACTGCAGAGCAGCGCATGCGCGTGCTGCATGACGTTTCCACAAAGGACACCACGCACGCCATGGTTGGAAGGCGCGGTTTTGTTGGCTTTTCGGGAGAAGGGACGGGTTGCCATGATGGTTCAACCGCCCCCGTCAGCCGACCTCTTTTGAACCCTTCCGAAAAACCCCCTTGGATTTCTGGAATCCGGAAAAAATCCGAGATGGGGGTGATACGGTGACCCTCAAGGAATAAATTCCAGTGGGTTTGACCATCCTCCATGCCACCGGTTCCCGAACACGAGTTGTTCGCTGTCAAATCAATGACGGGTTATGACCAACTGTTGGAAATTGACCGGTTGTGCAAGGCTTACGGTGTGGATGAAGCGACCCTCCAAGCAGCGATTGCCAATCTGGGGAAC
Source organism: Candidatus Poseidonia sp. (assembly GCA_049412325.1). Taxonomy (GTDB): domain Archaea; phylum Thermoplasmatota; class Poseidoniia; order Poseidoniales; family Poseidoniaceae; genus Poseidonia. Next base: position 41,208 of record JBMSEL010000013.1, read on the forward strand.
ACCCCAAACACTCAAACTGTACCTCCATCATCTTCGTGGGACACCACTCACAAAGACCTGCCAGGTTTGGGACATTCCGTCGCCCCCACAACACCCACCTTTGTCGACAAACAACGGCTGCATTTTGAGTATGACCCGTCCAGAGAGGCGGCACAACGGCGTGAACAGGTGAAACAAGCCATCCTCTGCTCTGCCTGCGGCGTTGCTCTTGGTATCCCCGATATCCGCCCCATCAAAGTCACCTGCCCAGCTTGCATGTTCGAAACCACCTACACTCACTGAAAGCGAGGTTCATGTACGGGCCTTGAACAGGCCGTGTCATGCACGAGGGTTCTCCCAGGCAGTGGCCCTACGCCTCCAGCAACTCCCCGTTGCCTCTTCCTGAGCATCCCGTGTTGTTCACAACACAGGCGGTGATTCGCCTTGACCAGTTCGCTGGGGCGATGACGGAGGACCTCCTTGCAGGTGAGGCGCTCACGGATTATGTTCGCTCGTACGGGACGGAGAATGGCACGCTGGACGAATTGCTGGAGCGAGCCGAAGCACCACTTCTGAGTGAGCGTCGCCCCATTTTACTCCAAGGTGAACTGGCCAACCCCTACCGTCTCCAAGAGATGAACATGGGGCCGTTGCCATTGATCCCTGTTCGCCTTGAGGGGATCTGCCGGACATGGGCTGATGGCCTGGACCCAAGGGATGCCTACCCTGGCATCCATCACGTCACGCTGGCTCGAACTCCAGGTTGGTGGGAGGTCAGCCACATGGGAATGGCTTCGAAGGAACAACTCAAACGCATTCGAGAATGGTTGGACAACGGTGTTCGTTCGACATGGCGACCGGTGAAACTCGGTGAGGGGGCGGTTCGATTTGAGCACAATCCGACGCTTCAGCCGCCGTCCACTTCGGATGTGGAATGGGACGGGACAACCGAACGCATTTCGATTCCCCTACCCGAACCCACCGGGCCACCGATTTCATTGGATGAATTGTTGGTGGTCGTTCACACACGACAGGGTTGCTACAATCATCGAGGTCGTCTTTCGCGCTGTGTTCACATGCATCAACGCGCCTTTCACGATGGATTGTTTCGCAAAGGCTCCTCCCATCGTTGGGACGACATCCTCACGCTGCGTTGAGGTCCCGAACGTAGTGCTCCACTCGTTCTTCACCCCAAACGAGTTCTTCCTGCACCGCGAGTCCGGCGTTGGCCATCACCCTCGAATCAAGACCGGAGGGCACGGGTGATTGGTGGATGGCCGTGCTGTGGACCAAGAACACCTCGTCCACCAGGTCGGCTTCAAGGAAATGGTGCACGGTCGCAGGCCCTCCTTCCACCAGCACGCGCTGAATGTCCCTGTCCGCCAATTGATGCAGCAAGGAAGGCAGGCTGGTAAATTCTTCTTGCATCAACAACGTTTCACCACCGTCATGGAGCAAGGTGGCTTGCGAATTGATGCGTTCGTGCGGGTCAATCACCACGCGGAGTGGCTGACGGGGCGCAGGTACGAGACGAACGGTGAGTTGCGGGTTGTCGCGATTGACGGTTTCCACACCGACCAGCACAGCATCACAATCCCTCCGTAATTCATGCACCTTTTCGAGGCAACCTCGAGATGTGAATCGTTGGGCTGCTTCTGACCGGTCGTCTACAGAACCGTTGGCATCAACCGCCAGTTTGACGGTGATCAGTGGACGACGATGCTCACACCAGTGCATGAACGCCCTCATCTGTTCGTGAGCTTCCGCTTGCATCAGGCCGACACGGGTCGGAATACCAGCCTCTTCCAGCACCCTGCACCCGTTGCCGCGGACGGTTGGGTTGGGGTCGTGATGGGCGATCACGACCTCGCTGACGCCAGCCCACATGAGCGCTTCAGTACATGGTGGGGTGCGCCCGAAATGGTTGCAAGGTTCGAGGGTTACGTAAGCGGTCGAGCCGTTGGGAGAATGCCCCTTCTCCTCTGCATCGTGAATGGCCATCTGTTCGGCGTGCAATCCGCCCAGATGGTCGTGCCACCCTTCGGCGATCACGATTCCGTCTTTGACGAGCACGCAACCCACCAGAGGATTTGGGCTGACCTTGCCGCGCCCGCGTTCCGCAACCAACAACGCGCGCTCCATGAACGCGCGGTCATCCTCGCTCCACTCAGCGCTCACGCTTGGCCCAACGCCACCTCGTTCATCACTGCTTGCATCATCCCCAGCATGACGGTGAATGGAAAGGCCGAGATTATGCGGCATGAATATAAAATTATTTGAAACGAATAATCGGCCAAACCATCTGGCTGAGAAGGCTTCAAAGGCCCGCTACGGCGTAGATTCGCTATGGCGAACACCGTGGAAGAGGGTCTGGGCGACCCCATCGAATTCGCACCCGATACCTCCTCAAAGAGGAAGAAAGGTGTTCACCGTCCCGTTTTCGCTGATGTGTTTACACTGGACGGAAAGCCCACAACCAAGCCAGCCAAGGTTCATTTGTTGGTCAACCCCTTCGCAGGAAAGAAACGCGGGCGCGCCATCGCAACACAGGTCATTGACTTGGTCGAGCAAGCAGGCGTGGAGATTTCAGCTTCCTATTCAGCATACAACGGGCATTTGGTCACGATGGCTTCGGCGTTGGAGGTGGGCGATGATGAGGTGGTGGCCGTGGTCGGCGGCGACGGCTCGCTTTCTGAGGCCATCACCGGGCGCATGTTGTTGGACAACAACCGAACGGAAACATTCGCCATCATCCCAGCGGGAACCGGTAATTCTCAAGCGAACGATCTCGGTCTGGCATCAACGGAGCAAGCCGTGGAGGCCCTGTTGAATGGTCGCCGCCAAGTGCTGGATCTGGCCCGAGTTGAACTGACAGAGGGGTTGCCTGGCTCAACCGGTGAGCCCATGGTCCGGTATTCCCACAATCTGGTGACATGGGGGCTCGGTGTCGATTCGACCATTCAGGCTGAGAAAATGCGATGGATGGGGCCGATTCGGTACGATGTTGGCATCGTGCTGGCTATTCTGGCGGCACGACGGCGGACCGCCACGTTGCGACTGGATGACCGTGTGATCACGGATGATTTCACGCTGTTCTTGGTTCAGAACAGTCAAACAGGGGGCTCGCTGCTTCCGCTCGCACCCGGCGCTTCAATGGATGACGGGCAGATGGACATCGGGATTTTGAAGAAGATGACCCGTAGAGACGTGCTCAAGGCCTTTGGCATGCTCAAGAGCGAAGGCAGGCACGTCTACCATCCCCGAGTTGATTACCATCGTTTCAAGACGCTGTCCATTGAAACAGAGCAACCGACCGCCATCAACATCGATGGTGAGAACATCGGTTCCACACCGTTAAGGATGGAGGTGTTGGGACACGCCACCAATATCATGCGTTCCGCATAATTCCAATTCATCTTGAATTAGAAGGAGAAATCAGAGAAATCTTCCTCTTCTTCATACGAAGGCGGGGGGGCCTCATCGACCGGTTCGGCCCCGTCTGGAGCCACTGAATTGGTCTTCTTGACAGCCTTTCGACGGCGCACAGTCGGCTTTTTCTTGGGTTCTGCGGCCGCTGCAGGTTCACCAACATTGGACGCGCTCGGTGGTACGCTGCGGCGTTGTTGGCCAATGGAAGCAGGGAGCGAGGAAGTCGAGGTCTCTTGAACGCTCATACGATCCATCTCACTGGCAGCCTCCGTCACCACGACGGAACTTTTTCGACCACTGGGTGCGGAGCCGCCGGGTCCAGGTGCACCAGTTGAAGTGGAAGCAAGGACGCTGTCGAGGTCAAACCCGCCCAGAGCATCACCGCTCTGTTGTTTCTTTTCTTCCTTCTTTGGAGGGCCGCGTTGCTTTACTTCTTCTTTTACAGCCGCCTTTCGCTCACGCTCGTTGCGTCGCTGTCGCTCTTCTGGTGATTCCATGCCGGCTTTCTTGGCTGCTTTTGCGTCCTTTTTTACGCTCGCAGCTTTCTTCATTCCTTCGTCGCCGATCAGCGTCGCCATGGACTGTTTAGCCGCTTTCATCATCATCTGCTTTGACACGATGAACAAGCCCGCTGAACCGCCAAGACCAACGAGCAAGAAGAACATGATGAATCCGGCACGACCGAGGAAGGGCACATCGCCCTGGACCCATTCGTCGTCCGCTTCACCGTTGGCCGACACCGTGGCGCCGTCCAACGTGATTTTGCTGACGAACACCAAGGCATCCTCTCGATTGTTGGTGCCAACGGTCATGGCACATCCATTGTCGGCTTTGTGCCATGTGGCTTGATACCCATACTGATTGTTGCTTGAATTTTCTGCGGCGACCAAGTAGCCGTGGACGACCACGGGTTGATGCCACTCATCAAGGGCCGTCATGCCGTCAAGGATGTGTTCAGACGTGGGGATAAGGCCGAGGATGAACCAGTCGGTGTCGGATTCGGAATCCACTTCGTCGAGGTCGACGCTACCCGCACCGGTTTCGGGTTGAAGCGGAAGCGACCATTGCTTGACATCGATCCGCGCACCATCTCCGTCCACCACAGCCGCAGCTTGGTCAAAGGACATCGATTGGATGGCTACGGCGGTGGTCACGCCCAACTCAAGGCCTTTCGCACCCATCACGGTATCGTGTGAATCGTAGAACTGGCTGGAAGCCAAGTATCCTGTGAAGGTGATGGGCTCACCCTGTCCGGCGGCAAGGGTGCCGCCGTCGGAGCCAGGCGTGCAACCCACGGGTTGGAGGCCGCTGATGGTGCGTGCATCACCTGCGAGGGTGGTTTTGACCGTCGTAGTTTCCATGGAGAAGTCAACATCAACGGTTCCCGCACCGCTTCCCCAGTTGGCTGTTGAGGGTCCGAGGCAACCGGCCAGGGCCATGCTGGCGATGAGGCAAATGGCGAGCAGGGCTCTGCGCATGCCCCGATGAGGGAGGGTGGAGTTTGAGAAGTCTTCCCTGCTCAAGGGAACGATGAGGAGGTGGCGCAGTCGGAGAGATTTGAACTCCCGAGTCACGGGGACACCGGATTTCAAATCCGGCGCAATACCAGGCTATGCGACGACTGCTTGGTTTGGCGGGTAGCGCCCCGCTTTTTCTTCTTTCGCCCCTAACCTTCGTTGGTTGATGAGCGTGCCTTCTGAATCGTCACGACCGCCATGATGAGTGTTCCAAGCGTCATGCTCAGTGAAAGGAACGGCACCACTTCGGTCGTGTGACCGCCGAGTTGTTCCCTTTCCAATAATTCGCGAACATCGGCCGTGAAATCCTCCACCCGCCAGTTGTCGCCGGTCCATGCGACCGTGGGTTCAAGATCGTCGTCGAGAATGTAAGTGATGGTTGAATGGCCCACGTTGTAGTCCTCCGTGGTTTCGGATACGCAGCTCAACTGGTCGCCTTCCGCCCACGTGTATCCCTCGTCGCACATGCAATGCTTCGAATCACCGCTTCCCATCTCCCAGCCGTTTCCGTTGCAGACCGATTCGTTGAGGTCTTCTTCAGATATTGGCGAGGGAATGGCGGAGGCGTTGACGTAGGACGGTGCCCATGCAAGATGGTGCGGTTCGACAAAGTCGTCCATACCGAGGTTGGAGGATTCCCACCTCGTTTCACCCCCATTCCAAGCGTAGAGGTTCCACCACCAACTGTAATCCTCGGGTGCATCATGGTCCGCAAGGCTGGTCAGGTAGTGGCCGTAAGATGAATCTTCGATGCTGCGGTTCATCGATGCAGCCGTCAGTGCACCCTCGGTGATGTGATAGGCGTTGAACGTGTCAATTCCCTGTTGTGCTGTGGTTCCGTTGGGCCACAGCACACTCACGCTGGAGGCTTGACTTGCGTTGGGTTGTGGGAGGTCAGAGCGATTGCTCGTGGACGGCATCCAGGCGATGTGTGAATGCTCGGTGGCGTCCAAATCGTCCATACCGACATCAGAGGCTTCCCATGTGGCGTTGGTGGCGTTCCACAGATTGAGTTCCCAATACCACGACCAGTCTTCGGGAGAATCGACACCGTTGATGCCATGAAGCATTCGGCCCCACTCGCTCACGGAGGTGTTGAGTGTCCAGTTCGCTTCTTCGGCCATCAAACTCGTGGCCGTCCATCCCGAATAGGCAAACATGTGTTGAGAGGAAGTGTTGTTGGCGTCAATGACGGTCACTGAAGTTTCTCCGGGCTGGTATTGGGCCACATGCAAGTCGATCACGTTTTGTTGGACAACAACGGCGAACGTAGCCCAGACGTCCTCGAGTTCCTCCATGCTCCCGGTGAGGTGGGGCCACGACGCCCCCATGCGTTCGCTGTATTCTTTGAGCACCTCTGGGGTGTCGTGCTGGGGGTCGACGCTGATGGAAACGAAGGTCACGTCTTCCCGCTCTTCTTCGGTCAACGAGGCTTCAACGGCGATGAGTGATTGTGTGAGGATGGGACACACGTCAGGGCAACGGGTGAACATGAACGACACCACCACCACGCCGTTGGCGTCTGCAGTCAGTGAATATTGTTCACCGTCTTGGTCCGTGAGTGGCATGATGTCAATGGGTTCACGAGCAAGTTGTTTCCCGTTGTAGGCCGTTACGCTGCTGGTTAGCACCAAGGTGATGAGCACAACAGCGAGGACGCTCGTGGGGCGCATGACGTCCCCTCAGCGTTCCATGGCGAAGTCCCAGTTGGGTGTGCACCACTCAGGCAGTGCCTGCACGGAGCCAGGGTTGGACAAACCGATGCCCCAGAGCATCAACAGGACGAACAGCACCGGAAACAGGGCCGTTCGGGTGTAGATGCGCGGGTCGCCCTTCAAGTGCATGAAGTAGGCAGCGATGCCGTAGCCTTTGATGACGCCCACGCCGATGAGGATGGCCCACACAGCGGAGAGCGTGATGTGGATATCAGTGCCGGGGATTTTCTCAAAGAAAACGGCCGCCACTTCGAAGAGCGTGAAAAACATCAGCACGACGAAGTTCCAGAAGTAGATGTCAAAGTTGCCAGGCAACTTGTCCACGATCGATTCAAAGATTCCAGTTGTTTCATGTTCTCCCATAGTCTCACCTCAATACAGATAGAAGGCTGGGAAGATGACCACCCAAGCCAAGTCAAC
>JBMSEL010000043.1:0-13001 GCA_049412325.1 Candidatus Poseidonia sp.
TCCTCACGCTCGTCGTTGGCGCTGTACTGATCGGCGATGAGGAGGCTGAATTGGGCGCTACGCCTGCCCTCATCATCGCTGGGTTGGGCTTCATCCTCCTCCTCGTGAACTATTTCAGAGCCAAAGCGCTTCGTCAAATGCTTGACACACCCACCTCCCTCGTCCGTTCTGCACCGGTGGGCCATCCCGAACTCGTCGGGCAAGTACGACCCGGTCGAGAGGGGGGAATGACGGTCTACGTGGACGGCAACGAACGCATGGTCATGCACCATATGGTCGGTTTTTATTGGACATACGAGCAAGAACAAGAGCGAGAGGTGACCGACAGTGAAGGCAACACAACGACCGAGAGAAGTTGGGTCACCATCCGCTCCGATAGTGGCGGCGTGCCGTTTATGCTTCACGACGGAACAGGCGGCATCAAAGTTAACCTGACAAGTTTCAAGCGTACCGAATACGGGCAAATGCTCATGCAGTGGAGTGGGGCTTTTGCCGAATCGTTGGGTAAGCAGCTGATGGCTCAAGCGTCTGCGAGCCTCTTCAGAGGGACCCGAGTGACGGGCCACCGTTGGACCATTTACGGTCTGCGCCTTGGTGACCCTGTTTATCTGCTCGGTGCAACCAAACCGCGGCCTGCTGCTGAGTTGCAAGCCGAGGGTTTGGACGGTACGTTGGGCAACAGCACCATCGAAGTCTGGGGCAATGAAGACGCCCCCGGCATGAAGTGCACGTTGATGCGCGGTTCAGAACTGTCCAATGTGGGCAAGTCACGGTCTGGTTTTGAGATGCTTGCGCCACCCATCCTGCTCCTCTTGGGCGGGCTCTCCCTCATCGGCCTGGCCTGAGATTCGGTCAACCACTCGACGGTGAGCACATGGAAAACGAGGCGACGGAAATCGGGTCCTCCGTCATCGATCAAATCGTTGCAGGTGGCCTCCTCTATGCCGCTCCGTTGTTCGTCATCTCACTGTTGCTGTTCATCGAAGGAAGCAAGCGTATTCCGATGACGGTCGGAATTGTGGGCTTCGTGGTCGGGTTCGGCCTCGTGGGTCAACTCTACCAATTCATTGGGGATAGCCCGCCAATCAGTGAAACCCAATTTCGTTTCCTCGCTGCCCTTGTCATCGGCGTGATTTCTGTCAGTGTGGCTCAGGCCTCCATGCGTGTGCTCGCGGCTGCGCTGGTGTTCATCTTCATCACCAACCTCATCAAAGCAGGCACACAATTCGACGTTGATTTCGAAGGTGATGCTTTTCTTTCAGGTGTCCTCACGCTCATCGCTTTCTTCCTGAGCATGTCCTTTCGCAGGTTGGTTCCCGCACTCATGGCGGGTCTTGTGGGTACGCTCGGAATGATGTTGGCCGTCTACGTGGCCGTGGGGTGGGACGTAACTCGCTTGGATGGTGTTTCTGCGCCGGATGCTTACCTCGGATTGGTCGGTATGACGCTCAGTGCCTTCATCCAATGGCGAACGATGAAGAGCGAGGATGAAGAAGTCCCGGTCGAGAAAGAGTACGTGTTCTGAGCAACCAACTCCATGAACCGCCCCCCCAAGGAACCTCCATGCCCGTCGCTGTGGTCACCGGAGCCAATCGAGGTCTCGGTTTCGAAATGGTTCGTCAACTCCTTCACCGAGGATTTACCGTTCATGCTACGCATCGAACCAGTCCTGGCCTTCTCTCAACACACGACCACGAGGGGTTGCATCTGCACCAATTGGACGTCCGCGACGGGCGAGCCATCGCTGCGATGATGGAGACCATTGGTGAGCCGGTCGACGTGCTGATCAACAACGCCGGTATCGCTGATGGGCGATGGGCGTCCGTTGAAGCCATCGATTTTGATGTGGCCACCGAAGTGTTGGAAGTGAACGCTATCGCACCCGTTCGTGTCACTCAAGCCGCCTTGCCACGTCTGGCCGATGGAGGGGGAACTGTGGTCATGATCACGAGTTTGATGGGGTCCATCGCTGATTGTATGAGTGGAAGGTCCTACGCCTACCGCGCATCAAAGACCGCCCTCAACATGTTCACTGTAGCCATGAAGAACGAGCTTCGAGACCTTGGTGTGTCAGTGCTGCTCATTCATCCGGGGTGGGTTGAAACCGACATGGGTGGACCCAACGCTCCGATTCAGGCTGAAGAGAGTGTCAGCGGCATCATGGCCCGCATCGAGGAGCAAACCTTGGACCACACCGGGCGATTTGTTGATTACACGGGACAGGTCTTGCCGTGGTGATCACTGACAATCATGGCACGTGCCGCGCAACGAAAACTCAACCACGGCTATGGCCGCCAACGGCCCAGACACGCTCCCATGTTCTTTCCTCGGAGGGAGAGGGATGTCCCACAAGATGCCGCACGTTGTGCAAGAAGCATGGCCATGAGGTTCGTTGTTGCAATCGTAGCGAACCTCGCCTTCATGCTCGACCGTGGTGATGATGCCTTCTTCCGCCAGCAGGGCGAGATTACGGTACACGGTGGCCAAACCGATGCCTAGGTCGTCCAAATCTCGATGGATGTCCTGTGCAGTCGGGTGGTCGCAGCGGTTGAGCACGTTCTCAACGATGGCGCGCTTTTGTCGCGTCATCCTTCGCTTTGGAGCGACGCTATCGGGCCCGTCGGAATGAACCGTCATCGTTCAGCCTCAGAATCGATCAGCGTTCATGACCTTGTTCCAAGCTGCGATGAAGTCAGCCACGAACTTGTCTTGGTTGTCGTTCTGTGCGTACACTTCAGCGATGGCTCGCAACACCGAGTTGCTGCCGAACACCAAGTCGTAGCGGGTCGCTGTTCGAACATCGGCGCCAGTGGCGCGGTCCTTGGCCTGGTAGGAGTTGCTGCCGGTGGGCGTCCATGCGACGTTCATGTCGAGCAAGGTGGTAAAGAACGAGTTGTCGAGGGTCGAGCCATCGCTCCACAGGCCACGCTCGTCCGAACTCACACCGAGGGCGCGAAGACCACCGACAAGCACGGTCATCTCAGGAGCGGAGAGGCCGAGAAGTTGGGCCTTGTCCAACATCATTTCTTCTGGCATGACAGCGTAGTTCTTCTTCAGGTAGTTTCGGAAGCCGCAAGAAACGGGTTCGAGGTAGGCGAAGGAGGCCGCGTCCGTGTGCTCTTGGGTAGCGTCGCCGCGACCGGGTGAGAACGGAACGTCAACGCCGCTGGCCATCTCGATACCGGCACAACCGGCGAGCACGATGGTGTCCGCCACGCTTGCGCCGTGGGATGCTGCGAGTGGTTCAAGCACGCCAAGAACCTTGGAAAGTTGGGCGGGCTTGTTGCCTTCCCAGTCCTTCTGAGGTGCGAGACGGATACGAGCGCCGTTGGCCCCACCGCGGTTGTCCGAGCCACGGAACGTGGAAGCGCTGGCCCAAGCCGTTTCAACCAACTCAGCGATGGAGAGGCCGCTGGATTTGATGGCGTCCTTCAGAGCGCTGACGTCGTAGGAGGTGCTACCAGCGGGAACGGGGTCCTGCCAGATGAAGTCCTCATCAGGAACATCGGGGCCGAGGTAGCGGGACTTGGGGCCCATGTCTCGGTGAAGGAGTTTGAACCAAGCACGCTGGAAAGCATCGGCAAAGGCGTCTGGGTTCTCGTGGAAATGCTTGGAGATCTTCCGGTACTCAGGGTCTCGAATCATGGCCATGTCCGCCGTCGTCATCATGGTCGGGACCTTGATGGATGCATCTTCTGCGTCGGGTGCCATGTCAGCCTCCTCTTGGTTGGAAGGTGTCCACTGGTGAGCGCCGGCAGGGCTCTTCGTCAGCGTCCAAGTCTCGTCGTACTTGAACAGCATGTCAAAGTAACCGTTGTCCCATTGGGTCGGGTTGGCCGTCCAGGCGCCCTCAATCCCGCTGGTGATGGTGTCTCGGCCAACACCGGAACCGTAGTCGCTGGTCCAGCCGAGGCCTTGCTCTTCAAGCGGGGCGCCCTCGGGCTCGGGGCCCTTGTGGTCTTCTGGGCCAGCACCGTGTGCCTTTCCGAAGGTGTGTCCGCCAGCGGTCAACGCCACCGTTTCTTCGTCGTTCATGGCCATTCGGCTGAACGTTTCACGGATATCTTGAGCGCTGAGAAGCGGGTCGGGGTTGGCGTTGGGCCCTTGCGGGTTCACGTAGATGAGCCCCATCTGCACGGCGGCGAGGGGATTCTCGAGGTCTTGACGGGTGTCGCCGTAGCGGTCATCGCCCAGCCATTCGTCTTCACTGCCCCAGTAGATGTCGTCTTCGGGGTGCCAAATGTCTGGTCGCCCACCGCCGAAGCCAAGGACGGGGCCGCCCATGGACTCAATGGCGATTTGACCGGTGAGAATTAGGAGGTCCGCCCAACTGATGGCGTTTCCGTACTTCTGCTTGATCGGCCAGAGCAGGCGACGGGCCTTGTCGAGGTTGCCGTTGTCGGGCCAGCTGTTGAGGGGAGCGAAACGCTGGGCTCCGGTGCCGCCACCGCCACGGCCATCGCCGGTTCGGTAGGTGCCAGCAGCGTGCCAAGTCATGCGAATGAAGAAGGGGCCGTAATGACCGTAGTCAGCGGGCCACCAGTCTTGGCTGTCCGTCATCAACGCGTGAAGATCTTTCTTGAGGCCCTCGTAGTCGAGCCCTTCGAACGCCTTCGCGTAATCGAAATCAGGGTCCATGGGGTTGGACTTGGTGTCATGCTGGTGAAGGATGTTCAAGTTGAGGTTCTTGGGCCACCAATCCTGGTTGGAACGCATGTCCGAGGTTGAGTGGGTCATTCCGCCGCCGTGCATGACTGGGCATTTCGATTCGTCGCCGTAGTTTTTCATGCTGATTGCCAGCGGCCGGGGGTTTATTAAAATGAGTCTCGTTCTCAATAAGGTTAACCTTCAAGGGATGCTGCCTGAATAGCCGTTCATGGAGGATGGTGTGCCGCTCATCACCTTGGTCAAAAAAAGTGAAATCGGGCCCAAGCCGTCGTTGACTCCGGAGAGTTTAGCACTCGAGCAAAACCTGACCATGTTGTGTTCCTTTCTCTCGCTGGATGATTTTATCTCGTTCCTTTCTTCGCCCATGTTTCAAAACTACGCGCAGCACGAAGAGATGTGGGTTGCATTGGAGATTGGCCTCTACATGGACCACACCAAAACGTTGCAACTCTACCCCGAACAACACAGCCTCACCATCGCTGACGATGCAATGACAGGCGCCTTCGAAGAAAGCATCTGGAAAGGGCAAGCCGGCGATGCGTTGGTGGCTGCCCTCGGACGATGGATTGACGTGGTCAGCCCGATGGGGGCATGAGCGTCTGTTCGGTCAATAGAAGATGGAACAGCATGTAAGAGAGCCGTCAGCGGCACGAATCTCACTCATGTCAAGCTCAACGGTTTCTAACCCTCGGGATTCGAGCGCTGCTTTGACCGATGGATAACCTTGGGCCATCAAGACCTTCCCGTTGGGCAAGCCGATGGTGTTGCAACCGTACACTTCCTCGTTGGGCATCCACATGATTTCGCAACCCTCTGGAAGTGGACCGAAATCTTCGGGTTTGAGGAAGCCTTCCGGTGCCAAAATGATGTTGTCCGTTGGCGTCGAAGAAATACTCGTGAGATGGAGGGCTCCCTCCGGGATGTCGATCACACGGAGCTCATGGCCAAAGAAGTCGAGAAGACTTGCTAAACTGGCAATTCCCAAGTCGTTGGTCCTCGAAGAACGCCCAACAAAGAAAAGGTCGCCCAGACGAATGATGTCCCCGCCATCCATTCGTGCCTCACCGCCCATGGTGCAAGTTTGGACGCCTTCCAAGGCCTCCATCAAAAAATCTGCAATTGGAGGCTGTTCTGCCACACGTGAAGGGTGCCCGGGTGTCGGAAGCAGCATATGTCCGTCAACCACCACGGCTTGGTCTTCAACAAACATGCAATCGGGATGGTTTTCGTCGGCATCGAGGCGGTGAACGGCCACGCCGTTGGCCTCAAGAGCGTCAATGTAGGCTTGCTGCTGCTTTCGTGCGAGTTCGACATCGGTCGGCCCCGTACCAAAGTACCGTGCGAGCGCCTTCGTGTACGACGAAGGTATGCTGCGGACCAAGGCCCGCCTTTTTTGGTCCAGCCGCACGGTGGCCATGATGAACTCGGCGAGAGGGCGTCCTTTAACCTCTTCGCCCTTTTTCGGTAGCCGTTTTCCGCAACACGGAAACATGGGCTCGCAGTACCCCGTTTGTTAACCCGATTTCATCATGTTTTTGAATCAAAAATCTTGATTCAGAACCACCACAGAAACCGTTGATTTGAACAAGGGATGGGGGGTCGCAGGGCCATGGCACAACGACAGGTGAAGGCGATTACCTTGATGCTCATCATGTTCTTGGCGCCCTTGGCTGGGTGCTTTGGGGAGGTTGATGAGAAGGTCATCGATGCCAACGCCCTGACGGTGGAAGGCAGCGGTCCGCTCCAAGGCGGCGTTTGGCAACAGATTACGGTGGCCGCCGAAGAAGACTTGGCGGTGTACATTCCTTACTTCATTCAGGACCCTGGGTCCATGCGTGCACAGAACGGTACCGTCCTCGATATGACCTCCGGTGAGAGTCTGAGTATCAACATCCTCTTCCCCCCTCGAAACGACGATATCGTCTTCTTTATCGGTGACATCGGCCGAACCAATTGGCCCATTCGGGCTGCCGATGAATCGTGGGTATCATGGTTGGCGAACCCCGCCAATGGCTCTGCCGTCCAGGCCGTCCCCAACGAAGATGCAGGGGGGGAATGGCCTTGGTTGGTGCCAGGAAACATCACCGGTGGCGATGCTGTGCCCATCGTCATGGAGACCGTGAGGCCCGCCCGTGCCGATTTAACTGAAGCCGATGGTGTCGGTGCCAGCGACGGTTGGGTCAACGGGCGAGACGTCTTTGAATGGGTGGAATTCATCACCGACGATTCCCCGTGCACCCCAAATGATGGAAATTGTGGCCCCGATGGAGCGGTGGGTTACCTCGACCGTTGGATCGGCAACGCAAATCCATCCTACGAACACGCCATCGCCTACTTTGAGGGCGTTATGCACGGGTACGGTTTGGACGTAAGGGTTCAACGTTTCCAATCCAATACGGCGTGGGCCGTGAACATCTGCGGCTACAAAGAAGGAACCGTCTATCCCGACGAGTGGTTGGTGTTCGGGGCACATTTCGACATTGCGCCCCCGGTCCTTTTCACACCCGGGCCTGACATTCCAGGCTACGGCACCCGCCATGGTGCTTACGACAACGCTGCGGGTTCGAGCATGGTGCTCACCACCGCAAGCGTGTTGGCTGAATTTGATGCCCGCCGGACCATGGTGTTCTGTTTGTGGTCGTCAGAGGAAGAAGGGTTGTGGGGCTCCCGTTCATTTGCCAACGACCTCCCCGCTGGTGTGACCATCAGCAACTACCTCAACCTCGACATGGCCGGTATCAATTACCCCGGTGATTATGCCCTTTCCGTCTACCTCGGCCCGGATGGTTCAGGTGATGTTATCGACCAGGCTGGCATGTTCCATCTCGCTGAGTGGATCGGCGCAGATGCGTTTGATTTGGCCTACCAAATGGAACGAGGGCGTGCCGAATGGTTGGCCGGAGGCGAAAGTCCGTTGTGGGAAAACCAATACGAAGACGTCGTCGCTATTTACGAATCTCCAACGGCTCGAAGCGACCATCAGCCCTTCCAGGACATCGGTGTCGCCACCCTGGGTTGGAACGGTGTGGTGGATGGTTACCCCTGTTATCACCGCAATTGCGACCAACTTCCCACCATGATTGAGTACATGGACACCGATGAGGCGACGGGCGTGGCCAATCTTGTCCACTCGTGGGACATCGTCACGTGGTGGGCCGTTTACGCCTTCCTTCACATGGATCAAACGCCGGTTCCGAACGAGCTTTGACTCCAGAAAGGGACTTCCTCAGAGGGTGTGAAGATAACGAAGGTCTTCCAAAAACAGATCGAGCACCCAATCGTTATCGCCCCACCAAACGCGCTGATGTCCAAATCGATCGACCAGAATGGTGCCTGTTTCGTGATTGACAGTGTAATCATCAGGATGGTGTCGAGCGGAAGAGTTTGACCCGTTGCCGTCGTTGTTGGCTTCGTATTCCTCAATGGTAAGGCCAACGCCGAAATTCATCCACACGTTCTGAAGGGCCTTCATGGAGGGGCTGTCGGAATCATTGCTTGATGATGTGAGGTGAATCCATTCGGAATTGGTGCCCGTCTTCCATTCGTGCAAGGTTGTCACGTTGTCCCGCCACGGGTCGACGGTGATGGTGAGGAAGGTCGTTTTGTTCAACTCGTCATCCGTTAATTGCGATTTCACCCACTTCATGTTGTGCGTGACAATAGGGCAGACGTCGAGGCAGTTCGTGAACAGGAAGGCAATGGCGAGCGTGGTGTTGGTCGCTTCTTCAGAAAAAGTCCATGACGTTCCTTCGCTTGATGTGAGTGTGAAGTCTTGGACTTTCACGTTCTCCAACGACTCGCCGTGAGGTGTCCAGTTGTCGCTCTCTCCCGGTACAGTGCAGCCCGCCAACACAAGGAGAGAACACATCAACAGGGGAGTGAGGCGGGACATGGAAAGGCCTCACAAACGATAGGGAAGGTCGATGTCGAGTTGGACCAGGTAAAGGCCAGTTGAGATACACGAAGCATATGTGATTCCGTCGTGGTGTTCAACCGCCCACAAGAACGGAACCCATCCAAAGTCGTAGAAACTGGAGTCGAGCGGTGTGCCATCCTCGCCGTGAGGAAGGTAGTACGCCACCGTCGCTTCTTCGTGCACCGCAATGCGATCATCGGGGTTGGTGGGGGCGACCAGTGTTTCAATGTCCACCACCCACAAACCTGCGTGATAATGGGAAATGTACAGGCGCCCGTCCCAGCCACCGCCATGGCTTTGGTCAGTGGTCTCGTCAGTTTCAAAGTAGGCACTATCGAGGTTGTGCGGTGAAAACAGCAGCCATTCGTCTTCATTTGGATGAGCCTCACAATCCGCCCCGTAACAATGGTCCTCGGCATACGGGATTTCCCAATCACGAATCAGTTTGGGTTTGAATTTGAACTGGCCGTCTTCCATCGTGTAATCCGTGGTATCGATGAGGTACAACACGCCGACACCAACGCTTGTGCTCAAGGTTTCAACCGCTGCCGTCACCAAGTGCACGGGTTCGTCAGAATAACCGACATGGGACAAATCCACCATGGTGGGGAAAGGTTCGGCGTAGTGGATGTAGGATACGCGGCCGCCGTTTTCGTTGCCGGTTGGCCCGCTGTCGGGCTGACCATCGTCGTCCAAATCAAGGAAATCCATCCACAAGCCAACCTCTGGGGCACGCCATCGGCACATCAACGGATTACCGAATCCGGCACGGCAAGTGGATGCGTGAACGGTGTACGCCTCAGGGGAGTTGACAGGATGGGGGACATCGGTCACATCGCCGATTCGAAGACCGGCTTCCCAATAACTTCCGTAAACGAAGGTTCGGCCGAAGCGTGGGTCGTTGGGGTCTTCTCCAGGCCATGTTTGAACGGTCATGTCGTGAATGTAAATCCAGCCACCCATCGTGGTTTCCCAGGACACCTCATATTCACCAACCTTCACGATGGTATGGCCGAGACCAGATGCTGGAACATTGGGGAGGTTGCGAGCAGCTGAACCAACGAGGTTGAGGTGAGCGATGGTGACGCCCCCACATGCTTCGCCAATGGCATCGTTGCAATTATCGTAGTCGGGGTTGGCCACGAACATGTACCACTCGCCATCGATCATGTGCGTGTAGAGGTTGTGTGGGCCAGTGGGGTGATCGACGTCGTACCACGAATCAACCCAGGTCGGATTGGTTTTGTCCGTGACATCGATGAGCGTGACCGAGACTTGAGCGGGGTCGCTCCACTCGCCAATGTTCGGGTCGGAATTGCCTGGGTCAACGAGTTGGTTCTGTTGAATGATGTATTCACGGCCATTGTATTCGAGGTACTTGACATCAAGCACTTGCGTGTTCGGGTCGTTGTACACGCCCATCACCGTGGTGTTGTTTGGGTCGGTCACGTCGACAATATGCATGTCGTTCCACCCAGCAAGATAGGCATAGGTTTCACCGTCGGGCGTGGTCGCCACTTGGACCTCGGCGTTCCCTGGCGTGGTCAAGGGATTGAAATCAAGCAGTTCCATGTTGTCACTGCCAAGGGCGTGCTGGCTGGCGTTCTTGTGATCGTGACCCTCGCCTTGAATCAGTGGATCGTCGTTTCGAAGTACAGGATTTTCAATGACATTGGTCTCGACATCGTCTCCGAAAATCAGCAAGGTTGCAGAAGTTAGAAAAAGAATCGTAAAGATACCGAGAAGAACCTCTTTACCGCCCATGAACTGCTCAACCCACTCGTCCGTTTGGTCTTTATGATTTGGTGATTACCCCCCGCCATGGGAAAGGGGCGACCTGTGCTTCTCGCTGGCCTGCTCGTGTTGGCCTCCATCCTTGCCCCCGCCTCACTCGCTCACACTCAACAAACCCTCACGGTCATTCTGACCGATGAAGGCGTGGTAGCAGGAAACATCACCGACCCCGCCTTCGTCCAAGGCAACATCGCTTGGTTCCGAATGGAGGACAGTACGGACAACACCAGCATGGTGGTCCGAGTTGATGTTGATATGGATGGTGTGTTCAACGCTTCCAACGACTTTGAATCTCCTACCCTGACCAATACATGTGAGCTCGATGAGAACGGTTCGCTGGTCAACGAAACGTGTGCCGTTTCCTCAAAGTATGCTTTCGACCTCAACACCACGATCGGAACATATCAGTTCTGGGTTCATCGAATGCACAACGGTACAGAAACCATCTGGAATCACTCCATCATGGTCCACAAAGACGTTCATGAAGAGGATGGTCCGAGTCCCGGTGATTGTTTTGGAATCGGTTGTGAGAGCGACGAAGGCCAAGCCGGAAGCGCTACCGGAACCGCCAGCTCGAACACCGACCAATCCATGGTCATCGTCCTCGGGGTCGTTTCCCTCATCGGTATGTTGGCACTCACCATGTCCATTCGCCAAGAACGAATGGAGGCAGAAGCACAAACGGAGAAAACTTACCTAGAAGCCGAGTGATTCAGCCTTCGATCAAGGGGCATTTCGCATCGTTCACCGTCTCAATCAGATGTTGACTAAACAAGGGATGGTTTCGTCCTGTTCGTCGCTGCCGTTGTCGTCGTTTACCACGCATGTTCTCATTGATTCATTGGACCTGTTACCTCATCAAAGAATCGGTTCAGCGAAGGGTAGACCTTGAGAAGGTGAACCGCTACGGCCAGACAATGGGACAACGGTTTGGTCAAGCCCTCTTTCTCGTCGCCCTCATGCTGCTCACGCCGCTCTCTGGGTGTTTTGGCGAGGGAGATGGCGAAGGTTTCGATTCACTTGAGGACGTTGTCGTCACCCCCGCAACGCTGATCGGTGGGGTGTTCCAAGGCGTCACCATCTCAGCCGATGCAGATGTGTCTGCGTACGTGCCCTACCTCATGCTGAATCCTGATAGTGGATTTGTGCAAAACTCCACGGTGGTTGACCTCAAAGCCGGTGAGTCGGTCCTGCTCACGGTGCTTGCACCGCCACGAACCGATACAGCGCTCGTTCTCTTCGGCGATTACGGTCGAGATAACTGGCCGGTGCGCTCGTTGGAGGAATCCTGGCGAACATGGTACCAACGCGAAGGATACGACCGAACCGATAATCCCGGCATTCAGCGTGTGGCAGGTGTGAACGGAAGTCTCGATACGGTCATGCCTTCGAATTCGAGTGGTGGACCAGTGTACGCCATGCGAGTACCGATTGAGCGCCCTATGGCGCCCGCCTACCCAGAAGCGGATGGTGGTCGACATTCCACCGGCGTCGTGAACGGCCGTACAACCTTCAATTTCCTGTCGTCGCTCACCGATACATCGACCGATCTGACCGATGCTGCTGATGGAGCCCTTGGCTACCTAGACCGTTGGGCTGGTCAAGGCAACCTTGCTTACGAAGATGCTGCGCTTCATCTTCGTCAGACCTTCGAGAATTTTGGCCTTGAGGTCATTGTGCAGCGCTTTACATACGATTCCGTGATGACGGGTTCACAGAACCCCGAGGCGTACAACATCTGCGGCTACCGATACGGCGAAGTCGATCCCGACAAGTGGATGGTGTTTGGTGCTCACTTTGACATCGCACCGCCGGTCAATGGTGCAGTGCTCGACCCGCACGTCTTCGGACGCACCTATGGTACGCGAGTTGGCGCTTACGACAACACCGCCGGTACCAGTATGGTGCTCACCGTGGCGGAAGCCATGGCCAACTACCAAACAAGGAACACGATGGTGTTCTGTCTGTGGTCGGGCGAGGAAGGTGGAAAGCGGGGCAGTGATTTCTGGACCGATGAGTGGGTGAAAAACGAGAACCCGCAAGTCGAAGTCACCAATTACGTCAACTTGGACATGGCCGGTGTAAACTGGCCTGGTGGCGGAGGAGCACCTTGTGGTGGAAATCACGGCCCGGACGGAGGATGCGACCCTCAACCTGAAGTGGACCCCGACGGCTATCCGAAGGACGAGGAAGTCTGGCCCATGCGAGTGTACATCGGGCCGAGTTTGGACCATGACGTCATGAATCAGCCTGGGATGGTTGGTCTGGCGCTTTGGATTGGTTCCGACGCCATTGGCGTGGAAGAACAAATGTCCCCGCTCATCGGCACGGACCTGCCGGCAGACACGTGGAAAGTGGACGACTGGATGGCCAAAGACCGACCTGAAATCATCGTCTATGAAGACACCACGGCCCGCTCAGACCACGCCACGTTCCAAGACAACCTCGGCACCGTCACGATGGGATTCGGTGGGTTGGTTGATGGGTATTGGTGTTACCACCAAACCTGTGATACGCTCGACGAGATGATCGACTGGATGGACACCACGGGCAAGGATTACGGTGAAGAGCAGAGCGGTACCAGCAACCTCGTTGACGCCCTTGATACCATCACGTGGTGGGC
>JBMSEL010000075.1:0-2651 GCA_049412325.1 Candidatus Poseidonia sp.
TAGCGACGGCTCATGGTCTCAAGCCCGCGCTTCCGCCTTTTGAAGGAATGTTTTCCCCTCATTTTTTTTCATGAACCATCAACAGGTGAGGCAAAGGTTTGCAGCACTGCTGTTCGCGAATATCGGCGAACCGCTTATGAGGGGGAGAATGGACGGGAGCGCCGGAAGGATGCCTTTTGACCGTCATTGACGACCTCATCGACCAAGCCAACGGGCTGGACACATGGGCGCAGTATGCGCTTGGTTTCGGTCTTACAGCGCTGTCGTTGGTCATCGTTCGTTTCCTGATGAAGAAGGTCATCCTTGATTTCGTCAAAGCGACTTCGTTCAAGTGGGACGATGCCTTGTACCGCCCGGTCACTCAACGCTTCTACGCCTTCATTCTCCTCGTCGGTGTTCAACTGACCCTGCTTTGGATTCGAGGCGATGAGGAAGACCTCAATGTGGCCCTGGACCCGTTGTTCAGTGCGTCCTACATTCTGCTGACGACGTCGTTGGCCAGCGTCGCCATCAAGGTCATGATTCCCGTGATCATCGAGCGTTTCTCCAACCCGTCCTCGGTCACCGTTTCGGGAAGCAATTCCCTGGTCATCTTCCTCCTGCGAGCCAGCGTTTGGTTCGGCGGCCTTTACCTTGCACTGGACGAGCTCGGCTTCGAACTGTTTGGACTGCTCGCCTCGTTGGCCGTCTTCTCACTGATCATTGGTTTGGCCATGCAGCAGACGCTCGGCAACATCGTCAACTCGTTCATGCTCGCCCTTGACCAACCCTTTGAGGTCGGCGATCGCATCGAAGTGGAAGGCCACCTCGGGTCCGTCGTCTCCGTCGGTATCCTTTCCACCAAGGTGCTGACCATCGGTGAGAACCTGGTGGTGATTCCTAACAACAACCTCGTGAACTCGACCGTCATCAACCACGCTCGCGGCGGTGGCGACGGTCAGGGCCGTCGCATCTCGCTTGTGCTCGACATCGGTGTGGAATACGACGAAGACATCTCTCACGTCAAGTACACCACGCTCCAGTTGCTTCGCGAGTGCCCCTACATCATCGAATCACCCGAGCCTCGTGTGCTGCTCAACGAACTGGGTGAGTACGCCAAGATTTTCCGAATGTACGCATGGGTTGAGGACTACTCGGACGAGTTCGTTGCCAAAGACTGGCTGTTCAAGAACATCGCCGAGCGATTTGAGCAGGAAGGCATTGGCATTCCATTCCCGACCGCTGTGGAAATCGGCGCCACACACAAGGAATCCTACAACAAGCAGCGCAAGGCCACCAACGTGCGCCGTGCTCGCTTGCAGATGATCAAGGAAGACAAGGCGCTCGAACGAGAGCGTGCCGAGGCCAAGTGGGAAATCGAGGCCATCACGGACAAGCTCAAGGACCCCGAATTGGGCCGCACAGAACGCGAGGGACTGGAAGATTCCTTGCGAGAACTCAACCGTGTGTTGAGCATGTTTGAGGCCGGCGATAGTTGAGGCCTTGCCCAAGGTTGCGGGCCGTCTGGCGCATTGAGCAAGGTCGAGTGCTGAGCGAATGCATGCAAGGCTGAATAAAGATTCAGATGGTCAACTGAACACACGCTTTATACACAACAACCCGTTCATGATAGGCAATGGGCGTCGCTGAATTACGCTACATGCAGATCATCATCACGTCCGAAGCGGGCGGCCACCTCCCCGGCTACGCTCTGATGGAGTCCTTTTCCAACGCCGAATTCCTGTCACACATCAACACAGAAAACGGCAACATGCGCTGCTTGGTCCGGCTAGAATACTCCGACGAATCGGCCCTTGAGGGGAACTACGACTCGCTGGAGGTCCTTCGCATCATTGAGAAAAGTCCCACGGCCGCCCTCGTTGAAGCCATGGCCACCGGTCCGTTGCCCCGGGTGTTTGGTGCGCTCGAACATGTGTGGTGGGTTTCCCCCACTTACCTTTCGAAGGATGGTTTCGTGGTGACCATTCGTGGCACGGCCCAGGCTCTGCGCTCCGCTAGAAAAGCCCTTTCAAACCTGCTCGAGGGCCGTTACAGGATGAAACTCGGCGCCCAGACGGCCCATAACCCCAGTTTCATTGACTTGCTTCCCGAGAAGCAGCGAATGGTGCTGGACGAGGCGATCAAGATGGGGTATTACGACCGTCCTCGGCGTTGCACCCAACGAGCCATCGCAGAAGCCTTGGACATCAAACAGGCCACCGTCAGCGAGCATCTTCAGTCCGCTGAATCTGCCATCATCCATGCCTTTGCGAACGACCATTGAATGGCGAGTCTCGAAACACCCTATCATGATAGACTCAGATTCTATCTACCGTCGCTTCGCATAACGAATTATGTCCAGCGGACGCTTTGCCGAAGTACGAACTCCCCTCATCCTTTCCATTCTGATGGTGCTGATGACCCAAGTGGGATATCTTGACCTCATGAACACGTGGTCGGGCGACGAAGAAACGCTTGACGACACCACCGACGTTCTCCAAACGGGAGGGTCTGGCTCTGCCTTTGCTTATGCGAACAACAAGGTGTCTATTGACGGACCCCACACCTGCGCCATCCTTGACAACGGCGACCTGAAGTGCTGGGGGTGGGACAATTCCGGACAGTTGGGCGATGGTGGACCTGCATGGACCAGTTCCAACCCTACAGACACC
>JBMSEL010000076.1:0-2643 GCA_049412325.1 Candidatus Poseidonia sp.
GTGGACGGTTTGAGGCACCTGCATGTCCCTGCTCATCCTGATGCGCCACGGCCAATCGATGTGGAACGCTGCGGGACTGTTCACCGGCTGGGTCGACGTTCCCCTGACCCCCAAAGGCATTGACGAAGCCCGAGACGGCGGTCGTGCCATCGCCCACCTCCCCATTGACGAAGTCCACGTCTCCACCCTCATCCGAGCGCAAATGACGGCGATGATCGCCCTGTCCGAACACGACGGCGGCAAAACGCCGGTCTTCCAGTACCCCACCGAAGTGGAGGACGGGATGTCGGAGAACGAAACCCGCATGCGAGAATGGGCCCAAATCCGTGGTGAGGCCGGCCAAGACGGCGTGCTCCCCGTTCACGTCGCCTGGCAGCTCAACGAGCGCATGTACGGCGACCTTCAGGGCCTCAACAAGCAGGCGACACGGGACCAATACGGCGCCGACCAAGTCCACATCTGGCGGCGCTCCTACGACGTGCCACCACCGAACGGCGAATCCCTCGAGCTGACGGCGGCCCGCACGATTCCCTACCTCGAGTCCACGCTCATTCCCGCCATTGACGGGGGCAAGAACGTCTTCGTCGCCGCCCACGGCAATTCGCTTCGCAGCATCATCATGCATCTGGACGGACTCTCGAAGGAAGAGGTGCTCGGCCTGGAAGTCCCCACGGGCGTGCCCATCGTCTACGAGCGCACCGAGGCCGGTTGGCAGCGAAAAGCCGACCTCTGAGGTCAACAGGGCCGCCAAACCCATAACCGGTCTGTGAAAACCGGTAGCCATGGACAACATGCAAATCGGCAAGCTTGCCATGCAGGTGAACCTCTGGGCTTCCCTTGGCTACGGCTTCATGCTCCTGCTGGTCCCTGACGTGTTTTGCGACCTGCTGGAGGCCGAAGCGGTCAACACCGCGTGGCTGCGCACCATCGGGGCGGCGCTCATCGGGACCAACGTCGTGGGTTCGTGGCTGTGGCTCAAATCGCCGAGCATCGACATGGGCAAGGTGCAATTCGCCACCGCAGCGCTTGAAGCGGCGGCCATGGCGACGTCGCTGATGCTTGACGAGTTCACGGCCCAGAACATATGGATGGTCCAGGCCTCGGTCGTGCTGGCCGTTGTGGTCGCAGCAGGGCTCTACCCGACCACGCAGGTTTCGTTCTATTCTTCTTCCTTGGCTGACGAGGGGGAGTCTTGAATGGCCTTGTAATCGTCAAGGAGTTTCTTGAATTTCTTTTGCTTGCTCAGGTTCTTCCACTCCTTTTCCATCTCCTGCATCCGCTTATTGGATTGGAAGGGGACGATTGAGAATTCCCCGTTGGTTCTTGAAATCAGCAGCAAGTACATCCAAGTTGATTCACAAGCACGGGAATAAATGGCAAGTTGTGTCAAGTAGTTCTTCCATCGAGGCGACGGTGATGTTCGTTCCTTAATCGGCAGCATGCCCACTGTTTTGGTCTCAATGGGAATCTGGCCGAGGAAATTGTCGGGAGTCCCGCGTACTTGGATGCCAAAAGGCTCAATGAAATAGGAAACGGACCGCTTACCCTGCCAAATGTCCGAACGCATCTTTGAAATTGAGGTATCGAGAAACTCGTCAAATACACTGCCCAATTCTATGGTGCTTGGCGAGGGTTTGGTCTTGAGCCTCTTCGGTGCATCTTTCTTTGAGAGGTTAATCGTGGACTTCAAAGCCTGCTTGATCTTCTTTTCCTGCTTGAGGTCAGACACCCGAAGGTGAGGTGTTTCTCTGCTGAAAAGTTCGTACAGTTCCGGTACCATGGCTTCCAAGCCATTGAGGTACGATTCGAGTTCCTTTCCTGCCTTGCACGCCGTTTCCAAGGCCTCTTGATCCTCGTAATACCCGTGGCTTGGCACGCGCAATTCCCATGGTTCCACGAAGGTCCATTCCGTGTGTTCAAGAAAATCACCAAACCACTTCTTTGTCTCTTCATTGACTCGGCCGAGTTGCCGAACCCACCGGCCACAATGAACGTAAGGTTGCTCAGCCTGCTTCTCTTCGCCGCAAACGCGACATCGCCAAAGGTAAGGCTCGGCCAGTGGTTTGGAACCGGCGATTCCGGGAAGCTTGCGTGGAAAGCAGAAATCTTCCAACCAACCAAAGGCAGTGGTGGTCAGCACCAGTGGTAGGCAAGGCCCCTTGATGATGCAGACGTTCTTGAGTTCGGGCCTCGTTCTGGCCTTGTTCTTCCAGAGTTTCCCACTGTAGAGCGGAGCGTCCTTCGGGGGCTTCCCCTCGGATATAAACCGCAGCCGAAAAAAGCGCTGGTCGCTATCAGGAAAGGAATCGAATGAATGAACCACCTTCATCTCAGGCGAGCGTTCCTCGGCGAACCACGCCTTCCATTCATCGAGTGTCCCCTCGTTCATGTCGGTCAATCCCTTTTTCATCCGTTCGTTGACTGTATATATACCAGTTCGGTCTACTGCAAAGCCGAATTACAAACGAAACCAATAATGGCCACGACCCCAAGCGAGGAGCATGACCCACCCGTGGCGATTCGACGGCTTCCCCGGGCGGGTGCTGTGGGTCGATTTGACCACTGGAACCTGCGAGTCCCGAGACATTCCCCACGAGTGGTGCCTTCAGCACATGGGCGGCAAAGCCCTCGCCACCAAACTCC
>JBMSEL010000001.1:0-103437 GCA_049412325.1 Candidatus Poseidonia sp.
AAGGCCAGCAAGGTCAGCAAGGCCAGCAAGGTCAGCAAGGCCAGCAAGGTCAGCAGGGCCAGCAAGGTCAGCAAGGCCAGCAAGGTCAGCAGGGCCAGCAAGGTCAGCAGCAAGACAACGGCCAAGGTCAGCAGCAGCAAGGCGGCCAGCAAGGCGGCCAGCAAGGCGACCAGACCAGCCAAGATCAGAACGGTCAGAACCAGAACGGTCAGAACGAGCAGCAGCAAGGTCAGACGCAGAACGGACAGCAGGGTCAACAAGGCCAGCAGTCCGACCAGCAGCAAGGCCAGCAGCTCGACAACCAGGACGAGAACGACAACGACGGCGACGGCATCCCCAATGACGTGGACAACGACAACGACAACGATGGTATCCCCAACGATGTCGATGATTCACCGTTTGACCACGACAACGATGGCACGCCTGACTACGAGGATGATGACGCTGATGGCGACGGCATCGACGACCGCGAGGAAGTGAACGATGGCGACCCCAACACCAACATCTACGACCACGACAACGACGGCATCTCCGATGCTGTTGACTTGGACATCGACAACGATGGCATTGACAACCGGAATGACTTCGAAGACGTCAACAACAACGGCGTCATGGACGCAGGCGAAGACCGCCAACGCGACCACGACAACGATGGTATGGACGACGCTGAAGACGACGACGACGACAACGACAACATCCTCGATGTTGACGAGATCGACGGCGTTGCCGGAAGCTACCGTTACGACCACGACAACGATGGCATTTGGGATCTTACCGACAACGATGACGACAACGACGGTCTCATGGACTGGTTTGAAGTCAACGACGGTAACGACCTCACCGGTCAATTCGATGCTGACAACGATGGCCTCGATGATCACGAAGATGACGACGACGACAACGACGGCATCCTCGACATCTACGAGTTCTGAAGTTGAACAACGACTGTCTGTCAAAGAACCGTCTCTGACGGGTACAACAGGTGCTTCGGGGCTAAGGCCCCGGGGCACCTCCATTCCTTTCGATTCTGACGCACTGTTGCAACGCAAGGTGCCGTTTTCTTCTCCCTCTACCGCGTTTATTCCTCATGATATTCGAGGTTGATACGCGAACCTTCTCCTGATACGGAACCGCCCATTCGGGCCACGCCCTTGAAATAGGGTATTTCGGTGGAGGAACGATTACGAGGTGCCCGTATGCTGTCAAAACAACACACTCAACGAATTGAAGAGCGACAACGACTCTCCATGGCCATCATCATCGTCTTTTTGATGCTGGCCAGCAGCCTGCTTGCGATTGCCCAGACCGTCACCGACGGCGAAAGCCCTGCCCGGGACACGCAATTGATTCAGGGCGGCGGTTTGAGCATGTCACCCGTCCAGTCCACCGACCAAGGCGGACAGGGTGGTTGGGACGGTGCACACGATGCAGGTCTTGACTTCAGCCACGACGCCCTGTCGAACATGATGTGGGCCGATCCAGGCGTCTCTTCCGGTATCATCGTCGACCTGTCCGTCTTGGAGGCGGCCCTGCCTTCCTATTCGCCCTTCCTCGAAGAGACTCGAGCCGGCGACCACGACAACGACGGGATCAACGACCTTGACGATTTGGACGATGACAACGACGGCATCTACGATTTGCTCGAACGATTTGACGGCTGCTACGGCACCGACCCCTACGACCACGACAACGACGGCATTCTCGACGCAGACGATTGGGACGACGACAACGACGGTATCCTCGAGGGCCCCATTGATTACGATGCCCTTGAAGCCCTGGGCCTTGACCCACGAAACGTCTCCACCGACCGCTACCTCGATGCCTCCACCGTTCATCCTTGGACCGGCGCTGCTGTGGGCGAATTTTACCTCGCTGACCAGAACCCCATGGACCACGACAACGATGGCGTGACCGACGAAGACAGCGACGGTTCTGGCCCCGGCCGCTATGATGAGGACGATGACAACGATGGTCGAATTGACCAGTTCACATGGCCTTGTGACCTTGATTCGGATGGTACACCCGACTACTTTGACACAGACGATGACGGCGACGGCATCCCCGATGTCTCCGACGCCCACCCCTACGACGCTTCCATCACGACGCAAATGTCCACCACGGCATCGCTCTACGACACAGCTCGCTCGTGGACGTTCAACGAATACCGCACCTATTCCGGCGGTGTCGACTTCATCGACTGGGAGCGAAACCGGGTCAACGCCCCCGGTGCTTCGGCCTCTGGCTTCCAAGCGCTCGGTGCCCAAGGGACACCTTCGTTCACCGCCATCATTGACGGCGACCTCGACGGCGACGGTTCTCCGAACTTCCTTGACCCGGACAACGACAACGACGGTACGCCCGATTCGGCTGATACCGATGATGACAACGATGGTATCCTCGACATGGTTGACCCTGACGATGACAACGACGGCATTCCTGATACGTGCATTCAAATCGACACCAATGGTGACCAAACCAGCGATTACACCGGTCTTCAGAACGGCGGTGCCACCAGCGTTTCGCTGACCAACGGCGGTAGCAGCTATGCGAACGCCAACAACGTCGCTACGGCCTCTTCTACCAGCAGCGGGACTGGCCTCACGCTCGACATCGTGACGAGCGGTGGCGTGGTGACCAGCGTCTCCATCAACCGAGCCGGCTCCGGATATTCTTCGGGCGACGTCTTGACCATCACCGGTGGTGCATCCGACGCAGAGGTTTCCGTGGGCGGTATTTCCAGCGTGAACTTCGAAATCCCTGGTGGTGATGGCGACCTTGACGGCTCCCTCGATTGTGAAATCGACTACGACAACGATCTTGACGATGACCTTCTGCGTCCGTTCGACCAGAACTACAACGGCATCTACGACTGGCTTGATCCGGACATGGGTGGCACGCCGTCACCTGACAACCTCGGTAATTTTGCCGTGGGTGGCGCTGACCTTCCTTACGACCTTGACAACGACAACATCGAGAATGAGAACGACTCGTTCCCGCTCGATACCGCCGCTGATGTCTCAACGTGGGACTGTCCTACGCAAGCCAACCCGAACCCAACGAACCCCGACCCGCGCTGTCAAACCCGCCGAGCATCGTTCTCTCAATTCAACGACTGGGACGGCGACGGCATCAGCAACTGGGATGACGTTGATGACGATAACGACGGTATCATCGACCCCTTGGACATTGACTGGGATTGCGACCTCGACAACGACAACGACCTCCATCAGATCAATGGTGGTCTGTATCGAGACGACGGACCCAACGATGTGGATTCGGACGTCGATGGAGACGGTCTTGAGAACAGCATCGACTGGGACGACGACAACGACGGTATCGCTGACTTGTATGACCCGGACGACGGCAACTGCGGCATCGTTGATTACGACGCCACCGACGCCTTTTCGACGCCCTACTACCCCGTGAACGATGGCGGCCTCTTGGACGGCTCGGCCGACAGTCAACTCTACGGTACCAACGCCACCGACTACTGGAACATGGTGTTCGGCCACTACCCCTTCGCTGATGTGGTGCTCAACTACAACGGCTACGACGCCACGACCAACCCGGTGACACCCGGTCTTGTGCCTGAGTTCTATTGGTTCCTCTACGCCCGATGGTCGCCCTACAACGGCGGTAACGACTGGGACATTGATTCCGATGGTGACTCGCTCATCAACGGCCTTGATGTGGACCAAGACGCTGACGGCATGCCCGATTGGTGGGACCAGGACGAGGGTAATGACGGCATTCTCGACGTTCACGACATCAAGATGGGTGGTTCCTACAACCTCTCTGTGTGTGGGTGGACAGCAGGTAACCTCGGCCAAGGCTTCGTATGTGGCTACTCCTACGCCCTCGCTTACAAGATGCCCCTGAACGGCGTGAACGCTCAATTCGGCGCTCCTTACTCCACTCGTCCCGATGCAGCCTTTGACCAAGGCGCCACGGCCGGTGGCCCCTCGGGCAATTGGAGCTGTACGCCTGTCCAAGGCATTGGTTGCTGGCACTACGACTTCGGTGGCGACGGTACCATTGATTCCGGTATCACCTACACGCAAATGACCGACAACCGAGACGCCTACATCACTTGGATTGGCCTCGCTAGTGGTATTTGGCAGTGGAACAGCGACAACGGTCCTGAGGCCGACTTCCCTGATGAACTCGGTGCTGACCTTCTCAAGAACGATGTCGACGGCGACATCGACGGCGACTTCACCAACTCAACCATCGACCTTGACGATGATTACGACGCCATCTTTGACTGGTTTGACGTTGACGACGACAACGACGGAATCTGGGATTTCTTTGAAATTGACAGCAACTTCGATCTCGATGACGACACCGGCCAAAACAATGGGAATTTCTTCACAGGCAGCAACTGCGACGACAACGATGATGACGGCAACGACGCTGACGCCGACGACGATGGTTTCTACCAAGCGGTGTGGGACCAGGGCATCATGTCCCAAGGTCTGCGAACACCAAGCCTCTACGACGTTGACAACGACAACGACGGCATCCCTGACGGTGAAGACCCCGATGACGATAACGATGGCCGCCTTGACGTTGACCAAGAACAGATCGCCGGTTGTTTCTGGGGCGAGGAGCAATCCACATTCGACCACGACAACGACGGTATCGTGAATTGGGCTGATGATGACTGGGACGGCGACGGCCTTTCCAACACCGTTGAACTGGCCACCAGCATCACGGCACCGTTTGACCACGACAACGACGGCGCCAGAGACGACCTTGACGAAGACGACGACGAAGACGGTATGCACGACGAGGATGAAGTCCTTCTCTGGCCCACACGCTTCGACCGTAACTCCACCAACCCGTGGGACCACGACGATTTCGGTGATGGCGAAGGCATTGCTAATCCAAACGACTCGTCCACCGGCCCCGACGTGATCGACACGGATGACGACAACGATACCCGAACCGACACGGACTTCGACATCGTTGAAGACGCTGATTTGACCTCGGACTGGGACCACGATAACGACGGTATCCTCGACGCCGACGACAAGGCACCAACCTACATCACCCTCAACCTGCCAGACAACCTCTGGTTGGATGCGCAGAGCCCGACCATCTTTGCCGGGCACGTGGACTGGCTGAACCCGATCACCGGCGTGGTCGAGGCGGCCCCGCAACTCCCTGTTCAGGTGCACATTGAATGGACGTCCAACAACACCACGGCCATCGAGACCATCGACGTCTTGACCAACGCCGCTGGTAACTTCAGCGTGGGTCAATTCCTCTACCCCGAGGATTTGACCGTCGGCGACAACACCACCTACCGTGTGTACGCCGAGGTCACGGAGATGTTCATGTTCAATGGCAACCAATCCCAATCTTACTTCGTGGGCGCTGAGGCCAACATGACGGTCGACTACTCGGCATGGACTTACTTCCGCAGCGATGAACAACCCTTCTGGCTTGATTTCAAGGCGCACTATTCGGCGGACTGGGACCGTGGCTTGTTTGATAACCGCATCAAGAACTCCCCGATCACCTTCTCCATCTTCGGCGGTTTGTTCGGTAATTTGACAGCCCCAACCAACTTTACTGGTTTGGGCAACAACGGGTACCGAACCGATGCCTCCGGATGGGCTTCGCTGACCTTCGTCCAAGATTTGGGCATCAGCGGTACCTGGAAGCAGGTGCAGTGGAACTCGACAGCCGACAACGGTGTGGGTCAAATTCCAGGCGGCTATGAAGAAATCACCTGGAACGACTTGACCAAGCAACACGACGTGGTGTTGGACAGCAACGGTGACGTGGTTCGGTACAACTACACGAACACAAGTTTGCCCGCCGGTGACATTGAGATCATCGCCCGGGTCTCGCCTGAACTCGCAACCGAGTGGCCGTTCCCGTACCTCCACGGTGACGAGGCTGAACCGTTCTCCGTCCGCATCATGCACCGCATGAACATCGAGGGAATGCTCATCCTCGACGGCTTGAGCCCCATCTATTACTACGACTCCACCGTCAACAATGGCGACGGTACCTTCGGTGACTGGTCGACGCTGTTCCACCAACCCGCTCTTGACGCCGCCGGTGTGGACTACAACGTCGTATCGGCGTTCAAACCGTACCCCAAGTCATGGGACGGTACGCCAGAGGGCTTGACCGGTCAAGCGGCAGCCCTGCGACCGTTCCTCGGCGGCAATGGCACCCACTGGAACATCGCACTGGTGAACGGCGGCGACACCAACCTGCCACCCTGTGGCCCAGTCGACCGCACCGACCCCAACAGTCCGGTTCGCTGTGAAATCGTCCCTGAGATGAACACCGGCGAGTCCCTCCAAGTCATCGGTAAGGTCACCAACCGAACCAACGACCCGTGGGATCAAGATCCTATTGCGCTGCAGGTTGACGTTGACAAGAACGGGCAGTTCCTCGGCGCAGGCGAAACCGCTTACACGCAACGCCCGATCATGAAGGACGGCGACGCTACTTACGACTACAACTGGTCGTGGTACAGCCAATATGGTGCAGGCACCTACGGTCTGCGTGTTGATTTCACCAACTCAGCATACTACTTCACCGGTAATTCGTCTGCGTTGGCTCCAACGGGTGCGTACATCAACGTCACCGTCGTTGGTACCACCGACTTCCTGACAACCTCGCTACCCCGCCTTTACCGCAACACCAACACGACCATTCAGGCCAAGTTGGTGGACAATTCGCTCCAACCTGTCCGCAACGCTCCGGTGAACTACACCTGGTCGTTCGATGGACGAACGGGCGTGAACTTCACCGACAGCAACGGTTTCTTCGAGATTCCGTTCAACGTCTCGGCTTCTGACGCTTTGGGCAACTTCACGCTGCAATTCGAGTACGCCGGCACGCCCTTGCTGAAGGGCGCGACCGTCTCGCAGTCGGTGTGGGTGGTCTCGAGAACTTACATGCAAATCATCAGCACGGAAGAAAACCTCCGGCGGTCCGGCGATAAGTGGGACTTCACTGCCCAACTTTCGGATGACAACAAAACCAGTATTCGTGATTCAGGTGGGACCGCGTTGTCGGGCTCCGAAACACCGTATGGCGGTTTGGTTGACGTCATCTTCGAAGGCTCGGACTTCCAAGGCACATTGCATCGCCAAGTGGTGGCCACGTTGGCCCCGAACGCTGGTGTGATCTCATTGCCTGAGGTTGAACCAGACGGCTCGCATCTCTGTTTCTACGACGGCAACGGAGACGGCACGCCCGACCGCGACGTTGATGGTGACGGCTTGGAAGTGGAGGAGACCATCGGTTGTCTCAAGGCAAACATTTCACCGCTTAACCCAACCTTGCTCCGCGCAGACCCCGAATCCTTCCTGCCAGATGGTTTCGGACCGGTCAACGTGATCCTGCGATTCCAAGAGACCCTGCCTAACGAAGGCTGTCAGCCACTGGACGTCAGCTACCTGGGCATCCAAGGCGCTTGGGACCCTTGCACCTCGATTCCCGGCAACGACCACTTCCGCTTGACGATGACCAACAACGCCAACGGGTTCAATCTCATTGGCCGCACGGTCATGACGGTTGACGACCAAATCGTCTACACCAGCGAAATTGACCCGCTGACGGGCGAAGTTGTTCCCAAGCCGATGATCGTGACCGGTCAACTCAGCGACGAACTCGGCGTGAACCTGACCGACCGAAGCATCCGTGTCAACTACGAGATGGTCAACGGCCAGACCGGTCCGGTGGCGTGTCAGTCTGGCACCACCAACGGCGACGGCTTCTTCTCCATCACTTGTCCACTTTCGGACGTGATGGCCGGCAAGGCCAAGGTCACGGTGTCGTACTCCGCTTACGACAACAACGACGCTTACCGCTATGAAAACAAGACCGTGCAGACCGAATTTGACGTGTTCTCCAACTCTACGTTGCAGATCACCGAAGTCGGACCGTTCAAGTCCAGCGTCGACCAGTACGTGGCACCAAACGGTTCCCGCTACCCTGTGTTGTACCTCAAGGAGTCCTTCCACATCGACGCCTTCCTTGCACAGTCCAACGGTCAAGCCGTTGGCGGTAAGTGTCTGAACATCTACATCGACCCCGATGAGAACATCCGACCTCTTGCCACGGTCCGCACCAGCGACATTGACGGCAGCGTCGAATGGTTCAGTGGCGACCCGCTCCAGAACCCGACCTTGCGTGGTGTAGAGACCACCGGTGGCAAGCTCGAAGGGTTCCGCACCTTACGTGTGGCCTTTGAGCCTGACCGAAACATCCCCGGCGGTTGTGACAAAGACAGCAGCAACGCCCTCAATGGTTCTGCCATGGACATCGAGCTCCTCGTTCGTTCCCGTGTGGACTTGCAAGTCAAGCAAACGTGGAGCAACAACGGTGTTGACGCCGACACGCTGATCGTCGGTGAAATCGCCCTTTTGCGGGACCGGCTTGACTTGGCTGTGGAAAACGAAGAGGTCATCTTCGCCTACGAGTACTATGGCGATACCGATGAGGACGGTATCGAGGATGCTTGGATTGTTTCTGACTTGAACAACAAGACCCGAACCAATGAGCAAGGTGTTGCCATGTTCGAGTGGTCCTTCGTGGGCCAGAGTTGCGATGGAAACCCGTGTTCCGGTCAGTGGCGCATCACGGCGTTCTACCCCGGTTCGACCTATTTCTCGCCCTCTCAGGACAACATCACGCACGAGATCATCTATCAGAAGGCCGACAACCTCGATGCCTCTGGTGGTCTGTTTAGTCCAGGCAACCTCATTGGATTCGCCATCGTGTTGATGGCCCTGCTCATCGCCGGAGCCATCTACTACCAGCGCGTGCAACAGCAACGCCAAGTGCAGGCCCTGCGCGGTATCCTGACCGACGCCATGATGCAGCTTGAAGCCAGCAACGAGTACATCGCTGCCATCTTTGACTGCTACAAGAGCCTCGTCAAGCACTTCCGCAAGTACGGCTTCATGAAGAAGGTCTACGAGACGGCTCGTGAGTTCGAAGCAGCGGTTCGCACTGCATTCAACATGGTTCCAGCCGACCAACTGGATGACTTCTTGTCGATCTTTGAAGAAGCACGTTATTCCGAGCACACCATCGATGCTACCCACCGAGACCGTGCCATGCAGACCTTGGGTGCCATCACCAACTCGTTGACGATGGCCCTCGGAGAGGAATCCGTGGTCAAGCGCATCGACACGTCCAGCATCTACGACAACCTGACCAAGGCTGGCGAATTCGTCGCTGCCGACGGCTCGGTTCGACAGGCTGGCATCGTTGAAGGCGAGAACACCGACTTCAAGATTTGAAGTCCGCACCGGCCCCGTTGAGGCACGGTTGAGCGAAAGCAAGGCCCTCTGACGCCTTAACCTTCAAAGGGTGGCGGCGAGTGTATTGGTTCATGGACGACTGGAAGGCCATCATTGACCAAGCGATGCAAATCGAAACGACCGACACCATCGGCGCACACGGCCTGTACGAACATGCTGTGCGTGCGGCGCTGGCGCAATCCCAAATGCTGCTCGGCGATTTGGAGGCAGCACAGATCATCGAATCCATTTACGGTGCATTGGTGGCTTACTCCCAAACCGTCATGTTGCGCATGAAAGCCGAAGACCCCGAAGTCGGCGGACCTGACCATGCCTTCAGGGCCGGCCAGGCCTACGGCGTCAGCTGCATCCTCAACCACCTCATCGACCAGTTGACGGACGTCGCAGGTATCACGGCTCTTGGCGCTCTCGACGACTTTTCAGATACCCTTCACGAGGAGATCATCGTCCAAGCACGCGCCGCTGGTTTGTCGGTGGAACTCCTTGATGCCAAGGGTGAAATTCTCCTCGAATGAAGGCAAAGAATTGCTCCAAAACCGGGCCCCTCCGGCGCGATGAGAGGCCCAAGCGCGTCGGTGCCTTCATAACGGGATGGACGGTCGGCAGGTTGCTTCAAAGCATCGAGGGAGTCAAATGAGCAACCCAGAACGTAAGACAAACGCCCAGTTGGTTAATACCATCAACCAACTGAAAGCCCAGTCTCGCGACACCGGAGCTGCAGTTTGGCGAGATGTGGCCTTGCGTCTCTCAAAGAGCCGTAAGAACTGGGCCCAACCCAACCTCAGCCGTGTAAGCCGCTATGCCCCCGAGGGTGCAACCATCCTCGTTCCAGGCAAGCTGCTCGGCTCAGGTGAGTTGACCAACGGCCATACCATCGCCGCCTACAGCGTCAGCAACGGTGCCCGTGAGAAGATTGAGGCCGCTGGAGGTCGAATCATGACCTACGGCGAGCTGATGAACGAAAACCCAACAGGTACGGGGGTTGTTATCCTTGGTTGATGCCACCACCTACGTGTTTGATGCTGACGGCCTCATCATGGGTCGTTTGGCCTCGGCCTCCGCAGACATTCTGCTGAAGGCTGCTCGCGAAGACCGCGATGACAAGGTCATCATCGTCAACGCCGAGAAGGCCATCATCTCGGGTCGTCCCCGGGCCGTGCTCGATACCTATCACAAGAAGTACGAGTTGAACCACGCCCGAAAGGGGCCGTTCTTCCCACGTATGCCCGACATGATCCTCAAGCGAGCCGTTCGAGGCATGCTGCCCTACCAAAAGAAGAGCAGCGGCCGTCGAGCCCTCCGCAACCTCCGTGTTGAGATTGGCTGCCCCAGCCACCTCTCCGGCGACCTGCCCGAGGGCCACCAGCACGGCGACGACAGCAAATTCCGCCGCGATTTGCCTGACCGCTACATCCGCTTGGGTGATGTCAGTGCAGATTTGGGAGCACCCGCTCACCGATGGACGGGAGGTGACCAGTGATGGCACGAAAGAAGAAGTCCGTTGAATCCTCAGGTAAGCGAAAGACCGCCGTCGCCCGTGCCAGCGTCAAGGCTGGGAAGGGCCGCGTTCGTGTCAACTCGGAACCCATTGAAATTCTGCAGCCGTCCCTGGCTCGCCGCAAGTCGATGGAACCCCTGATCATCGCCGACGCCATGAACCGACTCAGCAAGGTTGACATCGCTGTCACCACCAACGGTGGCGGCATCATGGGACAAACCGACGCCATCCGCACCGCCATTGCCCGCGGCCTCGTCCACTACAACGGTGGTGCTGAGGGCATTGACGAAGAACTCCGAGACGAATACCTGCGCTTCGACCGCAGCCTTCTCGTGAACGACCCACGCCGTAAGGAGCCCAAGCACCAACTCGGCCGTGGTGCTCGCCGCAAGAAGCAAAAGTCGTACCGATGAGGTGAAATCATGATTATTCCAGTACGATGTTTCAGTTGTGGCGGCGTGATCGCCCACAAGTGGGAAGATTTCAAGCAATTGCTGGCGGACGGCAAGACCGACGCTGAAGCCCTTGATGAAGTGGGCCTGAAGCGCTATTGTTGCCGACGCATGTACGTTGGACATCTCGATCTCATTCACGAGGTCGCCCCGTTCAGCGCAGCGCGCAACTGAGGAATTCCTCGGGCCCGTGGGTTAGCTTGGCCTATACTTGGCGGCTGGGGGCCGTCAGACCCCGGTTCAAATCCGGGCGGGCCCACCATTTCCTTGTTCGTGTGTACACTTTTCCTGTCGCGTAGCCTCGGGGTTGATATGACGCCACTTCGACGCCATACCATGCGACAAGGACGCGCTTACGGCTTGGTTTCCCTGCTCCTGCTGGTTTCACTTCTCCCCATGGCGACGGCGGTTGACAGCACGGTTTCCGTGAACACCACCTGGTCTGGCGATGTTGTTCTCACCGGTAACGTGACCGTGGCCAGTGGAGCTACGCTGACGGTCTCGCCGGGAACCACGGTCGACGCCAAATCTTACAGCATCATGGTGGAAGGCACCATGGTGGTTGACCAGGCATCCTTCTTTTCCTCCATCGTCCCTGAAACTCAGGGCTCGCACGGCCAAGGACTCTGGCCAGGGCTCGTGGTTGAACCCAGCGGCCAACTCAATGTGACTGACTCTGTGGTTGCGAACGCTTCAGCAAGCGTACTGGTTCGTGGGGCTTTCAACGGAACCGACGTCGTGTTCAACGATGCCTATCGGGGCCTTTCGGTGATGGGCGGAGACGCCGTGGTGACGGGCCTCGAGGCAAACCGCATGGATTACGAAGCCATCTACGTCGAATCCGGTTCGTTGAATCTCACCAATGCATCGGCGACGGAAGTCGCCGTAGGCTTGGCGAATCACGCTCAGGCCAGCGTGATTGAACTCACCGTGAGTGAAGCGGGTGTTGGCGCCCAATCACTTGGCGGTGACCTGTACCTTTCTGGCTTTGCCGTCCACAACGCCAGTGTTGGGTTTGCGACGGTGGCCGGCGCTGACACGACGCTCCGGATGTTCAGAGGAACGGGCTTGGCCTTGGCCATGGACGCCAGCGATACCGATGGACTCAACCTTTCGGGTGCCGTCCTTTCGGGCGAACGGTTACTTGTTGGTCAAGGCGTATCATCCATGGTGTTGCATGACGTTGGCTTCGTCGCCACCTCCGTTGAGAGCCGTCCCGTGATGGATGTTCGCTGCGACGGAACGTGCGAGTTACTCGAGAGCGTCATCGACGGCCCGGAAACCGGGATTTCATGGTCGGGGCCGGGCACCTCCATCATGGAAGACGTGCGGGTGTACAACGCGACCTACGCCGTTGAAGCGACCGGCTCGGGTCACGCCGATTGGACCAACATCACCGCCAGCGCCTCCCTAACCGGACTGTCGGTGCAAACCCCAACCAGTTCGCTGGCCAACGTTGAGGTGTTGATGACCTCAGACGATGCACGGGGTGTTGATGTGTTGGGCGGCCAGCATACATGGTCGGATATTACCGTCGAGAAACCCTTCGTGTCAACCGACCGTACTTCCATTGGCTTGAACGCCTGGTACAGTGACCTTGTTGTTGGCCACTTTATCGCTCGAAACATGTCAACCGGCATGATGCTGGAAGACAGCACTGTCGAGATTCAAACGGTGGAGGCCAACATCGGGAGTTTGGCTGGCCTTCACCTCGTGGATGCATCGTTCACAGGAACGGCCCTGACCACCATCGCCCAAGACGAAGGCGCGCTCATGGAAGGGGATTCCACGCTCCATCTTGCATCTTGGACCGCTCAACTTCACGATACGCCGTTGATGTTGTCCACGGGCAGCTCCGCCACCGTTCGCTCGTTTTCTCCAGCCAACACGGCTCCATCATCGGCTGACGCGTTGGGCGACGGGACGCTGTATTACGGCTCATCCGGCAATCCTACCGTGAGCACATCAACCTCCTATCGTTTGCTGGAAACAGATGTCACGTTCACGGATTTGGCCGGTCAGCCCGTAGAAGCCAACGTGTTGGTGCACGGCTTCGCTTTGTCGAGCAACAGCAACGGCGCACTGACCTTGCCCTTGGTGAACAGCGGTTCGGTCGTGGATGTCACGCTTGATGGAGCTGGGACGCGTGTGACGCTGTACGGCGGTCAAATGGGGCAATCGGTTCAAGTCCCTGTGATTCCAGACGGCGATTGGACCATTTCATCCGGCCAAGATGTGGTCCTTGGGCCACGTCCTGACGGACAACCGCACCAACTGACGGGCGATCTGACCGTGGCCAACAACGGTGCATTGACCTTGATGTCCACCGATGTGATCCTCGCAACCGGTCACACCATCACCCTCCAAGGCACCGGACAACTGACCGGCGTGGACGCCACCATGACCGCCGACTCCCTCCAAGCCAGTGGTCAAAGCATGTTGACCGGTTCACCAACCGATTCGCTGACCATCGAGGCTGATGTTCAGTGGGGCTGCTTGAGTCCTCGTGATGTTGAGAACCTCAACATCGTCGGTTCCCTTGTTGTCCAGCCCGGCTGTGAAATCGATGTTATGGGCGGCTCCATTGAGGGGAGCGTCCAAGCGATGACAGGGGCGGTGTTCACGAGCTCATCCACGCTTGACGTGACCGTGCTTGACAAGGGTGCTCCGGTGGAAGGAGCGCTGGTTTCCATTGAAGGGTCGGTGGGCATGACCGACCAGGAAGGCACCCTTTCAACTCAAACCGAATCACGACGGGTGACCGATTCAGGCGAAACCTGGGGCGGCATCAAAACGGTGTCCCTCCAGCGAGGGAATTTTTCTGATTTCGTCACTTGGGACACCAACCGTTCCCTCGAACACACGTTCATGGCCTCAACCGTCCCTACCGGTGAGGTGTCGGGTTGGCTGGTGCTCGAACGTCAATGGAGCCCCTACACGCTTGATGGTTCTCTTCTCTTGCAGACCGCTTCGACGATGAGCATCCAAGACGGGGTCTCGTTGCGGGTATCAGAGGGCGCCAGCATCACGGTCAACGGGCTCTTAGATGGCGGTCAGGCCACGATTTCATCCACAGGATTTGGAGCTCGGTGGGGTGGACTGATGCTTGGTACCTCGACAGCGGCCGTCATCCAACTCTCTGGAACACAGCTCATCGAATCAGCTCCCGCCTTGACCGTCTCGGGGTTGGGCTCGGTTGTGGCTGACGACGTGTTCATGGCTCGTTCTGCCAGCGACCCACTGCTGGTTGTCGAGTCGGGAAGTGCAGCCGATTTGGTGTTGCGCAACAGTCACTTGCAAAACGGAAGTGGCTGCGTCCATCTTTATCCGTCAAGTGGCCTCGTCACCTTTGCTAACGTGTCGTTCGCCGACTGTGAGGAGCAGGCGATTTGGGCCCAGCAAGTTCCGTTGGACCTCAACGCCTTGACCATTGATGAGGGCAGCGACTCTGGCTTGGAACTCACCGGTGTTTCAGGGTCCGTCACCGGTGTGGACGCGACCCGGTTCAACGGGGACGGGGCCATCGTTTCCCTCAACAACCTCGCACCCGGTTTCCTGCTCACTGACTTGGAGGGCGATGTCACCGGAGAAGGCGGCATTGTCGGTGAAGGTAACGACGACATCACCCTTGAGCGAATTCAGTTGACTGGCGCCCCTGGCATTGATGTCGACCGCACCTCGGGCCACTTTTCAGATTTGACACTCCAAGGCGAGGGTTCAGGCACAGCCTTCGTGTCGCATCACGGTCGTTCCTCAGACAGCTTGGTGGTGGAAGGCCTCAACATCTCTGGATACAGTGTCGGGGTTTCGCTTCACTCAGACCCCGGTGAGATCAGCGCTCCACTCATTTTGCGCGAGGCCAACATCCTCGTTTCGAGTGCTCTTGCCACCGAATACTTCCCGGTTCGACTGGAGAACAGCAACCTCCTCGGCAGCGTCGATGTGGCCCACACCACCGTTCACTCGATCGACGGCTCTGCCGGTACGGTGATGGTGGGCGATGGAGGCGAGTATGCGGCCTTCCGAACCGTCGCCTTGGACGCTCGTCGTGGCGGTATTCCTGTTCACGCATCGTTTACGGTGAACTATGGCAACGAGAACCTTGACCCGTTCACGGTGTCGGGAACCACCGTTGACGTCGAATTGCTGTTGCGAACGGTGACCGAAAGCAGCGAGGCGGTGGCGGGCGAATGGTCGGTTCAGGCCAATGTCGTCGGCTCACCGGTGGCTTCGATCACGGTGGACAGCCCTGCGACAGCCCCCGCCGTTCTCGTGGTGAATGTGCTGATCAATCAAGCGCCAGAAGTTCAACTGCTGGAGCCGTATGCAGGCCAACGCGTGATGGAGGGCGATTCCATCCGCGCCTCAGCCTCGTACAGCGACGACATGGACAGCGCCGACGCTCTCGTCTTGTCGTGGCGCGTCTACGACCTGCAAGGCAACGACGTCCTCCAAGGTGGCAACGAACCCGTCTACAACATCACCGACCTCCAGGCTGGGTTTTACATCGTTGAGGTCAAGGTCGTTGACACCTATGGTGAACAGGCTACGGCTTCCATGGACTTCGAATACACGCTGCTCGATACCGACAACGACTGGTCAACTTCGTGCTCATCAACGACTTGGTTTGACCCCAACACCGGAAAATCCTGCGGTCCGAACATCTACGATGAAGACGATGACAACGACGGCTTCAGCGATGCAAAGGACGCGTTCCCGCTCGATCCATGTGCCCAAATTGACACCGATGGCGATACCCAACCCGATGACCTGGACTGTCCGGAAGGCTTCTCCAGCTGGTTGACTGAGGACATGGACGATGACGGTGATGGAACACCTGACGTGTTGGAAGGGGTCGAAACTTCCGACGCGGATGTAAACCTCAACGCCCTTTTGTTGGTGGCTGCCATCTTCGTGGTGGTTTTCCTGCTCTTCATTGCTCGACTGCGCCGAGGAGGCCCTGGCGACCTGACCTCCCTTGACCAGCGACATTTGTGAGGGAGGAACATGGTGGACCTCCCCTCGGCTGAGCATGTGGCCCTCGTGGCGGTGTGCGTGCTGGCCGGTATTGTCGCATGGGACGCATATTGGCTAACAAAGCAACGGCGCGACGTCCCGGAACTTGGTTCGCTACCCGGCGGGGGCTTTGCGTGGTCGAGCGAGGGGGTTCACGAGATGATTCGACAGTGGGGAAACCTCGGGTCCATGGCTGCCATGATGGTGCTTCCTTGGGCGCTTCTTGAGGCCAGCAACACCCCGCTCATCTACGCCATTCTTTGGGACGTGTTTCTCGGGCTACACTTGATTTCACTGCTGGTTCCAAAACGCTACGCCATCACTTCCACGCATTTGTTTGCCGACGGACAGCGCTACCCGTGGGAGCGTCTTCGGCTGGCCAAACGCCAACCAAAGCGGCGCATCATGCTCTTGCGCAATGGATGGGGGCCGTTCGGGCCGCTTCCGCTCGGCGGAGACCCTCCGTCGCTCGGTGTGGCCCGTGAATACATCAAGGCCATGGAGCAGGCTCGACAACCCCTCCCTTCTGAGAACGAAGCCGAATGAACGGCAGCCTCTTGAGCCACCGTACCGACCCGTTGGCATGGAGTGGACGCAGAGCGGCGATGACGTGTTCGTCAGGCTGGACCCCGGAGAAGAAATTCACGCTTCGTTGCAATCGCTGGCCGACACGATTGGCTTCAACGCAGCCGCCATCACCAGTGGCATCGGTCGGACCAGAAACAGCGTGTACGGCTACATGGACGACGACCACGTCTACCACCGTGTGACGCTGGAAGGCGGGACCGAACTCGTCACGTTGCAAGGCAACCTCGCACGTCGAGAAAACGGGGACGCGTTCACCCATCTCCATGCCACGTTCTCCGACGACGATTTGAAGCCCCACGCCGGCCACATGTTCTCCGCTGAGGTCCACGTGGTGGCCGAAATTCATCTTCGTATTCTGAGCCAAGCCGTGATGACACGATGCCCGCTCGAGAACAGTGAATTCGTCGCCCTTTCCTTCAAGTGACGGACCTCAAAGCGATGCTTCATAGCCTGTCGTGGTCCTGTTTCCGTTATGGGCGAGGAGGCTTCATCCACCGACGCCCGAGAGGCACGTATCGCCCTCCTCGCCGAGCAAATTGCTCATCATTCCCACCTCTACTACAACCTCGCTCAGCCTGAATTGAGCGACGTGGAATTCGACCGTTTGTGGGATGAACTCAAGCAACTTGACCCTGAGCACCCCCAACTCAGCCGTGTTGGTGCCGACATTGCCCCGGGAAGCGTGAAGGTTGACCATTTGTTCCCTATGCGCAGCCTCGATAAAGCCACATCATCCGAGGAACTGAACCACTTCGTCAATGTCACCACCTCCGGGGCCCTTCAGTTCCTTTCGCAACCCAAATTGGACGGGTCCGCCCTTTCGCTGGAATACCGGATGGGCCGACTCGTACGAGCGGCTACCCGAGGCAGTGGAGAGCGCGGCGAAGATGTCACGCGAAACGCTCGAAAGATCGCCAACGTGCCCCACACGCTCCCGGTTCCCGTCGACGTCCATGTCCGAGGTGAAGTCGTGATGCCGCTGGCCGTGTTTGACGCCAAGTATCGGGAGACTTCGCCCAACCCGCGCAACCTTGCGGCAGGGGCTCTTCGGCAGAAACATGCTGACGGTAAAGCCGACGCCGCCGACTTGGTGTTTCAGGCCTACGATGCCAAAATCCCCTCGGGTGAACACCGCCATCCAGACAGCGCCCCCGCCCCCGTCATGGACAACGATACGGACATGCTGGTGTGGCTGGAAGACACGCTTGGCATTGTCCCAGCACCTTGGGAAATCCACGCGGCGGCCAC
Organism: Candidatus Poseidonia sp.; assembly: GCA_049412325.1. Taxonomy (GTDB): domain Archaea; phylum Thermoplasmatota; class Poseidoniia; order Poseidoniales; family Poseidoniaceae; genus Poseidonia. The sequence continues at coordinate 18,102 of JBMSEL010000001.1, forward strand.
GCCGTCTGAGACAGCCGCCTTGCTCGACAAGGCTACGGCCGATTGGACGGGGAAACGGAGTGGCTACGCCTACGAAATCGACGGGGTGGTGTTCAAACTTGACAATCTCGAACAACGAGAGCGTCTGGGCATGACGGCTCACCACCCTCGTTGGGCACTGGCATGGAAATTCCCTCCCGAGGAAGCCTACTCGGTGTTGCTGGACGTTGAATGGCAGACCGGACGAACCGGGAACATCACCCCCGTCGCACGCATTGCGCCGCAGCGCGTCGGGGGCGTCACCGTCGAGAACACCACCCTGCACAACGTGGGTGAAGTGGACCGGCTCGGTATCAGCATCGGCGACAAGGTCCTCATCGTTCGGCGAGGCGACGTGATCCCCAAGATCGAACAAGCCCTGGGGCCGGCCACGGCCAACGATTTGGTTGGCCGATTCCATGCCGACGGTGAAGCCTTCAGGGGCGCACTACCGGACCATCGGCCGATTCCCCCACCGACGGCTTGCCCCGCTTGCGAAGGGCAGGTGGAACTCGAGGGGGCGTTCCTGAAGTGCATCAATCTGTTTTGCGAGGCTCGAACCAGTCGGGCCGTGCTTTACTGGTGCCGTGCCTTGGAATTGGACGGCGTGGGTGAGAAACTCGTCGACCAGATGCTCGATGCCAACCTCATTTCGTCGTGTGCGGACCTCTACCGCTTGACGCTGGATGATCTGCTGGGATTGGAGCGCATGGGGGAAAAGTCCGCCACCAACGTGTTACGAGAAGTGGACAAGGCTCGCACCATGGGTCTCGGGAAGTTCCTGCATGCGCTTGGACTCCCCGGCATCGGCCCGGAACTCGCCGCTTCCATGGCTTCAGCCATTGGTGATGCGACCGCTCTCCTCTCGTGGCTCGACCGAGCTCATGCGACGGTAGAAGAGGAGGCTTTCGGACCCACCTTGGACGATATGGGCAAACCACACGCTCACAACGAAGCCCTTCGCCAAGTGCTCGACCTTGACGGCGTGGGTGAAATCGTGGCGCTTCAATTCCGAGATGGCCTTCAGGTCCGCCGGCCGCTGGTTGAGGATCTCATCGGGTTGCTGACCATCGAACAAGAGGCCGCGAAGACCGTCACCGGGCCCTTCGTCGGCATGACGTTCTGTGTCACCGGTACGCTGTCTGCTCCTCGTAAGGAAATTCAACAACGCATCATCGACGCTGGCGGGAAAATCGTCGGCAGCGTTTCAGCGAAACTCAACGTGCTGGTGGCCGGTGAAAAGGCAGGTTCCAAACTCACGAAAGCCACCGGCCTCGGTGTTGATGTGTGGTCGGAGGAAGACCTCAACCTCCAATTAGTGGCCTCGGACGGTTCGACCACCGAACAAATTGCTGAGCAAAAGGAAGACGCCGAACCGTCCGTCGAAGCCTCGACCTCAAACTCAGGCCAGTCTTCGCTGTCGGATTTTTCCTGATCGAGGTTCAGCCGTACAGCATGGCGTTGGACGACGGACTGGGCTTTGTTGCACCACCGGCCGATTCCATCAGCGCTTGGAGTTGGGCTTCGAGCATCTCAGCTTCAGCTAGCAGCGGTTCTTGGGGCAGGTCGATGGCGGGCAGCAGCGTGTTGAGCTTCTCGATGAGAGCCGCAGCAGCACGAGCGTCCGGGAAACGAGGGTCGGCTTCAACCATGATGGACATGGTGCCCAGCCCGCGCCGGGTGGCTTCACTGAGGATGCCGGCGTTCATGCCGCGGATGACACCGGTCTCGAGCAAGGGGATGTCCATTTCTTTGAGCATGGCTCGAACCGTTTCGTTGCAGCCGATGCCAACCACGTCAATTTCTTCGGTGTCCTCGTATTCCACGACGGGGTCAACGCCGTCCATCCCGCTCTTCATGCCACCTTTGGCGAAAGCGTCAACAACGACGCCGGCGAGAACTTGGTGTTCCTTTGACCACTCAAAGAGCGCCCAGACGATCTTGTGGACCAAGGATTCTGGAACGACCATCTCGCTCATCAGCAAGATGACTTGGTCGCATCCTTCGATGCTGCACTTGGGTTTCCCTGCATAGGCTCGGATGGGTGGCAGGGGAACGCCCTGGTTGATCATGGCGAGGGCCGGGAGCCGGTCGTCAACCAGCCCACCAACGAATTCCAAATCAAGGTGGTCGATGAGGTAGTGGGCCACGATGCTGGAGACCATGCCGACGCTTGGGAAGCAGGCGATGACCATCGCATTCTCGTGTTCAATGGTGGTGTTGATTCGGAGACTGGGGGTATCCATGTGCGCCGGTGGGGCCGCGTGCCCTTCAACACTTTCCCCGTTCTGACACCAAACCTTCATGATGAACGCCGCTCACCTTTCCCCTATGGAGCAAAGTAACCCTCAACCTCGGAGGACACACCAACTTTCTCCATCAGCATGGAATCGATACGAGACCTGCCCCCGCATGTACTGGTTGAGCCGCCAGCGCCTCCCTCGAAAGGCCGGCATGGCTGCTTCCCTTGGAACGGCCGTCCACGCTTCCATCGAAGATTTGCTCAACATGGACCTTGAAGGCCGAGAGGGCGGTGAAACCGGTTGGCTGCCGTTGACCGCTGAGGGCTTCCTCAAAACGCGATGGGACGAAGAGAAGGAGGCCTTCATGGCGACCCCTCGACGACCGGATTGGAAGGATGCGAAATGGAGCGAGGCCAAGAAGCAACAGAAGGGCGGCATTGTCCTGTTACTCGACCACATTGGGGCGAAGCACCTGGGTCATGAGCAAGTAACCGTGGCCCTTTGGCGCCATTTGCAATCGTTGACCATCGCGGTCGAGGGTGAACTGGTGACCAGCGATAGCCGATTGATGGGGCGACTGGATTTGCTGTTCGCCGACGTGGACGACCAGGGGCAATTGGAAGGCTGGCTGGTCGCTGATTTGAAAACTGGAAACGCGCCGACAGAGGCACTGAAGCCCGAAGTCAACCGCCAACTTCGTATGTACCGAGACATTCTCCTCGCCAACAATCCCGCTGCACCACCGGTCCGGACCGAAGGCTGGTACACGAAAACTGCCACCAAGTGGGCGGCCGAGGGCGAGAGCGTTCTCGAGCAAGCGTACGCAGCGTGGGAGGCCACCCAACCGACCACGATGCCGATGGACCCAACCCCGGGCCCCAACAGTTGCGGTGGATTTTGCGATTGGAAGGCGTGGTGCCCCCACTGGTGGACATGGCGTCAGTCTTCGGGTACCCTTCATCAAGGCGACTTCTGCGATGCCGTGGTGCTCATCCATCGTTACGAGGCCACCTCCGGCGCAGCCGTGTTGGAACTCTGTGAGCCGCTGGACGAGTCTGGGCGCGCCATCCCCACCGGCCAACACGTCTCCGCTCGGTTTGACGGGCGAGGAAAGGACGTTCTCGATGCGTTGCGAGAGACCGGTCATCAGGGCCCGATGTTCCTTGGTTCGGTCATGACGGGGCGCGGCACATGGCGTATCGGCCCGTGGTGCGATGTCCTCCCTTGGACGCCGTTGCCCGACGGCGTACCCTACGAGCGAGAGGAATCATGAGCGAAGATGCGCTTTGATGCGCTCTTGAGTTTCGGCGCAATCGATGCCTTTCGGGGACAGCAACCAACCGATGTAGGACGGGTCGTTCGCTTCCACCTCCCGCAGGTAGCGTCCACGGTGGCGGCCAAAGGCGAGCACGAGCTCCTCACCGTCTTCTCTCACTTTGCCCATGCTGTCGACGGGGGGTAAATCATCCAGACCCCGTCCCAGTTCAGAAGCGTCCTTGGCGCTGTCGCCGTGCACGATCCATCGCTCAAGTTCAGGAATTGATTTTCGGAAAGAGTTTGCATGCTCCACGCTCAACCGCCAAAACAGCAACATGGTCGCCGCAGCATCAGCCCCCGCCGTGTGAGCTGCTTCCAAGCGAATACCGTGTCGCTGACACAAGGCACCGAGGTTATGCGGCCGAGGTAATCGAAGCCTGCGGACCAACTCGAGCGTGTCCATGATGGCTTTGGGTTGGGGGGCGAGTCGGCCCATGCGAAGAAATTCGGTCTTGAGCATGGCATAATCGAACTTGCGAACATTATGCCCCACCAAGATGGCGCCGTCGATGAGTTCGGCTAATTCATCAGCGACCTCGGAAAGCGGTGGTTGATCTCGAACGTCTTCGTTGTAAATACCGTGGATGTTGCTGGCGTCGTAGGGGATACGAACCGGGGGCTTGACCAACTGTTCAACATTCACGGGGGTGCCATCACCAAGGGTGCCGATGAGGGCGTATTGGACGATGCGGTCGTTGTTGGTTGAGACACCGGTGGTTTCCAAATCAAAGGCCAAGACCTTCTCACCTTGGAAAAGGTCCTGTGCCATGAAGACCCATCGCAGGGCACCCCCTTTGAACATCACTCTCAAACGGCATGACCTGTTGCCTCCACCATGGGGTTGCGAGATTGGTTCACCTCGTCCTCAAACAAGGCGAACTCGGAGGAAGAGGAGACGGAGGAGACGATGCCGAACCAGGACGAAGAAGCCTTTGCTGCGCTTCAGGATATGAAGACGGCAGAAGCACTTTCCTTGTTTGAGGAAGACGAGCCGCAAGAGGTCCCTGCCAATGTTCTGGAGGCGCCCTACGACGCCAGTGATGCCAGTGTAGATGATTTACTCGAAGAACGTGAAGAGAGCTTTACCCATCACGACGAAGTGTCCATCGCCGATGTTAACGAACTCGAGGATCCATACCTCGCCGCTCGAATTGAGGGTGATGTGCCCGAAGCCGTTGTCTTTGAAGACGATGGAAATTCGCCCGTTGTTTAATCCACGCTCCCGAACCATTAGAAAGGACAAGCGTCGGCTTTTGGTCATGGTGGGCCTGCGTTCCGAACGAGCAATGGCCTTCGTTATGGTCCACGTGATGCTTCTTGGCATGGCGGCCGGTTGCTTGGGGGCACTTGACACCACGGTTGACCCGCGGGCAACGCTGGAGGCCTACCCCACGCTCATCCAAGAAGGAGAAATGGTCACCCTCGATGCTCGTGATTCTTCTCCAGTTGAAGGTGTGATCACCAAATACGAATGGGACTTCGGCGATGGAACCACCGCTGAAACCGTGATCGGCTTCACATCGCACACCTACCTGGCCTACGGCCAATACACGATCCGCATTACGGTCACCAACGACCAGGGTGGAACCGACGACGCCCTTGCCACCATCGTGGTCAACGGTGCACCCGTGGTCAACATCTCCATGCCAGCCACCGTGCGCGCAGGCGATGCTGCCCTCTTGGACGCCTCAGCATCCTATGATCCAGAGGGCGACCCACTGACCTTTGCTTGGGACTTAAACACCCTCGAGGACAGCGATGGCGATGGCGATTACAGCAACGATGCCGACGCTACCACCGAAACCGTCCTCCTCGATACTTCAATTTCCGGGCTCATTTACGGTTCTCTTCGAGTGGACGACGGTGCCGGGGCATATGCTGTTGAATCGTTTGAGGTGAACGTCACCACCCGTACGTTCCAGGTCACCTGGATCACCGAGACCTACGAGGTGTCGTGGGATGAATACCTCGACCAGGGTGATTCGTGGTCTGGGAACATGACGCCAGGGGACATTGGACGCGTTCTCTCGTTCAACGCGATCCTTGAACTGGACCAAGACGTCGCTCCTCCACATGACAATTTTACCCTCGGGCTGAACATCGTGGAGGACAATTACAACCGCCGCGTCGCCACTGAACCAGGCAATTATTCAACCAACGAACCCGCTCGCGCCGAAATGGCCGAGGATGGAATGAATGAGCGAGGCGAAGACGGCATGTACACCTCCGATTCGGCCGAGGCCTTGCTTCGGCTTCTCCTCAATTCAAGGGACAGTGGAAACGGTCAAGGGACATGGGTCTGGACGGTCGTCGCTCAGCAATCCGACCCCGATGCTTTCATCGGTGAAATTGACCCTGACCCGGGCAACGACTGGACGCTCACCGTCGAGGTGATCGTCATGCGCCCATCGTTGACCGAGGTGGCGTTAGGAAACGCCAGCGAGTGATAGCGAAAGGGGTATGAAGCGGGGCCGTTTGGCAGGGATTGGTTACGATGGTGGACACGGTAGAAATCGGGCGCGTTACCCTTCGAGACACGTTGTCGTTGGACCTCTCAGTGTGGATGAATCACCCAGACGATTGGGATTTCCGCCCTGTGTTGAGCTATGCCGGCTCCACGCTGACCATCACCTGTGCCAACCAGGGCACGGAATTGGCCACCGTTGACTTGGACGACGAGCAAGACGAGGCACTTCAGCGAGACCGCGTGGCAGAACTCCGCGTCAAGTTCCAAGTTCACGGCATGCACGGGCGCCTCAACGACATTCACCCCATCATCGCTGACGGTAAGGCGAAAAAACTCGCCACGGCGAACTGGAAAACGACCCAGCCGGTCCGATTCAACTGAACCCCCAACGAATCTTTGATAACGGTTCAAGCCGATTTGTCGGTTCATGTCTCATGGACAAGGAAAGGGGAGTCAAAAACGAGCACGATTCGAACGATTGGTCAGCGAGGTTCGCAAGTTTGTTTGCGCCAACCCAGGTTGCTCCGCCCAAGCCATCGTGGCCAATTTGAATCACGATCAAAAGATGCGAAATCACGGACTAACTCCACGAAAAGTCGGGTTCTTCATCACGCGAAATCTTCGCGACTCACTGACATGGTGGCAAGATCATCGAGCAGGGCGCCGGGTGTACGGCCCTTCCCATGACAAGGGTCACGATTTGTGAACCTCGCTCAACCACCGAGCGGTTCGCTCATGTAGGTTCGGTTCGGTCGCTCCCTCATGGGGAGCAGCGTCGCGGCGTACTTCGACCTCGATGGCACCCTGCTCAACGCTTCGAGCGAGAAGACGTTGACCGCCCATCTTGCTCGACGACGCCCTTGGCGAATTCCGTGGGGAACGGTAGCATGGACCGCCGGCTTCCTCTCGAACCTTCTTCGAGGTCGGGCCGTCTACGATGCGGCTCGAAACAGAGGGCACCTCTCCCTGGCTTCGTGGGACGTGCTTGAACGCTATTCTGCGCATCTCGCTCAGGAACGGCTCAGGGCCTGCATTCCCCCACAGGCATGGGAGAAACTTGCATGGCATCGGGAACAGGGCCACCGCCTCGTGCTCGTCACCGCCACGGTCGCGCCCATGGCTGAAGCCATGGCCGATGTCTTGGGCATGGATGCCGTCTACGGCTGCGGACCTGCCGAGCGGAAGGGCATCCTCTCTGGGTCTGAACGAGGATGGAGCGTTCCTCGGCGCAAGGGGAAGGTCCCCGTCGTGCAAGCCGACGCAGCCACCAACGGCCACGACCTTTCGCAATGCTATGGCTACGGAAACACCCTTGCGGACTCCTGGTTCATGTCGCTGTGTGGTCACGCCATCGCTGTCAGTCCCGAAGCCCCACTTCGACGCCATGCCGAGGAGAAAGGTTGGGATATCGTGGACTGGCGTTCCTAAGTTTAAGTAGGCTCAAAGCCCATGGCTCTCATGGAAGATTTTCATTTGGGGATGCTGTTCGGGGATGAGATGAAAGAAGGCACGCTGCAGGAAATCCTCCGCAGGGATATGTACGATAACATGCTCAATGTCGCTCGGTCAGCGCGCCGAGCCGCTCATCTTGTGATGGACATCATCGAAGAAAACGAAGGCCGTATTCAACTTGAGAATGCCAAGAGCCTCCTCATCATTGGCCGTCTTGCCATCTACCGTGTCGACATTGGTTCCTTTATGGCCAAGTTTGTCAACCCCTTTGACTACAACTCCTTTGATGTGGTCGAGGTCCATCCCAAGGGCGGCCTCGTCAAAGAGCCAAAGACAGCTTGCGTTCAGGTTCAGCCGCAAAAGGACATGCCTGCATACGACTTGTTGGCTGGCTACATTCTCGGCCTTCTGAACGACGAAGTCACCTGGCTTCAACCAAACTTGAGTCCGTTGCGAAATACCCTGTTCCAAATTTACGGTTTGGCTCGCTCCCCGCTGACAGAAAGCCTAGAGGGCCATTTCGCCGACAAGGTTGAGGGTGAATTCGATTACAGCAACGACACGTTCACCTTCGAGGGAACCAACGGTTGGTCGTGGCGCCTTCACTTCGGTCAACCGCTGACGGAAGGCTACAAACTCGAGTATCAGAAACCTCGACAAACGTGGTGGAACACCCTGTTTGAAGACCATGAGAAGGACTCCACAGGCCACTACACCCTCTCAAATTTCTTTGACATGGTCGAGCATCTCTCAGCCTGCCCAGGGCGCCTCAAGACGGCCACGGATTGGAACACGGACCCAATTTTCCTTCGAAAGGTGGCCAGCGATTACCCGCCGGTGGCGAAGGCGATGGCGGGTCGTCTGACGGATGACGACTACAGCGCGGATGAGATTTACTCGTTCTATGATGAGCCCATTTCCGAAGACCAGGCCGAGACAGTTCGTCACCTCGACCAGTTGATTTTGCAACGAGCTTCCGCATGAGAAAGGGAAAGGGTCACTCCACCGCAATCTAAATTCCAAACGGAATGAGGAGGCGTGGGCTTACAGGTAAGCGGTTTGAGCGGCCCCACCGCGATTCGAACACGGGTTCGAGGCTCCGCAAGCCTCTGTGATATCCAAGCTACACTATAGGGCCACTCCGGCCCACCGGCCACCCCAATATAAGCGCGAGGGTGAGCCTCCAGCGGGTGAAGCAAGGGTTCATTGGCGGCGACGCTGTGCTCGCAGCATGGCGGTCGAGATTCAACGCACGGTTGAGTTCTCCATGATCGACATGGCCAATGTGGCCTACTATCCACGAATTTTTGATTTGGCTCACAAGGTGTTCGAGCAAGCATGGGAAGCCATGTGCGATGTGTCCTACCCCTCATTGGTGAACGAGCGAAGAGTAGGGTTTCCAGTGGTGTCCCTTTCCTCAACATTCCATGCACCGCTTCGCTACGGGGACATCATCACGGCTTCAGTGGCGATCACATCGATCGGAACGACCTCTGTTGGTTGGTCCTACACGTTCGTCAATCAGCACGATGAAACCGTTTGGACGTCGCAGCAAGCCACGGTTTGTGTTGACATGGACACGATGGAAAAACAGCCGATTCCCGACGACTTGCGACCGGGTTTGAATCAGCACCTCGAGGAGGCGACTTCGTGAGCCCGACAGATTTGGAGGTTCGGCCTGATGAAAAGGGCCCGAAGAACCTCGCCGTCATTCTACTTCTCAGTTCAATCATCGTTGCTGTCATGGGTTGGCAGGACTGGCAACTCCACAATGAGGGGTTGACCGATGAACAAATTGAGACGTTCTTGGCCACACCCAACAGCCAACCCGGCGAGCCGACCACCCTCGACCAGTACCGGGATTTCGAGACCGATGTCAGGGACAACAACGGCTACCTGGTGCGTGGGATTTCGCTGTTGATTTCATCGCTGTGTTTGCTGGTTGGTGCGCCCATGCTTTTTCGCTTGCAACGCAACGGGGCGCGACTGTGCTCCATCGGTGCTCTGATCGGCTTGGTGGGAGGTTTGCTGGGTAGCATGACCATCAACGATGCTGCGCAGACCCACCTCGGAGACGCCATGAAACTCACGTACGAAATCTGGGTCTACCTCTGCGGTACCACGATGGGCTTGTGTCTTGCCGTGGCAGCGCTTCCCCTTCTCAACGTGCGGGCCCGCTTGGCGTTGCATCCAAGGGTGGAACTGCATCACGAAGAAGAGTGATCGGTCGGCTTTGGCCATTTTTTGGCCAGCGCCTTTCTCAAATCATCGTCCATGACAGCATTCCACCAATCGCTGCCCTGCCATATGGCGTATTTCCCTCGAATACCGCGCAGGTCAGCCCCTTCAAACTGACAGTTTCTGAAGTTGGAAAGGTTGAGGCGGGCCTTGCGCAAATCAGCCCCACGAAAGTCCGAACCGTCAAAAGCGGACTTCATCAGGTCGGCCTCCACCATGGAAGCCCTTCTGAAATCGCAATGCGTAAAATCGCCTTCCGTTAAGTCGGCTCGGTCGAAGATGGTCCGACGAAAGTTGGACCCGGCATGCCGCCCTTTTCTGAGGAGTGCTTCGGCATGGTTTTGGAAGGAGTAATCGACCACAACGGCTTGTTCTGCCGTTGAATCATCGTCCCGTGGGTCGCCTTGTCCACCGCCCGACATCACCATGTAGTCCACCTCAAGCGTTGGATCGCTTGTCAAGGTGGGCTTGGCCTTCAGGTGTAAGGATTGCGAACCGGTTCTTGTCGTCTTTCCCGGTTGGAACCATGAGGAAGTTTCGCTCCTTCAAGCGGTTCAGGTAAAGAGAGAGATTCCCGGGCGGGTCAATGCCCGCATCGGTAAACAAATCATTGACCACACGAGGTGGGCTGTCCTTGATGCCTTCGACGTCTCGCAAGTAATGAATCGCTCCGAGGACCTGATCGGGTTTTCGGGTTAATGCGCAATTCTCGAGCAGGGCTCGGAAGGCCGATCCGCGCTCGGGAAGTCCAGCGTCTCTTGCTGCACTCACGGCGGCTTCAAGCGCCGCTTCTCTTGCTTCTCGGATGCGTTCGAGCAGCACCGTCCAGGTGTGCTCTGTTTTGGTTTGGAGCAATTGCTCATCAATTTGAATGGCTGCGCCCCCCAGGTCGATCTCAACATCGCCTGCTTGAATCGTGAGTCTCAATATCCACGCCCTCAAGGAAAGAATGCATTGTGGTCATTGATAACCTTATGTTGAGAAAAAAAATACATTTTTGTGATGAAAACAGGGTTCAACAAGGCAAAACCAACTTAAGAGGGGGGGCAACACATCGGGTCGAGGCCTTTCCATGATTCGACGCCAGTTCCTTGGTTTGCTGTTCGTGTTCTTGTTCCTTGCACCGGCTTGGTCGGTCATGTTTGCACAAGCACAGGGCGGCAACATCACCACCTTTTCTACGGGAAGCGCTAGCGAAACTGTCACCGTCACCTCGGGACAACATTCAGCCATTGGATTTCAGTTGAACCGAAACACGACCGTGACCTCTGCTTCCTTCTTCGTCGCACCCTCCATCTCGGGCTCATCGGTGGGAACATTGGAACTTCACGCCAACAACGACGGCGCCCCAGAATGGGCGTTCAACGACACGGGCTACGGCCATTTTGGACATCAAAATGTCTTTGCGTCCGGCAACGCCACGGAGACGCTCTTCATCGACCCGAACGTTGGTGCAATCGCTAACCCCGATGCTCCGTCGTTTTACCTCCCCACTGCGGCCACCGTTTCCAGCTCAGGATACGATGTCGGCTTTTCGCCCACGTTAACGGGCGGGTATTTCCCGACCGGCTACATTCACGCCGTCGACAAGGGCGACATCAACAACGACAACAACACGGACTTCGCCTTGCTCTCCCGAACAGCCAATGTTTCGGTGGGCAACATCACGGCACCTGCCTACACGACGGCAGCCGCCTTCAAGGTCAGCACCTACGACAACACCACCGGCATCACCTTCTCCTCATGGGAACGCACATGCACCAACGCGACCCGGATTATGGTGGCCGATGTGAACGGCGACACTTACGATGATGTGGTCGGTTATGCACCGGCCGACGACCAATTATGCATTCACTTCACGAATTCGACCTCGGGCGGCTTTGAACCCGTTGTTAACGTGACACACGCCACCAGCATCATCGACCTTGCCTTCGGAGACTTCACGGGAAACGGTCTGGACGAGATGGTCTCGATTCGCACCAGCGGTGTCGTTCAAGTTGACGCATTTAGCAACCGAACCAACACCTTCTCAACCCGAGACTCTGCGACCGTGCAAATCACGGGCACCACCAATCCTGCTACCCTCACCCACATGCTGTTCGCATATTTTGACGGGCCCCAGAACAACCCCAAACTCCTCGCTGCTCAGTCTAACGGCGATGCGAACGAAGTGTTCTGGTCTTCCAGCACGAGTTCCATCGCCATCGGAACCAGCACCATCGATGGGGTTGCCTCAGGTTCGGTCGTGGGTGATTTTGACGGCGATCAAGATTTGGACATCGTAGCCCCACGCCCTACCGGCCATCGTTCCATTGAAAATCAAGGTAGTCAAGGCTGGGACGGCGACAACCATAATCGCTTGCTCACTTTGACCAACGCCACCATTTTGGATTACGACATGGACCTCGAGGCTCACCTCCTCGTTCCCAATCAAGGGTCTCCGGATGGAAACCCTGCCACCATCACGGGCAATGTCACCGCCTACGGCTTTACCAGTTCATGGAATTCTGCTAACCGAGTGAGTGGCACGGCTTCTGCGGTGTTTGAACCCGGTACGTCCCCGAGGGCCGTCCACTTCGGCGACATGGACGGTGACGGCTCCAGTGAACACCTCATCCTTGTCGGTGAAGGTTCGCAACACGGCGTGTTCATCTCTGCCTATCACAAGGTCGGGTACGACATGGATCAGGACGGCTTTGCCGATGTAGAGGCAGAAGGTTATGCTGGAAACGGGAGCAACGGGTTGTCCATGCTGATGATTCAGGACACCACAGGAAATCTCACCACGACGCTCAATGTCCTCAGCCCGGGTCTGCCCTACACCTCTGACGACTACGGCATCCAGATGGGTTGGGTAAACTTCTCCATGCATTCCCTCACAAAGGGCGATTTCACCTTTAGCGGTCTGGACATTCGCTACACAGCCGACTTCCTGGTCAACACCAACCCCAGCCTGAGTGGGAACTTGAGCAACGCCCTCAACCAACAGATGACCGCAGGTACGGGGTCCCTCACCATCCCGATGCAATTCACCACCTCGGCCAACGGAAGTTTCGAGATCCAGAACCCAACGATCGCCTACGTTGACGGTGCGCCCAACATCGCTCTCCCACCAACTCCCGTGCTCCAACTCTCGGATAGCCAGCCCGACCGCGTGGTCATTGACTGGCAACCCATCACCGAGTTCGGGGACGATTTGCTGGACTTCGTGGTGTATCGGTCACCTGCTGGACAAGCCGTTGACCTGCAAAACTCCTACACGACGACACTGGCGAACAACACCATCGATGTCGCTGTTCAACCCGGTCAATCCTGGACGTATTGGGTGCAGAGCATCCATCGGTTTGGTGTCAGCAGCAATCTTTCGGCGCCGCTCAGCGTCACGGTCCCCTACCCAACGCCCAAGTCCTACATCCCCAACTTGTCGGCCATCGACGTGGCAGAGGATGACGGCGGTGCCATGGCCATCTCTTGGAGTTCAGGTGATGCATCCATCGTCGAACATCTCGTGTATGTCCTCCCGAACGACTTCACGGACGTCGCAGGGCTGGACACCGTCCTCATGGCGAACGCAACGACCACCACTTTGCTGACAGAAGAGGACAGTACGGGCGCCTCCCTTGTTGATGGATTGGGTTATTACGTGGCCGCTATCGGCGTCGATGTTTACGGCAACGCATCCACCAATGTCACGACCATCGGGCCGGTCTACACCCGAAACGACACGGCGCTCCCAACCACCCTCGAGGTCGTTTATACGGACTTCTCGGAAAACACCCTTGACGGACTTGTCCTGCTTGCTCGATCACAGCCGCTGAACGGGGTAGCACATCTGCACCAAAACGGAACCGGCATCGCTGATGAAACACTGTTGCTGAAGGTCAACGGTCTTGATGAATCGTACACGATTGAACTAACCACGAACGAGACCGGCCATGCCGTACTTTCCCTCAACACCCTCTCAGAACTCGGGCCCATCGACGCCGTTGGCCCGATGCACCTCAACATGACGTGGGAAGGCGATGTAGGAAACGCCACCGTCCAACCCCTTGCACCCACGGAGGCCTCAGCCGAAGCCTTCGGAACCGTGGTGGTGTCGCTGGCAGCAGATCCTTCCTTGGCCGTTGATGATGCTGGGGCGTTTTCCGCCGTCATCGATGTTGTCGCCGAAGAAAGCACGCAAAGCATGTATCTCGCGAACATGGCGGTGTCTTGGTTCGCCACCGACGTAACCGGAGCAGAGACCGATAACGGTACGGCCGAGGTTCGTGGAAACGAACTTGCCATCGAGGGCACCGGCGCCTACGACGGACATTTGGTGGTCAAGCTCGGTACCAGTCCTCCAACCTTCTACCTCCCTGAATTTTCCACATCGTTTGCGTTCGAATCAGCACCCGATGCAGGCGAAAACGAAACCAACACCACCAACGAAACCAACGGGACCACCGGCCCGACCTTCCCCGATGTCACACTTCGTGCAACCGTGGACTGTGGGACGGCGACCTTTGAGTGGGACAGCAATGCCACGGACGTTGGCATCACCTGCACGGTCACCAACCCGAACCCCTTCGACGTGATGGTTGGGTTCGCATGGAAGGTCGTCCCGGGCACGCCACCCGCCATTGAACTGGTCCACAACGAGGCAGATGGCGACACACCATCGCTCACTGCAGAGGCTAACGGTACAGTTGACCTTACGTTCTCATTGGTCCGAAACGGCCCTACCGAGGGCATGTTCCCGGGGCTCCAGGGCGAGGGTTACATCGTCTACCTCACCTGTCTTGACCTCGGCGATAACGTCTGCGATTCCATGACCGAGGACACGGCATCCACCGAGGGAGAAATTGTCTGGACGCTCGGTGAGATGCCCGAGCAGGTCGTTGACGACGGCCCCATTGAAGACGAGGCTGAAGGGGCGATGACGCCCGTTTTGGTCGGCATTGGCTTGTTCATCGCCATCGCCGTTGGCGTCGGTGGCGTCCTCTATCTCCGAAGTCGTGGTGACTTGGACTTTGACGACGATGAAGAGGATGATGAAGATTACTTCGAGCAAGCCTTGGCTGCTCCCGAGCCATCGACTCGAACCAAGAGCGTTGACCTTGGCACCTCCAAATCCCTGGACGAACTCAAAGGTTCAGGCAAATCGCTCCATACCGATGCGCCTGAAGGACTGGCGGCCTCTCCCTCGCTTGGAAGCAGCGCTGATGCCTTTGAATTCGGTGCTACCGCAGAAGATGCAATCTCAACCGAAGAGGCAGAGGGTACGGAAGAGGTCCACGACGAAGAGGAAACGTGGGAAGAAGAAGCCACCGAAGACGACGACGGCATCTCGGTCGACGAGAATGGCACGGAGTGGTGGGAAGACGAGGAAGGCACCTGGTGGTACCGTGAAGAAGGTTGGGAAGACTGGGCTGTTTGGGAAGAATGAGCCACCCGTGAGCCTTTTTACAGGACCCAGATTGGATGAAAACCGGAGCGAGTGATATGGATGCGAATTTGCAATCCTATGCCTTGGTTCTCCACCAAGATGCCGACCCCCGGACGGGAGGTGTGGCCGTATGCGGCTTCACCACCGCTGGCATGGTGGGCGTCATCTCCACCTCGCACATCATCAAAACCCTGGGGCTTCGCCAACTTGGCACGGTCATGCACAAGGATTTCCCGGCTGTAGCACTGATTCATGACGAGGTGCCCAAGCATCCTGTTCGCGTCTATCAGGGCGACGATATCGGTGTGTTCACTTCTGAAATTCAATTCGGTAACGAAACGGACATCCCCTTCGCAACCACGGTGCTCGAGTGGTTTACCAAGGGTGGATTTGAACGGTTGATCATCATTGACGGCCTCACCCGCCCCGACAAAGAACTCAGCACCGGCGAATTGTTCGGCGTGGGTTCCATCCCTGCCGCACGAGAGCGCCTCAAGCGCCTTGACATCGAACCCATTCAACAGGGCATTGTCTCCGGCATCACCGGTTTCCTCCTTGGCGAGGGCGACCGTCTCGGCATTGACATCACGGCGCTGCTGTCCGAAGCCAGCCCGATGTACCCCGATGCAAGAGCAGCCGCTCTGGCCGTTGAGGCTGTCAGCGATTTGACCGGGCTTGAAATTCCTCTCACGGAATTGATCGAAAACGCCCGTTCCATCGAGGACAGTGTCCGGGACATCATCGAAAACGCTTCTCAAATGCTCCCGGCTCCCACCGAAGACAACATCACGGACATTGACCCGTCCTTTGGTTGATCTCTCAATCAGCGAGCAGCGCCCGCACCGTTGTCATCACGACATGGTGAGGAGCATCGGTTACGAAAAACGGGTCTACATCAGGAATTCTTGCGGCTGAAAATCCTTCAGCTTGGATGGTGGTAAACAACGCCTCCATCTTTGGAGCCTGGCCGGTACCGGCCATGTTGGGCAAATCGTCCATGTGGTAGAGGGTGTGTTCACGGCTCATCAAATCGGCAGCGTCGGCGATGTAGCGAACGCTTCGTCGAAGCTCCCTTTGCGCATACTCTGAATCATCCTCGTTCCAAACCAGCCCCTGTTCGCAATGAGCAGCGAGTTCCTCTTGCGATGGAAAACAGGTCTGTATGGCCCGCTCTTCTGTCATTCGGCCCGCGATGGAGGCGTCCCAAAGCTCACCTGTCCACATGGGGCCGCTGGCCTTGGCCACCTCTTCAGGAGCGGGGTGTTGCACAAATCGATAGGTTCCGTCATCGTTTCGGACCCGCCATCCCATGGATTGGAGGACATCAGAAGCCTCTTCACGGCTGCGACGAACTTTCACGCTCACGCGGACGTGATGGCCGTCAAAGAGCGCCAAGACGGGCTCAATGCACCTGTCGTGTCGAGCAGCGGTGGTTGCAATCAGGCCGAGAAGCACCCGAACGGCATCATCGTGAGCATAACTGTCAACGATGCCTTTGGCACCATAGCGACGTTGCTGAGAGGATGCACTCGATCCGGTCAAGGCCGCTGTGTCAGTGGCGGTCACCTCGAGGAACGCCATGCGTGAGAGGCCTTGTACAGCGGCATCTAGGAAGTTGACGGGTGAACCGAACGGGTCGAGGTCGACCCACTGGTAGGCTGATTCCATCAAGGCGATTCGGGCGTCGCTGTTCATCACAAACAACCCGTTGTGCATGTTGCCGCCCGGCGGGCGCTCGTAGCGGTCGTCTTCCAACGCATGGTCAACATTGGTGGTCGGAGGGTACCTTTCATGCGCAGCGATGAGCCGGTTGAGGGCCACGCCATCGAGGTCGTTGGCTGCGATTCTCAGCCGTTGTTGGTACTCAGCAGGAACTTCGTTTCGCCACCGGCGAACGCGAACACCCGTCGCACACAACGCATCCAAAGCCCGAAGGTCATGGCCGGGTTTGACCAACCAGTCATGCTCCAGTGCATCTGCAAGCAGGAGCACTGACCGGGTTCGAGCGGGTGCCATGGCGGGGTTGAGAAAACCCGGACCCGTGCGTTTGGCAGGGCCACGCGGCATGTGGGTGGGTCGTTCTTGGTCGGCGTTCAATTGGACCAGTGTCTTTCCTTCCATCCACAGGTGACCGTCGCGCTCGGCTGGAGCAGAACCGTCGGCCATGCCCTTGCCAGCGCTCTCTCCCTCATGACCACACCGATGCGAACGCACCTCAGTAGTGTGAGAATTCTACGCCTTCGATGGCGTGCGTTACACGATGGCCGTGGTCCTTGACGTGGCCAACGATGGCAACGCCTTCCATGCGCTCCTGTAACCAAGCGAGAACAGAGGAAGCATGGGCTGCATCAACCGCCACCACCATGCCCATGCCCATGTTGAAGGTGCGGTACATTTCGCGTGTTTCAACGCCACCAGCGGACTGGAGCCATGTAAACTCAGGCAGCACCGGGAGCGGAGAATGGATGTCCCATCCCAACGAAGGGTGGAGTCGGAGCAAGTTGGACAACCCTCCGCCCGTGATGTGGCAAATCCCTCGCACGTGCTGAATGTTGAACGGAGCATCACCGCGAGCAGCGTTGAGCAGGTCAACCACAGGGTCGCAGTAAATGCGGGTGGGGTTGAGAACCACTTCGCCCAAAGTTGGTTTTCCTTCGGTCCACCGCATCAGTGTCCTGCCATCATGTGCAGCATCAAACGGCGCTTGGTCGGTGTAGGTCAAGCCGGCATGGTCGACGATCTTGCGAACCAAGGAATAGCCGTTGGAATGAATGCCGGAAGCGGGCAGGCCGATGAGGACATCACCGTCCTGGAGGTGTTCTCCGGTGATGGCTTGGCCCTTTGGTAACCATCCAAGGGCCGTCCCAGACAGGTCGAGTTCGGTGACGATGCCGGGCAGCGAAGCGGTTTCTCCGCCTGCGAGGGTGACTCGGGCCAAACGGCACGCTTCAGCCAACGAGGCGCCGAGCGCAGCGTGGATGGTCGGGTCAGGTCTTGGAACGGCGACATAGTCAACGAACGCGATGGGTTCTGCACCCACGCACAGCAAATCATTGACGTTCATGGCCATGCAGTCAATGCCAACGCCGCCCCACTGTCCAAGCATCGTAGCAATCTGGAGTTTGCTGCCCACCCCGTCGGTGGCCATGGCAAGCAGATTGTCGCCAAATTCGATCAGTCCGCCAAATCCTCCCGGCAGGTCCACCGGTGCACCTGGTGTACCGGGTTGTCGGACACTCTTTGACAGCGCACCGATGAGCGAGGCGACGGCCGACCCTTCGAGATCGATGTCAACCCCTGCACTGGCGTAGTCCATGGGCTCACTCATGGTGCGTCCATCGGTTGGCGTTTCATGAAGGAATCGCTTGACTTTCACGCGTCAAGAACTTGGCGGGTTAGGGAAATCAGTTCGCCTAAACTCTCGTGAAGGCGATGGCCGTCGTCCACCACATGAAGCGTGACATGACCGAGGTCACCTTTGGCCAGTTCACTGTTGGCCAGCGGCACGACATCATCGCCGGCTCCGTGAAGAATGGCCGTTGGGTGCTGAAGGGTGGGCCATGAGTGTGTTCGCGCGACCTCGACGAAGGACCAGGGCATCACGACCGGCTCGTCCCATCCGGGGGGGTGGAAGGTGTGCGTGCCGGCATCCTCCCATGCTTCCATGGCTTCCTGGCCGAGGGTAGAAGCGACCAATTCATCGTAGCCGAAAGCGGGCGCCAACAGCACCAGGCGGAGGTCGGCTTCAGGGCGCTGAGCCGCCGCGTTGGCCGTGGCCAGGCCGCCGAAGGAGGATCCGATCAATACGTCAAATGGACCCATGTCGTCAATGGCTTCCACGACCACACGCGTTTGACAGGCTTGGTCCCACCCGTATTTCCGCATATCCAATGTGGTCACATCCCAACCCTGGGCTCGCATCCACGCTGCTTTGCTGCTCTCGGTGCTGGACCACAAGCCGTGGGCGAACGTGACCTTCATGGTCAAAGGTACGGTTGAGGCTACATGGATTCTTCGCCACCGGCGGTTCTCCACACGACGCGGTTCGGAGGGGAAAAAAGGGGTAGGGGCGGCACAGAATCTCCAGTGGAAACAAAGGGGTGCTCTCTCGCGCCGAGAACGGTTATAATCCGTTGCCTCCGATGGCGAGTGCCCGGAGGTGAAGATGGTGTCTGCGATTCAAGAATTTGACCTCCCCGCTCGCTGGACCTCCCTCCTCCAAGACAAGTATTCCGAAGCCATCCACAACCTCGCTAAGATGTGGCCTGACGAAGGCTCCCTTGAGGTATCGTTCCGTGAAGTTGAGGGCTATGACCACGAATTTGCCCAGGACATCCTCGCCAACCCCGATCATCATTTCCGTGCGGCCAATCAAGCGCTGCGCCAATTTCTACTGGACGCCGGTGAAGGCAACTTGATGCCGTTTGTTCGTATCGTTCACCTCCCCAGCGATCAGGTTCGGACGGTGTCCCAACTCCGTGCCGATGACATCGGACGCATGATCGCCATCGATGCAGTGACCACCAAGATCACGGGGGTTCGCCCGCGGCTGTATTCGGCCGTGTTTGAATGCGTGGCGTGCGGCCACAACATGGAAATCAACCAGCCGAATGAACAAGAGCTCATTGAACCCCTCGAATGCTCCCAAATCGACGGGGGTTGCGGTCGACCCAAGCGTCAAACTCGGTTCTTGCTCCAGCAACAAGCCTCCCATCTCATCAACTCGCAATTCATTGAACTTCAGGAACTGCCCGAGCAGATGAAGGGCGGCATCCAGCCTGAACGCATCCTGTGCATTGGCGAGCAGGACCTTGCCGGCCGACTTAACCCGGGCGATCGTGTCAAGGCCAACGGCGTGCTTTTCATCCGCTCGCAACGAAAGGGAGGCAAGGATACACCAGTTTTTGACATCTTTTTGCGCATCCATTCCCTTGAGCGACAAAACATTCCGTTGGAGGAGATCATCATCTCCGAGGAAGAAGAGACTGAAATCAAAGAAATTGCTCGTTCAGAGGGTGTCTACGATTTGCTCACACGCAGTATTGCCCCCTCCATTTTCGGTATGGAGAAAATCAAGGAATCCCTCATGCTCCAACTTTTTGGCGGGGAAGCACAAGTCAACGAAGACGGGACCCGGAACCGGGGTGACATCCACATCTTGTTGATGGGTGACCCCGGTGTGGCCAAGTCGCAGCTTCTGCACTACATGTCCACCATCTCGCCCCGTGGGCGGTTCGCCTCGGGTCAATCCGCCTCAGCTGCGGGGCTGACCGCTGCGGCCGTGCAGGATGCGGCGGCTGACGGACGTTGGACCCTCGAGGCCGGCGCTTTGGTGCTGGCCGACCTTGGGTTGGCGGCCATTGACGAATTCGATAAAATGAATACGGCCGATCGTTCGAGCATGCACGAAGCGATGGAACAGCAGAGCATCTCCATTTCCAAGGCTGGCATCAACGCCAGCCTCCGTACCCGTTGCGCTGTACTCGCGGCCGCCAACCCCACCAGCGGACGTTTCCAACCGGTCAGCGACGTACCGTTCACGTCACAAATCAACCTCGCGCCTCCGCTCATTTCTCGCTTTGATATCATTTGGTTGTTGACCGATACACCGAACGCCTCTCATGACGAAAAAATTGCATCTCACATCATCTCGAACAGGTTGAAAGGAAGCAGCGAACTGCTCGTCAAGGAAGGAACCATACCTGACCCTACCCGCTCAACGGCCCAGCGAAAAGATGCCAAGAAGGCCGACGGCACGTATGAGGTGCTTCCTCGGGAATTGCTCAGAAAATACGTGGCTTACTCCAAGCGCATGTACCACCCCAGACTCAACGATGATGCGCGAAAGATGATCGTCGCCTACTACGTAGAAACGAGGAAAGCAGGCGGGGAATCCGAAGACAGCGTGGCCATCACCGCCCGCTCTCTCGAAGCCCTCTCTCGTCTTGCGGAAGCCAGTGCTCGCATCCGCCTCTCAGAAACCGCCACCGCTGAGGACGCCGAGCGCGCCATTCGTCTCACCAAGACTTGGCGACACGAACTCATGGGCGAGAACTTTGATGTGACGACCATCGAATCGGGCAAGAAGGGCAAGGTTCGCAACCAAGAAAAAGCCATCATTGACATCGTTTCCGTGCTCCAAAACGATTCGGGCACGGCCGCTAATTTGCTTGATGTCTTAACCGAGGCAGAACGTCGAGACATTCCTCGCAGCAAGGCGGAGGACATCATCGACAAGTTATGCCGAGACGGGCGCATGATGCGACCTTCTGGCTACGATACCCTCCAAATTGTTTGAGTTTCAACCAAGGGTTGTGCTCATGAAGGGTGAGCGCTTGGCAAGCACATGGCCGATGAACCCGTGGGCGATGTCCACCGACCCTCGGAGTTGGACCCCGAACAACTGGGGTTCATGTGCGGCCTCGAGGTCCACCAACAACTCGCCACTGGAAAATTACACTCACGGGAGAGCGGCGAACTTTACGACATCACCATCGACACCCTCCCAGACGACTGGCCGACCTATGAGCGTCGTTTG
This sequence comes from Candidatus Poseidonia sp., assembly GCA_049412325.1. Taxonomy (GTDB): domain Archaea; phylum Thermoplasmatota; class Poseidoniia; order Poseidoniales; family Poseidoniaceae; genus Poseidonia. Next base: position 39,803 of record JBMSEL010000001.1, read on the forward strand.
AGAGCCAGCCGTGGCGAAGGAGGAGTGGTCGATGTAGCAGCCCGCTTCGAGTCCAAGCGAAATCGCAGTTTTGTCTACGCCCAATCGCCCAACGCTGGGCTTATCGAACTCGATGAACAACCGCCATTGGCGTTGGATGAAGACGCCCTCGACATCACGCTGACCGTGTCGGCTCTGCTTGATGCGAAGCCCGTTTCTTTGATTCAGACCATGCGAAAAACGGTGGTGGACGGTTCCAACACCAGCGGCTTCCAACGCACCTCGCTGATCGCCACAGATGGCGTCCTCGCCACCTCCGAAGGGCCTGTGGGCGTGGACGTGGTGTGCCTTGAGGAAGACAGTGCACGAAAATTGGACACGGTTGACCTCGGTCATGGCCAGCAAGTCATCTACAACCTTGACCGCTTGGGATTGCCGCTGATTGAAATCGCCACGTCGCCTGATGTGCGTTCGCCCGACCACGCCAAGACCACCGCCATGGCATTGGGCCGCGTCCTGCGTCGAACTCGCCGCGTTCGTCGGGGGTTGGGCAGCATCCGACAAGACCTCAACGTCTCCATTGCCGCTGGCGACCGCGTGGAGATCAAAGGCTGTCAGGACCTCAATTGGATTCCAACCATCATCCGTCTTGAAATGGCCCGCCAGCTGCACTTCTATCGGTTGGCCAACGACCTCCGAGCCGATCTTGAACTCCCGCCATTGCCCGCGCACCGCGACGATGACGACGCCGATGTGGAAGAGCAGGTTGCTCGTTCCGTGGCAGAGTGCCTTCCACTTGACTTGCATGATGTCTCATCGTTATTTTCCTCAACCCAGTCGGGGATGATCGCTGACGGCCTGAACAACGGCGCCCTCATGATGGCCCTCCCCCTCAAGGGCTTGCTGGGTCGTCTCGGGACGAAGACGAAGGACGACGATGGCGCGCAACTGCCTCGCCTGGGCCGTGAACTGGCTGGAGCAGCAAAGTTGGCCGGCGTCAAGGGCATTTTCCACGCTGATGAACTGCCTGCCTACGGCATCAGCGCTGACGAGGTCAGCGCCGTGCGTTCCAATCTCAACTTGACCGACAACGACGCCTTCGTCTTGTGTTGCGCTCCAGCGTGGCAGGCCCGCCTGGCCCTCGAAGCCGTCCTCAATCGGGCTCGTCTTGCATGGCATCGCCTTCCCCAAGAAGTTCGAAACGTTGTGGTGAAGAAAGGTGCACCCGAAGACGGTACCACCTCGCCCATGCGCCCGCTCCCGGGGCGTTCCCGAATGTACCCTGAGACGGATGTCCCGCCCCGCGTGCTCGATGCAACCGATTGGGCGGCGGTCATGGCATCGCTTCCAATGTCGGATGAAGAACGCATCCACCGCCTCTCCTCATTCGAAATGTCAACCGATCAGTCGGAGCAGTTACTGGCGCGGGAACTCGACGATGTCTTTTGCGAGCACGCTTCCTCGTTGCCGGCCAAGGCTTGGGCGGCTTTGCTGCTCAACCACGATTCAGAACACCCTCAAACGTTGGCGAACATCCTTGCGCTTCGAGAGGAAGGAGCGCTGGCTCGCGACCACGTTGACCGGGTGGTTGAGGCACACACGGGCCGCCTTGTTTCCACGGATGAACTTCGAGCTTACTGTTCTGCTCACCAGTTGGCACCGGCTGACATCGGTGGGCTCGAAGATGTGATTCGGGGGATTGTCGCCGAACGCTTGGACTTCGTGAAAGAACGCGGCATGGGTGCGATGGGCCCGTTGATGGGCGTGGTCATGCAAGCAGCCGGTGGCGCAGATGGAAAGGAAGTCAGTGCGCTTCTACGTGCTGCGATTCAAGCCGTGTTGGAGTGAACGGCCGATGAAACGAGCGCCATTCTTGGTCGCTGCGTTGGCCCTCCTGCTGCTCGCCCCGCTGTCAGTTGCGCAACCGTGGACGCCGGCATGGGAAGCCAACCTTGGCCCGGGTTACATCACCACTTCACCGGTGGTGGATGAGGACCACGTGTATGTGCGGACCTCTGGGTTCTGGACGGGTGAAGAACGACCGGAAGTGATGGCGTTTTCCCACGACGGCGAGCAGCGCTGGACGTACCGCAGCGAGACCACCACGCAGCATGACATGGCTCCACTGGTCAAGGTGGAGGCTGGTTCAGGCCTCTGTGGAGCGTGGCCCAACCTGCTCTTGGTTGGATGGGCGGACGGTCGCTTCACGGCGCTTCATTCCTCCAACGGGACCTTGCAGTGGCAGGTGAATTCAACGGTGGACGGATGGGGCATTACGGGAGCCCCACTCATCGATGGCGACCGCGTGGTGGTACCAACACGAACCGGCCTGATGCGTCTGTGCCTCGCCGACGGCGCTATCGACTTCCAAACGGATCTCGGGAAAGGATGGCGCAACGGCGTCACCCTCCACGGCGGCGCCTATTGGTTGGGTGATGAAGCAGGTCAGTTGTGGGCCGTGGAGGCCGACGGGACAGTCCGTGAGACGCACGACCTTTCCGCTTCCTTGCGACACGCCCCGGTCAGCATCGGTGATGGCCTGCTGCTCCACGTTCAAGAGGAGACCCTCAGCCGACTGCTCCTGTTCAACAGCACGTCGAGCACCCTGGCAGAACTTGCTGTACTCGGCCGTTCACCCGCCATCCCGCTGGTGATGGGTACGACCGTTGTGTTGGGCCATAGCGATGGATTGACCACCGTCCAATGCAACCCCGAATGCCTCCTTGTCGACACCTATTCCACGAAGGTGAATGGCGAGATGCGATGGCGTTCCTCAGACCAATTCTTTGCCCCAGTGAACACCCAAGAGGGCGGATGGTTGAGTGTCATGGTTGGGGACGATGGAACGATGCGTGAAGTGAGTCGCTTCACGACACCTCATGATGGCTTCAGCACCTCAGCACCGGCATGGACCGCCACCCAGATGTACTTGGGCAACGATGCAGGCGTGCTGATGGCGTACGAGGTTGAACGCACGGCCACCAGCGATGATGCGACATTGACGTCCACCCCACTGATTGGCCTGACAGCAATTTCGCTCGGTTTGATCGCAGCAGCATGGTTGTCAAATCGCGGACGGACCACGGACGCGTGGCGGCTGTTGACATTGGGAGCCGTGGCTGTAGCCTTGTTGATGCTTCCCGACCTCGCTGCTTCATGGAACGCCTGGCTGGTGGAGGAAAAGGCGACCCCCGAGGAGGTGCCCTGGGACCCATCGTGGCCAGACGAATGGCTGGGCACCCAAATCGTGGTGTTTGAGTTGCCGGATGAAACCCTGGTGGTTGGCGGCTTACTCGCTCACGAGACGGTTTGGGAATTGACGGTCGCCGCAGCGGAAGAACGCCATCTCTCCATCAACACCGAGACCACGGGAATCGGTCTCTACCTCACCGCTATTGATGGCGTGGAAGCGACGGGGTGGGAGTACACCGTCAATGACCAGCGCGGCGTGCTCGCCATCGACGAGGCGGAGATTGAGACGACCCTTGTCTTGCGCTGGCATCTTGCTTGAGGGTGGCAACCCTCAAGGCTGGCCGCCTTCTCGGACGGTTCATGTTCCAAGCGCTGGGGGTTCACGGGCCGGAATTGTCCCCCGCTGGTGCTGCTCTCCTCGATGTCGTCTTGGTTGGAACAGCGTTTGCGTTTTTGTTCTCAGCGCCACGAGCCAACCGTATGACAGCGGCCATGCTGGCCACGATGGTCGTCGCCATGGCGGCCCTCCGGGTCGTCATGCAACCGCTCCCAAACATTCAGCCCGTGACGGTGGCTGCCTTGCTCGTAGGGGCTCATTTGGGCGCTAAGCGAGGTGTGGCGTTCGCCATTCTTGTGACCCTCTTGTCCAACCTTCTCATCAGTCATGGATGGTGGACCCTCTTCCAGGCCTTGGGCTGGTCGGTTGTTGCGGTGGTCGGTGCCAGAGCGAACCTCATCGCCGACGGGCGCCTCAACCATGCTCGCTTGTATGTTGCTGCAGCCTTGGTGGCTCCTCTCTTTGGTCTGATTTCGACCCTTTCGTTGGTCTCCGGCAGCATGACGGTCGGTCAATTTGCGCTGTTGATCGGCCAAGGGCTGCCCTTTGACGCCGTCCACGCCCTCGGAAATGTCGCCTTTGCCGTTTGGACGGGCTCGATGCTCCATCGCTTCCTCAGCGGTTTGACCGCTCTGGAGAATGACGTGTTGGCGACGGGTGAACTGCATGGCCTCGATGCATGACGCACCCACCATGGCCCTCATCGTGCGTCAAGATTTGGCGTTGAGCACCGGTAAACTGGCGGCGCAGTGCGCCCACGCTGCCGTCGACGTCGTTCGGGCGGCACGCCGGTCAAGGTTACTCGAACGTTGGCGGGCAGGCGGCGCGAGAAAAATTGTGCTCGGTGTGGACGACCTCGAAGCCATGCATGCGCTTCACGCCTCGATTCCCAGCGGATGTTACGCTGCATTGGTGACCGATGCAGGCCGCACTGAAATTCCAGCAGGAACGGTGACCGTGCTCGGCATCATGGGTCCACGACGAGCGATGGATACCCTGCTTCGCCACCTGGACGCGTTATGAGGTGATGAATTGGGTCTTCGTTCGTTTCTTCATCGAATCACGGCGCCCACGCCAACCAGCATGCCGGTGGAAGGTTCGATGAAACTGGTGTGCGTCGTGAATCAATCGTTGAAAATGGGCAAGGGGAAAATCGCAGCCCAAGTCGGGCACGCCTCCATTCAGGCTTTTCTCGGCGCTGGGGTGAGCCATCCACAACATGTTGAGGCGTGGTTGGCCGAAGGGCAGAAGAAAATCTGCCTGAAAATTCCGGAAGCCTCGGCGTTTGATGACCTCACTCGCCTTGCTCGACAGCACAACATCCCCGTTCATCTCGTTCGGGATGCGGGTCATACGCAGATTCCGAAAGGTTCTGCCACAGTGCTGGCTTTAGGTCCGTTTAACGAAACGGCGCTTGACGAGTTGACCGGCCACCTGAAATTACTCTAATCACCGCATTGATGAAGGAGGGCGTTGAGCCTATCCCATGCGGGAACACCCCTCCTCCCGAATCGACTTCCGTTCGGACACGGTCACCCAACCCACGACCGTCATGCGTCAGGCCATGCATGAAGCATCGGTGGGTGACGATGTGCTTGGAGATGATCCGACTGTGATCGAATTACAAGACCGCGTCGCCGCCATGTTTGGCAAAGAAGCCGGTTTGTTCGTCGCCTCGGGGACGATGTCAAACGCCATTGCCCTTCGAACCCACACCGTACCAGGCGACGAGATTGTGTGCGACAAAACCGCTCACATTTACCGCTACGAAGGCGGTGGTTATGCTGCGCTCTGCGGCGCTTCCATCGCTCTTGTTGACGGGGAGGGGGGCTTGATGACGCCCGAGCAGGTCCGTTCGGCTGTTCGAAAGGCAGAGGGCTCCGGCAGTCACTACCCAAACGGTTCGCTGGTGTGTGTTGAAAACACCTCGAACCTCGGTGGCGGCTCGTGTTACGACCAAGCCACGCTTGATGAAATCGCAACGGTCGCTGCTTCCTTGGGGTGCGCCACGCACATTGACGGTGCTCGAATTTTCAACGCTGCCATCGCCACCGGCGTCGACGTTGCACGCATGTGTCAACACTACGATTCGGTCTCCATTTGCTTCTCCAAAGGGCTCGGTGCACCGGTCGGTTCGGTGTTGGTCGGTTCTTCGGCCTTCATCGCCAAGGCCCATCGCTGGCGAAAATTGTTTGGCGGCGGCTGGCGACAAGCAGGGTTGCTGGCTTCAGCTTGCCTTCATGCCCTTGACCATCACGTTGACCGACTGCAAGACGATCATGTTCGTGCTCAGCGCATTGCTGCTATGCTCAACGAGTTACCTGAATTCACCGTTGACCTCGAGACCGTGCAAACCAACATGGTCTACGCCAAGACGAAGCGGCCTGCAGCCGAGGTGGTTGAGCAGTATGCAGCCAACGGCATTGACATGTTTGACCTGAGCGACAACCGGATTCGCGTGGTGGTTCACCTCCACATCACGGATGAAGATGTGGACCGATTCACCAGCATTTCTCAACGGTTGTTCGGTTGAGCCTTCAAAAAGAGTCAGGGAATATATCCCTCATGACGACGAGCGTACGCGAAACGCTGTGTGTTCACAACGCAGCCACCCCCGACACCAACCACGTCTGCGATTGGTGTCAATCCATGATCGATTTTCAGCCGCAACAGGGCTGGAACGCCCCTCTGCATCCGGAGGAACATGAACGTGCGATGGCCTTGTTTGGCGGACCCGGCGGAATCTCTTCACGAAAGTGGAAAACGTTGCTGGCGAATACCAAGGACCTCCATCACGTTCAATGGGCTCGTTTGGACAGTGATGAAGACCCCATCTCGAACCCTCCAGAATCGTGGGGCGCCTTTGATGAACTTACACAGGCAGTCTTGCGGGGCGACCACCTCAGTCAACGTCAAGAAGCCATGCTCAGAGAAGGCATTGGGTTCCACGACGGGTCCGTTTTGCGCTACCTCGACGGGGCATGGAACCTCAACGGTTGTGTTCTTCACGGGCTGAGTTTGTTCGTCGTGTTTTCCTTGATGGAGAACGCGTCCAAGCGAAAAGGATGGGACATTCCCGCTCTCCTGGTGTGTGCCACGTCGGTCAATCCAGAACTTCGTCACTCCTCTCGGATGATGCAATACATTCACCGAGGCCGCCGAGAATTGCGACCTTCGTACCGCCCTCTGGCTTCGATGCTGACGTGGCTGTCCACCCGGTTGAAGATCGATCGTACCTTGAACATGGAAGCCCGTGAATATGTACCGATGATGGCGTGGTCCCACGACATACAATCACGCATGTTTGACCAGCAACCCCCCAACATGGAAGGCATGTTCCAAAAGGCGCTTGCTCACCACCCACCTGGATTGTTTCACGCGTACAACACACCATGGATGCAGGCTTGGCGGGAACTTGAGTCGACACACGAGCAGGCTGAAACGCAAAAATGGGCGATGGATCTCAATCCAAAGGCGCTCCGATTTCGGACGCGTACGGCCTCCGGCTCTCTGCGTTTGATTCGAGTGCCAAGCGAGCCGGCGCTCTGGGCCTTCTTGTCCTCGCTGGTGCTTTCTCCACTGAACTCGGAGGCAGGGAAAATTCTGCTGGGCTTGCAACACAACTGGTCAGTGGGCTACGTTGAACGGAACCTTCCTTCAGCGCCGCTGGTCCGGTCGTTGGAATTCTGCCATAGCATCATGAACGGCTTGGAAGGCAAGGTCTTCCTCCAGCGTGCCCGTGCTTTGGTCATTGGTCAATTTGGCCATGTCTACGAGGTGGCCGTTGAACACGGTCAACATGGCGCACCCTACACCATCCAACACGTCACCGATATCACGCCCAACGTCAAGCGTTCCATTTGCATCCACAGTGGGCAATTTGCCAACACATTGCCGCTTGGTGACACGATGGGCAGCGTCATCCTCTCCATGGTGAACGACATCAAAGCGTCCGGTGAAATCGCCAGCCTTGAGGAGTTGTTGTTTCACCACCCTCCGTTTGGCTTCCCCCGACACGACATCCCCGCAGCCTGGCTCAACCGCATCATGGACGAGGCCGCTCAAGCCGTCAATCTACCCCGGTACTTCCTGCACCAACTTCGATGGTACCACCGCGAACCAGTTGATGAATTGGAACCACGTCCAGGTGGAGGCTTCCACGAGCTCTTTCTTCGAAACCGCCACCATGGTCGTCGCCGCCCACGCTTCTCGGAACGCTGGGCTGCGCGATTTCACACGGTGTTTGACCGTGAAGGGCGCTTCCCGCTTGAGGAAGCGGTGGCTGAGTGGCGAGAAACCGTGCCTCCCTATGTGCAAGGACGAACGGAGGTTCATGGCTTTGGAGATTACTTTGGGCGCATTCAGGAGGGCTTCTTCCACCGACGATACCACCACTTGATGCCTCATCGCCGTGGAGATGATCTCCACGAGGAAGGCGATGTGCGAGACGGTGAGCGTCGTTGGTGTGAGGTCTTTGCACGGGTGTGGGAGGTGCTGGTCCACCAACCGTTGGGGGCTCACTTCCGACTCCCTCTTGACGACGGTGGAACTCTGGCGCTCCAACATGCCGACCTCCAAGTGTCGGTCCGGTCAGAATTGGAACGCAACTTCTTCACGCGCGCTGCGAAAATGCTTGGCTACGTCAAGGACGAGGAGGATCCGACCCACACCGTCCTCATTCGCCGAGATCACCCACGTCCAAACGCTCGTTTGCAACTGACGGACTTGCTTCGTGACATGCAGGACCGACAGCGGGTTCGCGGTGCTCCGCCACGCTGGTGGAATTACGTCGACGTGGTGGCTCCGCCCCGTGAGGTGCCTCACTTTCGATGGCAACTTCACCTTGACCACCGGGACACGCAGCGCGTCATCGAATTTGACGACCCGGCCGAACGTGAATTCAACGGTCTCGGCGAGTTCGTTGAGTGAAGGCCAGCGCTAAACCCACGACCATCATCGTGGACACGGCGGACAAGGCAGGGGTGTCTTCACTGGGTTCTGACGGGGCGGGTTCTTCCACGACTTCAGGTGGGTTGGGCATGATTTCATAGAGAAGATGAATTTCCAAATCCTCGCCGTCGTGGGGCGTCGGTAGCGTCACCATCATGGTCCCTTGCACGTCATTCCCAACCTCGATCATGTCACGAACGATGTGAGGGTAGGTCCCGAGGCCATTCGTTCCTTCTTCATAATCGGCGGCGGTTTCAACGATGTAGGCGTACACGGTGAGGCTGGCGTTATCGAGGTGCGCCTCGTTGATGTCAAGGTTCCACGTCATGGTGCCGCAGGCGAAGACGTCCACGCAACTTCCGGGCGTCCAGGAAAACGACGTGGTGCCTTGACCAAGCCCCAAGTCTTGCTTGGCAAGGTTGGTGAATTCGTTCTGCAGCGTGCCGTCGTCGGCCACGCTGCCGACCTTCTTCATGGTCCCGTTGAACACCACGCCGGGTGGGGAGTTGGGCTCGTACTTGTCCCGCCATCGCTGTTCAAGCTCGGCCACACCAAACGGGTCGCTAAGGGTGGAATGGAAGTGGTACTGGATCAGGTGACCTTCAGCCTTGACGTCCTCAAGAGCGTGTTCGACGTCCACACAATTGTCGCACCAGGTGGCGGTGTAGACTTCCGTGACGGCTTTCAGATCGCTGAAGTTGGCCGTCTCAACCGCTGTTGTGTTGGCCGGTGTCCATTGCCCACCGAACAGCATGCCGTTGTTGACTTCGGTGGCTGGTAGGGCAGCAGCCGGACTCATGGTTCCGATGAGAAATGCGAGCGCAAGGCACAGGGCGAAGGATGAACGCATGTTTCGGGGAGCGGCCAGTGGGATATGAAACCCACTTCATTTGGTTCACTCGTCAGCGGTTTCTTCATCAGCGTTTGCGTCGCTCTCTACGGCATCGTCAACCGTCTCGGAGAAGAGTTCGGCCCCTGCTGGGAAATCACCGCTTTCGTAGCGCTCTTGCAACTCTTCGAGGCGACTCTTGATGCCGGCTCCGGAGCGCTGAACGGCTTTGGCTACAGCGCTGAGGTTGCCGTTTTGAAGGCCCAGTTGACGGAGCAGATTGTACATGACGCAACCTGCGACCATGGAGATTGGAACGTTGGCCGTCGGGGCGTCCACGCTGGGTTCACCGAGGTTCGACATGGCATCGAAAAACGCATTCATGATAGCGCTGAGTTCTTCATCACAGAAGCGTTGACCGAGGGCGTCGTTCAGGTTCTCAGCGACCTTGTCCAACTCGTCTTCACGAGCAGCGGCTGCGCTGAGTTGTTGTGGTGGCGCTGCCCAACCTTGACGAACACGCTCTTGGTAGTGCTGCATGATGGCCTTCTTGGCGTTCTTGAGCTGCTTGGCTGTGATGCCGTAGGTGTCCATCAACTGCTTTTCGTTGACTCGTACGGTACGAAACCATCGAGCGGCGATGGAAGCGATGGCCAGGGCCATGATCTGGAGGTTGTCCTGGTCGGTCTCGCCTCGAAGTTCAGGGTGCTCTTTGCCACCGGCGCGGCAGATGGACGTCTTCGGGCACTTCAGACGGCGACGCTCGCCCGGTGTCAGTGTCTTGCGAGTGGCCTCTTGCGAACGGGTGAGTTTGCGAGCAGCAGCGCGTGCCAGCGGCTCAACAGCTCGAGCCATGTCTGGCCCGAACATGTTGCGAAGCGTGGCCAAGAGTTGAGCGTACATCGGGTCGGTGTCTCGCTGGGAACTTCGGTCCAACTTCGCGATGCGAGCAGCAAAGCGCTTTTGCTTTGCCGTCAGTCGGTTACCACGGCCGTCGAACTTGTCGCCGAAGGGGTTCATCTTGGCTCCCATCTTGGCGGCACCATGGCCTGCTTCCATGTTGACGGCTTCGTTGTGACGGCCTTCGCCCAGCGAGCTGCCGCTGTTCGTGTCGGCATCGTCGTGAAGGATGGTGTGCACCAAGGAGCAATCATCGCAGATGCCCTCTGCTCGGGTCAGGTCAATCGTCAGGTTTCCGCCGCATTCGTCGCATTTTGTCATCATTTTTCTCAACTCCAAGGTATCTGTCCCGTCACTCCATATAAAGGATTCAATTTCAGCATCAACGCCTCTTAAAGTCTCCTGATGAGCCGGAAAACCAGTTCCCAACTCCCGTGGCTTGACAAGACAAATTCATATTGGGGTATACCCTATTTAAAACTAACCCAAAAAACCCCACACCTTTCCAACCACTCAGGTTGGAACGGGGTAACAAAGATCGATGCATCTTCAGTGCCCGAACGATGGCCTTGAAGATTCAGATGCCCCGGGTGCCGATTTCAATATGCGAGCCACGCATCATCTCTCATTCTTGCCGCCGCGTATGTTGAAATAGCCTCGGTGCCGTTTTCCAAAACAGGCGGTTTAGATGGAGCGAACACCGAGCATCACATCGGAACATGTCCCCTCGGGCGAGGGGCTTCCATCGTGGTTGTTTGATGCCCTCTGCAACCCCGTTGAGCATGCCCCACTGATGATCCTCCACCCTACAGAACTTCATCGTCAACGCACCCTTGAGCGATTGAATGAGGCCGGCGTGGTGGTCATGCCCCAGTACCACCTCACACTCAATCGACTGGTTCGCCTTCTCCACGTGGACCTCAGGCTACCGGTGCTGATGGACGACGAATCGAGCACCTTCATGGCCCTTCACGCTCGGTGTGCTGCGGCCGCAGAAAATGCCGAACTCCCCTTCCTCTATACGCCAGGCGTTGGAAGTTGGACCCTCACCAAAACCCGTCGACTTCAGCAACTGCACGGTGAATTGCTTCAGTTGCGGCGCCCCTTCGCCTGGGAGGGCGACCCCGGTGCAGCCGTGTTCCATCGTTTGTGCTTGGAAACCGAAGCGACGGCTGGTGCGATGCTCCCAGCTTTGGTTTCACGGCACGTGCTTGATGCGCTGCATACGAGCACAGACATTCCGTTTCATCTCAGCGAAGTCGCTGGTTTGATCGTGCTCAATGCCGCTCCAGACTTCACGGAAGTTGAGCAAGACCTCCTGACCAAGGTGTCCACCTTTACGCCCGTGCACCAGTTGCTCAACCCCGGCTCATTTCGACTTGGATACCACGGAGCCTACCTTGTGGACGAGCAACCCTGCACCACCGAAACACTGCCTGATTGGGTGCCTCCGCACGATGCATGGACTGGTGATGCCACGACGTGGCAAACCGATGTGGGGCGTGGGCGAGCAACGAAAGTGACGAGGCTGACCTTGGATGAACGGCGCCACGGTATGCAGGCGGCCTTGACCATGATTCAAGCCTACCGAGCCCAGCATGACGGACAGATTCTGGTGGTTGACGCAGGCGTTCGAGACCGTGCAACGGCATGGTCCAACGGGTTGGCCTCCATCGGTCTTCGATGGCACCCCGGCTCGGCCGCCATGAACCAACAACCCACCCATCATGCTGTGGTCAGAGCCGCAAGGTTGGCACAGGGCATGAGTGCTTGGTCGCTTGAATCACTGCGGGGGGTGTTCTTTTCATCGGTGGTTCCCTTTCACGAGGACTTGTTCCCCGAACTGAACCATCCCAGCGAGGGAACATGGCGCCCTCAACCTGACGCTACGGTGTTGGACGACATCTCGCGCCAGTTTCACGTGCTCGGTGGCCCGGGAGCCATCGCCCGTTGGCTTGGGGTTCTCGCAGGCGCTGAACCTTCCTTTGCTGAGCGACGACCTGAAGAAAAGGCAAGGGCGCTTGAACAAACACAGTGGTGGCTCGCCTGTTTGCTCCGAACCTGGGCCCCCCTCCTCTCACCAGAGGACCGGCACTTGTTGCGACGTCCCGTGGTGGGCTGCACCAGCGGTGTTGAACTGCCGATGCCCGACCTTCCTGCCTCCGGCATGGCGTGGCTCTCGTGGTTGCTGAGTTCGATTGATGTGGCACGGTTTGAACATCGACGGGCACCCTTTGATGCCGGGCTGGGGGCCCTGCAGACCCTTGTGGAAGCCTTGAACGCGGTCAAGTCCGAACTGTTCCGCCATCAACTTCCGTTCGAGGATGATGGGGCTGCGTTTGTGGACCTCCTCGACCACATCGGATCTTCGACAGAGCTCACGCATCAAACTTCGCGAACCGACCGCATCAACGTGGTCACGCCCGACGACGCCCTGGGATGCACGGCGGACGTCGTGCTTCTGGTAGGCATGGATGTTGACGCGTGGTCAATGCGTTCTTCCATCACCCCTTGGCTGGACGCCTCGGCTCAACTTGAACTTGGTTTGTTCCAAACCGACCGTTTGGTCCGCCGGGGGCGGCATCACCTTCGACATTTGCTGAATGCAGCCCCGACGGTGGTCGTGTTTGACTCCTCTCCCGAAGAAGGTGGAGGGCCGAGTGCCCCGTTGGCTGAATGGCTGTCAGATGTTCAGCGCTCCGGCGCATGGGACACCATGCGGGCCCCCCCGTCGTTCCTTCACCCCTCGACCTACGAAGGGGAGGGAGAGCCGCGTCCCTTCCGGTGGGTGGTACGTGAAGACGGCCACGGAAGTTGGCTCACACCCGTGATGCACGCCACCGCCAACACGGGAGCCGGATTGCGCACGGTCCGTTTTGGCTTCAACGGACGAGACCGTCGTCAGCAACTCGGCCTCGATGTGCGTTCCCACCTCGCACCTAACGCACCACCCAATCATGCCGCCGCCTTGGTTCACGCTTACGAAGGCGATGTTCAGGCTGACCGGAGGCGGCGGCAACCGTTGGCCAAACACCTCGACGAACACACCAGTTTTGGTTGGTCAAACCGAGAACATCTGGCCAGTGTCGATGCCGTCACGCTCCGCCCAACCCGTGCCTCACTCAAGGTCAACGGTGTTGCCGCCGCCGAGTTCCCACATTTGGGCCACCGTGAAGAGAAATCCGTGTCGGTCAGTGTTGACCCGAGACCGCTTCCGCCCTATGTTCCTGCAGAAACCGTCCTCTCGCAACGGTTTGGTGTCCTCGGTTTACCACTCGAGCGCGAGGTGTGGTCGCCCAGTCGCCTGGAAGCTTGGCTCAAATGCCCACGCCAAGCGTGGTTGAAGCAGTACCTTCGGGCCGACGATGATGAGGACATGAGCACCGAGGACATCGACGTTCGCATCCGAGGTCAAGTGGTGCATGAAACCGAAGCTGCCATCCTGCAAGGACACGGCATTCCAATGGGAGAAGAAGCCACGACTCCACCCCAACCACTCCACCTTGGCCCCATGGGCGAAGGCCGTGCGGGGTGGGACGCTGTGCTGGATTTCCTTCAGCGTGATGTTCACTGGTTGGGGCGGCACAACGCTGTTTCAGTCCATCGGACCAAAGATTTGATCGACGCCACACCCGAGTCTTGGCAGGCTCATCAAGACGGTGAAATCGAACTCCCTCCTCGAGGCCGGCTTGCTCGGTTATTGGAAGCCGATCTTGCGTTGGAGCATGCGGCCCCCGTGGCGATGGAATGGTCTCCGCGACGTGAAACGGACCGGTCCGTCATGCTCGATCCCGATGGTGAGGATGAAGCGGCAGGTTTCCGCCTGTTCGGTTACGCCGACCGCGTGGACGTTGTGGTCCTGCCCGACACCCTCCGTTCGATGCTTGAGGAACAAGGTGTGCTGGGTGATGCCGACCACGACACGCCGTTCCCGCTCCATGATGCACCACGAGCGGCCCAACGCTTGGTTGTCATTCGTGATTTGAAGACCGTGCGAGGTCCCGACGCAGACTCTGCAGGCTTGCGGCACATGCGCTGCCTGTTTGAAGACCTCCAGTTGGCCCTCTATGCTCGTGCTTGGGAATTGCTTCACCCCAACGACCGCGTCATCGGCGTTGGCGCCAGCGAAGTGGGCGAGTACACCACGCATTATGTTGAACTCGACAGCGACATCGCCTCCTTGCGCGACCATCTGTCCATCGGCGAGTTAACCGAAGTCTTCTCACAACACTTCCCTGCATCCACGCAAACCGGTGCGGCCACGACGCCCTTCCGACGTTGGATGGCCGAACGCCTTACCGTCGCTCAGCGGGCGGTGGACACCGCTCAACAGGGCCACGTCCACCCCACGCCGGGTTCGCACTGCAGTTATTGTGCCGTGGCCCATTCCTGTGATGTGTCTGAGTACAGCGGAGGTGATTTCTGATGATTCAATTCAACAACAGCCAGCGGCTTGGGTTGGATTTGGACCGACACATCGCCCTTGATGCGGGTGCGGGCACGGGAAAGACGACGGTGATGGCTGAGCGCTATGTTCAGCACCTGTTTGCCGATGATCAACGAGCCACGCATGTCACGCCATTGGGGCCGCGAACGCCCCTGTCGGGCCACGGAGCCCTCCGTGCACCCAAACGTGAACGGACGGCACTGCAAGCATGGCCAGGATTGCTTCCCTCGGAAGTCGTGGCCATCACCTTCACTCGAAAGTCAGCCGCCGAACTCAAAGCCCGTATTCGACATCGCCTCGCTCAAGCTCGGGCACACGCGCCCTCAACTGAAGACCACGACGGCGTCTTTGACCCCAGGCTTCGAAACGACGGCGATGTGGAAATGCTCCTCTCTGGTTTGGATGAGGCCCCCATTTCCACCATTGACGCCTTCCTCAGCCAACTGGTCCAACCCTATGTTGACTTGGTGGCCCTCTATCCATCCAACCAGCAGGTGTCAGAGGAGCGAAAACCGCTGATGGTACAGGACACCCTCCATGCAGTTTGGCGCATTCGTTCCGTCGATGATGCCCGAGAAGCGGGTGTATTGAATCATCATCAAGCGTTCCTCGACGCTCGCAACCGCCTCGTAACCCGGCTGGGTGGACAGGACCAAGCGGAGATTGTCCTCGGCGGGCTGCTCGGTCGTTCCCTGTTTGTTGAACAATCTCATCGGTCCATGATTCAGCGGGCTGAGGACATGGGCTTGGCTTGGAACGGACGAGGACCTGCCCCCGTGAGCGTGCTGCTCAACACCATTGCCGAGCCGGTGGTCGATCTCCTTCCTGATTTCATTGAGGAATTGCAACGGCGGTTGTGCGATTGGGTACAGACATTCTTGCCCTATCATGCCAATTGCATTGCACCGGCCGAGGGCATCACGACGTTGACTCGATTCAACCATCTTGTACGGGTCACCTCTCAACCTCTCCCAACCGAGGCTGGTGAGCAACTCTCGTGGGTTTGGAAGGCCTTACTCGGGATTGCCACCGCCTCTGGCTTGGTCAAACCGTCATGCACGTTCTTTCCCAGAGATGCCCTTCCCAACGGAAACGGCTGGCCATCGGGTATGACCTCAAAAACAGGGTCTACCGGCCTCACCAAGGACGAGAAGAACACCCTTTACGAGGCCGGAAAGGCGCATCTTCCAGGCCTACGTACCCTCCTGAACTCCGCCAACGGGACGCTCATTCGCTTGCTGGCTCGATCCGCCTTCTTGCTCAACCCGATGGACGGCTTTGACGGCATGCCGCTGGACAGCCCCCTTCGATTGGACCCCTTGGTGGATCCGCTGCCCAGCGAAGCAGGTGATCGAGGCACCTATGTTTCCGCCGACCTCCAGGTCCAAGTGCTCAGCGACCTCCACGTCATTCACGCTGCGTGCAATCAAATCCTCGCTCGAAGAAAATCGCTCGATAACATGCATGATTTCGATGACATGCAGCGTTTTGCTGCCGATTTGTTGCTCGCCCGGTGCCCCGACATCTGCCGGCATCGTTACCCGCCGGCTGTCATCGATGCGTTGGACGGGCTCGGCGATGAGCCGTGGACCGATGCCCACATCGCCCGCGCGCTGACATTGCTCAACGACCGCCCGAAATTGCTCGAGGACCTGCAACGTCGCGTGGCTATTCTGGGCGAACTCCGTCGCCAGTACCGTGCGTTCATCATCGATGAATATCAGGACACCAACCCATCCCACTACCGTTTGCTCGCCCGTTTGTGGGGTCGCCGCCGACGTCATCCGGATGACCCTGCGGGCCCACTGGGTGCTTGGGACCCAACCGTGTGCATTGTCGGGGACATGAAACAGAGCATCTACCGTTTCCGTCAAGCCGAAGTGTCCGTGATGCGACGGACGGTGGAAGCCATTCGTCAGTTCAACATCGACGAGGAGGGCGAAACACGGCTCAATCATTTACGCGAGGCAGGTTGCGGGCGTGATCCGCGTCCTGTCGGCAGTGGAGGTGAAACCGGGTCGTTTTCCAACGAACACAGCGGTGAGGTATCAGCCCCGCATACCTTTGTTCGCTTTGACGAGGAAGACCAAGCGGGTCAACCTTCCATCGTCGGCCACCGCTTGCTGCGCCGATCCGAAGGTCATGTTGATTTGACCTCCAACCATCGAACCCGCCACGATTTGATGGAGACCATGAACGACATGTTCGACGAGGTCTTTGACCCTCGCTACCACGACCTCCCAGGCGATTGGCACGCTGAAGCCCAACGGCTTCGGCCCGCTCGAGCCACCGAGCAGCCCGGTGTGTTGGAATGGCTCCTTCCAATCCCGGGGGCCATCACCGAAGTCCCCCTCGACTTGGACGTGGCCGTGAACACCTTCGCCGACCCGAATGCTTCGCAGGTTCATCTTGAACACGAATTGCTCGCTGACCGCCTCCATGCCCTGCTGAACGGCGCCTCCACAAGGGTGTGGGACAGTCATAACGCGTCGTGGACCGAGGTCACCGAAACGGGCGCGCCGGTTCGGCCACAAGACATCATGATCCTGATCAATTCACGCAAGCATCTTCCAGATTTGGTCGACCGCCTTCGTGCTCGAAACATTCCGGTCATGGCCGACCGACAGGGGCTGTTGTCCATGCAACCCGTCGTTCAGCCGTTGATGGCGATGTTGGCCTTGATGGCCCGACCGACCATGCGAAAAGCGGGTGTTGAACTCGCCAGGTCAGCCGTGGTCGGTCTATCGGAACGTCAAGTTCACGATGCCATGGTCTCGCTTGAGGACGGTGCCGAGGTTTTACCTCATTTGATCGACCATGCACCATCCGAAGCGGTCCGGTCTCTCTTGACCCATCTACACGAACTCATGGGCTGGGGTGCCCTGTACGACGTGTTCGACGCTGTTCTCGACCATTCCGATTTGCTGGTGGCCTACCCTGATGACGCCCAACGGCAATTTGCCGAAGCATGGGTGGGCATCGTCCAATCCATCGGCAACGACACCGGCCATGATGCAGCTGCCATGTACCGTCGCATGGTCGAGGTTCGAGCGTTGGGCCGACAAGGCCCTCAAGCCATCACTCAACCTGATTCATCGGCCGTTCAGATCATGACCATTCACGGTTCCAAAGGATTGCAAGCGCCGGTGGTGGTGGTTTCGGGATTGTTTGCAGCAGGCAAGGCCGATGCCAGCATGTCAGTGCAGGACAACATTCTCGTCACCCCGCAGGTACTGGCCGGACGGATTCAACCTTGGCGGGCGAAGGACCGCCCAGAGGACGGTTTGTGGGCGTTTGCGGCCGAGATGAACAAGGCTCAGGACAAGGCAGAACTCCGACGGAAATTCTATGTCGCGCTGACCAGGGTCAAAGACCGCCTTATCATCACGGGAAGCCCGGGCAACCGTTCGACCTTTGACGAAGAGAACGGAACGCTCTCGGTTCGGTTTGCTCCTGACCCTCGAACGATGGGTCGGATGTTCATCGAAGGACTGCGAAGGGCAACATGGTGCGCTGGTGGTGATGCCCCGTGGGTGTCTGAGGCTGAACTTGAGGCAACCGCGCTCCCACCTTTCTCCTCACATCAGCATCAAACAGCCCTCGATCCGAGCGCCATGTTGAACGGTTCACAGCTCGGACAGAACGGGTTGTGCGGTTTGCGTTTGTATCATCATCCGTTGTGTTTTGACACCGTGGACACCCCTTCACCTCAACAGCGTGCTCGGGCGTTGGCCTCCCATCTTGAGACCATGGAGGCCACCGGTTTCACAACGGCCCCCCCGCTTCGCCTTCAAGAGAACATCAAGGGCGCTGCGCATCACCTCGATGCCACCTTTGCCTGCCCTCGCCGGTATTGGTTGGAACATGTACGGGGGTGGTCAACCGAACCCTTCCTTCTCCCGCAGGCTTCGACAGCACCACCTCCACAGCGAGCATGGCCCGAGCCCACCACGTTTGGTCTGATGATGCACCGGGTGTTGGAAATCGGTCTGCGAAATCCCCGCGCAAAGGATGAGAACACGCCGTTGTTGGATGCCTCATGGCTGCATGAGGCCGATGAGGACCTCGCTTCGGACGAGACCGTAGGGCGCGTCATGAACGAATTTGGATTTGGGCCTGAACAACACCCCTCCACCCCAGAAGCATCGTGGCGGGACCGGTTGATGCATCTGAGTTCGCTCATTGATCGTGGCCTGCTCGGTCAGTGGGTGCAGGGGTCAGCAGTGCAAGGCTGGACGGTTGAAGCCGTGAGGACTGAACTTCCGTTCTTCCACCGTGAGCGTCTCCACCGCGAGACTCCGTCGGGTGAACCCGAACAGGATGAGCAGCAAAGGCCCTCGGTGGTTGAGCATGTGAACATGGATTTCAGCGGTCGTGCCGATTTGGTGTTGGCGTTGGTCGACGAACACGGGCAAGGGGCCCTGAAGGTGGTGGACCTCAAAACGCGAGGTTGTTTGGGGGCCTTCAACGCTGAAGAACCATCCAAAGGCCATCCGCTCCAAAGGGTGGGTCCCGAGGAAACCAACCCCGTTCCTCAAAGCGATGAGGAAGCATCAATCCTCCATGAACATCGCTTGCAACTCACCTTGTATTCGGTGGCCTTGGAAGCGATTGAAGCTCGAAAACCAGCGGGTGAGCGCCGACGCATCCTTCCTCCCGCGCTGCTTTTGGGTGCCAACGGCCGAATGGTGGAATTGTCCGAGGGCGCCTTTGACCAGGCCAAAGCGGATTTGATGGCGCATTTGGACTGGCGTGCATCGGTTCACCTCGAGGCACATCACGACGAACCCAAGCGCCTCTCGCCGGGGTCGATGGCGTGCCAGCAGTGTGCGTTTTATCGTGGAGATTTACGCCGCTGCGCCCCCGAAGGCGAACCGTTGGGATTTGTCAGTCGTCTTGGCGATGAGCCGTGAGAACCAGCGTTCCCGCCCAACCTTCCTTTGCACCCACCTGTTCTGCTTTGATGTCGGTGAAGCCCGCTTCCTGAAGCCCGCTGGTCCATGATTCCATGCTCAAGAGCGCCATGTGAACGTTGAGTGAAGGCCCCCAGTCGTGGCTGGACGGGTTTTCCGTGTAGTGGTCGACCCCAATGACCAGGCGGCCGCCAGGCTTCATCCACTCATCGTGCATGGTCTTGAGAAAACTCAGCGGGTCATCGAGGTAATACAGGCACTCCATGGTGTGAATCAAATCAACGGGTTCGGCCGGCTTCCAAGCCGGTAGCATGGCTTCCACGTAATCACCTTCCGGGTCAACCGCCCGTGCCTTGGCGATCATCGATGGTGCCCCGTCCACACCGCTGGCATGGCGGCACAACTCGTGGGCGGCGAGGCGCCGGACGACCCAACCGTTTCCACAACCGATGTCCACCGCCGTGAACGGACGACTCCATCCGTCAAGCAAACGTTCCAGCATCACCTCAACGCTGGCGCTATGACCGCGTTCCATGCCTTCGTCGCGACCGACATCGGCCCATTCGCTGAACAAATCCGTCGCTGGGCGCAGGCTCATGCAAGGTGACCACCCACGGCGTCTCATGAAGGTGTTCATGGCGAAAGGAAGATGCACGGCGTTGCTTTCGAAGGTCCATGCTTGACACCACCACGACGCTGGCCGATGTTCTCTACCCTCCCATCGAGGCGCACACCACCGGCATGCTGGCCGTATCGGCTTTGCACACCATCGCGTGGGAACAGAGTGGAAACCCAGAAGGCATTCCTGTGGTGGTCATCCACGGCGGCCCCGGCGGTGGCGGCCAACCGTCCTATCGGCAATACTTCGATCCCGAGGCGTTCAACATCGTGCAGTTTGACCAGCGAGGCTGCGGTCAATCCACACCTTACGCCGAACTGGAAGACAACAACACCCACGCCTCGGTGAACGACTTGGAAGCCTTGCGTGAACACCTGGGCATCGAGACATGGCACGTGTTTGGGGGCTCGTGGGGCTCCACCCTGTCACTCATCTATGCGCAGCACCATCCCGAACGGGTCAGAAGTTTGGTTCTTCGCGGCATTTTCATGTGTCGAAGGTCAGAACTTCATTGGTTCTATCAGGACGGGGCCAGCCACATCTTTCCCGATGCATTCGGCCCCTACCGGGACCACATTCCCGAAGCAGAGCAAGGCGACCTGATTCGAGCATACTACGCCCGCCTGACCAGCGATGACGTTGAGGTCCGCCGTGCGGCCGCCAAAGAATGGACGCGTTGGGAGATGGCCACCAGTCGACTCTTCCCCGACCCGGAATACCTTGACAAGGCCGAAGACCTTGATTTCGCTGTGGCGTTTGCCCGCATTGAGTGCCACTACTTCATCAACGCCATTTTCGTTGAGGAGGCCTACATCCTCAACCACGTCGATGCCATCCAACACATCCCCACGGTCATCGTTCAAGGTCGCTACGACGTGGTCTGCCCTCCTCGCAGTGCATGGGAACTTCACCAAGCCATGCCGAAGAGCCAGTTGGTCATGGTCCCCGATGCGGGCCATTCCATGGGTGAGGTCAGCATTGCTCGTGAACTGGTGGCCGCAACCGACGCCCTTCGCTGACCAAAAAACCGGCCAAGGCGTGCGAAATCGGTGCGCTTTCGAGCGTCGGCTTGATAGGGAGGAGTGAACTCGGTGAAGATGGAGGCTTGGCCTCCGGGTGAAGACATGACGGAAGGAACCATCACACCTGAGGTCCAAATCAAGCAACTCGAGGAAGCCTTGGCAACCGAAACCGACCGCTTGCAGAAACTCTTCGCCGCTTACGAAACGCAGGAGAAAGAACTCGTTGACGCCAAGGCCGAAATCGAGGTGCTCGAGAAGGAAATCATCGACCGTGAAATCGAGAAAGAATCGCTCGAATCCATCATCGCCGAGAAGGACGTACGGGTTCGCGAACTCGAGATGAAGGCCACGAAGAACTCCAAGCGTGTTGAGCACCTTGAGCCTGAACTCGAGAAGATGGAAGAGAAGTACTCCCGAGAAAAGGACCGGTTGGGCAAGGTCTTCGGCATTGCTGAAGAACTGGACAACGACCTCCGATTGGCCGTCACCGAAATGAAGGCCCGTGACGACTGGTATGTCGCCCACATGCAGATCTTTGAAGACTTGAACAAGGCCATCAAGGAGCGCTACGAGATGATCGAGCGCGCCGTTGAATCCGAGCGAAAATCACAGCACATGTCCCGTGCATTCACCGAGCGTGTGGAGGAAATGGTTCAGGCACGTTCCGAAGAGATGGCCGAAGAAGAAGCCGTCGTCGCCGAGGCTGAAGAAGCCACAGCGGCCGTTGAGGTCGTTGAAGAGGCGCCTGCTGAAGTCGAGGCCGAAGAGCCCGCTCAGGACGAGGCGGCAGCAGAAACTCCAGCCGAAGAAGCGGCACCTGCTTCGTGGGGCGACAGCCAAGACCCCTGGGCCTCGGAGTAGGTGATTCAATGACCGGGTTGGCCCCCGGTGGGCACAGCCCCGTCCTCATGTTGTCCATGATGGGCGTCAGTGCCCTCATCATTGGCTCCATCATCAACCCGCTCGCTGGCTTGGTGCCCCTGTTTGGCATGGGCTGTCTCATGGCGGCCGTGTTCATGGGCTATTTTTGGCGGGACCCTGACCGTCCAATTCCTCGTACACCGGGCGCCTTGGTTTCCCCTGCGGACGGCCACGTCATGTTCCTGCGCAGGGAACGCGCAACGGGCCGACGGCCCAACAAAGAAGAAATGGAAAGCGGGCGTTGTGAGCACGACCCGTTGACAGGGGACTGGTTCCCTGAACCGCTGGACAACCCGCTCAGTCTGGCCACCGAGCAGCGATTTGAATCCGTACCCGCTGGTGAGGAATCAGCCACCGATGTCTGGCGTATGGCGGTGTTCATGTCACCTCTCGACGTACATGTCAACCGAGCTCCTGGCGCAGGGACCATTGAGCGCATTGAACACCGAACAGGGAAAGGGCTGCGTCGCGGCCCTTTCCGACCTGCCTACACCAAAGAGAGCGAACATAACGAACGGGTCCGGTCCGTCCATCACTTGGAAAACGGCCTTCGAATTGAGGTCACGCAAATCTCAGGAGCGCTCGCAAGAACCGTCGTACCCTATCTCTACGACGGCGACACCGTTCGGCGCGGTCAACGCATCGGCATGATTCGTCTGGGCTCAAGAGTGGACCTTCGCGTCCCAGCAGAGGCATACATTACTTCAATCATCACCGCGGAGGACAAGCACAAGGAGCACCCCAAAGGCATGCATGTGATGGCAGGAAGCACCGTGGTGTTCCAAGAAAAACAGGTGGAAGAAGAATGAGCGGTTGGCGAAGAACGGTCCCTGCAGTGTTGTTGTTTCTCATCGTGAGCATGCCCGTGGTGTACTACCAGGCCGGCAACCTCGTCTACACGCAGGCTGCAGCGAGCAACCTCGAGTGCTCGGGCCATTCAGAACGAAACTCACCGGGTGAATTCAGCGTCGAGCTTTGGCACGAAGATGTGACCACCGTAACTCACCAAAAAAACGAAACTTTGGCGGCCAACCTCGAACCGTTGTTCTTTGATTCATGGGACAACATCACGGTGGACATGCCGGAAGAATCCATCACGCTCACCGGCTGGGTCATGGAACACAACGCCTCCCAGCCTTGGGTTATCGTCGTCCACGGCATCCGTTCGTGCAAAGCCAATCACGAGGTGCTCATTCCGGCTGCATGGCTCCATCAAGCCGGTTTCAACGTCGTCCTGTTTGACATGCGCGACCACGGCGATAGCACGGTTGAGGACGGCTTGGTGTCCGCAGGACAGCGCGAGTATCGCGATGTCTTGGCGGTTTGGCAGTGGATTCAGGACGAGAAAAACGTCCCACCGGAACGCATCGGTGCCGTCGGCATCTCGCTGGGTGCGGGGGCGGTCACCATCGCCTTCGAGCAAGAACCTGCCCTCCAATCCGTGTTCCTCGAATCGCCGTACTCCTCCATGGGCACGATCATCAAGGAAGAACTTGAATTTGCTGGATTCCCCGTGTTCCTGACGGACGCTGCCATCTTTGCTGGAAAAATCTCTTCTGGAGATAACCTGGTCAAATACGAGCCCATCGAGGCCATGAGTACGGTGGGCGATCGTGCGGTGTTTATCACCCAATCCCTCGAAGACGTGCGTATCAAAATCCATCATGGCAAAGCCATGTGTGAAGCCGCTCAAGCCAGCGTTTCAGAGAACGGCATCGCTGAATGTTGGTTCGAATCCTCTGCCGTGGCTCACAACGACAGCGATCAAGAAGGCATCCTTTCCCATATCACGCTGATGCTCACCCAACCGAATGAATACCGAGACCGGATGGTGGCCTTCTTCGAAGAAAGCATCGGCCAACCTGATGCGGTGGTTTGAAACGAGAGACGCTGAGGGCCAACTGCGGTGGACAGCATGACCGGACCCAATCCTCTGCCGTTGCTTGGAAACGGGCAGAAAGGGCTCCGCATTCACGACTTGGTCAAGGCGCCTGCGAACACACCCTGGGCTAAAGCCAAACAGCAATCGTGGGATGCCAGTGAACCAGCAACGGTGTACACCACGCCCGAGGTCTTGGCTGACGGGACGCCGTGCAGTGCGGTCACCGTCATTCTGCGAACGAAGGGTTGCCACTGGTGGTGGTCGTCCGGCTGCACGTTTTGTGGTTATTTCAACGACACTCGAGATGATGTGACCAACGAGGACCTTCATGCTCAATGGGCGGCGGCGAAGACGAAATTCGATGATTTCAAAGACCAAGCCATGGTGAAAGTCTACACCTCTGGCAGCCTGCTCGAAGACAGGGAAATCCCCGTTGAATTTCAAGAAACGGTCCTGCGCGATTGCGCTGAGATGGGCAAGGAACTCATCGTCGAGAGCCGCTGCGAGCAACTGACCGAAGAGAAGCTCGCCTGGGCGACCTCCATCAATCCGGACTTTACCGTGGCGATTGGACTGGAGGCTTACGATGACGAAGTCCTCCGCTTCCACGTCAACAAAGGCTTCACCACCAAATCATGGGATAGGGCCGTTGAGAACCTGAAGAAATTCAATCTCCGCATCAAGACCTACCTGATGTTCAAGCCCCCGTTCATGAACGAAGCCGATGCACTGGACCACTGTGTCAAGTGGATTGAAGCGGTTGCCGAACAATCCGACGAGATTTCAGTCAACCCAATGAACATTCAACGCGGCACCGTCATTGATCGTCTTCACAGGCACAACGAGTACCGTCCACCATGGCTGTGGTCGCTGGTCGACATGATTCGACGAGCGCACCCGCTGATTCATCCCGAGGGCGGCATCAACGGCGATGCGGACCAAGTCGCTCGTCTCATCGTTCACCCAACGGCGGGAGGGAAAATTCGTGGTTCGCACAACTGCGGCCAATGCGACCCTGAGGTCGTTGCGGCGATTGAACGCTACGCGGTCTCAGGGAGCCTGTTGGAATTCGAGGGGTTGTCCTGCGATTGTGAAGCGGTTTGGCGGTCTGAGATTCAATTGGAGCGGCAACTCCCTGTCCCCCTAGGTCTCTCCAAACCTCGCCGTGGCTCACCAGTTCATCGTCTACGCTCCCCCTAAGCGATGGCCTGCCCGGCAAATTTTCGTTGTGAAAGTGGTCAATGTTTATCACCGGATGTTTCGTCGCAGGATTGACCCCTATGGGGTCAAGTTGAGGTGAACCCTATGACGAACTCCAGAGCCCTCCCCGACACGACGGTCGGGATGGGAGAACCCGCAGCCAGTCGCATTGTCCTAACCCTGTTTTTCGTTGGGATTCTCGGCCTCTATTCCTTGTTTTCAAACGTCTTCGGCTGGGACAACCTCCCGTTGCTTGGCGAAATCGTGCCCTTGGTTCAAAACTTGGGTGGAAGCGGCATCTGGTACTACCTCATCGGCTTCTTGATTGGAATCGGCGCCATTGTGGCAACCTTGGTGGGTGAGGTTCTCGCCGAGTGAAGGAGGTGTGATGCATGGAACTCATTTTCATCGCTGGCGGCGCCCTTCTTGCGCTTCTCTTCCTGCTTGCCCAATCCCTCTCCAAAGGTGTTGGGTCCGTGGGCGGCGCCTTCAAGCAAATCGGCTTGTTCGTGCTCCAGAAGAACCCACCCGGACTCGTCGACATCTTTGACGACAAGGACGGCAGTGGCTCCCGAACGTGGATGAACTTCGGGATGCTCTGGTTTGTGTTCGCCACGCTCCTTGGCTTCCTGTTGGGCTGGCACACCTACGACCCAACGGCGCTCGATTCCCTGGCCAGCGTGGGTTGGGATTACGACGATGGTTCTTCGCTCAAGGATGCAACGCTGAACTTCCTCTCCATCGCCCTGCTCTACGGGCTGGTGGGCAGCGGTATGGTCGCTGCAGCCCGCAACGGCAACGGCCGTCTTGCCAGTGAAGCCAACGCTTCCATGGTAGCGCTGTTGTTGTCGGTCGTGTTGCTCGCCACCTACATCTTGCCGTTCATCTTCGGCTTCCTTGACATCGACACCTCGGAAAACCCCATCCGAACCGTGCTCTACAGTTTGGAGACGCTCGCTGTTGGTCTGTTGCTGATTCCTGTGTTCATCAACATCCTCATCACGGCCGCCAACCGAGGTGAGCAGGAACTTCAGACCAGCGTATGGTTCCTGATCATGGGTATCGCAGCCTACATCCTCTCCATGCTCTACATGTTCTTTGGTGAATTGGCCGATGCAACCCAGATGGTGTGGCTGGCCGAGCGTGTGGCCTACGGCTGGGTGCCCTTGGCTCTCATGTTCTCGGTGGGCTACCACGTGATTCCCATGACCGCCAAGCAACCAATCTGGTCCGGCTCCCTTCGTGGTGCCAGCATGTTCCTGCTGTTCATCACCATCCCACCGTTCTTCATGACCGATGCGTCGGCCAGCAACTTTGTCACCAACCTCGGCGCCATTCTGTTGACGTTGGGTGTGTTGCCCATCTTTGCCGCTTCGGTCAACTTGCTGATGACCGCCAGTTCCGGGCTCAGCGCCGTTGTCAAGCAACCCGGCGCCATCGCCGCTACCATGGCATTCATCGCCCTTCCCTTCTTTGCCATCGGTGGCTATTTCACCGCCATGGACACGTTCGTTGGTACGGGCGACCTCGGCACCATGGGCGACATCGTCAACATGAGCATGATGTTCACCGTGGGCGGTCTTCTCGTTCTTGCTGGTGTCTTCACGAACTACCCGAATGCGATCGGGAAACCACTTGCGACGCCCTCCACGGCTACGTTGGCCACCTGGCTGGTCTTCGTCGGCGGTGTGGCTTCGACCCTCACCTACCTGACGGGCGAATTCACTGCCAATGCTGTAGCCGCTTCCGAAATCGAAGACGTCGGGGCCATCAACGGTGGTTTCTACCTGACCGGTGCTGCCTTGTTCTACTTGGCTTCCATCGGTGCTATCCTGTCCACCTTGGTCGTCATCCGCACGGGCATTGCTTCAACGGGTCGTTCCATTGAAGTCAACGACGCCTCTGATGTGGCCACGTACACGCTAACGTCCGGCTCATCCACCACCATTCGAGACCTGATTGGACGTGGTGTGGGCGTCGACACGACCCTCGTGGTCAGTGAAACCGAAATCAACGAAGGCGGCTCAACCGTCATCGCCGTCGATTCTGCGCTTCACAACGATGAGGTCAAGGAATTCCCCACCACCGCATCCACCGTGATGGTCGAGTTCGTTCAATACCTCACCAACACCAACCAGTCGGTGTTTGAGCTCTTCCGAGGAATGGACCTGGACGATTCCGGTAAGATCGACAGCCGTGAATTCTTGGCTGCGCTCGAAGCCTCGGACGTTGAGGCGTTGTCTTCTCTGGAGGCTGCTGAACTGGTCGAAAGCATGGATTTGGACGGCGACGGGGAACTCAACCTCCCCGAACTTGACATTGCAATCGCTCAAATCAAGCGAGACCACGACATCGTGGCGGCTCAAGAAGAGGAGTGAACCCGTTCAGAGGGGCGTGCTCAGGGTGCGCATCGGCCTCGTTGGGAAACCGAATGTCGGAAAATCGACGTTCTTCAGTGCGGCAACGCTGGCTCAAGTCGACATTGCCAATTACCCGTTCTGTACGATTGAACCCAACGTCGGCGTGGCGTTTGTTGAGGCACGTTTAGCGTGCCCGTGCAAAGACCTCCGAGAGAAACTGGAGGGGGAAGGGCGGCTCGCTCCCGCCACGGAGGACGACCCGCGCCACGGCAGTTTGTGTGAACCAAGAACCGGTTCCTGCGTGGGCCACCGTCGAAGCGTTCCCGTCGCGCTGGTGGATGTGGCTGGGCTGGTCCCGGGTGCGAGCGAAGGCCGCGGCCGTGGAAATGCCTTCTTGGCGGATTTGGCCAATTGTGACGTGCTCATCCAAGTCGTCGATGCTGCCGGTTCCACGGACATTGAAGGGCAGTTCAACGGGGCTTCGAGCACCACCGAAGCGGCGGTTGAAGCCGTTCGTGCAGAAATCGAGTTCCTTGAACACGAATTGGATGCGTGGATCGGTGGCTTGCTTGAGGACGGTTGGAACCGAGGTGTTCGCCGGGTTCAAGCCGAAGGCGAGAAAGGCCTAACATCGTTCATTCATGAGCGCCTTAGCGGTCTTGGTGCCACCTCCGTGAACGTGGCCCAAGCGATGTTTGAGTTCAACCAGTGCCACACTTCCGATGCCCAACCTTGGGATTGGGAGGCCGCCTCACTCCACCTGTTGGGCCAGTGCATGCGCAAGCAATTGTTTCCCATCGTCTACGCCGCTAACAAGATGGACATTGCACCACCGGGCGTCCTTGAAGCGTTTTCTGACCGGACGATGGTGGCCTGCATGGCCGACATGGAACTGGCGCTTCGAAGGGCTGCATCTTCAGGCCTCATCGACTACCACAGCGGGCAGTCGTCGTTCACCGTTCATCCCGGAGCTTCCCTCAACGAGGCGCAACAAAAGGCCCTGTCTCACATGAACCAGCGCCTCGAGCAGGCAGGGGGAACCGGACTCTCTCGCCTTATGGACGAGGTGCTGTTCGACCAACTCGAGCACATCGTCGTCTATCCCGTGCAAGATGAATCTCACTGGGTTGACGGCGACGGTCGAGTTCTACCCGATGCATTTGTGGTTCCGGCTGGGTTGCATGCGAAAGCGCTGGCCGGCCGCGTTCACACGGACCTAGAAGCCGGGTTCATTCGTGGTGTTGACGGACGCACGCGAAGGGTGGTTGGCGCCGACCACGAATTGGGCGACGGCGACGTGCTGAAGATTCACGCCAAGTCGTGAGTTCAGTGGCCCTTGGGGCGGTCGTAGGCCGGGGTTAGACGGGCTATATCACCCGAATATTGACCGCCTCGATAGATGAAGAGGACCGGTGCTGCGAGGGTCAGCAAAACCAGCAAAATGAGGAAAAACAAGCCCCACGGTTCAACACCGGATAGGGTGGATCCCCACAACACCCAGAGGAAGGGGAGGTAGAGGAAAATGCTGTACCGGCGTGCCACGGCGGAGAACCGAGCACTTGCGGTGTTCTTCTCAAAGAGCACAGGAACTTCTTCCTTGCTGACCAGCCCGTGGTCAACCCCGCAACGCACGCAGACTTGCGAATTTGGTCCGTTTCCGTGAATAAAGAACTCACGAGGATAGGTGCTCCCGCAGTGGCGACAGGTTGGCATGGTGGTCCCTCAATTGACCCAACGGCACGGGATTCTTCAACCATCCGCTTGACTGGAAAGAAATTGATGGATGAGATGTTGACCGTCGCGTGAACCGATGGATTCGGGATGGAACTGCACGCCGTGGACGGGAAGCGTTGGATGTCGAAGTCCCATGATGAGACCCGAACCGGCTTCTGTGGCGTTCACCAGCAATTCATGTTCACCGTCTTCAACGGCCACCAATGAATTGTAACGGGTCAATTTCAACGATCCGGGCTGATGTGGAAAGACCCCTGTACCGTCGTGTTCAATCTCCACGGGCACGCCATGAATCGGGCCGAACGGCGAAGGGTTGACCTGTCGTCCATCAGCCAGTGCCAGCGCTTGGTGACCCAAACATACACCGAGGACTGGCATCGGCAATTGGCCGGCAAGGGCGTGGTGGGCCAGCGCCATCGTCAATCTTGCATCGTCAGGGCGACCAGGTCCTGGGCCGAGAATAAGGTGGCTCGGCTCCAGTCGTTCAAGCAGGTCATGCAGCGCCACAGGGTCCAACCAACGCTCACTTTGTGGGGCTCGCCCTTTCAGGACGATGACGTCCCGGCCGGTTTGGGCCACAGCATCGGCGATGTTGAGAGAAAACGAATCGAGGTTATCGATGAACAACACGCCATCGGTTGGCAGATGGTTTCCTTCGAGTTCCAATTCGAAAATTCGACCGCTGTTCACAGAGGAGGGCATTTGGTTCGGAGGTTGAAGGGGGTGAATGGCAAGGGTTCCATTGGGTAACGCCGTGTGTTCCCTTCGCATCCAGCCCGCTGCAATGCGGAGCGCAGCCCCTTTCCATGCGGCTTCTTCAACCTCTTTCTTGGCTTCAGAAGCGATGGTGATGCCCCCACCGGCACCAACCGTTGCTTGCCATCGTCCACCAATGCGATGCGCCTCAAGGGTTCGGATGAGGATGTTCCAAGCACTCTGACCACCGTGAACATCAATGTATCCGATGGAACCGGTCCAGAAAGAACGTGGCCATTGCTCCAGTTCATCGATCACAGCACAAACCACGGTCCGAGGGCACCCTGTGATGGACCCGCCGGGGAAGACCGCTTCAAGCGCTTCAGCACCGCCAAGGGTTGACTGTAGGGTAGCCGTGATGTGACTCACGAGATGCTGAACGTTGGTGTAGGATTCAACGTCAAATCGGTCCACGTTGATGCTGCCTGGTTCGGCCACTTGCGTGAGGTCGTTACGCATGAGATCCACGAGCATTCGATGCTCCGCTCGCTCCTTTTGGTCGCTGATCATCGCCTCCCTGAACTTGGAGGCTTCTTCTCGTGTGCTCCCTTGCGGGCAGGTGCCTTTGATGGGGGACGTTTGCAGCGTTCCGTCCTTGACCACGAGCAAGGATTCCGGTGACGAACTCGCCAGCGCAAGTCCGAGGTCTTGGGCGTGAACATAGGCGGAAAACGGTGCGGGATTGTCCACCATCAGGCGCTGAAAGACAGCGTATGGGTGGTCGATTTCACCCTGCCAGTGCTTGCCGATGTTGACCTGGTAGACTTGCCCGTCGACGATGCCTTGGCGGACGGCCTCCACGTTGTCAGCATGGGTCTCATCGGTGTGCGTGACCGCTTCTCGATGGGGTGTTGGCAGAGGAACGCGAACAAGGCGCTCTTCGGTGAAATCAAGTCCGGCAGCGGCAGCACACCAAGCAGCATCGTTGCCAAATACGGTGGAGGTTTGGTTGGTATGATCGATCACCACGCCACCTTCGACGCACCACAGGACAGCGAGGATGGCTCCCTCCTCGGGCGGGTGTTGAAGTCGCAGTGGTTGAGTCCACTGAACGAGGTCATACGCTAATGCTCCCGACCAAAACGGCCGTGGGGGGAACTCACCACCGTGTGCATGGTCAAACGGGTCCTTGGCGGTGATCTCTCCGAGTTTGTTGAACAGGTCATCAAGGCCGTTGGCACGCAAGGTCACGCTGTGGTACCACGAACCGTGCTTCCATTCTTCAACTTCAGCCCGAAGCAAGGCTCGTTCATCGACCAAGCGAACATCGCCCTCGAGTGGATGGTGGGGCTCGGCAGCCGGAAGCACAGAACGAGCGGGTTGACGCACCACGACACGCTTGGTGGCCGGTGCTGCGATGAGTGACCATCGGGCAAGATGGGACACGGGTCCACCGGAAACAAGGAACATATGGTCCGGAGCGCCAAAGCGAAGTGCAGCTTCACCCAGAAGTCCGTTCGCTTCCAAGGATTCAACGATGGCCATCACGCGTTGCGACATCGTGCGGCCCCACAGTGGACCACGTGCCTTCGTCGGTAAAATGTTGGGACAGCAAGGCTTGACAAGCGGCTGAGAGGGCCCGAGCCTTGCCGAGCGTCACGCCGTCGAGGCTGCTGACATGACATACGCCCATGCCGGTGCCAACCAACACCAATTCGGCACACCGAGCCACCGTACGTTCGTTCAATTTCCCCTTGACCACGGGGAGACCGGCATCTGGGAGCCATCGTTCCAGTTGTTTGGCGACCACGCCGTCCACCCCACCGTCCTCATCGGGTGCCATCCACACGGTGCCGTCTTCATCCAGGACGAGCGGTGTGGCGCGATCACCATCGACGATGGCGTATTCATGAACGAGAAGTGCAGCGTCACAACCGGAGGCTTCTGCGGTCTGTTTGGCCAGCATGTAAGCGTCCCAATCCCCATGCTTGGTGCCGTTGGTTCGATCATTCCATCGTGGAGCAGGGACCGAAACCGCATCAACATCTTCGTTTCGAACACCGAGTGGGCGAACCGAAACGGTCCAACCCTCACCGGTGAATCCAACCCGCGCAAGCGACAAAGGCGAGGTTGATGAGACCTTGATCTCGGGGTCTGCATCCGGTAAGGTGAGACGGAGCCGTTGCGCATGCTCGCTCAACCGTTGCCGGTGGGCAGGCCAATCGGCCACCTCCCCATGCTCGTTGACCAGCACCGTGGTGAACACCTCGGAACGGGGGCCGCTTGATGCCATGGGAAGGCCTCACAGTAAGTCGTCGAGGAAGGAGGTGTCAATTTCGGGCATGCGGGGCGCAGCCGCAGGCTCGTCGAGCAGCCCGTCCAGCAGGGAGGGGTCAACCTGCGGCTGAAGCACCGGTTGGCTTGGTTGGTAGGCGGGCCGTCCGTAATCTTGGCTTTGGATGCGGTTCGCTGCAGCGTAGATGTCGTCAGCCTGTTGGGGCGAAATGCCCGGAGGTGGTGCGGGCGTGGCGGTGGGCGGTGCAGGTGGCGCAGCCGATGCGGGTGTGTCCCAGCTCGTGTCTTGGATGCCCCAAGTGGCTTCTTGAAGTTCCCAGTTCTTGGAACGCCGGGTTGAATTTCCACGAGCCCGAACGACGAGCACCAAGAGCATGACAACGATGATGAACATGCCTGCTGCAATGAGGTTCGGTGTGGTGAGCAACGATTCGAGGGTCAATTGTCCGTCGTCCTTGACACCATCCGTCGTTGCACCAGTTCCGTCAAGAGCGCTCAACTTGACCGATTCAACCGTGGACTTTGCGACCGTTTCATCGTAGGGCACGACACCGAGATAGTAGGCTGTGGCGTTGTTGAGGCCCTCGTATTCGTCGGTCGTGATCTGGAAGGAATTCGCCGAAACCGTCTGTCCAACCATGGTGGCTTCGTCGGTTGACGTGAACATTTCTTCGCTGATGTAGATGTGGTAGCCTCGAACATTGGCGTCGACGGAATGCT
Organism: Candidatus Poseidonia sp.; assembly: GCA_049412325.1. Lineage (GTDB taxonomy): Archaea > Thermoplasmatota > Poseidoniia > Poseidoniales > Poseidoniaceae > Poseidonia. The sequence goes on from JBMSEL010000001.1 coordinate 72,799, forward strand.
CCCATTCAACGAAGATGCTTGTTTGCTCAAACCATTCTGCGCTCACCTTGGCGATATCGGGCAGGTACACGCCCGGGTCGGTGATGCCCTCGTCGGTGGCGCTGGCCGAGACCATGGTGAGCATGTCGGTGTGGGCGTTGCCCGCCGAGTCCACCACGACCACAGCCACCCAGACATTTTGACCGGTGATGACGGGTAGGTCGCCAGCGATGATGTCGATGACCAGTGGTAGACTTGGCGTCCTATCGAGCGTTGCAATCGGGTTGAGGGCCATTTGGGTGCCTTGCTGTCCAACTGAACCTTCGAAGTTGTAGGTCTCTGCGTAGACGAGGTATTCCCGGACATCATCTGCTTCGGAGAGGTCGAAGGAGAGCAGCAAAGCGCTGCCATCGTCGTTGGGACGGTCGGTCAGCGTCAGGTCGCTTAACCGGTCAGGGGCCGTGTTATCGTTGACGTTGTCCACGGGCGTGACGCTGACTTGTGTCAAGTCGGTCAGGTGGACGTTTCCTCGCAAGTCGTGAACGGTGACCACCACGAAGTACTCCACATCCGCTTGGATCAAACCTGGTACACCATCGGCGAGCGTTCCACCTTCTGGAACGACCAGGGCCGTTGAGAGGGTGAGTTGAATGGGGTTGGTTCGCTCGTCGATCCACTGCTTGTTGAACGAGAAGCATCCGCAGGCTTCAGGGTTGCTTCCAAAAGCCGCGTAGGCAGTGGAGAGGTCTTCAACGGGAGCATTTGAAATCCACACCGTGTACGATGCGAAATCTTCCACGGTCGATGGCTCCCACACCACATCGATGGCACTGCCGTCGTCGTCGGGGTGGTCGAAGGCCATCAGTGAGGTGATGCGAGGGGGCGTGCCGCCCTGGCCCACGATGTTTTGCAACGGTGCAGCGGCAACAAGCAACACGTCGTTGGTGTTGCCGTTCAGCCAGACGTCGTACGCGACGACGCCCACGGTGTAGATCTGTCCGTCGATGAGCGGAACACCGTCCAGGGATGACACGATGGTCGTGTTTTCATCGCACGGGTTGATGACTGCGGCTTGGGAGAACCCTTCCAGAACATCCACGCCGATTGCAGCATCGGTCGCTGTATGGTCGCCCTGCTTCATGTAGACCGTGTAAAATGCACAATCCTCAGCCTCGCTGACATTCCAACTCACGACCAATCGGCCACCTTCGTCGTTGGGTACATCGCTCACCGTTGTGCCCGTGATGGGGTCTGGGGCGTCGTTGTCGTTGAGTTCACCCGTGGGGACCACAGGGCCCACCACGGTGACGTTGGACAGGTTTTCCTGACCTGCTTGGTCAACGCACGTGAATCCGATCCACACCGGGACGCCGGGGGTTTGCTGGATCACCGACTGGTTCCCCTCGTTGGGGACGTAGGAGGTGAACGGCGTTCGTCCCAATGCATCCACCATCGGCGAGGTCGAGACGTAGACGTTGGTCGACGCCAAATCCAGCGCCGTGCATCGTGCCCATTCGAGTTCGATATCACCGTCATCACCGCTGCTACCGAGCGCTCCAGCACTGGCCCAAAGGGGTGCACCTGGAATCTCATCGCTTGGAGATGCCGGACCAAACGGAGCAGAGACCTTGCCCCAGCGCCCATCGGTGTACTCAACCACGGCCACGGCATAGTAATCGGTACCGTCCATGAGCGGTGCACCGTTGGCGGTCTCAATGTCTGCACTCAATCGGCTGTGGAGGGAGACGGCTTTGTCAGGGGTCTGTCCGAGGAGTTGGAGTTCGGTTGGCGCCGTGGTCCAAGGGCCTTCGTTGAGGAAGATGAGGTAGCGTGCGAAATCTTCGTCGTGAACGAGGGACCACGATGCGGTGAGGACGCCACCGCCGTCGTCAGGACGGTCAATCAAGCCCTGAACTGCCACCGGCGTGTCGCTTCGAACATAATCGTAGGTCAACCTGACCTCAAGCGAGCCGTTGCTGGGCGAGAAGAGTCGCAGCGCCACGTGCCGAGTGTTGTCGTAGAGTTGGCCGGTGTCGACCGCATCTTGCAGGTTGAGCGCAAGGGCGGGGTCCTCACTGAGGTTCAGCGTGACATCGTACTGCAGGGCGACCGATTTAGCCCACACCGCAGCCCCCGTCGACGGAGACGTCATGACAACGGGGACGTTTTGGAAGAGCAAACCGTGGATCCCAGGTGTTCCTTGCGTGGCGTCCAACGAAAAGGGCGCCGTGGGGTCAACCAGGTCGATTTGCATCCCCGGATGGGTCATGTCACTGATGTTCATGCCGCCACCGTTGCCCATGGCCCGAACCGTGAGCGGGAGGGCGCGTCGCATGGAGGTGGATTCAATCGAGGTGAACTGGCCGTTTCGCTCCCAGCCGAGCAATCCTTCTTCGGTGATCGCCCAAATGTGATTCGCACCCAGTGTACCGGTGACAAGGCCAACCGCCCCAAGGGATGTTGTGTATGCGTGAGCAGGTGTGCGTGCTTCACTGAGCAACAGGTTGTTCCTCGAACCGACCGACAGGAGTTCATCCCCGTCGCTGACCATGTGAACGATGGGGTACTGAAGTTGAAGCGAGGATGTGCCGTCTTCAAAGTCCCCGCTCGAGGCGTTCCAATGGGTCAATGGACCCACGTCGGTGGCCATGTGGAGGCCCCACCAGTCAGCGGTCAAGGCCGTCACTGTGTTGGACGGGAGCTGGTCAAAGCGATGTGTGGAGATGACTTGCTGGGTGGACGGGTTGACGAGGCTCACGCCGGGTCGGTCAGCGCCGCGTCCGTCGTGGCTGACGATGAGCGTCGAGGTGCCCACGGAGGAGGTTGTCAGGGCCAATCCCCACGTCGATTGTCCCATCAGGCCGTTGCTGGTGGTCATCGTTGTGCCGCTTTGCGCCGATGGATCCCACACGAAGAGTCCGGCGGGCGTGGCCATGTAGACGAGGTTGCCAAAGGCGAGCACGTCTTCGACCACGTCGGTTGGTAGGCCATTGAACGTCGTGATGGAATCCATCCAATCGTTGGTGGAATAGTTCCAACGGCCGATGCCGCCATCGGTGGCGATGTAAAGGATGTCAGTGGTCTCGGCGAAGCCGTTCACGATGTTGGAGGGCAAGCCTGCGATGAGGCGACCGTTGCCGAATTGAGAGGTCAAGGGGTTGAACATTTGAACGCCCGGTGGACTTCCACCATCACCAGCGAGCCCGATGACGAGTTGATTGTTGTAGGTGTGCATCGTATCGAACTTGCCGTGGAGCGAGCCGCCCACCGCTGAAATCGTACGAGTGGTGGTGTCGAGTTTGAGCATACCACCGGGGTTGGTGGCGATGAAGAGGTCTGTGCCATGCAAGTGGAAATCGCTGGCCACCGTGTTGCCGGGGAGCGTCCAACCGTATTCCCACTCAACCGTTCCGTTGGGTGAGAACGTCCCTTGGAGCAAGCCGGTACCGGTGCCGCCAAAGTTTCCTGTGGTGGCGGATGAACCGGTTGAAACCCAGAGATGGGTGGCGTTAGCCACCATCGTGGGTACTTGGCCGCTGACGAGCCCGGGGAGGTCCACGACCGTTTGTCGTCCAGAAGACGAGAGCGTGGCGACTTCGCTGTAGCCGGATGAGCCACCTGCACGGCCGATGAGCCATTCGGACGAACCATTGAGCCATTGCAAGGAGGTAACGGGTGATCCTGCACCCTGGATTTGTGCCTGCAGAGCGGTAGCGCCGCTGGCCACCAAGGTCGAATATCCGCCGGCGATGAGGTTCGGACCTGAGTTTCCAACAGCGTGTCCGACGATGAGTTGTGTGCCCGAATGGGAGAGCGCATCGTACCACACCCGGTCGCTCGGGAGGTTGTGGCTTGCGGTGGTCAAACTGGAGATGAAGCCCGAGGTGGCGTAGCTGTAGCGGCTGATGGGCTGGTTGTCGTTGTAATAGCCGATGTAGAGGGTGTCTTGATTGTCGCAGGTTACGGATGCGGGGGCGGTCCCGTCGAGTTGACTGCGGTCAAAGCCTGAGTTGACCGTGGCGTTCTGCAAGTCGATGCGAGCAATACCGCCGTTGTTGTTGTACATGGCGATGTTGAGCATGCCGCCACACATCTCCATAGAAATAGGATAGCCGTCGGGAATGTTGTTGTTGGAATCAGCGGGGTAGGATGTCCACGCACCGGCACCGTTTCGATGTGAGATGATGCCTTCTCTGAACTGGCCGAAGTTGGTGAAATCAGCACCTCCGACAACCAGGTGGGTGCCATCGGTCCACAACTCGTAGAAGATGTCCCCGGCGTTGCTTGGTAGGCCGTTCCCGGCATACCATGTGGTGTTCCATGTGTTCGTGTTTTCGTTGTAGCGCGCAACACCGCCTTCGGTGGCGAACAAGGTCTCTCCGTTGTGCTCAACGATGCCCCGGATGGGGAGTTCAAAGGTCGTCCATTCGTTCACGAGGTTTTGGTTGCTGTCGTAAAGTTCCAATTTCAACTCGCCCCAAGAGACCCACGTGTTGCCGTTGGAAGATTCGTAGGTCGTGACGCGATCAATGGATCCGGTTGGTAGAATGTTTTCTTCCCAAGTTGAAGTGGTGGTGTTCCATCGGGCGATGCCCCCTGAACCATCGCTGTTCCACCATTGACCCGAAACGACGCTGACCATCAGCGTGTCACCGGACATTTCCATGCTGACGATGTCGCCACCGTTTTCTCCTACTCGTGCGCCGATGTCCAGATTGCTGGGGTCGGTCAAATTGGCGACATCAAGTCGACTGACTTCATCGCTTGAGGTGCCAGCGTGGTAGTAGAGGATGTTGTTGTGAATGAGCATGTCGCGAGGCGCACCGTTGGCGTTGTAGAGGCTGCTCGAGCGTTCGATGTCGTAGGCTTCGCCGCCGGTGGTGACATTGATGAGTTGGAACCCGTCATCGCCACCGACCCAAAGGAGGTTTGGTCGGATGTCTGCCACGAGCCCGGTCACATCGTCGTTGCCACCGTCGAGCACGCCATTGTCCTCGGTGAAGGGGACAAGCCACTGGTTTGAGGTGATGTTGTAGCGGAGTACGCCAAGTCCCTCGGTGCCGATGTAAGCGATGTCGCCCATGATCTCGACCACGGCGTTGCCCGTTTGGGTGCCTTGGCCCCAATTCTCGTCGTGTTGGAAGTTGGATTTCGTGATGAGGCCCACGCCTGAATTGGTCCCGCCGTAGACGTAGGAGGCGTCGACGCCCACGCTGTAGGTAGCCCAGTTGGGCATCCCGTCGTACACGTTTTGGCAGTCATCGATGCTCAAGCTGGAGAGGTCGTACTTGCACACACCGATGTTGGTGCCGGCGTAAAAGTCGCTTCCGTCGATTTCGAAATCAAAGAATTGGCTGGGCCGGGTTTGCCAAGACGAACCACCTTGCCCGAAGGAAGTGGCGGTGGTCCCGTCCCACTTTCGAGCGCCTTGTTGGGTGCCGATGTAGAGGTTGCTTCCATCGGATTCCAGCGCGTAAATTTGGTCTGATGGAAGGATGCCGCCACGGTTGCCGGCCGTGAGGGGTGCGAGGATTTCACCGGTGCTGAGGTCTTTTCGCACCACGCCAAAGCCTTGCAGGCCAAGGTGGAGGATGTCGCCGACCATAGCAACTGGCGCATTGTTCACGCCGTTGATGCCAGTGGACCCCCACGGCTCGAGCCAGGTGTCGTTGGTGATGTCGTAGCGCAGCACGCCTTTGTCTTCGGTGGCCATGTAAGCCGTCGTATCGACAAGAGCAACATCGCCGACGAAGGACGTTGGAAGGCCGTTGGTGGTGTCGTAGGACGTGCATGTTCCGGTTGTTCGGTCAAAGTGGACGAACACGCCGCTTTCGAGAGAGAGGACGAGATGGTCATCGTTGGCGGCGATGCTCAAAATATTAGCCGTCGAGGGGTAACAACCGCTGGTGCCGTCAAAGGTTTGAACGCTGTTTCCGCTGGTGTCCATCTCTTCGACGACGGGGTTACCTTCCATGGCGAACAACAGCGTCGTCGCTCCCTGAGAGGTCGGTGCGGCGACGATGTGCATCACGTTGTCCGTGACCGTCCACGGTGTGAGCCAGACCGAGTTACTGATGTCGTATCGCATGACGAGCATGGAGTTGTCCGCCGAACCGATGTAGAGCACGTTGTCAACTTCGACCAAACCGGTCATTTCGTCGGTGGCTGGCGCACTGGCGAGCAACAGTTCACCTTCAACGAACGGGGATTGGTTTGGTGAGAGGTGAATCAGATTCCCGCTGCCATCATCCACCAGCAAGGCGTCGTTGGCGGGTGAAGCACCGCCAGCGGAGGGCCAGCTGACGAGCGAAGCGCCTTCGTTGGCCAACCCCAAGGTTGCGAGGTCATAGGTCGTGCTGAACACACCGTTGGTGGTGTTGTAGGAGTGCAAGTCCTCCCCAGCGAGGATGTACAACGTTGGACCAACGCGTTCGACCCCGGTCACGGTGTCGCTCGAAAGCCAGTTGGCCGAGGTCCAGGTTGAGAGCCAAAAGCCCGCAGCGTAGTCAAACCGGGCCAAGCCATTGTCCGAGGAGCCCAGCAGAAGTTGGTTGCCCGAGACGGTCATGTGCGTGATGCTGTCGGAGTGCAGGGTGTTGGCTGAACTCCAAGAGGAAAGGGCATTGGAGGCCGTTGTGTCGTAGCGGAGTACACCCACGCCCTCGATGGCAGCGTAGACCACGCCGGCCACTTCGATCATCGACAAGGCCTGCGTGCCGCCGTCGGTGGAGGACACCGAGGCGACGGAATTCCAGGTTGAACCGTCCCATTTCACCATGCCAAGCCCGTTGGCGGCATAGACATCGCCGTTGCTGGCCATGAGGAATTGGTCCACGTTTCCATCACCAAGGGCGGGTTGGTCGGAACTGTCGACCAGAGAGATGGCCCGGAAGGTGCCGTCGGCCAACAGAAGGTGAAGCAGACCACCTGCCGTGTCCATGACCATGTCGAGCACGCCACCTTCGCTGGCGAAGTCGTACACGTCGATGGTGTGGGGGTTGTTGTTGGCATGAAGGAGCATCAGTTCATCGTTGGCCGCTATGTAGAGGACGCCGCTGTCGGGATTGACGGCGGTTGCGCGGAGGTCAAAGTCGTAGGGCGTGAGCGAGACCAGCGGATCGGCAGGCGCAAGGGCTTCAATGACCATTTGCGTGATCTCAGCGTCAGATGGCAGGTCCCAACCTGCTCCGGAGTTACTGTTCGGGTTGAGTCGACCGCTGTAGGTACTGCCCGTGGTGAAGCCGTTGGCTTCGCCCAAGGTCCCCAGCCCGCGCCAGTCAAACAAGGACGTGCCAATCCCGTCAACCACCAACTGAGGTTCTTGAATGGTCATCCCGTTTTGGCCACTGGCCCGAACTTCGAGGGTCACGTTGGAGAGGACGGCACCGGGAGCGAAGGAGAGATTCCAATCAGCGGTGGCCCGCTGACCGGTTTCAGGCACAGCCCCGAGGGCGTCCAAGGTGACCCAACCGGTGTCGTTGCTACCTTCCAGTGGCCATGTTACGCCGCTGGGTTCTGCATGGGCAGAGACGACGGGTGTCGTGAGCAATGGGCCCATGGACATGAGCACCATCAGGACCACCATGGACAGGGCGCGTGGTCGCTGGCCCTGAGAGGGAGAGTCTGAACGCCCATGTTTCATGGAGATAGGTGCATTTTCCCCTTATTTGAAAGGAAGCCCTTGCTGACTGAACAATGCTCGGTCAGTTTCGTGATTTCATGGCCTGGTTGTGGGGGTGGATATCGGGGAAATCTTTTCTTGATGTTGCGTGGTTATGTCCAGCATGGGTGAGGTGTTCTGGAGTCTCGAAGACGAGGAAGGGGACGCCCCCAGCAGCGGCCCCACTGCCTCGCCGATCACGGCGTCTCTGTCACCCAAGCACCTTGAGCACACCATCCACGGCTCCCCGTTTTGGTTGATCGCTGGCATCGCAGTTGTTGGAATGATGATTGTAACCCCAAACGATTGGGGCTGGTGGCTTCCGCTCACTGCGCTCGCCATGCTTGGCTACGGCTTCTTCGAGCACGCCAAAACGGTCATCGTTTGTTGGAACCAAGAACAGCGGTATGTCGAGGTGTTCGAAGGGTCCCGATACAGCGAAGAACGCGAGTTGTTGCTTGCCTATACGTCCAAGGCAGGCGACAAGATCACCATGAAGAGCAAACCCGCCTCAGGGAATCGCCTTGACATTTTGAGCGCCCGAGACTACTGGTTGGTGGTCAAGCGAAACGACGGCACCCTTGTTGCCTCCTCAGAGAACCAAGAGAACAGCCGTTTTTTCGCAAAACGAATCAAAGATTGTCTTGACCAGTTCCAATGACCTCCAGCATCGGTGCTCGCACGGTACTGACCTGCTGAAAGAGCGTCACGACGGTTTCAACTTCGCACAACAATCAAACCCCGCCTCTCCGCCCTTTCGATGGGGATAGCCTTGTCCACGAGCAAAAAAGACGAGATGTTGCGCAAGGAGGCGCTTGAGTACCACGAGGCAGAGCCTCAAGGGAAAATCAAGGTCGTGCCCACCAAACCACACGCTACGGCTCACGAACTGAGTCTTGCGTATTCGCCCGGTGTGGCCTATCCGTGCTTGGAGATTGAGGAGCGACCAGAAGACGCCTACCGCTACACTTCGAAAGGCAACTTGGTGGCGGTGATTTCCAACGGAACGGCTGTCCTCGGCCTTGGTAACATCGGGGCCTTGGCGAGCAAACCGGTGATGGAAGGCAAGGGCCTTTTGTTGAAGACCTTCGCCGGCATCGACGTGTTCGATATTGAAGTCGATACTGAAGACCCCGAGGAATTCATCAACACCGTGGTGAACATCTCCAAAACCTTTGGCGGCATCAATCTCGAAGACATCAAGGCGCCCGAATGCTTCGAGATCGAGCGCCGCATTTCCGAAGCCACCGACATTCCTGTTATGCACGATGACCAGCACGGCACGGCCATTATCTCCGCTGCCGCCCTGCTCAACGCTGCCGAACTTCAAGGCAAGGCGCTGGCCGACCTCAAGGTGGTCGTCATCGGTGCCGGTGCCTCGGCCATCGCCTGTGCGAACCACTACGTCGCCGTCGGTGTGTCCATGGACAACATCACGCTGGTGGACAGCCAAGGCATCATCACCAAATCTCGACTCGATGCCGATGAACTCAACGAATACAAAGCGCCCTTTGCTCAAGACCGCCCTGCCGGCGATTTGGCGGATGCAATGAACGGAGCAGATGTCATGCTCGGGCTGTCTCGCGGCGGTTTGGTCAGCAAGGAGATGGTGGCCAGCATGGCTGAGAAACCCATCATTTTCGCCTTGGCAAATCCCACGCCTGAAATCCTCCCCGAAGAGGTGCTTGAGGTACGTCAAGACGCCATCATCGCCACCGGCCGGTCGGATTACGCTAATCAAGTGAACAACGTGCTCGGTTTCCCCTACATCTTCCGTGGAGCCCTCGACGTTCGTGCACGAGACATCACGCAGAACATGAAAATGGCGGCCACCAAAGCGCTGGCCGCCCTTGCCAAGGAACCGGTGCCCGATTACATCTCGGCAGCCTACGACGGGGTTGTCATGCAGTACGGCCCCGAGTACATCATTCCCAAACCATTTGACCGTCGCGTGCTGATTTGGGAAGCCGCTGCCGTCGCCCAAGCCGCGGTGGACGAGGGCATCGCCGGCGTTTCGGTCGAAGAATTTGACATCGGCCGTTACCGGGAAGAACTCGAGGCACGGTTGGGCGAATCCTACTCTGTCATGCGGCAGATGATCAACCAGGTCAAGGGGAAAGGAAAACGCATCGTGTTCCCTGAAGGCGATAACGAAACCGTACTTCGCGCTGCAGCACAACTTGTTGAGCAACGAATTTGCTCACCCATTTTACTCGGCCCCGTCGACCGCATTGACCGCATGGTGGAGGAACTCGGGTTGAATTTCAACTACGAAGCCTACGACCCGCGCTACGACGAGCGGCGCAAAACGGATTACGCCAACGCCTTCTTCAAGCGACGACAACGAAAGGGCATCACGTGGCCCGATGCCGCTCGTCTGCTCAAGAGCCGGCCGTATTTCGCGGCTCAAATGGTTCATTCCGGCGACGCCGACGGTTTCGTGGGCGGTGTCAGCCGCAACTACGCCGACGTTCTTCGCCCGACGCTGGAACTCATCGGCAAGTCGGACGACGCTCACTGCGTGATTGGTTGCTACATGATGAACGTCAAAGGGCGAACGATCTTCCTCGCTGATGCCACCGTGAACGTGTACCCTGACAGCCGAACGCTGGCCGAAATTGCCGTTCAAACCGCGAAGGTCGCTCGACGCTTCGGGGTGGTCCCGAGGGTGGCCATGCTGTCGTTTTCCAACTTCGGTTCAACCAGAGCCCAGCGCTCCGATCGCATCGAGGAAGCGGTCATCATGGCCCGAACGCTCGATCCGACGTTGATGATCGACGGCCCCATGCAAAGCGACACGGCGCTCAATCCATCGGTTCAGGAAGAATACCCGTTCATGAAACTCGTCGGCCCTGCCAACGTGCTCATCCTCCCCAACCTTGCTTCGGCCAACATCGCCTACAAGTTGCTTGAGGAGTTGGGCGATGCGGAGATGACAGGCCCTATCCTCGAAGGGATGGCGCATCCCGTTCAACTCGTGGCCAGGCAGGACGGTGTTCGCCACATCGTGAACATGGCCACCATCTGCACCGCCGATGCCATCCGGAAGGACAACTACTGGGAAACGCTGGTGGACGACGGTTCAACGTCATCATAACGCAACACAGGCCTTCGAGGCCGCCAGATGGCGCCGGTGAAGAACCCGGCACAAAGCCCTCCGAACAACAGGTTAACCCAGCCCTCGGTGGCATAATCCCCCATGCCTCTGAGGATGGGAATGAGGAAGGAGGGCACGATGCCCAGCACCGTGGTCCACACCGCTTCCGAACGAACGTTTCGCCACACATCGGTGTTGTTGGGCACCCGTTTGGGCGGGGTTTCTCGGACGGGAACAAGGGCCAATCGTGCGACCACGCCGGGGAGAGGGCGGTCGCTGGGGACGCTGGCCACGGCCGTGATGGCGGCGTTGCGAGGATGAACCGCTATGGCGGCCGTTTGAGAGGCGGCTGGCCCGAGCACTTCGTTGGGCCGAGGACGACCGTCCATCATGGCCCCACGGTGGTTGGACGCTGGGCCATCTGCGAGCCGTTCGGTGAGCCCGGGGTCAAGCTTCAACACGCCTTGATCTCGGGCCGCCAACCACTCGGCGTGCGTCAGGGCGCGAACATCCCATGAACCTGGGAGGTCGGCCACCGCGTCCTTGAATGCGTCCTCTTGCATCAGGGCTTGAGCAAGTTCCGACAGGTCGTACGAAGTCAACGCATCCATAGGTGCGCTGCTACCTTCCTCGTCGTTCTTGCCCATCGCCCTGGCAACATTGGTTCTCGTGAGCGGGTGCTCCATGGCGAAAAAGGCCGGTGTTTTCGCTTCGTAGCAAGGTCGCTGGCTGGCATAGACCCAGCCACCTTTGGTTGTGCCAATGATGGTGGTCGCCGCCTCAATCGGTTGGAAGACCAGGCCACCGAGGTCGATGCTCACGGGCATCCCTCAGTTGAGTGTGGCTTCCATACGCCGGTACCATGCCATGCCGTTGGCATGGTCGGTCAGTTGCTCAAATTGAGGGTAGGGCGACACCGACCGCATGTAGCCAAAGGCAGCGAAATCCACGAGGTCGGGCGAAGCACCACCGAAAAACGGCTCTCCGCCGTGCGCATCGGTGAACTCGGTTAACAGGTCGTGCCACAGTTCCTTGGGTTTGCGCCCGTCGCGCTTGACGCGCTTTCGTGCGATGATGCCCCACATGATGGGAAAGCCGGCCCAAGCATAGAGGCGTTTGGAGATGAAGCCAAACTTCTCAATTTTTGAGATTCGGGTGGTGGTCTTGAGGGCAGAGCCAAGGCTGCCATAGAGAATGGGGACGGTGGCTTTGGAAAGGTGAGTGTCCACCCAAGTCATCCATTCTTCTTGACGAGCAGCATCGCCTTGTGCAGCCATGTTTCCGTCATTGTAGGTTTGGTCGATGAGCCGGAGCAGTGGCGTGGAATCAACGTGGTGCTGGCCTTGGGCGTCGGTGAACACTGGAACTTTGCCCCAGTCGCCTGCAAAGGCTACTTCTTTCTTGATCTTCATGCCGTTCACGCCAACGTAATTCACCTCAACGTCAAGGTGTTCGAGCAGGCCACGAACCTTCCAGCAAAACGGGCACGAGTAGAGCAAGTGCAGCGTTGGGGTTTGACCCATGGTGACCGGCTGAAGACGTTCCTTCTTCAAGCCTCGTTCTCCTCATCCATCCCGGGTTTCCAACCTGCTTTCCAAAACTTGAGGTTGTCCAACCAGCCCAACCATTCCTTGTCCGTGCAATTCAGCAAGCGAAACGCTCGTCCTTCCAATCCTTCACGGAGGGAGGGTGACATCTCGCCACGGTCCATCGCTTCCTTCCATTCGACTTGCATGTGGCGAATCAATCGTCGTGCCTCTTCAGGTTGGTCAAAGTTCATTTCGCACGCATCCCGCAACTCAGCCAACCACGTGCGTGTGTCCTTGAGAATGGGGTCGTTGGTGTCGGTGGACGGCGTTTTCTTCCGAAAAGGCCACCATCCCATGCGTCCTCCTTGGTGGACTGGTTCATGGTCTTGTTCATCCTCCAACGGTTTGAAAGCCCGACTTCCAGCGTCCCGTTCATGGGCCGCCTCACCGTTCACACTCATGGTGCGCCCAAAGAGAAGGCCATGAAGCGGCTCATCGACATGTACGGCGAACGTCTTCAGGGGCGTGGCGTTGGGCTTGAACATCATCCTGCTAAGCTGAGCGGGGCGGCGTATGTGGCTCGTCTTTTGGCCAAAAAAGGCACCTTGGTGCTCTTGGATGAGGGGGGCTTTCAGGAAGGTTCTGTGGCGTTTGCGCAGCGCTTTGAGGCTTGGCAATTATCATCGGACAATGTTCACTTGGCGGTCGGTCCAGCCGAGGGATGGCCCGACGACGTCAACTTGGCGGCCGTTCTCCGATTGTCGCTGTCCGAGATGACCTTCCCTCACGAATTGGCCGCCGTGATGTTGGTCGAACAACTCTATCGGGCGACCGAACTCCAACGTGGCTCGGGATATCACAAAGCATGAAAGCAGGGCGACGCAGAGGTTTTGATGATGAGCACGATGTTTTTGGACGAATCTTCGGGTAAAGCGCTCGTTCTCCTCGTCCTCGCCGTGGTCTCGGTCTCCCTCATCGCCGGTAGTCGCCACCAACCCTTCCCCGAAATCTCAGGTCGGTTTGGTTGGGTGTTGATTTCGCTTACCGGCATCCTCGCACTCGGCGAAACGGCGCCCCGCCCCATGTCGCTCACCCTGCTTCTCGTGGTGGTCCTCGGATTGGGAAGTTATGGCGTACTCGTGGGCGTCCATCACATGGTTCGCACGCGCCGAGATGTGTTCATCGCCCCAATGTCTGGGTTCGTGTTCTGCACGGGCGCTGGCGGCTTGATGGTCCTGACTTGGCCGGACTTGAACACCCTCGAACAATGGGCGGGCTTCCTGATGTTGGTCGCCCTGGGTGGCGGTCAGACATGGATGGTGTTTCGTGGCTTGCTGATCGGGCGTCTTCCACTGGCGTGGAGCCAAGCCGGCATGGTGGCCCTCCAGCGCCGCCAACTCCACGGACCTCACGGGGCCATTGCTTGCTTCGAGCGAGGATGGGACGCTGATGAGGAACACCTCAACCCCATGGCCTATGTAGCGTTGCACCGCATCCATCTGTTCCTCGATGACGAGAAGGTGGCCAAGCGTTGGCTCGAAGCGTTTGAGGATGCAGGAGGCGCTGCTTCCGTGGCGCCCGAGTGGGTCTCTGCCATTCACGACGGTTTGGTCGCGATGGGGGCATCATCTGACTTTTTCGCGCATGAAGATAGCACGGAAGAAGCCTGAGTTTACCGTTTTTCGGGGACACACGGCACAAAACAAACGAGGCCTTATATCCTTCAAGGTTGATTTCATATCATGAAGCACCTTGAACAAGCCCCTGATGATTGGCCCATGGGGAACATCCTCTGGTTCGCAGTTCTCATTTGGTTTTCTTCCAGCCTTCTGTCTCAATCGGCCTACATGGCTACGCACGGGTTGCCATACGACGCTGTTTCCATGCTGAAGTCCCTCGGTCCAGTGTATTACTTGGTGGTGCTGATGGAAATCACGCTCTGGGTGGGGCTTCTGATGATGGGATGGGTGAAACTTGCTCGTGCCCGACGGTCCCCCCTCGCACCCCCCGGAGATGTGGTCGGGGTTTGAGGCTCGGACATCCTTTTTTCGCCCAAAAACGAATATTTCTCATCGCCACTCGCCGGTGACTAAAAGAAGCGTCAAGTCAAGGAGAAGCCGTGACTACACCTGAGGACGAACCGTTCTATTCCGGGCTACCGATGGCTTTGGAGGAACTCTCTCATGAAGCCGATCTTCCTTACCCGCTTCCTGATGGCGCACGCGTGGTGACCATCGAAGAAGCCCGCGCTTCGCTTCCAGAAGCGCAAAATGTGCTGATGGTGCTGCAAGCCATGAGCGACGAGGCTCACGACCTGACCAATGAGTTGGAACTGTTGCTTGAGGGCTACAGCATGACCCATCCGCACGTGCTTGAGGTCGCTGAGCACTTGGGCTCCTTGGTCAACCAATGGCAAGCCAGCGTTGCCCGTTTGGAGAGCATTGGCGCCCGCATTGTATCCATGGACCCCGGGCGATTGGAATGGTACGGGGTGGTCGACCACAGGATGGCGCTGTTTTCTTGGGCGGTTGGTGAAGCCGATATTGAGTGGTATTACCGCATGGAGGAGGGTTTTCCTTCCCGCAAACCCCTCATAGAAGCATGATGTGGCAAGGGTGAGGCGCACCCATGGTCAAGATCAATCGCGTGTACACCGGCGGCGGCGACGGTGGCGAATCCTCGCTTGTTGACGGTTCCCGGCGCAAAAAATCAGACGCACGCTTTGACGTGGTCGGGGTTTGCGATGAAGTCAACAGTTGGTTGGGGATGGTTCTCGCTGAACTCGCTCGTCTTCCCGACCACGAAGACGGCGGCGAAAGAACCAACGTTCAGCGGGTTCAAACCGTGCTCAATGAAGCCCTTGTTCGTGTGCAAAACGAACTCTTTGATTTGGGTGCTGAACTGGCATGTCCACCAGCCGCCCTTCCTGAATACATGGTGTTGATTTCTCAAGCGCAGACCGATGTGCTGATGGAAGAAATGGACGCTTGGCTGGCAACGCTTTCTGACCTGACGAGTTTCATCCTCCCTGCGGGCTCGCCACCCGTCGCTACCATGCATCTCGCACGAACCGTTGTTCGCCGGCTTGAACGCTGCATTGTTCGCCTCGTGGACGAGGAAGGCGAAGGCGCCGTCCGTCCCCTCGTGCTGGTTTATGTCAACCGCCTCTCAGACTGGTTCTTCGTGATGGGGCGATGGGTCAGCATGATGCTCAACGAGCAAGAAGCCCTGTGGGTGCCGTTGGGCAAGCGCCCTGCTGAGAAGGGCATTGCCCATCGCGTCGACCAAATGCAGGCCAATGACGATGACTTTGATGCCCTGTGATCACTGGGTCCCATAGAGCTTCACGAACTGTTGTGCCAGTCGAACCACGCTCCGTGTTTCATCGTGGGTGATGGTTTCCAACGCCTGGTCCCAATCCAGCCAGAGGTAGCCTCGGTGTTCATGGGAAAGCTCCACCTCCATCGTATCGGTTTCAGCCACGTACCAGTAGACTTCCTTGTTCTTGCGCTTCCCTTTGTGCCGGAAGGTGTATTCGGTTCGCTCCTCAAATCCGTCGAGCACCGAGACATCGGCGATGCCTGTTTCTTCGGCCAATTCTCGAAGCATCGTGGCCGTTCGGTCGTTGTCGTTCTCCTCCACATGGCCTTTGGGAAGGTCCCAGTGGCCCTGCGGGTATTGCAGCAACAACACCGCTCCGTAGTTGACCAACACCACGCCGCACGAGGTCTCCATGTGTCGACCTCACGGCTTCTCATTCATGGTCATAACGGGTGTTGACCACCCAACCTTGATGGACATGGGCCGGCGCCTTTGCGCCATGGGCATCGTTCCGCTACGACGTGAAGAGGTGCCCCATTACACCCGCATCTTGGCCGATTCTGACATGGACGGCTTGTTCGGTGCGGCCGTGCTCAAGGCTTTCCGCCCCGGTGCCACGGTGATGTTTTCTCACGCTGCGGCGTTGCGAGGGGGGCTGAACGACGGCGACATTGACCGGAACACGGTGCTGGTGGACCTCCCCTTTCATCCCGCCTGTGGCTGGTACGTCGACCACCATTTGACGAATCGTCCCGATGAACAAGAAGCCTCCTCGTTCGCCGCTGACGGTGGAACACAGCATTGGGAAGCGACCCCATCCGCCGCTCGTCTCGCTTACGAATTGCTGGTGAACATCACCGAGATGGACCATCTCACGCCGATGATGCCCGTGGTTGATGCGTTGGATTCCGGAGGCATCAGCAAGGAAGCATTTCTCGAAGACGGTCCGTTGTTACAACTCTCAAGGACCTGCACTTCTCGAGACCCGGCTTACATGGAACACCTCGTCGAACTGTTGGCAGGTGGCGCTGATTTCGAGACGCTGATGGCCGACCCTATCGTGGAGGAGCGATGTCGGCAAGTCAAGGAGGAACGAACTGCGGTTCAGCAACATGTCGAGGCGAACACGACGGTGATTGACCGTTTGGCCGTGTGCCGAATGGATGAATCGGGTTTTCGCAGTAATGGCTACCTTGTCACCGCATGGGCTGGGGACAGCGCTGATGCTTGTTGCATCGTTCACGGCTACGCCGACGGTGATTTGACCACGGCAGACCGGCCTCCGCTCTCCGCCAGTTTCTACGCCAATTCGTTTCTCCCAAATGGCCAAGGCCGGTACGATTTGTCACGAATGGCTACGGCGCTCGACCCGACGGGAGGTGGCCATGCCAATGCTTGCGGTTGTCGAATTCAACCACCGGGTCTGAAGGCCAACATGGAACATTGGCTTGACATGTGGGCCAAGCGAGACACGGTTCTGAAGATCTGATTCAGAACTTGCGGGTCATCGTGATGTTGGTGGAGTTCTCAATATCGATCTCCTCGTCCGCCTCTTCGACGGGCTCGGCGGCCTCAACGGGGGCCTCTTTCAGGCGCTTGACGGTGGCCTTGAGGACCTCGAATTCAATCTCAAGGTCTTCCAGGGCATCCCGGGTTTCCTCAATGTGCTTCTCAACGCGAGCCAACACTTTGTTGACTTTCTTGAGCGTACGGTTTTGCCGTGCCATGGTGACCGGTTCCGCTGTCCAGTTTTGAAGGTTCTCCACCGGAAAAGGGGGTCACTCTTGCTCGAAGGCAGCGGTTGAATTGACGTTCTGCGTGGCTTCATGGGGTGAATGAGGGATGGCTTTTGCTCCTCCCCCATTGGCGGCCGAGGGCACGGGTTCATGCCCCTGCAAGAACGACGGGGCCCACCAGTTCCACTTGCCCATCAAGCGCATGGTGGCCGGCACCACCAGGGCGCGAACCAGCGTGGCATCGATGAAGATCGCCAAGGCGAGACCGAGGCCGATTTGTTTGAGGATGATCACCGATGACAGGCCAAATGCACTGAACACCACGACCATGATGGCGGCCGCTCCGGTGATGAGCCCACCCGTCTTCTGCAGGCCGTTGGCCACCGCAAGGGTGTTGTCGCCGGTTCGCTCCCACTCCTCGTGGATGCGAGACAGCATCAGCACCTCATAGTCCATCGACAGGCCAAACACGATACAGAACATGATGACGGGATTGCCCGAATCAATGGGCTGAGCGGTGAAGTTGAGCAGGTCAGCGCCATAGCCCCACTGGAATACCCACACGAGCATGCCAAAGGAGGCGGAGATGGACAGGATGTTCATGGCGATGGCTTTGATGGGGATGACCACGGAACGAACTTGCAGGAAGATGAGGAAGGTGGTAGCGATGAGAATGAAGGCCAACGCTCGGGGAAGATTGTCAGCGATGGCTTCGAGGTTGTCCGCGTTGTAGGCAGCGAATCCAGCGACGAGCATGCGGTCATTTTCGCCGGTCAATTGGTCGAGAAACACGTTCCGTTCGTCGCGAACCTCTTCCACCACTTGACGGGAATCTACGCTGGTTTGCTCACCAACGAGTTGAACGGACATCAACGTGGCGTTGTCGCCCACGAAAGCGGCCCGAAGGCTGTCTCGGACAGCGACCTCCTCGGCTGACAGGAACTCATCAGGAGCACTCCAAAAGCCGATGACGTCGTCAGCCGTCATGTTCGGGGCGGGCAAACCAACGCCGATACCGCCCGATACCCGTTCGTCATCGAGCAGTTCAGTGAGGTAGGCATGCTGCGCTCGAAGGTTGGTCTCGTTGAGCGGGTCAACGCCGTCGGTATCGATGACGAGGAAGATGGAGTTCGCCGCCTGATCGGGCCACTGCTCGTCGATGACCTCCATGCCTTGACGGGACTCGTCATCGGGCGGGAGAGCCTGCCACGAGGAGAGGGAGAATTCGGCATAGGCGAAGGGAAGGCCGGCACCGATGAGGAGGATGAGGGTGGGGATGAGGACGGTCCAGGGTCGGTCCATGACGCGCTTGGCGATGCGGGCCCATGTCCCATCGTCCCTGGCTGACATGTCAATGGCAAAGGGGATCTTCACTTTGTTCACCCGCGGGCCGAGCGACGCGAGCACTGCGGGCAGCACAATCGTGGAGTAGACCATGGCGATGGTGACCGCAATCGTACCACCAATGCCCAGGGAAGGGAGGGAGGTGTTGGTGAAGAACAGCATGCCCATCAAGCCAATGGCGACGGTGATTCCGGAGTAAAACACGGCCTTGCCTGCAGTGGCACAACTCATGGCCGTGGCCGTGCGGATGTCGTGACCTCGTTCAAGCTCCTCTCGGAATCGGTTCACGAGGAACAGGGAATAGTCGATGGACACACCAATGCCGATGAGTGAGATGATGTTGGTCGCATAGACCGTCACGTTCGTCACGTTGGATAACCAGACCGTCATACCGATGGCAGCGGCCACGGTGCCGATACCCACGCCGACGGGGAGCAATGCAGCGATGAGGGAGCCGAACACGATGCCAAGGATGAGAATAGAAAGCGGGCCTGAAACCAGTTCGGCTTTGATAAGGTCGTTCTTGATCCGATCATCGAAGGTCCAATCAATGGCGATGCCGTCGGTCATCCAATCCTCAAAATCACCGTTCATATTCACCGAGTCGTGGAGGTCGTCGATGATGGATTTCGCCTCTTTTCTATCGGTCGCAAACGTGACCTTGTTGATGGCGTAGGTTCCGGTTTCATCGGTGGCGACCACGTCTTCACGGTCCACTTCACTGACCTCCCATGAATACTCAATGGTAACCTTGGCGTGGGCTTCAAAATCGGCCAGCGCCGCTATCACGGCGTCCTGCCATGCATCGCTGGTATCGTTGAGCGTGGGGTGATAGACCAGGTAGCGGAAGGATTGGCCCCCGCCGTCGTCGTCCGTGGCAAAGCGTTCTGAAATGAGGCGACCAGCGTTGACCGATTCAACATCGTCTTCGCCAAAACCCTCGGCCCAGTCAGCCCCCATGGTGAACAGACCGGTCATGAGAACACACGACACGAGGCCCAGGGCCATCATCGCCTTTCGGCGGTCGTAGACAAAGAGGCCGAGTTTGTAGAAAGCCCTGTCCTTGAGCATCTCCGGGTCGGTGGCGCCTTCCATATCCTTCGCGAAAAAAATGGGGTATTTGAATCGGCGTCTCGGGTCTCCCGTTATTGCCCGTGGGCTTTCTTCACCAGAAACCCATGGAGGCCTCCATGTTGATGTTCAGTCATGGTCCGTTTCAGTGCTGGCTCACATCAGCACGTCGAAGGTGTAGATGAAGCCCAAGAAGGCGTGAATGAACACCATGTAGATGATCAGGTCGGCGGCTCGACCGTGCTTGAGTTTCGCTTTGGTGAACGATTCCCCGGCTTGCCGTTGGTTGCGCGCTTCTTTGCCAAGACGTGTCATGAACACCATCAGGCCAAATCCAACAGGGCCCATGAAGCCGTGGAGTGACCCGGGCACGAGGGCTGCGAGCACATCTTCGCCCTCGTACCAACCGGTGAAGGCCCGAGCGACAAAGGCCACAAGAATCACCAGACCGGTGGCCCACAACAAGCGCTCGCCGTTGGTTTCGTGGCGGGCGAGATGAAGGGCCCGGTCTTCGCCTTTGAGCTCGTAGGACTTCTTCCGCCATGCGTATTGCCACCACATCCAGGCCACCAGAGCGCTCGCCAAGAGCGGGTGGAGCAAGAGGGCAACCGTCGTGATGGGGTCCATGCAATCTCATCTTCGGGAGGCGGCGTTGGTTCAAGGAAGTATGCTTTCTCTTGCCAAAACGAGCAAAGACGCTCATCGGTGGATTGAAAGGGCACCCGTCGTGGCAGGAAGCGAGGGGATGAAAGGTTGGACGAAGCGTACATGGAAACCTGTCTCAAGGCAGCGTTTTCGAAACCCAAGTCGGGTGCTGTACGCGTCTCCATCATGAACCGAGAATCTGCTTGGAAGATGCTCGACAAGCCGCTGCGGGCCCATTTGGTCATCGCCGCTCACGAACAAGAGCCTCCTGCCACGGACGACGATGACGACCCGTCACCTCGTCGCCCGGCTATGAACCGTCCACGGGGGCGCATGCGCCGTTCGGGGCGCGCTACCGGACCAGCGCATATGTCGTGGCTTCATACACCCCAACAAGTGTTGGACGAATCGCCCTACTCGACGGCGTATCAACTCGCTACGCTGCTCGTTCACAAGCAGATGGACGCTGACCATTGGGACGAGGCGTGGAACGCTCACGAAAACCTGCTGCGCGAAACCTGCATGGTTGAAGGCGTCCATCCAGTCTGGCACACCATCGGTGAGAAAACCCCCCTTCTTGGACAATTCCTCGCCTTCCCGAAAGCCAAGGCTACCAAGGCCAAAGCCGCTACGAAGATGAGTACGGATTTCTTTTGGGTTGACCCGCGAAACAAGGACGAGGTCATGACCGTGCTCAAATTGGCCGGTGCCGGGGTCAACGACCCTGACATCAAGGTGGCGTTGCAGAAAGCCACCAACCAAATTTCCGGTGGTCGAAAACTCGACCTTGAACCGCCCCTCGACGACTTGCCCGACGCCATGGCTTTCATCACCGTGTTGTTGGCCCTTCACGGCGGACACGCCGTTCCCGAAGAGGCGTGGAAGGTGGCCAAGAAGGCTGACAAGGAACTGGCTGAAGCGCTCGACACCTTCCAGCATCTTTTGAAGGGAACCTTGGACGATTGGGAGGCCATGTTGGCGCTCAACCGCGAGGATTCGCTGACGGAGGCTTGCAGAACGCTCGCTTGGCAGCACGCGCCGAGCGAAGCCGAGGCCTGCACGTCTGAACAACTTGAGAACGGCCTCGCACTGCTCGAAGCCGCCAACATCCACGAAGGGCGAGATCGTTTGACCTGGTGGCGCCTGAATGCTCTGTTGCGTGAAGGAAAGAAAGATGAAGCGATGGACGTCCTCGACGAGCGCCGTCTCGACACCTCTTCGGACGTGACGGAACTGCTCCCCCTCGTGGTGTCGCTGGGCAGCGACCGAGCCAATGACTGGCTCATGCGGTTCCTTGGTGATGTCGACGAGCAAGCCCTGCTCCACGTGCTTCAAACCGAGGCCTTGGACCATGCGCTTCGTCTCAAAGCGGCTCAACGCTTGTGTGACGAGCAAGGCCTTCTGTGGGAGGAAGGCCGTGCAACGGCGCTTGTGTTGCTGATTGAAGCCTTGGATATCCATCGTTTAGCGACCGTTTTTGCCTCTGACAGCATGCTGCCACTGACCCACCCTTACATCGCCTTGCTCGTCAGCCATCTGGCGCCTGCCACCGTGGACGCTTCCCTACGAGATTCCATCTTTGCCTCCCGGACTCAAGCCCTGCAATCCATTCACGGCGCCGAACTTCCCGAGGTCCTGTCGCCCCTTGCAGAGCACTTGCTGCTGTTGATGGAGGGCATCTACAAGGACACGCCTGAGGTAGGGATGAAACTCAACGCTGCCGCTCTCAAGGCGTTCTCTCCCATCAGCCGAGCCTTGGCCGCGAACGGTGTGGTCAGTGCAACTCACATTCGCAACATGGGCAGCAGCCTCAACGACCTTGACCTGACCCTCATCGAACGCCGTCTGTTCGATGTCATGCTGCTCACCCTCACCATGAACGGCCATCTGCAAGCCTACAACATTGGCATGGCCAAGTCGGATGATGCCGAAGAACTCGACCAATTGCTCATGGATCCCGTGCTTCCTCTTCGACTCATCAAGTCCTACTCTGTGCTCATGGTGGAGCACGACCTCGGCTTGACGAACCTCGTGTCGTGGTACCAAAAGAACGACCCGCTGTCCCCTTGGGCCCCCCTCGCTCGTGCGGCCCAGTTCGCTGCGACCGGGGACGAATTGAATTCAGCCCGCGAATACTCTCGGGCGGCTGAACTGTTCACCAAACAGCGCAAAGCAGGCTCTGCGCCCAACGAGGCAGAAGGCACGGACGACAACGACTTCGCCTTGGCCCTCCCCTTGACCCTGTATCGAAAGTCATTGATTCACTACGCCCATGCGACCTCTTGGGCGGAGGCTGTGGACCTGCTGGAGCGCGTACCGTCGTTGAAGACCGCCATCACAGAACGCTTCAAACTCTACCTCCGTGTATGCCATCTTGCAGGTTCAGACACGGACGGGGCTGCTCGCTTGATTCGACAACACGTGCAGCAGCGCATCACGATCACCGAAGAGGACGTTGAAGGGAACCTCATCGAAAAGACCCGAACCGTCTACAACGAAGAAGAACTCGACCTTTTGCGAAACTACCCGTTTGAACAGGCCCATCTCTTGCCGCCTGAGCCCTTCCTCGGCCGGGTCACGGCGGCCTCAACCCGCATCAGCCGAGACCTTCGTCGGTCCCGGACGCAGTTTGAACACCAGTTCCGTCAAGCCATGCAAGGAGGTTCACCCTCGATGGAAGAGATTTACGAGATTGCCAAGAATGCCGCCGAGGAAGGTGCGTTTGAGGGCCTGATGTACCTTGAGAGGGCACAGAATTCAGCGAAGTTCTCCATCACGGCCCGCAACCGACTGGCAGGCGTGGAACAGGCCCTCTTCTCCCAGTACAAGGAGGACATTCCGACGTCAAAGCGACGTTTCCTCCACAACCTTTCGCTCTCGCCGCTCGTCATCGTCGACACAAACGTGCTCGTCGATGCCCTCGTGGAAAAGATGTACCAGCACATGAATTTGGTGTTTGAAACGAACCTGAACATCCTTGGTTCCAACCGTTTCCACCGCATTTTACTTCACCACGCCCAAGCCAAGCGATTGAAGATGATGATCCCCGATGATGTCCGTGGTGAACTCAAGCAATTCGCCAAGGACCGGCGCCTTTTGCCACGGTTCCGGAGTGCCATGGTCAACGCTGAACAACTCGAAGAAACACTGAGTGAAGACATCATGATGCGTTTGGTTGACGACGTTCTCTCGGAATACAGCACCTGGTCGCCAAGCGCTGAGATGTTGGCGGGTGTACCCGACACTTCCGACGTCCTCAACGCCTTCCTGCTTCGCCACAGCGATGTCTTTGACGAGCTCACTGAACTGAAGGGCTACCGAGGCGTCACCTACCGAACGGAACTCGAAGGCCGAGCCATCTATCCAGAGGCCACCGACCTTGACATCTATCGTCTTGCAACCCATCTTGCTTCGCTCCCACTGCCCGACATCGGCGCTGTTCTCGTCGCCACGATGGACGGTGATTTCACCCTCGTGGACCGAGCCATCGAGGAGCGCTTTGGCTTCAGCGTCGCCAAGAACAACCGTTCGCTCAAGCCCTGGTTGAAGCGTCAAACGAACTGAGGTACATCGCTGACGCCGCTGGGCTTCAGGGGTTGCTGAGCCAATTCGTCGAGGAAGGCTTTGCCAAGCAGCATCGGGCACTTGAGGTTGGAACGGTCGGCCACCGTCATTTCCACATCGTACGTGCTGCGGCCAACACGGACCTTGCCTGCGACCAAGGTTCGCTCTTGTGAACCCATGGCGTTTCGAACCTTGACGCTACCAATCACGGGAAGTTCCAGGGCCTTGGCCAGGCCTTCGTCAATCGAACATCGCTTGGCGCCCGTGTCCACTTTGGCCTTGATTCGCACCCACCATTTTCGGTCAGCACCGCCTTTGATGCTCACCCAACGTGCGTCGTAGGAGCGAGGCACGGCGTTCACCTTCAACAATTTCACATGTGCTGAATCATGGCAGCACCGAAAGCACTGCAGGAAAGCAGCGTAGCGTCGTCCATGAGTCGCTCAAAGTCGTAGGTCACCGTCTTGTTGGAGATGGCACCTTCCATGCCCTTCACGATGAGGTCGGCCGCTTCCTTCCAGCCCATGTGGCGGAGCATCATCTCGGCTGAGAGGATGAGGGAGCCGGGGTTGACCTTGTTTTGTCCGGCGTACTTGGGCGCCGTACCGTGGGTGGCTTCGAAGATGGAAATCCCTGTGTCGTAGTTGATGTTGGCGCCGGGGGCGATGCCGATGCCACCAACCTGAGCGGCCAATGCGTCGGAAATGTAGTCGCCGTTGAGGTTCATCGTGGTCAAGACGCTGTATTCGGCAGGGCGGGTGATGATCTGCTGGAGCATGGCATCGGCAATGACGTCCTTGATGACGATCGTGTTGCCGGTGTTGGGGTTGGTGAGGGTGCACCATGGGCCCCCGTCGAGTTCGGTTGCGCCGAATTCTTCCTTGGCAAGGGCGTAGCCCCAATCGCGGAAACCACCTTCGGTGAACTTCATGATGTTGCCTTTGTGAACCAGGGTGACGCTTGGTTGGTCGTTGTCAATGGCGTACTGAATGGCCGCTCGAACGATGCGAGCGGTTCCTTCCTTGGACACGGGTTTGATGCCGATGCCGGAGGTGTTGGGGAAGCGGATTTTGTCAACGCCCATCACGTCCTGAAGGAAATCGATGACCTGCTTGGCGCCCTCACTTTCGGCTTCCCACTCAATGCCCGCATAGACGTCTTCACTGTTTTCACGGAAAATGACCATGTCAACATCTTGCGGGGCTCTGACCGGCGACGGCGTGCCGTCGTACCAGCGAACTGGTCGCACACAGGCGTAGAGGTCCAACTTTTGACGTAGCGCAACGTTGAGCGAGCGAATACCGCCTCCAACGGGGGTTGTCAGCGGGCCTTTGATGGAGACCAGACCAGTCTTCATGGCGTCCAAGGTGGCTTGAGGCAGCCATTCACCGGTGGCGTTGAAGGCTTTCTCACCAGCGAGCACTTCCGACCATGCGATGCTTTTCTCGCCGCTGTAGGCTTTCTCGACGGCGGCGTTGACCACGTCGATCATCACGGGGGTGATGTCAACACCGATGCCGTCGCCCTCAATGTAGTGAATCACGGGGTCGTTGGGGACCTTGAGTTGGCCGTTTTCCATGGTTACCGGTGTACCTGTCATGTCTCTCGTCATTGCCCACCAACCTCTCCTTCAAGAATGAACCGCCCCTGCCCTGTGCATGCAAGGGCGCGTGGCGTGGACCGGCGGGACGACAATGAACGGCATCAATGCCGCAGGCCAACAAATTTCCATGGATTGGGAATCGGGACCTTCGCCCATGCAACTCATGCTGCAGATGGTAGGGGCGTGCTCCCTTGTGGATGTGGTCATTGGGTTGAAAGAGCGAGCATTCACCGATGCGTGGGTTGATTTGGATTCAACGCGAGCTGAAACCACGCCTCGCCGCTTCACGTCCATCACGATGGTGTACCATGTGGTGGGCGATGTTCCGCAGAAATTGGTGGAGCGCGTGGTGGCCAAAAGTCACGAAAAATACTGCAGTGTTTCAGCGTCGTTGGACCCCGAGATGGCCATTGATTGGCGTGTGGAAATTCATCCAGCCTCAGAGGCTTGAAGGTCGTCCTTGGCGGCTCAAGGCTTCAGTCAGTGCCTTGCAGAGGGCTTCGTAAACAGGTGTCCAACGAGCGTGCAAGCCTTGAGGGGCCGCCATTGGCTTCCATGCATCTTCTACCGCCAGCACGGTGGCGAACGGCTTGATGGCCTTGCCGCCCATGTCAATGATGAGGGAAAGGTGGTAGGCGTCGCGGTCGCGCTCAATGGTGAGGCTGTCCATGTCGATGCGACCCCCGGACACCGAGGCACTCAAACGCTCATGGTCGAGGAGGCCACGAGCCAGTGTTTCGAGCAAGGATTCGACGGTTTCGCTTGAGACGACCGGTGAAGGGGCGAATGTTTCGGCAAGCGAATGGTCGTCCTCCTCATCGTCGTCCATGAAGGCGGCGAGCGGATCGTAGAGATCTGCAGCGATGGAAGCGGCTTGGCCCTCCTCCTGCCGACCGACCGGCGTGTTGAGGCCGAGCGCAGCGTAGATGTCCATCTCTTCATCGTCGTCTTCAAACGGCGTTGATTCGCTCATCATGGTTTCATTTCAGTTCTCTTCCTACTTAATGGTGGGTTTCCCTTGAACGCTCTTGCATCATGGTCCGAAGGCCGAAGCAAGCCTCTTACCACACCGCACGGTCCATCCGTCATGCCCCACCGCCGTCTTCTCGCCTTGGCGGTGCTGCTGCTGGCGACGACAGCCAGCA
Organism: Candidatus Poseidonia sp.; assembly: GCA_049412325.1. GTDB lineage: Archaea > Thermoplasmatota > Poseidoniia > Poseidoniales > Poseidoniaceae > Poseidonia. Next base: position 99,493 of record JBMSEL010000001.1, read on the forward strand.
CGTGGGCGGTGGCATCCCCTCACGGGCTTGGCTCGGAAGCCAACGAGGGGTGCCTCTGCCACACACCGGATGCCTCGACATTGGTGCGTGTGGACGGCCTACCCGAGGTCTTTGTCGCCGACACGACCTATGCGCTCACGCTTACGGTCAGCAGTCCAATGGAACCATCAACAAACAAGTCGCAGGGTGGTTTCCGTTGGGTGGTTGATGAGGGACAACTCATGGCGGCGAACAACAGTACCGTCCAGGAACTGGACGGTGGTTGGACCCACACCTACGATGGGTCAACCCTTCGGTCATGGGACCTCCAGTGGACCTCACCCAGCGACAACACCACGGCGGCCAATTTTGTCATTCATGGAAACGCCGTGAACGGTAATGATGCCCCCACCGGCGACGCATGGGCGACGCTCGAAATCGTCGTTCCAGGCGAAGCATACGATGGCGATTTGACACCGGACGAGGGCATTGATGGCGTCAGTCAAACCGACCGAATGTTACTGGTCGTTGGCTTGCTGCTCCTTCTGGGCCTGTTGTGGGCAGTGGCCCGGCCTTGAATCAATTGACGAACTCGATTTGTCGGTTCCTCAGTGCACGAAGCTGACGGTTTTCGGTCGAACCGTGAATTTGGTCGCTCTTCACACCGGTCAGCACCAGCATCACGCGAAGCTCATCGCCCAGTTCTTCCTTGACCGCTGCGCCCCAGATGATCTTGGCGTTGGGGGAGATTTGTTCCTTGATGAGTTGCGAACAACGCTCGGCTTCACCCAGGGTGAGGCTTGCTCCACCAACCACGTTGATCAGGGCTCCACGAGCGTCACTCATATCGAGATCGAGCAGGGGTGAATGGAGGGCTTCCATCGTGGCAGCATCGGCTCGCCCGGGGCCTCTGGCACTGCCAAGCCCAATCATGGCCACGCCGGCTCCTGAATTGACAATCGCTTTCAAGTCCTCAAAGTCGAGATTGACCATGCCATCGGTGGTCAAGAGTTCGGTGACGCCCGTGATGGACCGGACCAACAATTCGTCGCCCACACGGAAGGCACTGGCGATGGGGAGGTCCTTGACACCTTCAATTTCGAGCAGGCGCTCATTGGGAATGACCAGAATGGTGTCGCAGTACTCTCGGAGGCGTTCCAGTCCCCATTCAGCGTTTTGCTTTCGAAGCGACCCTTCTGATTTGAACGGATAGGTGACCACGGCGATGGTCATGGCACCCTGAGCTTTGGCCAGACGTGCTATGTGGCCGGCTGCGCCGGTACCAGAACCGCCGCCCATACCAGCCGTGATGATGGCCAATTGGGTGTCGTTGGTGATGCGCCGTAGGACGCGTTCGGATTCAAGGGCAGCTGCTTCGCCCTTGGTGGGGTCTCCGCCCGCACCTCGACCGCGGGCGGTGCGTCCAATGAGCACCTTTTCCTCGATGGGGGATTGCAACAGCGCTTGAGCATCGGTGTTGATGGCGTAGCCGGTTACGTAGGAGGAATCAAACAACTTCTCGTCGAACAAGCGGTTGATGGCGTTGCAACCTGCACCGCCCACGCCATACACTCGGATTCTCGGTTGAAGGGACTCAAGCAGCGCCTTCAGTTCCTCTTCGGAGCCTTGACCGGGTGGTTCTTCGTGGACGACCACACGTTGTTCCTCATCGGAGAGTTCCAAAACGCGTTCAATCAAATGGCGCATGAGCAGATTTTCGTTGCCGACGATTTGAATGTGCCGCCCCCGGAAGGGTTTCATCCAGCGGTTTCACACCCGCCTTTTGTTCGCCGTCTCAGTCTCGGAGGCCTTCTTCGGTGACCTGGTAGACGCACTCGCCGTCTGGGAGGTTGGGCGAGTCGACAAGGCGAGCGATGCGGCGTCCACCCTTGGCCTTCCTCAGGTAGAGGCGGAAGGTGCTGGCGTGGGCCAGAATGTGGCCACCGATGGGCTTGGTCGGGTCGCCCCACATGGCGTCGGGCTTGGAGTGAACCTGGTTGGTGACAAGCACCAGGGCGTTGTTCACGTCGGCCAACTGCTTGAGGTCCTTGAGGTGGCTGTTGAGTTTCTGCTGGCGTCGAGCAAGCATACCGCGGCCAATGAACTCGGCTCGGAAGTGGCTGGTCAAGGAATCGACGATGATCATCTTGACGTTCAAGCCCTTGCTCATACGCTTGATCTCTTCAGCCAGGAGCATCTGGTGAGCGGAGTTGTAGGCACGAGCCACGTGGATGCGGGAAAGCACGTACTCGGGGTCGAGGCCGTGGCCCCGGGCCATCTGTGTGATGCGTTCAGGGCGGAAGGTGTCTTCCGTGTCGATGTAGAAGACATCACCGTCGAGTCCACCTTGGTCAACTGGGAGGGTGCAGTTCACGGCCAGCTGATGGCCAATCTGCGTTTTCCCGCTACCGAATTCACCGTACACCTCGACCAAGGCTTGGGTTTCAAACCCGCCACCGAGGAGGTCGTCAATGGACTGGACCCTTGAGGAGAGTTTCTGAACTTCACGGCGGCGTTCGAGCAGGGCATCACCGGAAACGAATCCTCCGATGTTGGCCATTTTCTTGGCAGCGGCGATGATCTTGGCAGAGACGGCTTCTCCGAGTTCGGCTTCTTCTGCAAGGTCGGCGGGCGACATGACGGCAAGCCCGAGTAGTTCCTCAAATCCGGCTTCACGGAGTTTTTCGGCCGTGGCTGGCCCCACGCCGGGCAGGTCTTCGATGGTCACTTTGACCTCATCTTCTTCGGTCATCGAACCAAGGTTTTCTTCCTCCGGTGCTTCATTCTTTTCAACTTCAATACTCACTTTTTTCTTTGATTTTGCTGGCATGTTCCATCCCTTCATCCCATTGTTGGATGGCTTCCGTATATGAAGAAGCGAAGGAGGGCTTGGAGCCATTCGCCCCTTTATCTCCGCCTTAATACGGGCGTTATCAGCACGCAGTCAGCGCTTTTGTTCACTTTTCGTTTTGATTTCGTCGAAGTGAAAGTGAATCTCAATCCTGTTCGTTGGCGGCTGTTTCAACCGGATTGGGAGGCGTCTCGACGGATTCGTACGAAATGGTGACGATGTGGTGAAGGTTCAGGGAATCATTTCCTGAATCAATGCTCACGTTCAGGGCCCAATCGCCTTCGACGATGTTGTACTGGCTGTGGGTCCAAGATGCATCCTGGCCATCGCCGATTTGTTCGGTGTGGAAGGCCTGTTGCTCGCCCTCTGGGTCGTCAAGGTGCCATGTAACGGTCACGGGCGTGCCGGCGAGGATGCCGGCCGGGTTGCTGATGGTTGAGTCAACATCAATCCGTTCTGGGGCCGGGCAGATGCAGTCAGGGGTGGCTGGGATCACCATTGAATCTGGGTCGTCCGTGTTGCTTTGCGTCCAATCGATGGTTTTGTCAATGCGAACCATCAAGCTGGTTGAGGCTTCGTTTCCGCTTTCATCGGTGGCTGATAACACGACGGTGAACAGTCCGTGCGTTTGGTAGGTGTAGGCGATTTCCGCCTGATCGTTGGCGTTCACGGTGATGGCGTTGGACCCGTCTTCGTCGTCACCTGGGTCGAGCGTGAAGGTCTCCATCACCCCCGCTTTGGAGGTCACACGGGCGAAGTCAAAGGCCAACTCTACACCGGTTTGCGACAGTGTGGCACCGTTCTGAACGCGTTCAAGGATGGTGCCCGAGGTGGACTCGTAGTGCACGGCCATGGTGATGGGGCTGGCATCGTCGTCATCCTCCACGGTGCCAAGGCACCCGGCGAGGGAGGCACATAGGAGGACGGCGAGGGTCGCCATAACCTTGAGAGGGGCGGCTCGCATGCAATGATGGTGGACCTTCCACCTCATCAACCCACCCTTTTCCACGATGGTCCGAGCGACGGTGGTTTGAAAACGGGGAACCGTGGCGCAAGGGATAGCGAGGTGGGGTAGTCTGGATATCCCGTCGGGCTCATAACCCGGAGATCGATGG
>JBMSEL010000014.1:0-46066 GCA_049412325.1 Candidatus Poseidonia sp.
GAAGTAGCCCTTGACATAGGATGGGCACTTCGCCTCAAACGTGTGGCGAGCACTCGGGCTCAACATGGGCGTCTTCAGTCTCCTCTTTGCCCTCCACATTGTGTTTGCGGCACGGGACATGGAGGTCGCCTTTGCTGTGGTGGCCACCCTCATCACAGTCCAGATTGTGGCGTTCGGTCCCATCACGGTGTTGGCCAGCTCGGTTGAAAACGGAACTGAGCGTCGTCATTTGCTTCGTCGTTCCTCGCCGTTTTCCTTGGTCATGGCGATTGGATTGGCATGGGCCTACGGCGACATGGCGTGGTCGATGCCTCCGTTGGTCGGCGTTCTTGGAACCACGATGTTGGTCCACGTCGTGGCCGACCGTCGATGGTCGTCGTGATGGACGGCTTCATTTCACCCCGTGGGTGGGTTGAAGTAGGCCAGTTTGGTGGTTCTATCATGGCGGATTCCCCCGTATCCATCAACACCCCGGGTGGTGCAAACGAAGCACCGGCCGGGCCATCCCCCCAAGAGCAGAAGCAAATGGAACAGGCGTATGCTCAGATGAAGCGAAAGATGGCGATGGAGGAAATCGGTCGTAAGATCAAGCACAAAATCATGGTCTTGTCTGGAAAAGGCGGCGTAGGGAAATCCACCGTTTCCACCGGTCTTGCTCTTTCTTTGGCTCAGCAAGGGCATGCTGTGGGCATCCTTGACATCGATATCACCGGGCCGAACGTTCCCAAGATGATGGGCTTAGACGGTCGCCGCCTCCACGTTGAGAACAAGCGAATTCACCCCGCTCAAGGCCACCTTGGTGTGAAGGTCATCAGCATGGCCTTCCTGCTTGAAGACGAAGACACCCCGGTGGTTTGGCGTGGTCCCATCAAGTTGGGTGCCATCCAGCAATTCATCGGGGACGTGGAGTGGGGAGAGTTGGACTACCTCATCATCGACTTCCCACCAGGCACCTCCGACGAGCCGTTGACGGTAGCGCAATCCCTTCCCGACATTGACGGCATGGTCATCGTCACCACCCCGCAGCAGGTTGCCCTGCTCGACAGCCGAAAATCCATCACCTTCTCCGAGTCGCTCAAAGTCCCCGTGCTCGGCGTGGTGGAGAACATGAGCGGCTTCACCGTCAGCGGCCAGACCACGCCAGGCAACGAAGTGAGCATCGCCGCTCCGGGTGGTAAAACGCTGACCGCCACCGCCGACGAAGAAGGCCACTTTTCGGTGACCTTGGACATCTTCAAGGAGGGTGGTGGAAAAGACACCGCTGACGAATTCGGCGTGCCTTTCCTCGGCGCCCTGCCCTTTGACCCCGGGTTTGTTCGAGGTGGCGACGACGGCGTCCATCGAATCGTTTCCGAACCCGATGGCCCCTCTGCCCTGGCCTTTGCCAAGGTCGTGTCCGCCATTCAAGACCAACTCTCCGACGGGGCCGACAACGGACTCGAAATCATTTGAGGTGAACCCATGACCGAGGTTTTGCCCACGCTCAAGAAACTCGAACGCCGTGCACAAGACATGGTCCTCACCTACGACAACGGGTCAGACTTCACCGTCACCTACGACGATCTGCGTCACGCCTGCCCTTGTGCAAAATGCTCACCCATGCGGAATGTGGACGACACCAGCCGCACCCTTCGTCGCCAAATCGAGGCGCTTCCTGCGGAGAAACCTACCGTACGAACCGTCGGAAAGTATGCTTTGGCGTTTGAATGGAAGCAAGGCTGTTCGAGCGGTATTTACCGATTTGAACGAATCTATGACCTGGCCAACCGCCGCGACCCCGACCGAGGCAAGCCTTACGTTCACGGAGCCTGGTAGACAGAACGGGCGCAAAGCGTGCTGAATGACGACGCTTTGATGAAGGGACGGCGTGACCCAAAACCGGAGGCCACGGTGTGCAGAGCGTCTACCTGACATGGATGATCAGCGCGTTGGCCCTGGGCGTCATCCTCCTCCCCGTGTTCAAACCGCCTTGGGCCAAGTTGTCCCTTCCACCCTTTGTTGATTTTTTCCGGCGGTACTGGGTGCACATCTTCATCGTCTTTGCGATTTACAACGCCAAGGATGTGCTTGACCAAGTGGACCGCTTGTTGATGGCCAGCACTGGATTGGACATGACGCCGTACATCTGGGCCATTGAGGGCAACTTGGTGTTGTGGGTCCAAGAGACCTTTGAGGCGGATTGGCTGACCTTGGCCTTGACGCATTTTTACGTCGCTGGATTCATGTTCATCTGCTATGTTTCGGTGTTCTATTTCGCCTACTTTGATGACCGTTGGCTCGCCGACCGCGTGACCCTCTCCATCGCTTGGGTTTACATCCTCGCTGTTCCGTTCTACCTCTTCTTCAACGTTCGAGTGACAGGTGACACCATTCCGGGAATGGAAGCGTTGGCCTACACCCTCACCCCCGAAATTGCCGATTGGTTTCGACGGATTGACCCGTTCACCAATGGCATGCCCTCGCTTCACATCGGCATTCCCTTCGCCGTGTGGTTGTGCCTCACGCGTTTTGACGACGACCGTCGGTGGAACCGCTATCGCTACACCGTTTTTGCTTACACCTTGCTCACGGCGTTCACGATCATCTACCTCGGCATTCATTGGTTCGTTGACATCATCGGTGGTATGCTGATCGCTGGCGCTGCAGTGTCCATGGCGGACCGCACCTCCAATGGTTGGTGGAAATTCTTCGACGAGCGAACGATGAACGCTCGGATCGTCACTGTCTTGACTCGTCCAAGCCAAGCTTGGGCATGGTTCCGTTCTCGAATTGGGCGAGAAGTGAAACAGTACCGATCACCAACGAGCCGGGAGACTGGCCGGATAGCCGTGGCCATTCTGATCGTCGTGGCTGCGGTCATCACGTGGGATTTGACGCACCGTTCCCTTCCTGCCGGTGGTGTTGAAGCCCCTGAAGCCGCCGCCGTATCTGACGAATGGCTGGCAACGCTGGACAACCAAACCGAAGGGGTGTCCCTGCTGCTCCAGAATTTGTCGGCGGCTGATGCTGCATCGTACAAAGTGAACGTTCCGGGTCTGAGCTTGGATTCGACGCACGCGTTGCAGAACGATTTGCTCGTGGTGGCGAACGGTACAGCCTTGCTGATGTACGATGTGCATCAACCGAACCAGGTGCTCAACATCTTGGATTTCCCACAACCCGAGCACATGCAGCTGTGCGAGCGTGCTTCATCCATGGTGCTTGTTTACACCCTTGACGGTGTGCTTGAGGTCACCGATTTGGAGGGCACGCCCGTGCCCGTTTCCGACACGACGCACGAAGGGATCGAGCAGTTGACCTGCTCGGGGTCTGAAATTGCCTATGTCAGCAGTGAACGGCCGATGGAAGTGACCGTCTTGCAACTCGGTGTTCGTGGGGAAGTCGGCTACACCATCAACGCCTCTGCACCGGTGGAGGAAGATGAAATTCTGGCGTCGTGGGGCACCCCGGTTGACATGGAAAACGCCACGGTTCAAAGCATGGCCTTTGACCGAGAATACCTCGCCGTGACGGTCAACGTTTCCGCCACCGACCGATTGGTGCTCTACAACCGAACAACGGCCGAGCAGTGGCTGGCCAGCAATCCAAAGTACCATGTTTCCGACATCGCTCTCGACCACGGTATTCTCGCATGGTCGGTACGAGACCACCTCAACCCGCTATCACCTCAAGAGAAGTACCTCGACCGGGAAATTTACTTCACAGAATTGGCGACCAACACGTCGTTTGTATTAACCTCGGACGACAAAGACCAGTGGGGACCGTTGGTGCTTGAACACCAACTCGTCTATTTTGAGATGGATGATGAAACCATGTCGATGCAGGTCCATGCATGGGAGCCTGAACTCCGATTGTATTCCAGTCTGGTGCTGCAGGCAGGGGTTCTTGCAGCGTTCTTCGTCGTCGCTTGGAACATGTGGCAGCGCCAAGGCGAGCGTCGTCTCGGTCGTCAGCCGTGATACCGAACTCGAGTACGAATGTCCTCAAGCCGTGCATGGACTTCCCTGGCTGATGGTACAGCGCCGCCCTGAAGAACCGGCGCTGGCCCAAGGTCGTTCTCGGCTGCGAGGTAGCCCTCAATCACCCAATCGATGGCGCCTTCCCATTGCGGGTGGGATGCTCCGAGAATCTCGTCAAGAACGTGGAGATCAATGCCAAAGCGTTCCACATCATATTCCACCGATGCGAGGCCGAAGTCGATCAGGTGAACGGTTTCTCCATCGATGAGGATGTTGTTGCTCGACAGGTCGCCGTGTGTCGTCGCCACGCGATGGAGGTGTCGCACCGATTCGCCAACTCGGCGAAGCATCGCTTTGGCCTGTGTTTCGGTGGTCATTTCATCGTTGAGCACATCGATCAAGGGGCGACCGCCAAGGTGTTCGATGATGAGTTGGCCGCCCTCGTAGTCGAGGTCCCACACGGAGGGGACCGAAAGGCCCGCTTTCCGAGTTCGAATCAACAAGCGGGCTTCGCTGATCATACGTCGAACCCCCAATCGGTGGTCCAAATTGGGGTGGCGCCAAGAACGGGGGCGTCGTTGCTTTCGAACGGCTGGTCGGCCAAACCATTCACCCTTCCAAACCTCGGCTTCTGCACCGAGGTGGAGGCGCTCTGTGGGCTGGAAGGCCATGGAGTGGCTCACCAAGACCTTCTTTTTGAACGTTCATGCACATCCGTTCCTTCAAAAAGGGTTGAGTGTTGGGATAGATGAGAGCCATGACGGTCACCCTCCCGATGTGTTCTGTGAACTTCATGGACACCACGCTGTCGGTTGAAGAACAGGCGATTGCCGACCGAATTCAAGAACTGAAAGACCAATTGGGGGATGATTTGCTCATCCTCGGCCATCACTATCAGCGAGACAGCATCGTGATGCACGCCGATTTCCTTGGCGACTCGTTCATGCTCAGCCAAAAGGCAGCCGAGTCGGATGCGAAATACATCGTGTTCTGCGGCGTCCATTTCATGGCCGAATCAGCCGATATCCTCACCTCTGATGACCAATCTGTGGTGCTGCCAAATCTACGAGCGGGTTGCTCCATGGCCGACATGGCCACACTGGCTGAGGTCGAGGTGGCTTGGAAGGAGTTGCTCGAACAATCCGGCCTTTCCGACCCCATCAACCGTGAACATCCTGAGGATGTGGCGGGCGAAGGAGAAGCCTACCTCGTGCCCGTCACCTACATGAATTCAAGCGCTGACCTGAAGGATTTCGTGGGCCGACACGGAGGTGTGGTGTGCACCTCATCCAACGCTGTGGGTGTGTTGAATTGGGCGTTTGAGCGAGCCGGGCCAAAAGGTGCCGTGTTGTTCTTTCCCGACCAGCATTTGGGCCGCAACACCGGCCTCGCCATGGGCATCTCAGCCGACCGAATGCCAACTTGGACGCCGGGATTCGGTGCCATGGGCTCGTTGGAAAACGCGCGCATCGTGCTTTGGCATGGCTTTTGTTCGGTTCACAAGCGCTTCACGCCTCAGCAGATCGCCGATTTCCGCGAGCAACACCCCGACGGCATCGTCGTGGTCCACCCCGAATGCCCCAAAGAGACGGTGGAGTTGGCCGATGCCTACGGTTCAACGCAATACATTCGCAATTTCGTGAACGACCAACCTGCCGGGGCCTCCATCGCCATTGGAACGGAAATCAACATGGTGGCTCGGTTGGCCCAAGAACATCCTGACAAACACATCGAGTGTTTGGATGAGGAAATTTGCCCGTGCTCGACCATGTACATGATTCACCCTGCGTACCTGATGGACGTGTTGGAACGCCTCGTCGATGGTGAAATCCCCAACCAAATCGTGGTGCCAGAGAATGTTCAAGCCGGTTCTCTGTTGGCACTCAACCGCATGCTGGCCATCCTGAAGTGAAGTTCAGAAAACGGCTTGTCCGCCTTTCCATCCTGCCCATGCCAACACAGGACCGAGGAGGGCACTGGCCAAGACATAGGCTCCAGCCAGACGCCAATGGCCTGCTTCCACCATGGTGATGGTCTCCACCGAGAAGGTGGACATGGTGGTGAACGCCCCCAACAAACCAACCCCCAACAGCAGCGCCTGGTCCTCGGAGAGCGTATTGGAGAGGGCGGCGGCGGCGACCAAACCCAGCAACAGGGAGCCAACCAGATTCACACCAAGCGTAGCCCATGGAAAATTGCTGTCGGGCATGGTTTCACTGATGTAAAACCTCAAGACGGCGCCGATGGCGCCACCAACCGCAACGAGCATCCAATTTGAGAGCATGAAGGCTGCTGGTCTGCACGGGCTAAAGTCTCTCCTTTACCAGCGATTCCTGCGGTACCAACGAGCACCGTCATTAGCCGTCACCACCTCGCTTGACCATGGACAACACCGTTTGGTTCCTGACATCAAATGCAGGAAAACTGGCTGAAGCTGCTCATCATTTCTCAAAACTCGGTCTGACGGTTCGGGCGCTAGAGGTCCCCGAGGGGGCGGTGGTCGAACCCCAGGCGTCAACCCTTGTGGAGGTCGCAGAGGCCAAAATTCGTCAAGCGCTGAACCATCTTCCCCACGACCAGGCCGTGGTGTTGGTGGAGGATGCTGGGTTGTTCGTGGATGCCCTTGACGGTTTTCCGGGGGTGTACTCCTCCTACGCCCATGAAACCATTGGCAATGCCGGTATTCTTCGTTTGCTCTCCCACCTGTTGAGCGAGGACCCTGCGCTCTCGAAGCGCCTCCGTTCAGCATCATTTCAGGCCGTTGCTGTGTTGTGGGATGGTCAGGAATTTCACGTCGGCAAAGGCATCTGCAAAGGGTCGATTGCGCATGAAATTGAAGGCGACGGTGGCTTTGGATACGACCCGATTTTCATTCCCTCGGACTTGGACGAAGAAGGCATGCCACTCGACCCCGAAACCCTCGGCGTCACGAGCACACATGGCCAAACCTTCGGGTCGGTGGAGGCAGAAATCAAACATCAATTCAGCCATCGGCGGCGAGCGCTGGATGACATTGTACAACAGGTGCAGCACCTCGTCAATCGATGAGAAACGCTCACCTCCATCACCGTCATAAAGAACCGATGATTGGATGGGATGAGGGACATGGGATTCGCAAGGACCGCAGTCGGGGTGTTGTTCATCTCGGTGCTCGTGTTCTATCTCTCAACCGTTGGACAATTGACCGACGAAGCCAAGTGGGGTTTTGTCGGCGCCATGGCGGTGCTCGCCTTCCTTTGGATCAACCTGGGCGGACAATCCAAGCCCGCTCCAAGAGCTCGCCGTCAAGCGCCCGCTCGTGCTGCAGCGGTTGAGTCGGAAACCGTTGTGCCGGTCATCGATGAAGAGGCAGAGGAGGACGATGGCCTTCCCGCCCCCGTCACGGCTTCCTCATTGGACGGTGCCACGCTGAGGGAGCGAAAACTTGCGAAGATCGCCGCAGCAGAAGCAGCCGCCCAAGTCGCTGCCAGCGAGCCCGTTGAGGAGAACATGGGCGAGGTTGTTGTTCAGGTCGAACTCGAAGAAGTTCACGTCGCCGATGAATTCGTGGTCGATGTCAGCCCTGAATCTGTTGAGGACGCTGACATTGAAGTCACGGTCCGCGACCGCCGAGAACGCCACGAAGCGATTCGCGAGCGCATCAAGCGTCGTCGTATGGGCCAAATGGCCGACATTCGAGCCTCGACCGCACGGATGTGGGAAGACCACGCCTCAGGTGAAGATTTGGTCGCTTTGCTTCAAACCCCGGGCCACGGCCACAGCGTCCTCGTTGAACCTGAACACCCTGCGCCCGGCCACGTTTACGGGGCAACCTTTGTCCGTATCGATGAGGCGCGTATCCTCAAACTCCGCCTTCCGCTCGACGTAGGCTTCGAATCTGTTGGGCCTGCCACACCTGCACAACCTGAACTCCCTGTGCTTATCGGCCCCGACGGCAAAGAACTCCCTCCCTTGCTGTCCCCAGACGGTACACCGCTTGCCCTTCCACCCCTTCCAGCAGCCAGCAGTGCACTCGACGCTCTGCGTAAGGAAATGGAAGATTGAAACCTCCCGAGGGTTGTTGAACACGTGTTCGGCATTTCACCTACGTCCGCGTTTGTTTTACCTCATTTTTGATGTGTGGTGGTCTATGTTGGGGCTCCCCATCGCCCCGTTTTATATAGGGTGGGGGCCTATGTTAACTCCTGGAGGAATCTCAGATGCCCCCCAATACCCAACCAACCTGCGAGTAGAACCTGCCTGAATTGCGGAAGCGCCGGCGGACTTTGTCCGTTCAGTGAGCGCTTCTGCGCAGAAGAAAGGCAAAAAGCAGGTGAAAAAATATGGGTAAGAAAAACAACAGGAGACGTAAATTTAGACCGAATCAGCAAATGCGGCGCAATCCAAAAACTGGAAAAGTCGAGAAATTTGAGGGGAACAAACCACGGGTTGAAAAGCCAAAAAAAGAGTCTCAGCAGCCACAAAAGGCGCTGGTTCCAGGCCATATCGCATCGGGCTTTGTCCCGAGCAAGCCACAACCTCGGTTTCGACCATGTGTTTGTGAAGGCAGTGAACTCGAACTCAACAACAAAGGATTGCTAGACCTCCTCAAATTGGAGAAGCGTGCATTCAATGAGGATTCGGGAACGATCACATACCTGATTTCGTTGAGATTCCGAAGGCAGCATGCTCGCCACATGCGGCATTTCAGGATCTTCCTCAAGGATGAAGGGATTTCGTTCATCGAAGTTTGATTTCCGTTGACCAAGAAGACCGTGGCCGAGCACACTCTCGGACAAGGGGAAGGCAGTGGCGCTTCCTACACCCCCCTCGGCCGACAGGCTCGGCCTGCGACGCGGGCCCGTTGCAGAGCCTCATCAGCGATGCTTCCAAGCGGGTGTTTGTCGGTTCATGAAGGCTTGAACACCGATTTCCTTGTCTTCGCTGTCAAACAGGTCGGCGAAGGCGATGGCCTCAATCTCCACACCGTCGGTCAACCCTTCGTCAAGAGCAGCACGCACCGTAGCCTTCCCAACGCGCAATGCGAGCGAAGATTTGCTCCCAATCCTTCGCGCCATCGCCATGACGGTTGATTCCAATTCTTCCGGAGCGACGACGTGGTTGACCAGGCCGATGCGGTGCGCCTCTTCGGCAGGCACCATGTCACCGGTCATGATCATCTCGTGTGCCTTCCCGTAGCCGACCAGCCGCTCCAAACGTTGGGTGGCGCCGTAGCCTGGGATGAGACCGAGGTTGATTTCTGGCGTGCCGAAGGTCGAGCGGTCGCTGGCGATACGAATGTCGCAAGAACAGGCAACTTCGCATCCACCGCCGAGAGCAAAGCCGTCAACCATGGCGATGGTGGGCTTACTGAGGTTCCACAGTGCTTCGACGGCGTTGTTTCTGAATCGCTCTCGAATGACTTGACTGCCTGCACCAGCAAATTCGGTGATATCGGCGCCCGCAACAAAGGCGTGCGGCTTGGCCCGCTTTCCTTCGGGTGGTGGATTGGGCGACGCGCCCGAGACCACCAGCACCCTCACGTCATCGGCCGCCTCCATCCAATCACAAACGGCCTTGAGCGACGCCAAGACCGCGTCGTTGAGGGCGTTCAGTTTGTCCGGTCGGTCGATGGTCATGCAGGCAATGAATCCGAGGTCGTCCTCATCGCTGATAGGGTGCAAGTCCACCTTCATGACGTCGCTTTGTGGGGGGTTCATGGAATCACTGATGGCTCACCTCTTCTTGATGTCATCGCCACGGTTCAATGAAGCACAACCAAGGTATGATAATTCAAAACGAAATCAACGGTCTATGGCTGGGGGCAAGCAACCAATGGTCAGCGCCGTTGACATGGCAAAGAAATACGGTGATTTCATCGCCCTCCATCCCCTCAATGTCGAGGTTCACGCCGGTGAATTCTTTGGTGTGTTTGGGCCCAACGGGGCTGGGAAATCCACCTTCATCAAGCTCCTGACCGGCCAACTCCGGCCCAGCAAGGGCCGCATTGAGGTGCTGGGCGTCGACGCCGTCAACGACCCTCAAAAGGTCAAGGCCAACATCGGGATTGTCCCTGAGTCGGAATCACCACCCTCTTTCCTCACGCCGGCTGAATTCCTCGAGTTTGTGGCTCGTCTTCGAGGCGTTGAGGACATGAAGGCCAAGGTTGAGGACTGGCTCGAATGGTTTGGCCTTCAAGACAAACGCGACACCATGTGCAAAGACCTCTCCAAGGGCCAGCGGCAGAAGGTCATGCTCGCCAGCGCCTTCATCCACAAGCCCAAACTCCTCTTCCTCGATGAACCGTTTGCTAACCTTGACCCGATTTACCAGCGGAAATGCCGGGAATGGCTGCTGGAGCATGTAGCGGACGGAGGCACGATTTTCCTCTGCTCGCACGTGCTTGAAATGGCTGAACGCATGTGTAACAGGATGGCGATCATCAACGACGGGAAGGTGCTCGCTGCTGGGACGGTCAAAGGGCTCAAACAATCCGAGGATGAGACCTTGGAAGATGTCTTCATTCGTTTGGTCGGCCGTTCCATTGAGGACGTAGAACGCCTCAGCGACGAAGGGGTCACGGACGATTCGGAGGAGTAAACATGGCCGGGACCTTCGTTGAATCGCGTCCGTGGACGGACGAAGATTTCAGCGAAGCAGGCCCGCTTGGTACCTCCTCTCACGGTGTCACATTGAACGAACCACTTCGCGGGTGGTCGTCGTTTTCTGCTACCTTTCGTGTCATGTTCATCGAAGAAGGTCGTAAGAGCGTTGAGTTTGCAAAAAAGCGCCAGATGGTGCTCTTTCCGCTGTTGCTGACGCTTGTCACCGCCATTTCGACCATCGGTCTGCAGTTTTTGGTGGGCGATTCCACGGCACAGACCTCGGACATCGATACCAAGACCTTCACCTGGCGAGAGCTCCGATTTGCCCTCCACCTGCCGATGTTCATGTTCTCCTTGGGCATGGGTACGTTTGCGTTCATGGGTCGCGATGCCATCGTGCGAAGAACGGGCACCAAAAATTTCCTTTTGGCCGCACCAGCGCTCCAACCCTTGCCCAATTCCATGGCGCATTTTGCTTACTTCGTCAAGGACCTGCTGTTCTACGTGATGCTGATCCTCTCTCCCATCATCGCCGGCATGGCGCTTGGCATCCTGCTCGATGGATTTGCCGGCATTCGAACGCCGCTGTTGTGGAGTTCACTTCCATGGACATGGTTGGCCATGGCCACAACGCTGGGGCAAGGTCTGGCGCTCTCGTTCTTGGTCTCATCCCTTTGGCTACGAGGGCGACCATATACGGTGGTTGGGCCGTTGGTGATCGTCGCGGTTGGGATCGCTGTCGGCGTAGGTGTATTGCCTGCCGATGTTCTGCTTTGGGGTCTGGCGGCTCAATCCAGCCAGAGCGGTGTCGCTATTCTTCTTGGTTTGCTTCTTTCTCTTGGTATCGGATTGATTGCATCGCTGCTCATCCTCGACGACTTTGACGTGAGTGTGGTTGAACGAGGCGACCTGCTGGCGCCGATGTACGCCCGACTGAGTTTCCTTGGCCGCGGTCATATTCGTCTCATCGTTGCGAAGGAATTCGTCGACTTGTTCCGGTCAGGCGCCATCAAGAAAATGACCGTGTCCTATGCCATCCCACTCCTCGTGCTGCTGGGCATGGCGTGGCTGGTGGATTTCGCTGAAGCACCCATCCCCATCAATCTCCTCTCTTACGCCCCGTTCCTCGGCTTCTTTGGTTTCAATTTCTATTCGTGGTTGACCATCCTCGATTCACCGGATTTCATGAACGGCCTACCGCTGAAAGTCCCGGACTTGATTCGGGCCAAAGTGGTGGTGTACTTCCTTGCCACGTCGTGGATTTCGCTGATTTTTATCGTCTTGATGGCATGGCGCTTGGACGAATGGGCCTCGTTGCCCACGAGCATCATCGTGATGTTTGCCAACTCGGTGTACATCGTCGCTCTCACGGCCTTTTTGATGGGATTGCGACCGAACAAGGCGATTTTTGACGCTTCGATCATGATTTGGTTTTGGATCGGGACCGTGTTGCCCTTGCTCGGCCTTTTCCTTCTCTCCTTCACCCAGGGCGACGTGAGCCTGTACGGGAACTGGTGGGAGCGAGCCAGTCAGGACGGATTGGCTGCCACTGCGCAAATGTACGACGAAACCATGGTCCAACAGGGCTACATGGGCATGATCGCCATTTCGGTGGGTCTCATCTTTGCCTCCGCCCTGCTCTGGAAATTGATGGACACTCGCTGGGGGCGCTCTGAGTTCTCAAATTGAGCCTCACCGCCGTTGAGGGAGGTAGGTTCTTGAGCGGCAGGCGACGGCCGTGGACCATGGGTCAAGTCGTGGCGGTGTGCGGCATGCCTGGCTCAGGCAAAGGTGAATTTGCGGCCGTTCTCGCTGAGGCGGGGGTGCCGGTCGTCTCCATGGGCGACATGATTCGTGAAGAAGTCCGCCGCCTTGGGCTGGAGGAAGCACCCAACGTCTTCGGTGAGGTGGCAGCTTCGCTGCGTGCAGCACACGGTGAGGACGTGTTAGCCGTTCGTTTGTGCGACCGCGTGGATGAACTGCTCCAGACCCACCCCTTGGTGCTCATCGAGGGCTTACGCGGCACGGCTGAAGACGCAGTGTTCACCGCTCGTTGGGGTGCCACTTACCGAACGGTGGCCATCATCGCCGATACGGAATTGCGCTTCCAACGTACCCTCAAGCGGGGTCGGTCAGAGGATGGCGACAGGGCGGCCTTTGAGGCCCGAAACCATCGCGAGCAAGGTTGGGGCCTTGACCGCCTCATCGAGGTGGCTGCGGATCAAATCCACAACGATGTGGACTTAACAGAATTTCAGGGACGATGCAAGGCATGGATGGCCACGGTTCTGAACCCTTAAACCGGCGTGCATCGACGGCAGTAAACGCGCCACAGCAGGACCGTTTACGACCGATTTTCACCCAAGTGTTATAGTCGGGGAGATGTTGTAGCAAACTGCAATCGCGGGGGTAAGTGGCCATGGCAAGGAAAAAAGGCGGTGGCGGTGGGCGACAACGAGCCCGACAACGAGCGCAATACGATGAGTTGGACAAGTACCCGGTGATGCCTCCTCACGCTTTTGCCCGCATCGTTCGTGATAAGCAGACGCTCAACATCATCTACCAAATCATCGAACCTCCGCTCACGAAAAAGGAGCAGGAGCAGCGGGATGAAATCATGGACATCTTCATCCGTTCCTTGACGGCAAACATCGAAGAAATCGATGCGAACCCGGAGGCCTATGTTCGTACCGCTATGGACAAGGTCATCAAATCCTACAGCATGAAAATCAATAAGAAATCGAAGTCCAAACTCTTCTACTACCTGCGCCGAGACCTCATCGGATACGGCAAAATGGATGTTCTCATGAACGACGTCAACGTTGAGGACATTTCTCTCGACGGCACCAATGTCCCCATTTTTGCGTACCACCGTAAATTCGAATCGGTGGAAACAACGTGTGTGTGGGAGACGGACGACGAGTTGGAGTCCTATGTCATCAAACTCGCTCAACGCTGTGGAAAACACATTTCAGTTGCAGAACCGCTCTTGGATGCAACGCTGATGGACGGCTCCCGTATCGTCATGAAACTCGGGCACGAAATTTCGACTCGCGGTTCGGCGTTCTGTATTCGACGGTTCAAGGACGACCCGTTTTCTCCTGCCGATATCGTCGCCTTCCGCACCATGTCGTCATTGATGGTGGCCTATCTGTGGATCGCCTTCCAGAACGAAGTCCCTATGCTGTTCGTCGGTGGTACGGCTTCCGGGAAAACAACCACTCTCAATGCCATGTGCATCTTCATTCCATGGCAAATGAAAATCGTGTCCATTGAATCCACCCGTGAGGTCAACATCCCGCAACCCAACTGGGTCCCAGGCCTCACCCGGCAAGGGTTTGGTGGTGAGAGCGATGACGGTGTCATTGGTGAGTTCGAGTTGCTCAAAGCAGCTTTGCGTGAACGGCCTGAATACATCATCGTGGGTGAAATCCGTGGTGCTGAGGCGTACGTTCTGTTCCAAGCCATGGCCACTGGCCACTGCGCCTACTCCACGGTTCACGCCGACTCAGTTCCGTCGCTTGTTCACCGGTTGGAGAACAAGCCGATTGACATCCCCCGTGTGCTTCTTCCAGCACTGGAAGCCTGTGCGATTCAGATTCAAACCCGTATTAACGGGCGGCGTGTGCGACGGACCAAGCAGATTGTCGAAATCGTCGGCATTGACCCCAACTCGATGGAGGTCATCACCAACGAAGTGTTCCGATGGGACGTCACCAACGACGACTTCATCTTCAGCGGGAAGTCCTACGTGTTGGAGAAGATCATGGTCAAGATCAACTACAGTCAGGAAGAGATGCGCCGTGAACTGCGGACCCGCAAGCGCATTTTGGAGTGGATGGTGCTGAACGACATTCGCAAGGCCGACCAAGTGTCTCAAATCGTCACGGAATATTATGTTCGGCCCAACGAAATTCTCGCCCGTGTGGACGGGTTGAAGTGAGGCGGCCAAACAGGAGTCGATAGCATGGACCTGACGGCATGGCAACGCATCTGCAATCGGCTGCTTGGGCCGTTTGTGAAGAAGCGCGCCCGCAACGACAAGGAATTGTCGGCCAACCTCGTCAAAGGTTCGATCGGGATGATGCCTGAGGTCTACCTCTCCACCGTGATCGTCACTTCCATTGCTATCACGTTGATGTCCTGGGCCTTTGTGGCTATTTTCTTCATCCCCGATATCGGCGTCATCGCCTTCTACGAGAGCATCCAAGACGCGGCCACCAAAGATCCATGCTTTGAATGGGAATATTGGAACCCCGGCCTTGTCGACCCTGCGCAGCCTGGTAACGGTTGTCCTGAATTCGCCCTGCAGGTGTTCCCACCTGTTCTGAAGGTCATCATCATCGCTTTGGGTGGGGTGATCATCCCCTATGCAGCCTACGTGTACAACAAAGGTGGTGCTGCTCGAGAAGCGACTCGACGTGCTGACATGATCGAGAAGTACCTCCCATACGCCGCATCCTACACGGCAGCCATGTCCGCAGCCAACGCCACTCCGGCCAAGATTTTCAGGTCGCTGGCGATGAACAAAGACATCTACGGCGATGTGGCTGACGACGCTGCGATGATTTATCGCGACATTACGCTCTTGGGTTACGACCTCATCACCGCCATGAAAATGAGCGTCGACCGAGCCGCATCGGTTTGGTTGACGGAGTTTTTCCAAGGCATGGTCGGCACCCTCACGGCCGGTGGCCAACTGAAGTTGTTCTTCCTCAATCGAGCAGAGCACTACATGCGTGAAAATCGTACTCGCCTCGGGCAATTCCTCGAATCGATTGCGCTGTTGGCCGAATCCTACATTGTGGTCGCCGTCGCCATGCCGCTCTTCCTGATCGTCATGCTCGTCATCATGTTCTGGGTGTCAGGTTCAGGTGCGCAGATGAGCGAAGGTATGCTGTACGGTATCGTATTGGGCTTCATCCCGATGATTCACATCGCTTACGCCATTCTCGTGTGGACCAGCAGCAAGGAGCAAGAAATGTGAGGGGGTGAGGTACCATGGCGCGCAAGAAAGACAAAATTGTGGTCAACCTCGACCTCCCCAAGGACGATACGACGCTGACCAAGCTCTACGTCATCTTGTTTTTCTCCATCATCCTTGGCCTTGGTAGCGGTCTGTTTTGGATCACCAATTCAGGTTTCGTTCCCACGGCCAACGGGGAACCGATGTTCACCAACCTGTATTGTGGTGCCACGGCCCAAGATGAACTCGGCAATCCAACGGGTGAATTTTTCCAAACCAACCAAAAGCCAACCTACACGGCCAATCAAACCTGCTCCATCCTCCAAGATCAACCCGACCGCATCACGTGGGAGGACGAGGAATGGACGATGGTCACCAAGCGTGGGAAAAACTTCGACGTTCCCGGTGTCCCAGACTCCGCCACGGGAGGAACGACTGTGCTTCAACCACTGTGGCTGAACTACACGGTTGAGGCTTCAAATTCGTATGAATACACCGTCGCCATTCGCACTTCCTCCGGCGATATTCTGGAGTACGAAAACGAGACGGCCAACACGGGCCCTCAACAGCTCTACATGACCACGATTCCACCGGACACTCGGTACGAACTCATCTTCATGTCATCGCAAGAAGGGCAATTCCTCCAAACCATCACCTTTGACATGACCGTTCACTACCAGGACGGCATCCCCACGAACATGAACAACAAATCGCTGTGGTTGGGGCCTGCTTTGGAAGCAGGACCGGTGAAGGTTCATCCAACGATTTTCCTCAATTTCTTCGGTCTGACGTTCTTCTTCTTCATCTTCCCTGCTTCCTACTACTGGGAACGTGTTGAGAACGAAAAGAACGAGGTCGAAGAGAAGTTCCCGGACTTCCTTCGAGATCTTGCTGAATACTGGAAAGGTGGTCTTTCCATGACCGTGGCGGTCCAAACGCTGGCAACATCAGAATATGGTGCCCTCAACGACGAAGTGAAGAAAATGTCCGACCAGTTGAGCTGGGGCGTCAAGTTTTCTGATGTGATTGGTCAGTTCGCCGAGCGAGTCGGTACACCGCTCGTCAAGCGTGCGATCACGCTCATCGCTGAAGCCGACCGTGCGGGTGGAAAAATTTCTGATATTCTCGTCACGGCCGCTAACGACTCACGTGAATTGAAGTTCCTCGAGGGCGAACGCCGAAGAGCCATCGGGTCGTACATCGCCGTCATTTGGACGTCGTACTTCGTTTTCCTTGGCGTGATTGTTGTTCTGGCCAAGGTGTTTATTCCCGCTATTGCAGGTTCAAACTCGGGTGGTGAAGACGGCGGCGACAGTGGCGGTCAAACCATCGGAAACATGACCATCCGAAACATCGACCCACTGTTCTTCTTGACGATTTTCTACTACGGTGTGACCATGCAAGCGCTCGGCAATGGCTCCATGGCTGGCTTGATGGCCACGGGGCGCTTTTCGACTGGATTCAAGCACTCGGGCATGATGATCGTTGTGGCCCTTCTGATCTTCAACCTCGTCGCCTTCTCGCCCGACCTCATCGGTATCACGGAAGTACCCGGGCTGAACCCCTCCTCGGGAACGTTCGTTCCCTCCCCGCTTTACTTTGGAGGCTGACGGCGTGCGTCACGACGAAGAGGCCCAGATTCACATTCTGGAAATGTTGACCCTTTTCTGGCTTTTTTTTATGTCGGCCACCTTTCTCATTCGGGTTCACGTTCCTGATTCCGCTTCCGTTGCCCTCGACTCATCCCTTGAGATGGCGGCCGATGATGCCATCCGCTACGGCCTTGGACTGGAAGCCGAAATTGAGGGCGACAGCCGGCTGGAGGAGTTGCTGGCTGACGATGCTCGCGAAGAGGCGTGTGAATTGCTTCAATCCGCTGTAGCGCCCGGGAAGGAAGCGAATTGTTGGCTGGCCAAGGACAGTTCGGTAGCGACGCCGCACGGTACGATTGGAACACCATCTGGCGGCACGGTGGCGGTTCACCATCTCGTGGTCATCGGCCCATATGTTTGGACGGTCACGCTGGATGTCTGGGCTCGTGGAGGTGGTGCCTGATGCGCTCCACCAAACTGCAGGAATCCAGAACCGGTCAGATGCTCCTCGCCACGGGCGTTGTCCTGCTCATGTCACTCCTCTCCATGGCCATCTTTGGTGTCAAAGTGGCTGGACTGACCTTGCCCCATGAGCCTGCATCGGACGATGTCATCGACACGACCGACCAGGTGCTTGAGACGATTCAGCCTCTCACCCAAGCACGCATGGATCTCTGGATGGACGGCGGCCTTGAACCGTTGGAAGCCGCTGAACTCGGATTTGACACTGTGCACGACGATTTGCTCCATCACGGTGAATTGCGAGGCGTTGAGATCAAACTCACCAACATGGTTGTCACTGAAATTGACAGCAGCACGATTCAGGTCAACGCAGAATTGGGCGTTTCGGACGGTGAGGCGATGCTGAACTACGACGTGGCGTTTACGCTGGCCGTTCAAACCTCGTGATGGGCATCTATGGCCCGATTGAGCAACGTGAAGATTCGTTCAACATCGTTCTCAACACGGGTGGGATCAACCGTGGGCCAGTTGGCGATTTTTGCCCGTTCGATGAGCCCCTCTTGAATGGCGCGTATTCGAGCAAAATTGGCAAGGTAACGGTCGGAACGACGGTATGAATGGGCGTCTCTCGACTTCAGCATGTCTTGGTGTGCCCGTTCCTCATCCACCACCATGACCACGCCCAAGGCCACGCCTCCAGCGTCTTCCCATGCCTTGAGCAGGCGTGCACTGGGAACGATATGAACGCCTTCAAGCAGGAGGTCGATGCCCTCCCTTCGAGCCCGTTCAACGGTGGCGCTGATGCCAGCCTCAACCGCTAAGCACGTCTCGTTCCAGTCCAGTACGGGCTCGCCACTGCTTCCTTTCGAAAAGGACGAGCGATGCAGTGCTTCCAATTGCTGACCATCGTCAGCGGCTCGCATGATTTCTCGAATGGCGTCGGTGGACATGACCCGTGTGAAACCGGCTCGTCCGGCCAGGCCGACGGCCGCTGTTGATTTCCCAACGCCTGTGGCGCCTGCAAGGATGAGCAACCTTGGCGGTCGAGTGGAGAGGGTCTTGGCTGTTTGTTGCGCCATCCCTACCCGCTGGGCCATGGCAATAAGGTGCAGGGGCGAGCACATGAGGGTTCTGCCCACGCAAGGGCTTCCTTCCTCCATTTGGTCACCGAGAAAACCCACCGATGGCCCTTTGAATCGGTTGGGCTTGGAAGATTCATGGCCGATGAACAGATGTGGATTGCAGGTGCATGGTGCGCAGCCGAGAACAACGAGACCAGCGAAGTCATCAATCCCGCAACGGGCGAGGTCATGGGCACTGTTCCCAAGGCGACCGTGGACGACGTGGACCGTTGCGTCGCCGCCTCAAGAGCAGCCCTCAACGGATCGGACTGGAAGGCCATGGACCCTGCCCAGCGGGGACGCATTCTCAACAAAATGGCGGCCGTCACCTACGGGAAGGCCAAGGAACTGGCGGTCATTGAATCCTCAAACAACGGGAAGACCTTCCGAGAAGCCCTCTCAGAAATCCGTTATGGCGCTTGGACACTCGAATATTTTGCTGGTTTGGCCGATAAGATCGAAGGCACCACGATTCCCGTGCCGGGGCCCCGTCTCAACTACACCCTCCGCCAACCGCTCGGGGTCACCGCCCACATTGTGCCCTGGAATTTCCCTCTTCAACTCGCCCTCCGTTCCATCGCACCGGCCTTGGCGGCCGGATGTACGGTGATCGCCAAACCAGCGTCGTGGACCCCGTTGTCCCTGCTCGCTTGGGCAAAGGCCGTGGACGAGGCCGACACCGGTCTGCCTTCCGGCGTGCTTCAGGTGCTGACCGGATCGGGTGCGCTGGCGGGGGATGCCCTCGCTGGCCATGCAGGCGTGGACGGCGTGGTGTTGACCGGTGGTGTGCCTACAGGACAAGCTGTGATGGCCAAGGCCAGTGAACAGCTAACGCCTGTCACCCTCGAACTCGGTGGAAAGGGTGCAAACATCGTCTTCCCCGACGCCAATCTCCGATACGCTGCCAAAGCGATTTGCTTTGGTATCTTCATGAATGCCGGACAGATGTGCTGGGCAGGTTCCCGTCTGATCGTCCACGAGGACGTGCACGACGAACTGGTTGAGGCCGTCTGTGCTGAAGTCTCAAAGTGGCCGGTGGGTCCTGGCATGGAAGAAGGTGTTCGAATGGGCAGCCTTGTTCACGAGCGCCATCGAGCCGAAGTGCTTGAGAAACTTGAGGCTGGTTTGAAGGAAGGCGGCAAGGTGGTGCTGGGTGGCAAGGCTCTCGACCGCGACGGGGCGTTCATGGAAGCAACCGTGGTCACCGGTGTGGACCGGTCGCATTTGTTGTTCCAGGACGAACTCTTCGGGCCCGTGCTCGCCGTCACCTCCTTTTCCTCGGACGAGGAAGCGCTTGAGTTGGCCAACGACACGCCGTTTGGTTTGCTGAACGGTGTATGGACCAACAACCTGAGCCGCGCCCACAGTTTTGCTCGAGACCTCGAGTGTGGTATGGTGTCCATCAACGAATACCCCATCACTTTCCCGCAGACAGCCTTCACCGGCTGGAAGCATTCGGGCATCGGTGTTGAACAGAGTCAAGATGCGCTCCGCTTCTACACGAAGGTCAAGAACGTGAACGTGAAGTTGTGAGTGGATTCCCATGGCCATTGAAGTCGACCAACAAGGTGCTGTTCGCATCATCAAGATGGCAGGACAGGCCTCAACTCAATCCTTCTCGATGGCGTTCCTACCCATGATCGCCGAGGCCATTGATGCAGGTCTCAAAGATGGCGCCACCAAAGCCATCGTGCTCACGGGCGACGGGCGGTTTTTCTCAGCAGGGGCTGACATCAACGCCTTTCAGGAAGCGATTGACACCAACTCGGCTCCGGAATTGATTCGCAACCTCACCGGGGTGCTCCACCCCTTGCTGGTCCGTATCCGCACCTCAGCGACCATCGTGGTGGCTGCCCTCAACGGTGTTTCAGCGGGTGGCGGTTTGGGCCTTGCTTTGGCTTGCGATGCTCGGGTGGGAACGCCCGATGCTCGAATGGCGGCGTCGTATGCAGGCATGGGTCTCTCCCCCGACGGCGGGACAACCTGGCTTCTGCCACGATTGGTTGGGGAACAACGAGCACGCCGTTTCTTCATGAGCAACGAAATTTGGACGGGTGAAGAGGCTCACGAATACGGGGCCATTGATGTGTTGGTGGACCCCGCCTCGCTGCTTGACACGGCCACGGGTCTGGCCACGATGTGGTCGTCGTGGGGCTCCCACACCAAGGAGGCGACCAAGCACCTTCTCCACGTTCAAACCGATAACGAATTCTCAGCGCACCTTGACCATGAGCGTACACTCATTGAAGCGGCAGGTACGACCGATGCTTTTCGGGAGGGCGTGGCCGCTTTCCTTGAGAAGCGACGACCTTCCTTTGATTGAATCATTGGATTTGGAACTGGAATTGCTGGGCGGGTTTCTTTCCACCCAGACGAGTTAGCCCGATGATAAGTGCAATGAGGCCACCGCACACGGAACAGCAGCCCGCCCCAAACGAGGTGACCGAAACCCCCGTCTTCGTGAGCAACTCCTCTACAAATCCAGATTCGATGTACATGGCGTCGAGGTCAACCACGGACATGTTGATGCCTGCATCGTTGGCCACGGTCAGCACCTCTCCTCTCCTGCAATTGTGTTCCCAATCTCCGAACTCATCTTCCATGGTGTAGCAAATACGTCCAACAATAATGTGGTCCTCAATGTCGAAGTACGGTTCGTTCACGTTGGTGCCGTCCGCTCGTTCATCGTTTGAACAGGAAATTCTCGCTGTACGGTCACTGGCGTCATCGCCGTCGGCATCAAGAACGGAAAACATCACGCCCTCGCAGGCGTCGATGATGCCGTTGTTGTTTTCGTCGGCCTTGACATCACCCGGGATGAGCAGGTACCAACCCTCTTCACCCAATCCGTCTTGATCGTCATGGATGATTTCACCGCTATCGCCGATTGTTGTGGTGTATTCCACGGTTGAGAGGTTGTTCAACGTGTCTTCAATTGAAGCGCCCACGGCGACGCCGATGCCGAACCCGATGAGACCGATGACGACCAATACAGCAGCAATGATCATCGGAACCTTGGGGCCTTTGCCTTCATCGCCAACGGAGATCTTCTGAGGAGCCATGCCCGGCTGGTACCCTGCTGCGACCATTTCTGGTGTGATTTGTTGCTGGAGGACGGGGCTCGGGCCAGAAACATCGGCCGCGGAAACATTGGTTGAATTCGAGCCGCTGATGTCCTCTTGATCGTTGGTGACTGCATCAACCATCGCTCCCCAGGGTGTGAGGTTGTTCTCGTCCATAGGATGACATGCAACCCGTTGCTCAATAAACCAGTGGGTGGGGTGGTGCTTATTCGAGGCTGGTTTCTTCAGCCTGTCCACTGGACCAATCGTAAATGCCCTTGCCGGTTTTCTTACCAAGTCGCCCTTCAGCCACCAGGCGCTCCAAGAGTGGATGGGGCGCATAGGCGTCGTCGTTGAAGGAACGTTGGAGGTTCAACAAGATGTCCCGGCGAACATCAAGTCCCACAAGGTCGGTCAAGGCCAGTGGACCCATCGGGTGTTTGTAACCGAGGACCATGGCGGTGTCGATGTCCTTGGCGCTGGCTACACCGTCGGCCAGCATGCGGATGGCTTCGTTGCCGAGGACCACACCCAAACGGCTGGTCGCAAAGCCGGGGACGTCCCTGACGAGGATGGTGGTTTTGCCCATCGCTTCCCCGGCTGCTTCAGCAACGGCCACCGTGGCTTCGGAGGTTCGTTCGTGGCGCACCAATTCGAGCAGTTTCATGATGGGAACGGGATTGAAGAAATGCATGCCGATGACTTGTTCCGGGCGCGAAGTAGCAGCAGCGATTTCAGCGATGGAGAGCGAGGACGTGTTGGTGCCGAGTACGGCATGCGGTGGCGCGAGTTCGTCGAGCTGTGCGAAGATGCTGTGTTTCAAATCGGGAATTTCCGGCACGGCTTCAATCACAAGGTCGGCCTGTCCAACCGCCTCCGCCAGATCGCCAACCGCCGTCAAATTGGACGACCATGTGTCTCGCTGCTCGGGTGTGGTCTTCCCCCGCGCGATGCCCTTCTCCCAAAAGGCAGCGATTCGTTCCATGCCACGCTCGAGACCTTCGGGAAACGCATCGTAGAGGTTGGTCTGCCAGCCGGCTTGAGCGCACACTTGGGCAATACCTGCTCCCATCGTTCCAGCGCCCACGACGGCTACGCATTGAATGGTCATGGTCCGTGCAAGGAGAGGACCTTCATGATGCTTGCTCGTTGGTCATCTGTTTGGATTGGGCCAAGGACACTCCGCCAACGATCAGCGCAAAGGCCACGACCAGTGAGGTCCCGAGTTGTTCGTCAAGCAGCAGCCATCCACCGAGAATGCCGAACGGTGGAACGAGATAGACGTAGAAGGAGGCTGGGCCCGCGCCGATGATACGGATGCCGTCGGCGAACCAGACATAGGAGACCACGGTTGAAAAGACGGCGAGGAACACGATGCCAACCCAAGCCTCAACGCTCGGGAACGTCCATGTTGCACCAACCGCCTCAACGCCAGCCCAAGGCGTCAGGATGAGCAGACCGACCACCGATGACCACACGGTCAGATGAAGTGGACTTAGAGGAGCCTGTGCATCATCCGGTGTATCGGTCATGACGCGTTTCATGACGATGGTCGACATGGCCCAAGCGAAGGCAGAACCAGCGATGAAGGCGTTTCCAATCCACCGGTCAACCGTCGGAATGTCCGTGTTGGGGGAGGCAAAGAACAACACAGCAATGCCTGCCACGGCGAGGGCCAACCCTCCGAAGAGGCGCCACGTCATTCGCTCATCGAGCAGAACAACGGCAAGAAAGGCGGTGAACAGCGGGTTGAACGTGATCATCAGCGATGCATCTCCTGCGGCCGTGTAGCCCATGCCGAACATGAAGAGCACCTGATACATGAAGGTCGAAAACAATCCAATCAGGGCGACTTGCCTCCACTGGGTGCGTGACGGCGTGATCCACTGGCTCGACCATTTGAGGTAGGCAAGGAACATGGCAACGACCATGACATAGCGAATCCAAGCTGCCCCAATGGGCGGTAATTCAGTGGCAACCACACGGCCCGCAGGCCAGCCAAATCCCCAGATGGCTGCTACGATGACCAATTTTGCATGAACGCTGAAGTTGTTCATTCAAACCGCTCCAAGCCCAATTGCAGCATCCGGGTTCGGGGGAGGCCGATTTCCGGTAGTCCTGCGGCTGGGGCATGGAGCTTGAGGCCTTCAATTCTGTTCACGTACAAACCGTAACTGGCAATGTCATCGGGTTTGTATGGGGTATCAAGGCCCATTCGTTGCAGCGTTTGGCATGCTTTTTCGGAATAGATAGGAAACAAGTTGGTGGAGAAGTGCATCCATTCGGAGATTCGCTGAGCGTCAACACCGTCCAAGGTCATGAGGTGCTCGAGCAACGAGACATCTGGGTAGTTGGTGGTTCGCAGCACCATCTCGACCTCGTTCACGATGTCCTCAGGCCAAGCAAACGGAGCGCGTTGGGCCCACTGGTCGGCAATGCTGATGTGCTCAATGGATTGATCGGCTTGAACAGCGTACAGCGACTCAATGTAGGAGCGGTCTTCGTAAGCGTCCGTGACCAGACCTGGGAGGTCTTCGAAGAAGCGTTCACACATCTCAGCGTCGACGCCGTAGAGGGCGACGGGGATCATCAACGATCACTCCGCTGCTCAGGCGCTTGCGCCAATGCCGGAGGCGATTTGGCGAGCGGTCATGGGCTTCTCAGCCACCCATTGTTGCTTGAACAGTTCCTTGAGGTCCTCTTCGTCTTGGGCGGTTGGAAGGTGGGCCGTCATGTAGGCGTCCCACTCGTCATCGGAGCCCTCGAACAGGGTGCCTTCAACGGTGTATCGCTGGCGCTTGAAGTTGCCAATCTCACGGTGGAAGTTCTCGTGGGGGACGTACAAGTCGGCAGCACCTTCGGGGAGGTAGCCACAGAGTTTCTTGACCTCAGCGACGATCTCTTCGTGGTAGTGCTGGCGTGCTTCTTCGTTCAGCGTCTCCTTGGACACCTCAACATCGCCTTCGAGTTTCTTGCGCTCGTCCCAACGTCCCTTGATGCCCCAGACATAAGCCCAGTGAGCGGAGGAGGATTCGTCCACGCCAAAGAGGTCGTGAGCGGTGGAAACCCACTTGTTGATGTAGCGCTGCAACATGTCGAGGGGGATGACGCCAGCCTTGATGATGCGGCGCAGCCCGTTGGACCCGGTGCCCAAGTGGAAGGACTCTTCCTTGAGCATGGGGCCCATGCTGGCTGCCAGTGGCTTGAACGCCGAGGTGGAGAGCATGCCAAGTTGGAACTTACCGTCTCGGTCCACGAACATCGTGTAGCAGAAAAAGTCCAGCCAGTGGGGCATGGGGCGATTGAAGGCACCGAGGAGGCGGTCTCCGTCCTGCGCATTGCGTTCAAGGAGCTTTTGTGCCTCACGTCGTCCTTGTTGTCCGAAGTAGGTCATCAGGAGGTAAGCCATCTGCCAGCCGTGTCGCTGCTCTTCGGCCATGATGCGGGCGGCGGCATAGCGGTCATAATCGGTTGGAGCGGTAGCGAGAAGGTGGCGTTGCTGTTCCACGGAGGCGAATTCGGTGTCGCCCTGAACGGTGATCATGCTGACGAGGGCGTCTCGCATGCTCTGGTGAGGCACTTGCAGAGAACGTTCCCACTTGGCTCGTCCAGCGTAATCGCCGAATTCGATGACATCGCCGGCTCGTTCCCAATCGAATTGAATGGACAGATCAAAGTCGCCCATCCATTCTCGGTCGTAGCCAACATTGTCTTGCCAGGCTTTGAAGTTCTCAATCCAGTCATCCCAGGTCTTCGGTAGGTTGTCCATGGTCCAAGGTAGACGGGGACCTCCTTATACCCTTTACGAACATGTTCGTGCGAACATGTTAGCCACTTTGCCGACGAATCTCTTCTGTGAAGGCGTGAAAGACGGCCGATTCAATGCGTTGGAGTTGATTGGAAAGCGTTGATTTTGCTACGTTGAGCAGACCCGCCAGTTCGGTGAGGTTGATGCGGCGAGGAACGTCCCAGTAGCCTTCTCGTGAGGCCACTTCGAAGACTTCACGCTGACGGGGGGTCAAGAGACGAGCGCCGGTGCTCCGAGTGGACAGCAGTCGGTGGGGGATCTCGTCGCTTCGAAATCGGTCGATGAGCGCCCGCATGGTTTCCCGCGTGCCTTCAACCGTCCACTCAACCCAACCGTCTCGAACCTCAAAGGGTGTTCGTGGAACCACGCCGAGGTCCACCAGCGGTCGTAGAAATCCGCCTCCGCCTGCCGAGATGTTCACCGAGAACCGACCATCTTCCGGTTCGCTGCACTCATCTATGCCGCTGTGGGCCAACACGGTGGCGTGAATGGCCTCGTTACTCCAACAGCGAGCTGTCCCTCGTCCTTTGCTCAACGGCATGTGTTGTTCAATACGAAGGGTGGCCGAAGGGTGGTCTCGGGTCACATCGCCGGCCCAGTGGCCTTGAGGGAGACGGACGTCGATTCGCAGTTGTTGGGCCATGCTTGCGCCTCTGTGAATTAAAGTGGTCGTTGTCGTTCAGACCTCACCACGGTTTTCTTGGCGACATCGATGAGTTCGTTGTAGGTGGTGGTGTGGGCTGCGTCCACTTTGACCCCTGGCAGATAGCCGTCGCAGACACCAGAAGCGGCGAAGATGGCATCCTCGCTTTGACAGAGATCGTGGGCCTTCCAGAGGCGGGTCAAGTCGTCCCCCACCATGGTGCCGGCTCGCGCCTCTTCTTCGGGGGAACGGAACACGAGTCGCCCTTCGAACATTCCTCCCACACCACGGATGGCCGTGGCTGAAATGACGCCCTCCGGGGCTGCGCCGATGCCCATGAGCATGTCGTAAGGACCGTCATCCTTTGCGGCCCAAATGGCACCAGAAACGTCACCGTCGCCCAGCAGGTGGAGTTGAGCACCAGCCTCTCGAATCTCCTTGAACAGCCCCGCATGGCGCTCCCGGTCCAGGGCCACGATGCGAACATCACCTGCCTCGCAGTCAAGCACGTGCATGGCTTGTTCAATGTTGTATGCCACGCCACCATCGAGGGCCACGTGGTCGGCAAGGGCTGGGCCAGCGGCCAGTTTGTCCATGTAGCAGTCCGGGGCGTGAAGCAGGGTGCCTCGTGGAGCGGCCGCCAGTACGGCGATGGAGTTTGGGAGGTTATCGGCGCAGTTGTTGGTGCACTCGAGCGGGTCGACGGCGATATCGATCTGTGGGGCGCCGGCTTGGCCCACCATCGAACCGAGTTCTTCACCGATGTAGAGCATAGGTGCGTCATCGCGCTCACCTTCGCCGATGGCGACCCTGCCGTCAAACGGGACGGCGTCGAAGGTTCGTCGCATGGCTTCCACAGCGGCATCGTCGGCGGCGTTTTTGTCGCCTTTACCGCGCCAGGCGGCAGAGGCAATCGCCGCTTGGTCCACGGCTTCAACGAAGTGGTGTGCAAGGTCTCCGATGATGCCCATGGATGCTTGGACTCGCGGGAACGCCATCAAGTCAACGGTTCACTTTCCCTTGAATTTCTCCACGACTTCGAGGTCGGTGATACGAGCAACGGGGTATTGTCCATCATCGTCCTTTTCCAAGGATTTCACCATGTCAAACGCGCACAGGAGGCCTGCGGCAACACCGGTGAGCGCTTCCATTTCGATGCCCGTTTTGTAGTGAGCGCTCACGGATACGGTGCACCACAAACTCGAACCCTCCCACGACCAATCGACGGTGGTGCCCTCCAGTGGAATGGGGTGGCAGTGGGGAATGATTCGGGGCGTGTCCTTGACGGCTTGAATGGCCGCAATCGTCGAGGCTTCCAAAACGTCGCCTTTCTTGATGCCCCCAGAGACGATGGCGTCCTTGGTGGCTTTGCTGAACAGCACCCTTCCACGGGCCGTGGCTCGTCGCTCAACCACAGGCTTCTGTCCGATGTTGATGATGCCCTCAATGGATTTCTCGCTCAACCCAACCCCTCCTTCCAGGTCTCCCCTTCGGTGGTGACTTCTTTCTTCCATATGGGTGCTTGCTTCTTCAATTCGTCAATGAGCCATTCGCATGCCTGAAAGGCTTCCTTTCGATGCGGGCTACCGACATGAATGGCGACGATGGGTTCCTGAGGTCCGACCGAACCGGTGCGATGAGCCATGGCCACGGAGAACACACCGAATCGCTCGATGGCCTCGTTGGCGAGGCGTTGGAGGACCGGTGTCAGTCTGTCCTGCCAAGCATCAAATTCCAGCCTTAACACACCGGCCTGACCCTCCGTTTCTCTCGTCAGGCCAACAAACGAGACGACGGCACCACACCCTTCGGTGTTCAACTTGGAACGAAGGGCATCCGGAAGGAGCGAATCGGGCGCCTCTTCCACGATCACACGCGCCGTCATGGTCCGAACGAAAGGAGGGCATCATTCAAACCTCACGCCTCCATGGCTAATCATGGCCGCCGGTTCCTCAGCCGATCCTATCACCATCATGGGTGCTGGGCTCTCTGGATTAGCGGCCGCCACGCTTCTCGCCCGCGCAGGGCGTGAGGTGCACGTGCATGACATCCGCCACGATTCTGGCGCTCGGTTTGACGGTGATTTCCAGGCCTTGGAAAACTGGAGCATGGACGCTGACTTTTTCGACCAACTCGAAAGCTGGGGTTTTGATTCAACCGCGTTCAAATCCACATCGTTTTCGGTGGTGGACTTGATTCACCCCGACGATGTTGTCACCCAAGCCAAGACCGATGGCGTCGCTTACCGTATCGTCGAGCGTGGAACGTCCGACCACACCATCGATCAAGCCTTCAAACGCATGGCCATTGAGGCAGGCGCAACCCTTCACTACAAGTCAAGAATCGACGAAAACGAGGCCGACATCATTGCCTGCGGTCCAAAGGACACTTCAGCCATCGCCCTGGGTGAAATCTTTCACACCTCGCATCCGAACCACATCGCCTTCCAACTGAACGACAAACTTGCTCCGGGAGCCTATTCATACCTCATCGTCATCGACGGCGTGGGGCTTATTTGCACCTGTCTCTGGCGGAAACAAAAGAAGAGTGAGCGCTTTCTCAACGAGACCATCGCCTGCTACCAGCGCCTCTACCCTGAGATGGATATGCAGCCCGTGAAGCGAGTTGGCGGCAAAGGGGACTTCACCCTGAACGGGTTCTACACCGTCCCGCAGACCGGCCAGCACTTTGTCGGAGAATCCGGCGGCCTGCAGGATTTCATGTGGGGCTTTGGCATGCGCATGGCGGTATGGTCTGGCGTGTTGGCGGCCGAGGAGATGCTTGGAGGAAAGCCCTACGAAAAGGAAGTCAGGCGCCAACTGCTTCCCTATGTCCAGACCAGCGTGGCCAATCGCTGGCTCATGAACCGGGTTGGCGACCGTACCTTCAAGCGTATGTGTGTTCGATGGATGCGAGACCAGAAGCGAAGCGGTGATGGCCTGCGATGGATTGGGAAGTTGTTCCGCCCAAGTTTGTTCAAGCGGTTGGTGTTCCGCATCACTTCGCCGTTCATGCTCAAGCGCATGGGGGGTCCCACACGGCCGCTTCGACTCCCGTTTCGGAAGGCCAAACCTCGCGACACGTGGGAGCAGAGCGAGGCAGCCCTGGAGGTCAAGGCGCGGTGGGAATCGGTTCGCCGAGGAGGCGGGCATGTCTCGTTTACGAGCAACGCTGATGGTGAGGCGCAAGAAATCTCAGCGATTTCTTCATAATGCCGACCCCTGTGGCTCAAGGCATGAGCGACCTCTACGGATTGAAACTTGAACCCATGCCAAACCGACTTGTCAATTACGGCGTGACCGAGAACGGCATTGCGGTGATTGAGTTGACCTCCGATTCGGCAGGTGCCCCTCTCGAGGGCGCCAACGACCGCTCACCCAACACCTACACCCACGGTATGATGCGAGACATTGACGAGGCCATCGTTCGTGCTCGATTCGACGACAGCGTAACCTGCATCGTCCTGACCGGCAACGGGGCTTCGTTCTTTTCCGCAGGGGCCTCCATTCAGATGTTGAACAGTGTTAGCCCTGGATTCAAATACAATTTCTGTCTTCACGCCAACGAGACCCTCTCTCGCCTTGAGCAAACGGCCAAGCTCGTCGTCTGCGCCATCAACGGCCACGCCGTTGGCGGTGGACTTGAGATCGCCATGGCGGCCGACATCCGCATCGCTCGCAAGAACTCTGGGAAGGTCGGTCTGCCCGAGATCAACCTCGGTGTGCTCGCCGGAACCGGTGGTACCGCTCGCTTGACCCGCCTCATCGGGAAAGCCAAGGCCCTCGAGATGATGGTCACCGGCGAACTGATGTCCTTCGAAGACGCTCATGCTTGCAACCTCATCAACCACATTTGGGAAGGCGACCCGGACGAATTCCGTCGGGACATCCTCGACTGGTGCAGCCAATTCACCTTGCCCAACAAGGCCGTCAAGGCCGTGGGCAACATCAAGCGTTCTTGCCAGACCGGGCCGGAAATTCCCTTTGAGTACCACTTGGCTCTCGAGCGAGAACTCCAAGCTGCTCTCTTCAACAGCAGCGACGCCAAGGAAGGCATTGCCGCTTACGTGGAGAAGCGTGTGGCCAACTTTACAGGCCAGTGAACATCGGAGTGGTTTCCTTGAACAACATCCACGTTCCAGCCGACGTTCCCGACGAGTTGTACGAGACCTACCTCGACAACATGGCGGCCGCTACTGCCGGTACGGGCGCCATGAATCTCTTCGCCTGCGACCAGAAAATCGAACATTTGAACGACGATTTCTACGACGGCGGCAAGACCATCCCGCTTTCGTCCAACGACCCTGGTCATTTGTTTGAAATCGGTGCACGAGCACATGCAGAAGGCACCATCGGGGTCCTCGCAGGGCAGTGTGGCCTCATCGCACAGTACGCCCGAGACCACCCTGACGTGCCCTACCTCGTGAAGCTGAACTCCAAGTCGCACTTGGTCAAAACCGCTCAACGTGACCCCATCAGTCAGGCCCTCTGGGATATGGACGATGTGATGTCTTTGGTGCACAACGGCATCAATGTGGTCGGCATCGGCTACACCGTCTACATCGGCAGTGAATACGAACATGAAATGTTGACCGAAGCCGCTCACTTCATTCGTCAGGCTCACGAACTCGGTATGATCTCCGTCGTGTGGATGTATCCGCGAGGCCAGGCCGTCGCCGACGAGAAAGACCCACAACTCATCTCAGGGGCAGCAGGCGTGGCCAGTTGCATTGGGGCGGATTTTGCCAAGGTGAACTACCCCAAGGCCTTCGAGGGCATGACGCAACCCGAGTCACTCAGGATTGCCGTTGAGGCGGCAGGTCGCACCGGCATCATCTGCTCGGGCGGCGGCTCACTCCCTCCACGCGAGTTCCTTCAGCGCCTTTACGACCAAATGGCCATCTCCGGATGCCGTGGCGCTGCTACAGGTCGGAACATTCACCAGAAGACGACCGAAGAAGCCGTTCGAATGACCGCCGCCTGCCACGCCATCATCTGCGAAGGTGCCTCGGTCGACGAAGCCATGGCCATCTACGAAGGCAACTGAAATCCCCTTCTGTCGGAGCAGGGATTAAACTCTGCTCGACCTCTTCTCAACCAATGACGGAGAGTGTCCGCTCAAGAATCCGGGTCCTCGTTGAATCAGAACGCTTCAACAACATCGTGTTTGTCGCCATTTTGGCCAGCTCCATTGCTATTGGGTTTGAGACCTATGAGTGGGGGCCGCGAGGGGACAACTTCCTGCAACGTATTGACGGGCTGTTTCTGACGGTGTTCGTTCTCGAGATTTTGCTTCGAATTTACGCCATGGGTTCGGATTTCTTCAAAGACCCTTGGTGCGTGTTTGATTTTCTGGTCGTCGGGATTGCCCTGATTCCTGCACGTGACTTCTTCGCTGTCTTCCGGGTGTTTCGTGTTCTACGAGCCTTTCGACTTGTCTCACGAATACCGGAACTCAAACTGGTCGCTGAATCTCTGATCTTTTCGGTCAGAGGTCTTTCGGCCGTGGCAACCTTGTTGTTCGTTGTGACCTATGTGTTTGCGGTGTTGTCAACCGCCTTGTTCCAATCGGCTTCTCCAGAATACTTCGGTAGTCTCGGGCGTTCGCTGTTTTCGTTGTTTCAGGTGATGACCCTTGAATCGTGGTCCAACGGGATCGTTCGCGAACTCATCAGCGAGAAAGGATGGTGGGTCGCCGTCTATTTTGTGGTGTTCATTTTCATGACCACGTTCACGTTCCTGAACATGTTTGTCGCCATCTTTACCAACACGGTGGTGGCCTTGGAAGCCGATTCGGAAGATGGCCTCAATACCGAATTGCGACGTATTCACGCCAAGATGGATGCGCTGATGACGACCCTTGGGGTTGAGTACAAGGAAGAGGAGTAAGGCCTCAGAGCTTTTCGTCGGAGTTGGTCATGAAGTTGCCTTCACTGTCGACGATGATCGGGGTGCCCTCGATCCACTCGGGGCAGTTCTCCGAAACCCAGGTGCGGGTGGCCCACTCGCAGATGTCGTAGCCGCCCGATAGAATACCAGAGCGCTTGATGTAGCCGACCTTGACGATGTCCTTGTCTTTGGAGAGCACGTTACCCAGCTGCTGGCTGGTGGTGCCATGACGCATGGTGCTGTTGATGTACTCCAGAATCTCTGCGGTATTTCGTGGTCGGTCGCCTAAGAATTTCTTGATTTTTTCACGGATGCGTGTTGTTTTCATGGTTGGTCCCTCCTGTCGTTTTTCGAGCGGCCTCATTGGAAATGTGCCACTAAAGTTGAGGAGCGAGGCCGCTGATATAATGGTTCCTCCCCAGATGGACGATTTGGTTACGTTTGATGCCTCAAATGTAGTGTATTTCCAACACTGAGGCGAGGATATGTAAGTTATTTTTCACAGTTCCACCGGAAATATATAACTATAATTAACTACGAAGGATTTTAATTAGCCTAAGCCGTGGCCGAAACACCCTCAGGGATGCCAAGGTGACTAGTGATGAAGCATCGCACCATTCGTTCAGCCGCTCAACGCCAGATTTTGGTCTGGTTGCGCCACGGCCCTTCCACGGTCTCCGAGATCGCCAGGCAATTCTCCATGCGAATGCCCCATGCCTCGCTTGCGTGTCGACAATTGAGGGAGGCAGGGTTGGTGTCGAGAGACGAACGGGGAGGACTCCGGAATGCGCCCATCTACCTCAGTCACCTCGGTCATGAGCGGCTCGAAGAGGATGCCCTTGGAAAAATGCGACACTACGCCGAAGAACTTCGCGGATCACGTCATCCATTGGTGCTTCATGCTGATGAGACCAATGTGCTCCTTGCTTACATGGAACCCCCCGAATCGTCCTTTGTTTTCGTGGGTGAAGGCGGCGAGGAATCGAACGCTTCCTCCAGTGGAAATTCAGGGGGGGCGTGGGTGTTGGCGCCACGCACTGCTGTCAAGTGGTACACGCTCAGCGATGCAACCCCCGCTGAGCCACCTGCATCACGGGAGGCCAGCACCTTGGCAGCGTTTGAATCAACGCAACAACGCATCGGTTTGGTCCGTGGGGTCGTGCTTGAACATCGAGGCCATCGAGGGCTGGTCGAAGGCCAGACGTTCATGATGCAGGCGAGTCGCGACAAGATTGTTCCGGCCAGCCTCTCACTCGGCACGGTTGAAATTGGTACCGTACCCGGGTTGAACGCAGGTTTTGCACCAGCGAACGGGTTGCAGGCTCATCTTCAATCAGCAGCTCATCGGAACCTGTTGCTTGGAAACCTCGCCCATGGTGCTCTCACACTCAGTGACTGCCCTGCATCCACGCCTGTGCCGTTGCCCTTTCCCGTGCTCTCCCATTGGCTTGAATTGAAGCATCCACGGATGGCTCCTGCTCGACGTCAAGAACTCTATCACGAATTGGTCAGTGAACTTGAACATCATACAAACGAAGATGTCTCTTCGCTGAGGCGTTCCCTTCTTCTTGAATTTGGGAATCAAGAATGGACTCATGGTCCATGGCAGCCCGGTTGGTTCAACACCCACGGCGTGGCTGAACGAGGTGTGTTGGCTGCGCTTCATCACGCCATGAACGAGGGACGACTCCCGTTTGTGGTGGATTGGGGCTTTGAACGACCGAATGTCGCAGATTGGTCTCGATGGTTAACGCATCCTGCTTGCAGAGCGGTGGTGACGCGCCACGGCAATGTCCTCGAATCACGGGGCAGTGCCTTGCTGATCGATGGTCAAGATCTGGGTACGGTGGAAGTTCAACTTAATCGCTCGATAAAGTTCGAACTCAACCTGCATCTTGATGACGTTGAATCCGAGGCCAACCGTCAGCGAAGCGAGGTTGTTCCTCGCAATGCACAGGAACTGATGGCCGCCTCAATCAACCTTCCACAACAGGGGTTTTCGTCGACTTTACCTGACGGTGTGGCTGGCCAACGTCTCAACGAAGCGCTCCACTTGTTTCCGACGGGTGATGAGAGCAGAGCGAATGCACTGGAACCCGTCGACCCCCTCGCATCATGGGTGGCTTCACCCCCGGAGCATCGTCCTGCTCGTTGGATTCGTTTGCGCGACCGTCTTCCGAACGGGTGGGTTGAATTGATGCCCGTCCACGATGTACCGTTGAATGAACTCCCCTTTGCTCTCTCCTCGGGCGGTCGTTCGTGGCGCCGTGAGGCGCTTCAGCGAATCCATGCTCAAGCATCTCACGACATCACCGCGGTGCTACGTTGGCGTCAACACCTCCAACGAGGCGGTGAACACCGCCTCGCAGTTGCCACATGCATGCTGTGTGCGCTTGATCCGGCGCTTCCAGAACACGCTGCCTTGTTTGAGGAGGCGAGCCGCATTTGGTTTGATGCCCCCATGAATGAACAAGAGGTCCTGGAATGTCTCTTTGGTCCATCTGCTGTTGGTCCCGATGAGGCCTTGCTCCATCGATGGATGAATGAATCCATGCTTCAGCCCAAGCGTTCACTGTTATCCGCTTGGGCCACCGGGCTGGGCATCGCCCAACGCCGAGAACCATGGCTTCCTGAACTACAGCGAACCCTCATGCAGACCCTTCCCCCAGCATGGTGGTCGACCTTTGCGCAAGGTTGGCTCACGACTCAATTGGCCAATCAATCTGGCCGTACGTGGCTCTCAGAGTTTGTATGCAGTTGGCCTGCGTTGTTGGCTCGAGTTCAAGGAGAGCGCTCCCATTTTCCCGGCCACGCAGGCGAGCATCCTGGATTTACCCTTGAATCAACATCCCTTCTTCCCGTTCATCTTCTCCCAGAGGGGGTTGGAAAGGCGGCGCTGGTGGATGTCTACGCCATGGTCTATGCGCGTGAGCAAGACGCACCTGTTCCGGTGCTCTCCACGCATCCGTCGGCCGGTTGGCTCGTTCGCCCGGTTGAGCATTGGCCGGTGTTTGGAAGGGAGGTCATGGAGGTGGGTGATCCGGACATTGGTGAGGTGTTGTTCACGCGAAGCTTCCTTGCTCGCCACCTCCCACCCCTCCGATGAATTGATATGGAGTCGGCCAGAGGCTGACTTACCGTACCTGCAACATCAGGCTGAGCGACTGTGAAACGAGCAGTGACGTCTGACACCATGTGTACGGCCGCAATCGAAGACTGGGACGACCCTTCGGGGAGTGAATTCCGGTGCAAATGCGGTAAACCATCGGTGGGTTATGGGTCCTTGTGCGACGCAAGAATGAACGCGAGACAACCACCTTACCGGACAGTACGCCCCGACACCGAGGGTCAGGCCTCGGAGGAAACAGTGAACAAGGCCGTTAGGTGTTGGGGCACAGTCCCATGAAGCCCTTCTCAGCGTGAGATGTGGCGATGACCTCAAAGGCTTGTGGCTGAACCAGCCATCATGGGAGATGCTCCCCACTTCAACCGATGCTTGGTGGGCGGCACCTTTGACCGTCTCCATGCCGGCCATTGTCTTCTTCTCGATGCAGCGGCCCGGGCTGCTCAGCATGTTGAAGTCCACATCACGAGTGACAAGATGGCTGATCAAAAATCGGTGAACATGCAGTCGTTTGAAACGCGTCGAGAAGCGGTGCTCAATTGGGCCGACCGACATGCTCCACGTCGAGTTTCTGTCCACGAATTGACCGATGTCCACGGCCCTGCTCCGCACCACCCTGACGCCGACAGCATTGTCGCCACACCGGAAACAAAAGGTGAATGTGAGCGTATCAACCTCAAACGAATCGATCGCGGCCTCACCCCGCTCCACATCGTAGAAGTGGCCCATCTTCGGGATGTTGACGGTGCCATCATCAGTTCAACCCGGATTCGCAACGGGTTGGTGGACCCAGACGGCCACCCGTGGATGGCAGCGGCATGGAACCAGGCCGTGCTGCGCATGCACCCCAGAGCAGAACCTGAATTGAAGACCCCGATGGGTACGCTCTACAGAGGACCAGAATCATCACCCGATGTTGCGATGTCCGCCGCTCTGGAGGAACTCAACACCTCGGAGGTTATCCTCATCGCTGTGGGTGACGTGACCGTGGCCACCTTGCTGGCGATGGATGTTGTCCCCGACATGGCCTTTGTGGACGGGCAAACCAAACGTCAGGCCTTGGATGAGGACGATCAAGTCGATCTCTCCGTGTTCTCACATCGGCTTCATGCAGACAATCCGGCCGGGGTGTTGACACCAAGTCTGCGTGAAGCCATCGCGAAGGCCGCCACTTTGGAAGAACCCGTTGCGGTGGTGGTGAACGGTGAGGAGGACCTTGCCCCCCTCTTCATTCACTTGCATGTGCCACTTCATGCCGTGGTCATGTATGGCCAACCTCACACCGGCGTCGTGGTTCAACCAAGCAGCCTCGCAACCAAGATGCGATGCCGCCGCCTTCTCGAATTGTTTGAGGTGGAGTGAATGGCAGAGCCCTTGGTTTCCATCACCGTGTGCGTTCGCAACGGTGCTCACTGGATTGCAGGTTGCCTTGACGCCCTCAAATCACAAACCTACCCGTCGTTTGAAATCTTGGTGGTCAACGACGGTTCGACGGACGGCGCTGAGTCGATTTTGGAGCCCTATCACGACCCCGAGGGACTGAACGGTGTTCCACTTCGTGTCCATCATCAGCAAGCTCTCGGGTTGTCAGCCGGTCGACAGTGGGCGGTTGAACACGCGAAGGGCGATTGGGTTGCCATCACCGACATCGATGTTCGACCGGAACCGGACTGGATCACCAATATGGTGGCCCACATTCATCCTCTTGACCAACAGGAGCGCGTGGTCGCCGTGACCGGCCGCACGGTGTTTGAACAGGCCAACGACCTCGTCAGTCGGCTTCGTTCAGTTGAAATCGCAGCCAAATATCGCGCCCGTTCCCGACGGACGAGTCTTGCAAACGGCCCCTGTTCCATGTTTGAAAAGGAAGCCCTGATGGCGGTCGGTGGGTTCGACCCGTCGTGGTACCATGCCGAAGACATGGAGGTCAGCCTCCGTCTTCTGCAAGCCGGGGGCACCATCGTCTACGCCCGGGATGCGCTGGTGAGGCACGTGCCTGAAACTGGTGCCGCTCATTTCCTTGCAAAACGTCGACGAGATGCTCGTGCGCATGTCCGGATTGTTCGTCACCACCCAAAGCGCCAACGGAACGGGCCAGGTTTCGATTTTTTGGGCAGTTCAACCATGGTGCTGTGTTTGCTACCACTCTGGCTGGCCATCCTCGTTTCGGGCGTGCCCTTTGTCGTTGGTTTGTTGAGCGGTGAGTTCGGATTCGATCAAACCGCTTTCCATCACTGGGAGGCTCAGGTTCTGCTCGGAGCGTTCGTCTTCCTCTTTGTTCACGAATTGCTTCTCTGGCGAGGGCGGTTGGGCGTTGTCAATCGAGAAGTGATGCGTTCAACATCCAGCAACAAATTCGTGGCCATGCTCGGCGTTCGTCGTTTGACACTCCTTTGGAGCGTCGCCCTTTGGCAAGGTTTGATCCTCGGTTTCATCGACGCCCTTCTCGGGCGAAACGGGCACCGTCGGTCATGAACCGAATTCAATCGATGTTTTCGTCGCCCGGTGGGACACGGCTGGCGTGGTTCAAAGCAACACCTGCGGCCATGAGGGCGATGGTGACGGAATACACGCCAATATCGATCCATCCCTGATTGGCGAAGCCGAAGTAGAGGTAGAACGCCAATCCGAGAAGAAGGCACCATGCAGCCATGGTTCGCTGACCACCGGCCACCGACGTGTCGTTGAGAGCCGTCCATGTGTCGTTGATGACCAAGCCACGGAACCAGTCCACGACAGGTTGTTGTTGATTGATGGTCTTCGAACCCAAGGCGATGAGGCCAGCACATCCAGCGATGAAGATGGTGTCGCCAAGAATCTCGTAGTGGAAGCCATCTCTGGCATCGCCGAATGCGGCGTTGGTGGCTTCAAAGGTGAGCAAGCCGCCCCACGAAACGTGGTAGGTCGGGTGAATCATGCCAAACATGTTCAGCACGGCCAGCACCAAGCCCCAAAGGCCAACGCATACCATAACGGACGCATACAAG
This sequence comes from Candidatus Poseidonia sp., assembly GCA_049412325.1. Lineage (GTDB taxonomy): Archaea > Thermoplasmatota > Poseidoniia > Poseidoniales > Poseidoniaceae > Poseidonia. Next base: position 38,197 of record JBMSEL010000014.1, read on the forward strand.
GGCACCTTTCCCGTGGTGGATTGGGCGGTCGCATCGTCGCTCATGGGCCCTGCGACTTGCGAACTGCATTTAAGCACACCGAAACCGCCGACCACCGAACGAAACCATGACCTCACAACGAGGTTTGGTGGTGGTAGTTGGAACTGAACACGGTGCGCATCTCTTCTTCGGCCGTTCCCATGATTTCACGGACATCCACGTTGGCGGGGATGCAGGAATTGATTTCTTTGGAGCGACCATAGCGACCTTTACTCACGGTGCGAGCGGTAATGAGGCCCAGCATGTCGAGATTTGAGATCAAACCGGAAATGCGGCGTTGGGTCAATGGATTTTGGCGGATGAACTTGCAGGCTTGCCGGTAAATATCGTACACCTGCCCGGTTTGAACGTTGCGTAGGCCGTTTTGTTCGTTGAGCAAAATGGCAGCAAGAACCAGTTTTTGTTGGCTGGGGAGGGTGGCGATCACCGGTGTCATCTGGTCAGATTCAATCTGACTTTGGGCGATGCGGACGTGGTTTTGATTCACGGTAGAATCGGCGGATTGCTCGGCTTTTTCTGCAGAAATCCTGAGCAAATCTAAGGCACAGCGAGCGTCGCCGTGCTCCTGTGCTGCCAGCGCTGCGCACAACTCGATGACGCCGGGTCCAATGGCCTCGGCATCAAGCCCTTCCTGTGCACGCTGGCGGAGGATGTCCTGCAGTTGCTCAGCGTCATAGGGGCGGAACAGCACGTCCAACTGACCGAGTCGGGACCGAACACGAGGGTCAAGGAAATCCGTGAATTTGAGGTCGTTTGAGATGCCGATGACGCATGAACGAGCGTTCTTGAGCGAGGTGTTCATGCTGGTCAAGTTGTACAGGAGATCATCGCCGGCCTTTCGAACGAGGTGGTCGATTTCGTCGAGGACGATCACGAACACACCGCCTCGACGGTCCATTCTCCGAACAAGTTCGTTGAACACGCGGTCGGTAGGCCAGCCAGTGAACGGAATTTCATCCTGCTCAAAATCTTCCAGGAGTGAATTTCCAATGTGGCTCAGGACTCGGTATTGGGTGTCGATTTGGCGGCAGTTCACCATGATGGATTCCACTTTCCGACCCATGGTCTCGCCCTTGGCACGAAGGTGATGGCAGACATAATCTGTGACGGCTGTTTTTCCCGCCCCTGTCACGCCGTAAAGGGTCATGTTGCTGGGGATGTGGCCCTTCAGTGCCTCCCACAGGTTGTAGGAAATTTTCTCAATTTCTTCCTGACGATGAGGGAGCTGAGATGGACGGTAGTTGTGGCGAAGATGCTCCTTGTTTTTGAAGAGGGTTTTTTGGGAAACAAACTTGTCGAAGATGTTGGTTTCCATTCAATTTCACCTCCCTATTTATACCAAGGTCGAGGGAGTCAATTGCAGACTCACCGCCATGAATTGGCTCAGTCCGAGTCCCCCTTATATGCCTGTCCACGAGGAGCGATGGGAGGCCTCAATTTGGTGAAGAGTGCACTCCTCAATTGTGGATATAAAGTTAGGGCGGAATAAACGAAAATGAACACTTTCGTCGCGAGGAATTTCAGTTTCTATGCGACCGTCCATTTTGCGCCGTCCCATTCGATCCTCGCCCCGTCGCTCAAATGGGTGACATGGTCGGCAAACTCGGGGAATTCAGCCTCGAGGACCGTGGGGAAGGGCGAGGCCTCGTCAATGTAGGTATGCGTGATTCCCAGCGGTGTCTCGCAACGCTCGGACAGGGCGCGAACATCCATCGGTTTGTGGTGGTGCGTCGAGGGGACCCAATCGGGAAAACCCATCTCCAAGATGGCAAAGTTCGAGCGTTCGATGGCGTCGTAGAGCGTGTCACATGGACCCGAATCTCCACTGTGGACAAAGGATGCGCCACTGGGGTGTTCAAAGCGGTAGCCGTGGGGTTCAACGGCGTCGTCGTGATGCACCTCGAACCGTTCCCAGCGCCACCCGTCTTCGAGTTGGCCAACATCGTCCATGACCCATGTTACATGGTCGATCATGCTGTCGAGCGAACCAGGGAAGGCGAGTTGGCACAACTGTTTGAGCCGTTGTTTCACGAACGGCGTTCCGACCACCGTCAAGGGTTGGAGGCCGTCCCGGTCCGAGATGTATTTACGTTCCAAGAGAAGAAAGGGAAAACCAAACACATGGTCGCCGTGAACGTGGGTGATGAACACGGTTCGAAGGTCAGCCACATTCATCCCTTGCCGCCGAAGCCCCGCCAGCGCCGTGGGAGGTGCGTCGATGATGTGCTGCTGGTCGAACATCGCGAAGGAGTGGTGTCGCCCATGAGGGAGGAAAGCGTTCCCCGTGCCGAGCATGTCGATACGGGGGGCCATGATGCTCGGACTGCTCGCGCCTTCTTCTTCCCATCGGTTGGCAAGGATTGGCCGAGGGATGCGAGGGCATACCAAGGATGATATAGCCACCTTTGGTGCCAAAAATAACCCCCGTGGTTTGAGGTGACGCAATGAGTGATTGGTCTGCAAAAAACCCCTACATGACACAGATTACGGAGAACTACATTCTCAACGGTGAAGGCTCCAGAAAGGAGACTCGCCACATCGTTTTCGCACTCGGTGATTCGGGCCTTGACTACAAGGTCGGCGACGCCCTCGGTGTCATTGCTGAAAACCCACCTCACATCGTGGATGAATTGCTTGAAGTGCAAGGCTGGGACCGAGACGCTACGGTCACCACCCACAACGGCGAGCGTTCCCTCTATGACGCTTTGAAGAAGGACTTCGAAGTTCACATGGCCAACAAGAAATTCGTGCAGTCGCTGGCCGAAAAAGTGGTATCGAGCGGCATGAAGATCAGCATGAGCATCGTGTCTCGCACCCGAAACGAATCCTCGTGGTCCGCCACCGACGACCAGCAGACCCCCCCTGCTTTGCGCCCGTCTGTTCCTTCGGATGATCCCGCAGCACAGGTCGAGGCCATCACCGCCGACACCAAAGCCATCGAGGACTACCTTTGGACCAGAGATTACGTTGACATCATGCGTGAGTTTGACGTGAAGTACTCGCCCGAAGAATTCCTTGAGTTGGCCGACCGCCTCAAGCCCCGTCTCTATTCCATCGCTTCCTCCCACGATGCACATCCCGGCTTTGTTGAGTTGACCGTTGGTATTGTTCGCTTCGAATACAACGGTCGAGCTCGTGGTGGTCTTTGCACCCAATTCATGGCCGATGAAATCGACACCTCTGGTGCCCCCATCGGGGTCTTCATGTCGCCCACCAAGTCGTTCATCCTCCCCGAGGACAAAGACACGGACATCATCATGGTTGGACCCGGTACGGGTATCGCACCGTTCCGTGCCTTCATGGAACAGCGTGTTCATGACGGCGGTTCGGGCAAGAACTGGTTGTTCTTTGGCGACCAGTCTGCCAAGACCGAGTTCTACTACAAGGACGAGATTGAGTCGTGGATAGATGAGGGTCACCTCTGGCGCTTCACCACAGCGTGGTCTCGGGACCAGGAAGAGAAAATCTACGTTCAGCATCGCCTCAAGGAACACGGCGCTGAGGTCTGGGAGTGGTTCGAGCGAGGCGCTTACTTCTACATCTGTGGCGACAAGCAGTACATGGCCAAGGACGTTCATCGTGCCCTGATTCAAATCGCCATCGACCACGGCGGCATGTCCGAGGACGACGCCACGCATTTCATTGAGAAGACGATGATGCGTGAACAGAAGCGCTACCTGCGCGACGTCTACTGAGCAGCGCCCTTCCCTAACCGAAGCACTCATTCGGCGCACATCGCCACCAAGTGCTCAAAACCTCATGACCGATGTTGATGTCATGGGAGAGGAGAGCATCGGCTTCAAGGCCCGCATGGTTTCCATGTTCTTGCGTCTCTTGACCCTCGGGTTGATCGCCGTTGCCCTGGTGATTTCAACCGAGGGTATCGTCATCGTCTTGCTGCTGTTCGTGCTTGTTGTACCGTTTGAGAAACTCTTCCCCCGCCACCGTGGTCAAAAGGTCAGACGCCCTCATTTGGACACCGATGTGGGCTACGCCCTCGTCTCGCCGTTGATGGGTCTGCTCACGGGGTTTGTGGCCATTGCCATTGGTTTACTCAGTCTTGCATGGATACCTGGCCTGCTCCTTGCACCCTACGTCGCCAAGATTCCAGCGGCCTACATGCCCGTGGTCGGCTTCCTCTTGTTCGATGCGCTGGTGTACTGGACGCACCGATTCTATCACGAGATTCCGGTTTTGTGGAAATTTCACGCCATCCACCACTCGACTGAGCACTTGGATTGGGCCAGTGGGTTTCGTGCTCACCCGCTTGACGGGACCATCCTTGCCCCTGCCTTCGTGTTTCTCGTCACGGCTGGGTTTTCGTTTGAATTGACCGGGGCTCTTGCAGCCGCTCAAATCATTCTTGGCTTGTTCCTCCACGCAAACGTAAGGTGGCGGCTTAAGTGGCTGCACCGCCTGATTATCACGCCGGAATTTCACCATTGGCATCACACCAATGAACGAGACGCGATTTGGACAAATTACTCCACCTTCCTTCCCTTGTGGGACCAGCTGTTTGGAACCTACTTCATGCCAAAGGAACGACGGCCGCAAACCTACGGTGTGAACGAACCGATTCCCGACGGTATCCTGCGCCAATTACGCCATCCGTTCAAGGGATGGCGCAACCCGTTGTGGTACATCCTTCATCCCTTCCAGTCTCTTCGTCGTTCGTTCTCGTTCACGAAGGCCATTCTCCGCTCCATGCGCAAGTCGATGTTTCGCAAGCGGGGCACGAAGCCATGGGACATTTATCCCCTCAACGATGAGCAACAGGTAACCCCAACCCTTCCTTCAGACCTATCCACATCAGCATGATGAATTTGGAGGGGCGTCAAATCAATGCACCAGTAATGGTATATATTGTCCGGAGAAAGTTCCATTCATGTGGACAGACGAACAGCTGCTTGCGCAAGGATGGACCCAGCCACAAATCGACCAGTGGCGAAATGAGCAACAACCACCGCTCGCCGACACTCCTGCCGTCCACGAACCGGCCTTGCCACTTCCAACTCACGAGGCCACAACGACGGTTGCCCCGCCTGAGCCCTCCATCCCCATCACCGAAACAAAGCCTGGTTCGCTCTCGGGGATTTCTACTGGCCTCGCATCGGACAAAACTCAACTCATTCTCATCGTTCTCATGCTGGTGATCGCCCCGCTCTCGCTCTATTCTTCGCTCTTCGCCGAAGGACCGACAGGCCCCCAGGGCGAAAAGGGCGTGGCAGGAGAAAACGGAACCGCCGGCTCAAGTTTCCATCTCGTTTTGAGTGCCGAAGAGTTGCCGATATGCGACCAGACCATCAATGATCAGATCTTCTTCGTCGCTGATGTTTCTGGATTCGAGGTCTGCCAAAACAACGTCTGGACCACCGTCGACTTGACCGGCGCGGAAGGACAACCTGGCCTTGATGGTGTGAATGGCACCAACGGGCAAGATGGGATCAACGGCACCGACGGGCAAAACGGCGTCAACGGCGCCGATGGGAGTGATGGCGTGAACGGTCAAGACGGTGCTGACGGCGTGGATGGAAACGACGGTTTGACCTCGCTGATCACCTCAACCATTGAACCAAGCGGCGCGAATTGCCCGACGGGTGGAACGCGAATCGACACCGGCGTGGACAACGACCGTAACGGCCAACTCACGCTGAACGAAATCGACGCCACCGTCTTTGTGTGCGACGGTTCTGACGGCGCTGATGGAGCGGACGGCGTGGACGGCACAGACGGTGCCGACGGAGCCAACGGAAGTTCAACCACCACGACGATGGTCGCACGCCTTTCCGTTGCGCCGGCATCTCTTGGATGCAATGGAACCGGACAATTGTTTCAGCAGGGACTTGACGATGGTTCAGGCGGCGGCATTCCTCAAAACGGGGTTCTTGAATCTGGAGAAATCAGAACCAGTTCTCTGATTTGCACGACCTTCGCTGTTGACCAGGTCGAGGACATCAATCCTGGTGCTACAGGGAGCAATCCTGCGAATTTCTGCACCATCAACTCGACGTTGTATTTCAGTGCAAACAATGGCACCACGAACGGAATTTGGTCAATGGATGTGAATGGAAATATCTCCTTGGAGTACAGTGGTACTGTTTTGGGAATGCGCACCATCGGAGACCAGTTGATGTTCCTCGGCCAAGACCCATTGACGTTGGATGTTGAACCGTATGTTTTCGAACCATCCAACCAAACGGGTTGGCGAATCGCAGATATCTTCCCTGGTGGTTCAGGAAGTTTTGCTGGAGAGTTTACCTTGATAGGGACAACGGTGTTTTTCTCGGCACGGGACAGTGCTGGTTCAACTGGAACAGGGTTGTACGACCTTTGGGCCTATGACACCGTGAGTTTCAGTGTATGGAAGGTCGAACCGGATATTCAGCCAACAAATTTGGTCGCAGTCAATTCAGACCTCTTTTTCTCGGCAGGGGCGAACAATGGGAACGTCGAATTGTGGAAGCATGAAACCGCCACCAACACCACCTTCATGGTTCAGGACATCAACTCTGGACAACTCTCTTCCTCACCACAGCACCTTGTGGTGATGGGTACGGCGATCTACATGGCTGCGAATGCAGGCACGACCTATGGAACAGAATTGTATGCATACGAGACAACGAACAACTCGACATGGCTCGCAGCAGACATCCGACCTGGGGTTGCAGGAAGTGCGCCTTCCGGAATGGTCGTATCAGGAACACGAGTTTACCTGCAGGCAACATCAGGACAACATTTCGAAATGTGGGCTTATGAGGCCACCAACTCGTCATACTGGGAGGTCACCGATTTACAATCAACATCCGGAACAGGCGCACCAAACGAGTTCACTGTTCGTGGAAACACCGTATATTTCTCGGCAGATGATGGGGCGACCGGTGAAGAATTGTGGGCATATAATGCAATTAATCAAACCGTATGGCAAGTGATCGATCTGAAGCCAACTGGTGGCTACATTGGCGACATTCATGTTCACGAAGACAATGTATACTTCGCAGGTGAAGACAACTGGGACGGCATTGAATTGTGGCGGCTTATTTTCTCAAGAACCGTGACATATGTTTGAGATTCCTCTGTACTCTGCACGAAGAAAACTTGGAAAGCGGGGATTGGTGTCAAGTCATAGTTGAAGCTTTCACGACTTGTGTTTACCGCTTTCCTCATAGATTGAGTCGGCCGACGGGACATCATGGGATTCAAGCGCGTGCTGATTGCCAACCGCGGGGAAATCGCTCTCCGTATTCTTCGTACCCTCCGAGACATGGGCATTGAAGCGGCCATCATTCATGGTCGAGAGGACCGCCTCTCGCTCCCTGTCCAAATGGCAGACATCGCTTACCCCAATTACCGAACCAATCCGCTTGATTCCTACTTGGACATTGAGGCTGTGGTGCAGGCGGCGAAGGAACTCGAATGCGACGCCGTCCACCCAGGCTACGGCTTTTTGGCCGAGAACGCAGCATTCGTTGCTCGTCTGGAGGAAGAGGGCATCACCTTCATCGGCCCCGCCTCGGGCGTCATCACGCTGCTTGGCGACAAAATCGAGGCTCGAGCAGCGATGGAAGCCGCCGGATTGCCAACGGCCAAAGGCTCCTCTGAACCCATCGCCAGCGCCGAGGTCGCCAGTGCGCTTGCAGACGAAATCGGTTATCCCGTGATCATCAAGGCCGCCGCTGGTGGTGGCGGTATCGGTATGCAGATCGTACAGCAGGCCAACGAATTCGAGAGTGCACTCAAACTCTGCCAGTCTCGAGCCAAGTCAGCGTTTGGGGACGAGCGCGTCTTCGTTGAGAAGTACATCCAGGGCGCGCAACACGTTGAATTCCAAGTC
>JBMSEL010000077.1:0-2503 GCA_049412325.1 Candidatus Poseidonia sp.
TTTGTTTTCTTTGTAGTTGACATGCACGATGTGGACCGTTCCGTTGCTGTCAACGGCGACCGTTGGAGCAACGCCGCTGCCGTCAACGTAGTTGATGGTGTCCGTGGTCCAGGTGTAAGCCTCCCCGTCGTTGGTGACATTCTTGAAGGCCATGTTGAGGAAGCCCGAACCGGTGATGGTGATGTTTTGCCCACCCGTGGTCCAGCCTTCGCTGGGCGAGATGCTGTAGTTCGGTGATGAGAAAGCGGGCTGGGCAGGCTCATCCAAAGAACCCGTCCTCTTCACCAGTGAATCCTCGACCATAAGCGGCAAGAGGAAGGCAGACAGTAACAGAAGCGTGACAACAAGTGTTCGCTGGCTCATGTCGTTGGAATTTCTATGAAGGATTTAGCCTCTTCGTGGTTTCAGGCGATGATGGTTGGTGGGCCTTGCAGCAAGAATCCGACCCACAAGAGTCCAAGCAAGAGGCCGCAGACTTGGAAGATGCGCTTTCCTGCAGGACCTTCCGTGAAGAGGTGGTTCAAGCGAGCGCCCACCACCGTCCAGAGAATCATGGCGCTGAGGCACATCGTCAAGGTGACGAAGATGATGGTCGCGATGCCTGTCATGCCGCCACCCAACGGCTCGATGAATTGACTCATCATGATGATGACAAAAGCCCACTCCTTGCCGTTGACGAACTGCATGCAGATGCCGACCTTGAGGCCGAGCATGCCCTCGATGTGTTCGTCGACCGCTATCGAAGCTGGGTTAAACCGGAACATAGCGACCACCATGGCACCCAGAAAGGTCATCCCGATCCAGTGCAGCACCGTCATCGCCGTCGAGGAGTCGCTCACGGCATCGACCAGCAGGCCGACGCTGAGTTCAATGACGACAAAACCGATGACCATACCGGTGATGAGTCTGACGTTGGCTTTGGGCCCGAACATACCGCTGTGGGCAAAACAGGTCAAGGCGTTGGGGCCTGGCGTGAGGAGGCCGATGGCGAGAAGGGTCAACAGTTCACCCAGTGCAACCATGTCCATCTTTTCACCTCCTCAAGCGAGTTCCTGCTGCAGCGCCCAGGCCAAGTAATGGTATTCCTCTTCGCTGTTGTAGAGTTGGGCTGAGATTCTGAAATAACGTCCTCGTGGAGAAGGCCACGACCACACGGGCACCTGAATGCCGTACTTCTCCTTCAGGGTGACGTGGAGAGGGTCGCGCTCGTGCACCACCACCTTTTCGTCGTCGCCCAGCGGCAAGACCAGCGTGGCAATACAGGCCACCATCTCGTCAGGGCACGGTGGCGTGAGGCCGAGGGCCTCGCAGAGAATGTTACGACCTCGAATCGCTACCTCGTGGTTGTGCTGCATGATGGCGGGCCAGCCTCCCGGCAGCAGACTGCCAACGTGTTCAACGGTAGCGGGAAGCGAGCAGTGCGCCGAAAGGTCGCGTGTGCCCGTCCAGTCAAATTCATGGCGAAAGCGGGTCGTGTCGCCCAGCGGAAAGGTCATTCCGTGGCTGATGGTCAGTGGATGGATGTCGGTCTGCTTGTCTTTTCGTACATGAAGGAAAGCCGAGCCTTTGGGGGCACACAGCCACTTGTGGCAGTTGCTCGTGGTGTAGGAGGCGCCCAGTTCGTCCAAGTTGAGTGGGACCATACCGATGCCGTGGGCAGCGTCCAAGAGCACGCTCACGCCCCGTCCTTCGAGTTCGGCCGTGAGTTCTTCAAACGGCATCCGAAGGCCGGTGGGGCTGGTGACGGTGTCGATCATCGCCAGCACGGTGCGGTCCGTGACCGCCCCGAGGATGGCATCCATCACAACCTGCGGGCCATCGATGGGGAAGGGCAACGGAACGGTGACGACCTTGGCGCCCCAACGCTTTGCCACGAAGTCAATCGTGTTTCGACACGCCTGGTAGGCGTGGTCGGGCACGAGTATTTCGTCGCCTTGGTTGAACACCAGCGAGCGCATGACGGTGTTCACGCCCGAGGTCGCGTTGTCCACGAGGGCCAAATCATCAGGGTCGCACGAGAGCATCTCGGCCAGAGCGTGGCGAGCCGCTGTCATCTGGTCGAGCCCTTCACCGTCGAGGAAGGCCACGGGTTCGTGTTCCATGCGGTCCTGCCAGTAGCGCTGTTCAGCACGAACTGCGGTTGGGGTTGCCCCGAAGGAGCCGTGATTGAGGAAGACCGTGTTCTCGTCCAAGCCCCAATGCACCGCCAGCGGGCTGCGAGAGGGGCGGTCCATGCCGGATGTTGTTGGCTGGCACGCCATCAATGCTTCTCACCTGCAGCCACAAGCGGGACCTCTGCACGAGGGTCCAAGCTCAAGCGGCTTGGGCTGAATCTGCTTCACTCGTTGCGTCGACCGGCCAGCATGGCTGCACCGAGCATGGCGACGAGCGCAAAGCCGATGCCTGGAGCAGGCAACTGCACTTGCGGGTTTTCGTCGGCGTACTCGCCGCTGGGCGTTGAGAGACGGACCGTGTTCCAGCCGTCCAGTTCGAAGTCTTCATC
>JBMSEL010000044.1:0-11635 GCA_049412325.1 Candidatus Poseidonia sp.
GCCTCAGAAGCAGAATTTATTCTTCTCGACGAGCCATTGGTTGGCATCGACCGTGCCTCTCGCAACGCTTTGCTCAAACTTCTGGATCAACTCTGCCACGACGAGGCGAAGACCATCTTGATGGTATCACACGACCTTGCAGCCATTCGTCAAACAGCCCATCGGATGATCTACCTTGAGGAAACCATCCAGTTTGATGGCAATACGGAAGAATTTCCTGGCTTGTCTGAACTTGCAGACTTACGAGGCATTGAGCCCGTCCACGATCACATGCACGATCATGCTCATGACCATCATCACGCATCAGGAGAGGTGGTCTGATGGGCATCGGCGTCATGCTGTTGGAGATGGTTTCACCGCTCATGGAAGCGGTCGCACCGTACGTCCCGGGGGACATTTTTCCCTATTTTTTCAGCCTTGAAATGTTCCAACGAGCCCTCCTCGCAGCCGTACTTGTCACGGTGATAGCTGGCATTTTGGGGTCCTACCTCTTGGTGCAAAACTTGGCCCTGATCGGCGACGGACTGGCTCACGTTTCATTCGGGGGCGTTGCTGTTGGCATTGTTCTTGGAGCAACCTCTCCACTCTGGTACGCTCTGGTCTTCAGCATCATTGCAGCCATTCTCATCCATGAAATGCAGGCGAGAAACATGCTCAGCGGTGATGCATCGATTGCCATCTTCCTCACCGGTATGCTTGCGCTTGGCTTGGTGGTCTTGCGAATCGGTGGTGGAGGCATCACCACCGACATTGAAGGGTATCTGTTCGGAAATTTGCTGCTCATCGATGAGGAAAGCCTCGACCTCATTGCCGTGCTTTGTTTGTCCTCGATGGTGTTGATGGGCTTCTTACGAAATGCATTACTCGCTGTCGCCATCGATCCCGTCGCTGCTCGCATTCAGGGGCTTCCGGTACAGAACATTGGTTTGCTCTTCAGCGTCATCACGGCAGCGGTCGTGGTGAGCATGGTCCAGGTCGTGGGGACCCTCTTGGTCACAGCGTTGTTGGTCACACCAGCAGCAACAGCGAAGCTTATCGGTACCAGTTTCCGTCAATGCATGATGTTGACGCAGGTGTTTGGCTTGGGCTCGGTCTTGCTCGGTCTGTATCTTTCTGCCGAATACGACACGGGCAGTGGGACGATGATTGCGCTGGTTGCAGCGGTCATCTTTGCTCTGGTTGCCGTTGCGAAGGCGGTCAACGGTGGTTTCATCAGATCGGATGAGAACTTCAACTGAGCCGTTCGAACAGAGGTCGAATGCCTCCTCTCATGCAGAACGCCAACACCGTGTCAGGACTTGAGCCAGTTGGTCAGAATTTGTAGGTGGTCGCCCGCCAGCGTCAACTCGCCGCTGAACACCGTCTCGATGGGCCAGAACTTGGCGTCGGCAGCGTCGTCGCCGGCCGTGGGCGTTTGGTCGTCGCTGACCTGGATTTCATAGACGACGCTGACGATGTGCTTGCGTGGGTCCCGGTCGGGGTCGCCCATCACCATCAGCAGGGTTGGTTCGGTCCCGATGAGGCCCGTTTCCTCCTCGAGTTCGCGTACCGCAGCGTGAATCGGGTCTTCGCCCTGGTCAACAAAGCCGCCCGGCAGGGCCCAGGCACCCTTCATTGGCGGATGTTTTCGCTGAATCAACAGGACGGTCTCACCCCTCCGGACAGCGGCGTCAGCGGCCAGTGCAGGGTTGAGCCAGCCGTTGCATTCGTCGCAGGTCGCCATCTCACTCACCGTAGCGGCGACCGCGTTCCTGGTAGGTTCGAATGGCTTTGAGCAGGTCTTTCTTGGCGAAGGAAGGCCAAAACACGTCCGTGAAGTAGAGTTCGGAGTAGGCCATTTGCCACAGGAGGAAATTGGAGATGCGCTCTTCGCCGCTGGTGCGAATCACGAGGTCGGGGTCGGGCATGTCGGCGGTGTAGAGGCGCTTGGAAACGGCATCTTGGTCGATGTCGTCCAGCGAGATATCGCCTGCAGCGTAGTCTTTGGCGATGGTCTGGATGGCGGTGATCATCTCCTCTCGGCTGCCGTAGGCCAAGCAGACGGTGAACACGAAATCATCGTAATCGGCGGTCTTGGACTCGGCGTAGTCGATGGCTTCGATGACCCGCTCTGGCAAGAGTTCCCGTCGGCCGATGATGTTCACGCGCACGTTGTTGTCGTGAATGCGCTCGTCGTCGGCGATGTCCCTGAGGCCCTCGACGTAGAGGTCGAACAACACGTCGAGTTCACCTTGCGGTCGGTTGAGGTTCTCGGTGGACAGGGCGTAAACGGTGAACCAGGGGATGTTGAGTTCCAACACCCAGTCGAGCACCCGTTCAAGCTTCTCTTTGCCAATGCGGTGACCCAGCCCGGTGGCGATGTTGCTGCGCCACGCAAACCGTCGATTCCCGTCCATGATGATGGCGAGATGATTGACTTTGAGGGGGTGTTCTTGGACTTCTCGCAGGAGTTTGGCCTCGACCGCTTGGCCGAGCACATCACCCATGCGTTCCGAGATGCCCATGCCTGCCCTCCACCCGGTTGCGTGCGCATACGGTGTTTGATTGCTCCCCTCTCTCTCGAACGACGAGGCCGTCATGTTTGAAGGGACGCTTACCTTCGCTCAAGCATGGCAGCGGGCTCTCCATCGTCGTCCAACGACGAGACCCTACCGCCTTGGTACCCCGCTGCCTTGGTGGACCGACCCTGCGAGCCCAGCACGTTTGCGGAGGGTCTTCCAAGTCCGTGGGGGCGCATTCACGGATGGGAGTATACTGCGGCTCTGTCGGCGGATTGGTGGAACCAAGAGGCCACGGGACGTTGGGGCGCTTGGCCGAATGATGTGCATGCAGTTGAGGTCATCGCAGAGCATCGCTGGGGCATTGAGGTTCATCTCAACGGTGCATGGGTGGCCCATCTTTACCCGTTCCAGACGGGGCGAGATGTTTCGGCGCTCGCCCTCCACAAACCCTGGGCAAACCTGCTTGCAGACGCACCGCTCCTGTTGCCGGTGGCCGGCCAGTACAGCGATCGGGGCGACCTCGTCGCCGTGTTTCCCATGCACACGCTGCATGATGCTGAGGAAACCGAGCGTCGATCCATCGAACTTGTCACCACGGTCGCCAACGTCCACGCTGCCCTCGTTCCTGAAGCGACACCCAACACCGAACGAAGGTGGAACGAACGGCTCAAAGCGATTGAAGACGAGCTCAAAACCACCACGTTATGGCGAGCGCCGCACACCAAACACGTCGTCGGCTTGCCTTCGACCAACATGGCATCGGATGGTTTCGGGCAACACGATGAGAAAGCGGTCCTGCTCCCGCATCCTCGGGCGCTGGTGGACCACTTGCTTGCGCCCGATGAACGACTGCCCGGTGTTGCGACGGTCGCCATGATGGAACAGCGCCTTTCATTGAGAAACGGTTTCGCCACCGCCGAGGACAGAGAGGCGTTCTACCGGGCGTGGGGAAGCAGCGTTCCTGCAGGATGGACCTCTGATGCTTCGATGTCCACGGTGAACGGTGGTGTCTGGATTTGGCGTTACCATGCGATGTTGTTGATGCTGGCCGAGGCACGTGCGTTTGGCTTGGACAACCAAGCCCGTCAGTGCGACCGATGGCTCCTTGACGTCTCTCGAATTCAAGCAAGGCTCGGTGAATTGCGAACGGTTCACGCCGTGCGTCGCGGCGGAATCTTGGCGGCCGTGGCCGCCGTTCTCATCGGCTCAGGACCCGTCCAGGTGCCCTTCATTCTTGGCTCCGTAGGCGTCGCCGTGGCTGCGCATGTGGTGTACCAGCGCCGTATGCCGCCACCGTTCTGAATCAGCGTTGTTGGCGAACACGACCGTCGTAGAACTCAATGCCGAGGTCTTCGGCGATGTTCTTGATTTGGATGATGAGCTTGGCTCGTTCCTGTCGCTCTTCAACTCCGCCAGAGACGTCCCAGTAGAGATTGAGGTCAACATCCAGCGAGGTGGCGGAGATCATGCTGACCTGACAGAAGGACGCTTCTTCTTTGAGGGTCTTGGGGTGGTCTTCAATGGCCTTGAGGACGCGCTCACAGAAGGTGTCAACGGCTTCGCCGTCAGCGTTGATGTCGAGATGGAGTTGAGTTTGCCATCGGCGCCAGCGTCGCTTGCCGACGTTTTCCACGGGTGTGTTGACCAGGTTGGCGTTGGGCATCGTGATGATGGTGTCGGCCGAGGTCCGAATCAGGGTGGTCCGCAGGTTGATTTCGATAACTTCGCCTTCGGCGGCTCCAACGATGATCCAGTCGCCGACTTTGAACGGGCGGTCGAGCAGCACCGTGATGGCACCAAAGAAGTTGGAGATGGAATCCTTGGCTGCCAGCGCCAGCGCCAGACCGGAGATACCCAACCCAGCGATGAGCGAGGTCAAGTCGAAACCCATGGAGTCGGCCACAAAGACAGCACCGACGAAGATAATGGCGAAACGCAGGACGCTTTGAAGCGCAGAAATGAGGGTCTTTTCCGTGCCGTCCAACTGGTCGTCGGTGTCGAACATCATGACGACGTCGTGAACGATGTTGACCAAGCGGAAGGCCCAGACCACCACGGCGATGGCCACCACGAACTGGAGGATGCCGGGCAAGAAACTCACGGCGAGGTCTGGCATGAGCACGGGTGAGCCGACCCGTTCCATGTCGTCGATCATGATGCCAACCAGAAGATAGGCCAGTCCCACTCCGACGGCGGTGCCCAGCGCCTTGTCCGAATCCTGAACGGTCTTGCCCTTGATGGCCTCAGAGCGAATGATGGTACCCAGCACGGTGGGGGCGAAGCGCATGGTGAGCAGCCGCATGATGAAGATCATCACCAACAGTCCGAGCAC
The DNA here is from genome assembly GCA_049412325.1 of Candidatus Poseidonia sp. GTDB lineage: Archaea > Thermoplasmatota > Poseidoniia > Poseidoniales > Poseidoniaceae > Poseidonia. The sequence goes on from JBMSEL010000044.1 coordinate 4,834, forward strand.
GGCCAGCATGGTGTAGGTCGAGAAGCCGAAGAATTCGTTGCGAAGGGCTGAATCAGCAGCAGGGTTCCATAGGCCGTCCATGGTGGGCCCAGCGGGTCATGTGGGTTGTTTTTTCCGCTTCCCTCCCGACCTTGGGGGGTTCCTCTCGTCATTCATTTTCTCCCCGTGGGCACGAACGCTTGAAGAGGTGAAACGGGGTCGCCTCAACGATAGCATGACGTCAGCCGCGCCCGTTGCACTTCGCTCGACCGCTCCACGCCCAACGCTGGGCTTTCTCATCGTTCTTCCTCTGCTGCTGTCCTTTGCGGCACCGGTCGCCGAAAACGCCTACGCTCAGGAACCTGCTACCGGCGATGCTCCCGAGGACATTTGGTCCGAGGATTACATCAACGACATCTTCCCTTGGGCCTCTGAAAACGAGCGCCAACTCCAGTTCAAGGAATACCACTCCTATGAAACGATGAAAGTCCGCATGCAGCGCCTTGCTGAGGAGAATCCAGACATTTTTGAGTTCCACGAAGGGATGAACGGTGGAACAAACGCCCGAGGTGAGGAAGTCACGGCCGATGCTTACGAAGGCTGGTACTACGGTCATTCCTCGCCGTGGATGAAAATCACACAGGACGTGCAAGACGGCGATTACAACCCCTTCGTTGGTGACAACGGCAATTACCCGGACCGCCACGATGTGCTCATCGTCGGCAACCACCACGCCCGTGAGTGGATGTCCTACACCGTCCCTATGATGCAACTGGAAGTCATCGCCTTCTCCTACAACAACATCGGCTATGACAACGACGGCGACGGCCAAGTGGACGAGGACACATGGGGCGATTCCAACGGTGATGGACAACTTGACGACGACGGCGACTGCCTTGCGCTCGCCGCAGAATACCAAGATTCCAACGGCGACGGCACCAACTGCGGTCCTGGCGACAAGGGTGTTGACGAGGACTACTCCGAGCAGTGGATCACCGACCTCGTGAACTCCCGTGAAATCTACATCGTTCCGATGCTCAACGTCGACGGCAACATCTACGACCGTGAGGTGTTTTGTCCTGCCCCCGCTTGGGAATCCTGCCCAAGCGGCGGATGGAGGAAGAACCTTCGAGACAACACGTTCACGGGTGTAACGCCGCTTCCCGACCTCCAAGAAGAGGTCGATGAAGACTGCGATGGCGTGGACCTGAATCGAAACTACCAGTTTGAATGGGGTGCTCCGTTGGGTGCCACCGGTCCGTTGATTCCGGGCACCTGTTCCCCATCAGAAGGGGAACTTGACGGTTCAAACAACGATGTGTACAACGGTCCAGTGGACGACCGAGACAACGACGGTGATGGCCAAATCAACGAAGACCACGTCGACGGCAAGGACGACGACGCGGACGGTGTCACCGACGAAGACTGGTGGGGCGGCAACTCCGAGCCTGAGACCAAGTTCATTCAGGACTTGACCGAGATGAACGACGATGTGGGTGACGGTGCCAGCGAATTCAAGTCCACGCTGACCCATCACTCCTACTCTGAACTCATCCTTTGGCCGTGGGGCCACTGCACGGACTGTCAGAGCCCCGACCATGTTCAGCTCGAGTACCACGGCCAACAGATGGCCGACATGACGCAATACGCCAACCTTCAATCCTCTTCGCTTTACCCCACTTCGGGTGATTTCTGCGACTGGCACTACGGCGTCCACGGTTCCTACTGCTACACCTCTGAAATCGGTACGGCCTTCCATCAGCACGAGGACGACATCGACCACATCGCCGTGCGCAACCTCGGTCTTGGGTTCTACATCGCCGAAATCGCCGACAACCCGCGTGAGCGTGCCGACCTTGAAATCGCCAACATCTCGCAGCAGAACTACCTCAAGCAGCCAACGATGATCGACATCCCCGACGAGGGCGACATCCCCATCGAAATCTGCGTTTCCAACCAGTTCCCGTACAGCACCAAGGACACGAAGGTCCAGTGGCGCCAAGTCAAGCCCAGCCGAATGCAGAGTGACTTTGGCCCACGTGAGTGGTCCACGACGCCCTGGCAGAGCACGGGCGTGGAGATGGTCGAAGGCGGCTGTTCGCTGGCTGCCGGCAACGGCACCTTGCTTCGGGCTGAACTGCCGGTGTCCGAAACCGCTACCGGTGAAGTCCACTACAAGGCAACGGTGTCCACGCTGGGCGGTGCTGACCTCTATCAGTACCCGGCCGATGGCGACTACTACGTTCTCGATGTGACCTACCGCGCAGCCTTCGGCAGTGTCTTTGGGGCCTTCTTCACCTTCTCACTTGTCGCCACCTTCGTGTGGGGTGGGTTGGCGGTGGCCCTGCGCATCATGCTCGGTGATGATGACGAAGACAAGGTCTTCGAAACTGGTCCTCCTCTCGAGTCGGTTGAAGTCGGCCAACTCGGGGAGGACTGAGGTGGTCGCATGGGAGAAAGCGACCAGTTCAACGGCCGTCTCGGTCTGATTTTTGCGTCCATCGGTGCGGCCATCGGTACCGGCAACATTTGGCGATTCCCCCGCATGGTGGGCGCGAACGGTGGCGGTACCTTCCTCATCCCGTGGCTGATTTTCCTGTTTGCATGGTCAATTCCCCTCGTCATTGCTGAATACGCCATGGGGAAGCGAAGCCGAACCGGAACCATCGGAACCTTCCGTATTTTTGCCGGTCGCCGATTTGCATGGATGGGGCTGTGGACGGCGTGGATTTCCACCGCCATCGGCTTCTATTACGCCGTGGTTTCGGGCTGGACGCTGAAGTATTTCCAACTCGGCATCACCGGTGCACTCAGCGGCGAAACAGTGGACACTACCGAGGTGTGGAATGCCTTCCTGCAATCGCCGGGGCAAGTCATCTTCTTCCAGTTCCTCGTTATTTTGTTGGTACTGGGGACCATTTGGAAGGGTGCGAAAGCGATTGAAAAAGTCAACTTCTACCTCATGATTTCCCTGTTCGCCCTGCTCTTCCTCACCCTCTTCCTCTCGCTGTGGATGGACCTCAGCGACGGCAGCCTCGACGGCGCGCTGTTCATGTTCACCGTGGATTTCGACATGTTGTTTGAGCCGGAAGTGTGGATCAATGCCCTGTCGCAATCAGCCTGGTCCTGTTCAGCCGGCATGGGCATGTGCATCACCTACGCCGTCTACATGAGTAAAGACGAGGACACGGTGCTCAACGCCTTCACGATGGGACTGGCCAACAACAGCATCTCCATCATCGCTGGTTTGGCGGTGCTCTCGGCCATCTTTGCGGTCAACCCCGACCCCTTGGCTACGGTGACCGGTGGTTCCTCCGCCATCACCTTCCTCGCCCTTCCCGAAGTGTTTGCCCAGGCTCCCGGTGGGGCCATTGGGCCGCTCATCATGACGGCGATGTTCTTCCTCGCTCTGTCCTTTGCTGCCCTCACCTCGATGATCTCCACCGTCGAGCTCTGTGTCCGAAACTTCGTTGACCACGGCTACGAGCGAGAACGCTCCGTGCTCATCACCGGTTTGGCCATCTTCATCTTCGGCTTGCCTTCCGCCATCCTTTGGATTCAACTCGACAGTTCCGGCGTGGCCTTCCCTGAATTCCTTGAAGTTCAGGACCACATTTGGGGCTATGGCTTGATGTTCTCAGGTCTGTTCATCGCCTTCTCGATTTGGAAGTATGGCTACATCAAGTGGCGAACGGCCGTTGACGAAGGTACGGCTCCGCCGGGCTTCGCCGGCTACCTCGGCATCGGTGTTTCGGCCTTCCGTGATGACTTCATCAACACCGGGGACAACGACTTGGAAGTCGGTCGCTGGTGGGACGTGCTGATCTACATCGCCTTCCCCATCTTGTTCTTCGTGCTCATGGCGTCGTACTTCTCCGACATGATCGCCAACACACCCAACGTCTGGGACCCCTCGAACCCGAAGGGCTTGACCATCATTCTCCTGTTCTGGGGTGTGGTCGCTGCGTTGTTCATTGGCCTCAATCGGAAGCTCATCGAGCGACCCTTGTTCCGGAACGTGCCCGAAGGTGCCGACGCCGACATCTCCGAACTTCCTGGTGGCTCCGACGACCTCATCGGTCAAGTGGGCGATGTCATTGCTGGATTTGAGCATCTGGCCGCCTCCGTCGACGCAGAACTGGCGGACTGAAGGTGAGGCTCCATGAGCGAGTTGTGGGAGACGCTCACGACCGGGCTCATCATCTCCCTCCTCTTCATCGGCGTGAGTTACTTCTTTTGGAAACGCTACGACCAACCTACGCCCTTGATGATCGAGCGTCAGGAAGAACGAAATCGCCTCAAGGAAGAGCGGAAGACCTGGCGAGAGGTGGAGGCCCGCATGCGGGCCGAGCAAGAAGAGGCCGAACTGAAGGCGGCCTACGAGCGGCGCAAGGCCGAGGAACGAGCGCGTGCTGTGATTCCTGCCTCGACCGAAGTCAAGGATGCATGGAAGTCGTTGGGTGTCTCAGCCCCTGCTGCATCCACCACCTTCGAAGCCAAGGGTGAAGACGCCAACGCTGCCCTCCGTCCGTTGGACCAAACAGCACTGAGTGAAGAGGTGGCGAGCGACGATGACGTGCTCAACGCGGCCGAACTCGTCGAGGTGCGACAGGACAAGGGCGTCCAGCCCGGCGCTGAGGAACCCGATTGGGAACTGATTGAGAAACTCGAAGAAATTGCAGGGAAGGACGAGATCGTTCTGCCCGATGTGCCCGAGGCGCCCGACTTGGATGCGGTGGCCGCCCAACCCCTGGAGGAATCGACCCCATCCGAGGCGAACGATGAAGCCGAAAGTGGGTCAACCACCGAAGACGAAAACTCAGTGGACCAGGCACCCAAGTCATCCGAAACCGACGATGTCCCCTCGTGGGGGTTGAAGGACGGCGAGGACCTCTGGGGCGAGGCTGCTTGGGAAGAAGAGTAGTCGGGAATCCCTTCTGGCTCTCGTGTTGAAGGCGAAGGGGTCTTGAAGCCTGAACGGCACGACAGGATTGATGGTGCAACGACCTCGCGGGACCCGGGACTTCACGCCCGCTGCGATGAAGCGTCGATTGGCGCTCGAGCACCTGCTCGAAGATGTGGCGCAGCGCCACGGTTTTTCTCGGGTTCAAACGCCCGTGTTTGAATCGCTTGAATTGTTCACCGCCAAGTCTGGCCCGGGCGTCATCAATCAGCTCTATGCCTTTCAGGACAAGGGCGAGCGTGATTTGACCTTGCGCCCTGAATTGACGGCCCCCGTCATGCGCATGGTCGCTGAAGAAATGCGTATGGACACCAAGCCGCTTCGTCTGTCTTACTATGGTCAGTGCTACCGCTATGAGGAGTTCAAAACCGGCCGCTACCGCGAGTTTTTCCAGTACGGTGTGGAACTTATCGGGGCTTCCGGACCGTTGGCTGAGGCCGAAGTGCTGGCTTTGGCGGTCAACATGCTCCATGCCACCGGCCTTGAGGGTTGGGAGATTCGCATCGGCCACGTGGGCGTGCTCAAGGACGCCTTGACCGGCCTTGGTCTCTCCAGCGAAGTGGACGCTTCCACCGGCGAGCCACCCATCGCCAGCGCCATGCGCTTGCTCGACAAAGGCGACGATGCAGGTTTGGCTGAACTCTTCTCCACCCATGGGCTTGACCCAACCAATGCAGAGCCCCTGCGAGCGCTCGCCTCCCTGGAAGGTGGCATGGAGACGTTGGGGCCTGCTCGTGAACTTCTCTCAAGCATGGACGGCGTTTCGCTGGAAGCGCTTGATGAGCTCGAAATCACGCTCACCGCCCTCGCTGCCCTTGCGCCTGCTCCCCCGGCCATGGCGGTGGACTTGACGGTCGCTCGGGGACTTGACTACTACACCGGCATGGTGTTTGAGGTCAAGGTGGAGGAACTCGGCGGTGAAGGCCAGGTCCTTGGCGGCGGTTCCTACAAACTGCTCCACCTGTTTGGCTTGCCTGATTTGGACCCGTGTTGCGGGTTCGGCTTGGGCTTTGACCGTGTCCTCCTCGCCCTTGAGGCCCAAGCCGAAGCAGCCGGTCGAGAGGAAGCAGTCCCAGGTGAAGCAGAGGCACGCCCCCACATTGCCATCGCCCCCAACAAGGCCGACCACATGCCACTCTTGCCGCTCGTCGCCTCCCTTCGAGAAGCCGGTGCGCGTGTGGAACTGTTGCTTTCCAAGAAGAACTACGGTCGCATCATCAAGTGGACCGAAGGCATTGGGGCCAGCCACTTGCTGATCGTGAAGCCAGAGGATTTGGAGAACGGCGTGGGCCGTCTCATCAATTTCAAAACCGGTGATCGCTCGGACGTTGAGCTCAATGCTGCATCCGTTCTGGACGCCCTTTGAGGCCTCAACTCAGGGAAATGCACCGGGCAGATTCGCCGGGGCGCTCAATGAATGCTGAGCAAGCGCTGTTCACTCGGCGTCCTGTTCACGACGCTGATTGACGAACAGCGCCATACCGAGGGCGGCGGATGCAGCGACGAGGGTGAATCCGGGCGTGTCTTCCATGTCGTCCATCATGTCGTCATCGGTGATTTCGAAACCCTCTTCCCACGAAATGGGGTCAATAGGGATCTCAAGACGGCTCTCGGTGCCGAGTTTGATGGCAAACCATGCGGGCTCATTGGCCGTGTAGAAGATCCCATTTGTTTGCACATTTCCTTTCAGTTTCATAGTTACCTCAATGATAGGGTTGTCATCTCGTCCGTCCCATTCCTTGTGTTCCTCGGTCACAGCGAAGGCGAAGGGCACGTTTTGTTCCCCTTCTTGAATTCCGGTGAATTGGTTCGTCCAGACCTCTGCACCGCCACGGAAGATGGTGATGTTGAGGTTCTCGC